>NC_005027.1:0-634375 GCF_000196115.1 Rhodopirellula baltica SH 1
AACTAGCTGTTCGTGGCGGAATCCATCGTTTCTTCCATTTGCTTTTCGTAATCTTCTTGCTCTTGTTGCACTTCGGCTGGCGAGCGGGTGTCTTCGATCACTTCGTTGCCGCCGCCTCCGCAACCAACAGTGAAGACAGAAACGCTGAACGCAAACAGGGCGGAGAAAAACAATCGCGACATTACTATTGCTCGATGGATGCAAGGAATGAGTGTGAAAAACTTGTCCGAGAATTAATTCTTCTACGGATCAGTCCGTGACGCAAGTAGCCACAGCCCAATTTGGTCTTGAGCGAGGGCATTCGACAAAGTCAGTTGCGTGACCTGAAACCAAAAAAAATGCGTTCGGCGAGTTGCCGAACGCATTGCGTCATCGACTTGCCAACAAGATCAGTCGAATCACTTCTGGGCCATTCGCGAAATCTCAATTGTGTCACCATCCAAGGTCACTTTCGTCGCGAGCAACATCACGCGGTCCTTCACTTGAACGGCGGGACCGTTGATTGTCACTTGGCTACCTTCAGTGATGTTGGTGTCCAAGTCTTGCTTGCGTCCCAAATCGACGAGCATCTTTTTGCCGTCATCGGTTTTGATTTTTGCAAGCTGTCGTTGCTGACCTCGCACATCAACGGTCTTCGTGCTTTCAATCGTGCCCGAGTATTCTCGACCACTGCGTTCAACTTGCATCTGTTGGCCGTTGTGTTCAATCGATCGCGAAAGCAACACGCTCGTATCTCCCGCTTTGAACGGCGAACCCTTGACCGTCAGGGTGTCGTTCAGTTGTGGCATGCGGTCGAGTTGATCCGCAGGGCCCAAGTCGGCGATCATCGATTTGCCTTCACTTTGGTTCTGAAGTTCCACAACGACATTGGTCGTTGCCGGTGTCTTCACCTTCTTGGCTCGGGTGATCGTTCCGGTGAACGATTGGCTTTTGGCCGATGCGTTCTGTTGATCGGCTTTCTTCTGAGCAGTCTTCTGCGAGTCATTTTGCTCAGCACTGTTTGAGAACGAGATATACGTGGCGTCGTCGTAGATGCCATCGCCATCGGTGTCTGTGTACGAAGCGAAGGCGTCGTACACGCCGTCGTTGTCGTAGTCGTAGTAGTTCGAGGTGTACTCGTAGTTGCCGTCGTTGTTGGAGTCACCGTAGTCCGAGTACCCGTGGTCGTAGTAATCGTAGAACCAAGTGTCACTCGAATCAGTATCGGCGTAGTACCCGTGATCTTTGTTGGTCCAGTCGATGTCGTTGTCTGAGTCGCTGGACGTCAGGGCTTCATCGCGGTCGTACGTTTCGTTGTCCCACCGTCCGATCGCTTCGTCGGTTGGGTTGTAATCATTTCCGTCGAACCATTCGCTGACGTCATACCAGGCATCGTCCTCGTAATAAGGCGATCCGGTTTCCCATTCCCATCCGAAACCTGCTTTCGCGGTGGATGCAGCGGCCAGTGGCGTGATCAGTCCGGCCGCAACAGCAAGTACAAGACGTCGTTGGCGTGTAGGTAGTCGCTTAGTCATTTCGGTCTCCTGTGTAGGGGCACAAATTGACGCGTGCGTTCACGTTCACAGAGCGTCGTTCAGGAGACAAATGGCCGCAAAGTCGATGCCAAAAAAGACATTGGCGCAGCGAGAGTTGCGCAACCAAATCGCTTTGGCGGGAAACTCTCAGGCGTTGCAGCGGGCCGCGGTGGAAAGCAAAAAGTCCAGTGATTCCCGCTGCGAAACGCTGTTGTGGATCAGCCCATTTCAGCCTTGATCAGGTCGATCAAGTCTTGCGTTTGCAACTTCGCGGCGGCATCGGTGCCATCCAAGATGCCGGCAACGAGCTCTCGCTTGTCTGCATGCAACTGAAGGATTTGCTCCTCGATCGTTCGCTCAGCGACCAATCGATAAACCGTCACCGCACGTTCTTGCCCAATGCGGTGCGCTCGGTCAGTTGCTTGGTCTTCGACGGCGGGATTCCACCATGGATCCAAGTGCAACACATAGTCAGCCGCGGTCAGGTTCAAACCGGTTCCACCAGCCTTCAATGAGATCAAGAACAGATCGCCTTCGCCGTTTTGGAAAGCATCGACGCGGCGTTGTCGTTCGTGCGACGGAGTGGCACCATCAAGGTACTGATACGATATTCCACGTTCGTCCAAAGCGGCTCGCACCACGCTGAGGTGTTTGACGAATTGGCTGAACACGAGGGCGCGGTGATCACCTTCGCGAAGCTCTTCCACCAGTGACAAGAACAGTTGCAATTTGGAAGAGGTTCCCTTCCAGCTTGGTTCGACCAACGATGGGTGACAGGCAAGTTGACGCAGACGGGTCAACCATGACAGTGTTTGAATTCGACGCCGGCCTTCGTGCGATGGTGCTCCGCCGCCCGCGGTCAATTCCGCTAGCGCGGCCAAACGAGCGTCTTCGTAAAGTTTGCGTTCGGGCGCCGACAATTCCGCGCGAAGCGTGATCTCGGTTCGAGGCGGCAATTCTTTCAGCACTTTGTCTTTGGTCCGGCGCAACACAAATGGGCGAACCAAACGCGCCAACGATTCACGGCGATCCGCGTCGCTGTGTCGTTCAATCGGTTCGGCGAATCGACTTCGGAATCTTTGCCATGATCCGAGCAAGCCGGGACTCAACGTTCGGAAGAGACTCCACAACTCGCCGAGGTGATTCTCCAGTGGCGTACCGGAAAGCCCCAAACGCCAATCCGCTTGGATCGTTCGAATGGCTTGCGAAGTTTTGGTTTGCGAGTTCTTGATGAATTGAGCTTCGTCGAGCACCAACGTGTGCCAACCTCGCGAAGCGAATCGTTTCGCGTCGCGTTGCAGCAATTGGTAGCTGACAATCAGCAAGTCGTTCGGGCCCGCGGTCTTGATGACTTCGTCTCGATCGCAATCGCGGTAAAGCTTGCCGGTCAACGCGGGAGTGAATTTCTCCGCTTCTCGGACCCAGTTCTCACCGACACTGGTTGGCGCCACGACCAACGCGGGGCCAACGGGGCCACGTTCGACCAAGATGCCAAGCGTCTGAACCGTTTTACCGAGACCCATGTCATCGGCCAAAACACCACCGACGCCCCAGCGACTCAAACGAGCCAACCATCGGTAGCCGTCCAACTGGTAATCACGAAGCGTTGCGTCCAAGCCTTCCGGACGATCGGGCGACCAATCCTGAAGCGAATCGAGACGCTCAATCGCTTGGTGCCAAGCCGCGGTTGTTTCCAGCGTCACGTCGTCGCCAAGAACGTCGCGAGCCAATGGCACGGCCGCTCCGGCCAATCGCAGTTGTCCTTTCTCGCTGACCAGCGTATCGCCCAACTGAGTCAAACGTTTGCGAAACGCCTCGCTGATTTTCGCGAAACGGCGATCGCCGACACGGACGAGTTGCCGGTCTTCGCGGACCGCCATTAACAGATCTTGCAGTGGCACGTCGACACCATCGACGGTCACGGTTCCCGTCATGCCGAACCAGTCCGGTGAGTCATCGATTTTGATTCGTAGGGACTTCGGTGTGATCTCACCACGAACGCGGAACGTTTCTCCTTCGGGCCAAACGATTCGGGGTGATTCATCACCGGCGTCATGCAAACGACCGAGCAAATCCAATGCGGCGTGATCGGTCAGCGCGACCCACTCCATAGTGCTTTCGTGAGACAGGCGGCTGAGTCCAAAACGTTGCACAATCTTTTCGGCAGATTCCAATTCCGCTTTCAAATCGCGTTGCAATCGAATCGGACCGGTCTCGGCCAGGCACGGCACCAACTCGGGAGCATCCCCAGGAATCAACGAATCTCGTAAACGTGACTCGTACACCCGCAGAGATACCTTCAGTCCTGCCCCCGGACGCGGACGCATTTGCAGCACCAACTCACACGGAGCCGGAACGATTGGGCCGGCCAATTGCGGTGGCAACTCCACTCGAATCAGCGAGTCGATCGATCCAGCGGCCAGAGCCAAACGCGAAGCGGTCGCGTGATCAAGCAGGGTGTCGCGGTAATCGCCGCGCAGCAAGAACTGAATGATCCCGATCGCGGCGGGATCGGCCAGTGTGCACAGGACGATGCGGTCTTCGTCGGCGTCGGCCAAAATGATCGCCGGCTCGACGGGGCTCAGTCCGCCGACAACGATCTCGCACTTTTGCACATCGATGTCGATTCCGTCGACCGACAGTCGCGGTTGGAATTGCACCTCGACCTTTTCGTCATCGGGAATCAAATCGTCGGGGATCAAACCATCAGCGGATGGAGCCTCGATGGAGTCGAGTTCCGATTCGGGCATCGTCATCGTTGCGGTGACGTTGCCCAATAACTCATCGGCCGATTTACCCGAACGTTTGCCTGATGACTTGCGAGTGGTTTTTGCCGCGGTCTTTTTCTTCGAAGCTTCGCCGTCGGTTTGGCTTTTGGATGCTTTGGGTTTCTTGGACTGTTCGACTTCGACGGGCTGCAACGTCAACAACAACTGACTGCAGAAAACTTCCACGGGAAGTGCGTTTTGATCGTCCCAGGCAACATTCTCGTGGCCGGCCAGCATTCGCAAGGCTTCGAAGATGGCGTAGTTGTCGTCATGAACGCCGTGTGTCGGCACCGACGTCAGCGATGCGATCTTGCTGTCCAGTGGATCGGTCAACAAGTTTTGATCCAGCAAATCAAAGCTGCGGACTTCGCGACCCTTCGTCCAACCCTTGCCACCCTTGCGTTGCTTTTGTTCAAACGGCGTGATTGTCAGTGGTGCCGTTTGCGATGCCATGTTCACGCGAACTCGCCATTGCAAACGAGTGGGTTCAGCGTCTTCGGCGGGTGCCGGTCGCGAATTTTTAGCTCGTCGCAACAGTTCATCAACGAACTGCTTGCCCGCCGCGACCGCGTCAGCTTTCAGGCCGCCCAAAAATTCGATCAGCTGCCCGTTGCCGTTTCTGCGAGCGATTTGTTCTTGCAACCACCACGCGGCGGCCAGTGTGTGCGGGCACGAATTGTCTCGCAGAAAAGCCACGCATCCGCACTGGCATTCGCTGGACAGTTCGCCGACTCCGCCGGGATCGTCCTCGTCGACTTGCGGGACGATTTCGAGAGCAACGGTTTGCTGCTTTTCTCGGTTGCCAACCACTTGGAAATCAAAGCGAACACCGTTGTCGCCTTGAGTCAGGGTTGGGGTCTTCACCGTCAGCATTGCTGCGCGGGAATCGAAACCCTGGTCGTGCGAATCAACGAGACGCTCCACCGCCTCGCCCATCAGCAATCCAAGCGATCCGAGTTGGTCTTCCGCGATCCAGTCCATGCGTGTTGCTTCTCAGAAGGTGCAATTCAAAAAACGAGCGAAACAGGTTACACGCGATGACGGCGTAAAGCGATGGTGCAAAGCGACAACCTCCCACGTCGGAGCTCAATGGACGATTCGTCCCCCAAAGGGTGCTCTTGTGCCTCGAACCAGCCATCTCGCGGCGACTGACCGAACCGACTACTATGATGGCGCTAAGGCGAAAGCCGGCGGAGTGGCACCGGTCGCGTGCCAAACCATCCCACCCGGCCCCTTTTCAGATCGACTCGGTTGTTTCCAGCCCGGTTGGACAAAGGTGGTTGTTCACACGTTGTGTGCGGGAGTTCCTTGGGAATGACACTCGGACAAGACACTTTGTTGCCAGGGATCGTTCCGGAGGGGATTTTCGGACAATCCTTCGAAAGTTGAGGATCGCTTGATTCAGGCGTTTCCATCAACTCGAACGAACGTCGGGGAAACGGATGGCGGGCGACAGGGGTGAGCCGCACCGTCTCGGTTGCCAGGATGGTCCTGAGTAACGTTTCGGACGTTTCCCGATAGTTTTTTGTTCGGTCTTTGAATCGCTGGTTGCCATGGGGCAAATGCATTTTGATGTCCCTGACGCAGCGAACGAGTTCTTTGAATCGACTCGTTGGGAAGACGCGTATCTATGCGGCATCGAAGGGGTGCCGTGGCAGTCGCGGAATTCTTACTCGAACGGCCGCTTCACGCTGACTCGCGGCGTCGATACATCGGCCAAATTGTTCCTGACTTGCCCAATTCCCTCCATCGGGTATCGCCAACTCAGCACATGCAGTTTGCGTTGTCTGGACCGTTCCCACCGACTGTTTGTCGAATTGGCTCGGGGAAGTTGTTATCGCGTTCGTGTTCAAGCCGATGTCTGGCAACGCGGCGGGTTGGTTCTCAGTGATCGATTCGACGACTTCTTAACGCGAGGCACCAAGCGTTTTCTGGATGCGGCGCAGTGTGCCCCAGACGATCCGTCGTGCGTGGATGCCGCCTTGGAAGCCATCGAAGCTCTCGAGCACGCCTCCAACGAACTGGGCGATCTGTTCTCGACTCAGTCCGTTGCCTATCGCCGTAGTCGCGAAACTCGGTTGAGCACCATGTTGGCCGTCGGAGTCTTGCCGCCGCTGCCTGCCACCGAAGTCACCGCGGACATGCAATCCGGGCGTGCCAGCAATTCAATTGACGAACAAGCCACCATCACGCGAGCGTTCAACGCCGCCGCGGTTCGAATCAGCTGGGGCGAAATCGAAACCGATTCGGGGCGTCCGAATTACGAACCCACCGATGAAGCCCTGACCGCGTGTGCCCAAATGGGACTGCGTGTGATCGGCGGACCGGTTATCGATTACCGCAAAGGTCTGCTGCCGGATTGGTTGACTTTGTTGGACGACGACTTCGACAAGTTGATGTCGACAATGACCAGCTTCGTCGAGAAAACGGTCGTGCAATTTCGCGGACGCGTGAACCTTTGGAACGCCGCCTCCGGACTGAACGTCGCCGGACCGCTCGGTTTTGACGATGAACAAGTCATGCGGTTTTCGATCGGAATTTTGCAGACGATCCGGCGATGCGATCCGAACACGCCCGTTCTGATGTCCCTGGACCAACCTTGTGGCGAATACCTCGCCCGCGATGAACAAGGGATCAGCCCGCTGCACTTCGCCGATGCTTTGCTGCGAAGCGGTTTGGGGTTGGCTGGGATCGGATTGAATTTCCGGTTTGGTTTCGACGACGGTGACACTCACCCTCGATCGGCGGTCGAGTTCGGGCAAATGATCGACCGTTGGGGAACCCTGAACGCTCCGCTGATGGTTCAGTTGTCCGTCGCCGGCGCACCCGGTAAAGACGCCGCCGCACGATTGCCGATTCAAACACGGCCGTTGTCACCCGAAATCAATGGCGAGCCCGACGCTTGGGCGAAGGCTCAGATTGAATTTGTGCAACCACTGATTGAGACGTTGCTATCCAAGCAAATCGTTCACGCGGTGGTGTGGGACGGTTGGTCGGACCAGCATCCTCACATGACGCCGCACGCGGGAGTGATCGATGCCAAAGGCCGACCACGTCCGATGCTTGCCTACCTCACCAAAATCCGCGAAGAGATGTTGATCTGAAAGCGGAGGGTGTCTTTCCTTGCTGACGCGTCAGGTTGGGACAGAAATGTAGGCCAGGTTGTACCTGGCGGGGTGTATGGACGGACATCGCTGAGTCTTGCGTGACCGGCTGGGCGGCTCGCTTTGTTCCAAAGCATCGGCTGGGTGCCAGGTAATGACCTGGCCTACGTTGGTAGCTTCGCCAGTATTCAGACGTGTCCCTCGCTGACGCGTCGGGTTGGGACAGAAATGTAGTCCAGGTTGTACCTGGCGGGATGAATGGACGGACATCGCTGAGTCTTGCGTGACCGGCTGGACGGCTCGCTTTGTTCCAAAGCATCGGCTGGGTGCCAGGTAATGACCTGGCCTACGTTGGTGGCTTCGCCAGAATTCAGACGTGTCTCTCGCTGACGCGTCGGGTTGGGACAAATATGTAGGCCAGGTTGTACCTGGCGGGGTGAATGGACGGACATCGCTGAGTCTTGCGTGACCGGCTGGACGGCCCGCTTTGTTCCAAAGCGTCGGCTGGGTGCCAGGTAATGACCTGGCCTACGTTGGTGGCTTCGCCAGAATTCAGACGTGTCTCTCGCTGACGCGTCGGGTTGGGACAAATATGTAGGCCAGGTTGTACCTGGCGGGGTGAATGGACGGACATCGCTGAGTCTTGCGTGACCGGCTGGACGGCCCGCTTTGTTCCAAAGCATCGGCTGGGTGCCAGGTAATGACCTGGCCTACGTTGGTGGCTTCGCCAGTATTCAGACGTGTCCTTCGCTGACGCGTCGGGTTGGGACAGAAATGTAGGCCAGGTTGTACCTGGCGGGGTGAATGGACGGACATCGCTGAGCCTTGCGTGACCGGCTGGACGGCTCGCTTTGTTCCAAAGCATCGGCTGGGTGCCAGGTAATGACCTTGTCTACGTTGGTGGCTTCGCCAGAATTCAGACGTGTCTCTCGCTGACGCGTCGGGTTGGGACAGAGATGTAGGCCAGGTTGTACCTGGCTGGGTGAATGGACGAACATCGCTGAGTCTTGCGTGACCGGCTGGACGGCTCGCTCTGTTCCAAAGCATCGGCTGGGTGCCAGGTAATGACCTGGCCTACGTTGGTGGCTTCGCCAAAATTCAGACGTGTCCCTCGCGGACGCGTCGGGATTTCATTTCGACGGACTTGGAAATCCATCGTCCTGGGAGTGTTGCTTTTGCAACGCTACGCGGCGCGACGTTGGTTCTCGTTGGATTCCAACACGGGCACATGTGCTCGCTTGCGACGGAGGTCCCGCATGACGGCGGCACTCTCGTGCAGTTTGCCTTCCAGCACTCGCATGCGTTCTTGCATCTCCGCGTTTGCATCGAGGCTTTGATCGAGTTCACTGGAGACGCGTTTGAGTTCGACGGTGAGGTCGGCGACCTGGGATTGCATCGCCACGGCACGCGGTTCGTGCTGACGAGCAGTTTGCAGAGATTCCTTGGTCGACTTCAACTCCTGAGTCAATCGTTGCACCAGCGAGGTTTGTTCGCTGATTCGTGACTCGAGCTGTTCTTGCGATCGTCGCAGCGATTGAACTTGCTGATTGCGTTCATCGATCTCTTGCTGCAACTGCGTCTCGCGTTGTTGCTGATTCTTGACCTGTTGAGCCAGACGCGTGGTTTCGTTGGTGCGTTCCGAAACGGTTTGCTTCAGCTTTTCAAATTCGGGACGAACCGATTGAAGTCGTTCGATTTCTGCACGATGCCGCGACACGGAATCTTGCTGCACCTGCAGATCGTTTCGCAGTTGCGAGATCGCATCGTCTTTCGACGCGATGGTGGCTTCCAATTGTGTGGCTTCGTTGCGCAGTTGTTCCGTCGACGCGTGAATTTCTTGCAGCGTTTTCTCGTGACGGTCGCGTTGGACGATCGCGGACGCGAGCGAAGACTCCGTCGTTTCCAAACGCGACGCGGTGGATGCCAGTTCGGTTTGAGCTTTTTCGAGTTGAGACTCAACCGACGACAGCTTTTGCGCGGTGGCGGAAAGCCTGGATTCTGATTCTGACAACTTGGCTTTGCTTTCGGTCCAACTGGTTTGAACCGACGCCAGCTCTGTTCGTGTTTGTTCCAGCTGAGACTCGGTCGTCGATAATTTTTCGACCGTCTGCGTGAGTTGCGACTGGGTTTCGGTCAGGCTCAATTCCGTCGACGCTAGTTGCGATGCGGTGTGTTCCAATTTGGAGTTCAGTTCCGCGTGAGTCAGGCTCAGCCGTTCTTCGAGTTCTGACAGTGCCGATTCGGCAACCACACGGCTGTCGATGGCTTCTTGAATTCGAAGCGTTCGCTCGTCGAGTTCTTCTGCCAGCTCTTCGCGTTCGCTTTGCAGCGTCTGTAGTTTCAGCTCGTTCTCTTGCAACGTGGATTCCAGCTGGGTGCGAGCCGTTTTCAGTTCGCTCACTTCTTCGTTGCGAGTTTCCAATTCTTCGCGAACCAATTGAACCGTTTCTTCGTGGCGGGTCGCGGTTTGAATAGCGATCTCATGTTGCGATCGCAGGTTCTCGTATTCTTTTTGCAGCTCGGCAAAGCGTTGACCGGTCTCGTCGTATTCGTTGGAAACGTTCTCTCGCTCAGCAGCGAATTGATCACGCTGCAGGATCGCGGCGTCACGCTGAGTAACGGCTTCTTCGACTCGCTGAAGAAGCGATTCGTTGGCTTGGCTCAGTGAGTCGATCTCTTCGTTCGCAGCGTTGAGGTCCGCGAGAATTTGTTGGACCTGGCTTTGAGTGTTTTCTTGTTCGTTTTGCAGCGAGGTTTGCTGTTGCCGGAATGCGTTGAGGGCTTCTTCGGCGGCAAAGACTTCACCACGGGTGACTTCGATTTGCGATTCGAGCTCGGCATTTTGTTTCTTCAGTTGCTCGTTGGCCTGCATCAGGAATTCCTGCTGCTTTTCTCTGTTGGCGAGCTCATCGCCGGTGGCGTTGGCGGTTTCAGCGAGTTCACGCATTTTGGAAGCGGACTCTTCGAATCGGGTTTCGTTGTCTGCCAAAGCAGAACGCAGTGACTCGATTTCTTTTTCCGCTTGTTGCAGCGAAGCGGTCGCAGCTTGGCGAGCTTCTTCCGCATCCTTGTTGGCCAATTCAAAACGGCTGTGTTCGGTCCGCAGATGTCCGAGTTCGGTTTCCGCTTCGGCCGTCAATTGCTTTTGGTCTTTGAGCCACTGACGGAGTTGTTCGCTTTCGGCTTTGACTTCGTCTCGGCTGGATTGCAGCGAATCGATGTCGCCCTGCATGCTGAGGAAGTGGTGTTTGCGACTTCGGGCTGCCGCTTTCGCTTTTGCGTACTTCTTCTCGGCGTCTTTAATGGCTTGCACATCGCGGCTGCGATCGCGGTACCACAGCAAATGTCCAGCCAGAATGCCTGCCAACATACAGACGAGGGCGGTAAACGACGGGATTCCGATCCAAGTATTCATGGCAGCCACCAACACAAAACAAACGAGAACGCGTGGCAAAAACCACACTCCATGTGGCCTGTAGCAAGCCGCCGGCCGGTGTGTCGATACCAAACCCGGTGCTGAACCCCTGTGAGGGGACCGAGGTCGCGCAGTTTTGCTTCACCCTCCCAAGGGGAGGATGATGACAAACGCGTGGCAAAAAAACAGCTTGGAAACTGCACGGCCTCCCGTACGGGCGAGGCTGGCAGGACGTCAAGAACACAGCACTTCAACCTCGATCAGTCGTGGGACTCTGAACGAGAGTCAGCTCGCTCACGAGCCAGTGCGGATGCGGGGACAACCAGGGCATGGCGGGATCGATTGGGACGGTTTCACGCCGGTTTGGGGTGGGGGAGAGGGAATCGAAGATCTTCTCCGCGTTGGTTGGCGATCGCCCCGGCAGGCGGTTAATATATGGACTTCTCCGAGCGATCGCTCGACGGCGTGGTTTGCGACCGCGTCCCCCACCCCTCCCCATCCCTCCGGCAACTGCTTCGTCCATGAAATCCCTCTGTTCTTCCACGTCCGCTGGCGTTTTCGCGAGCTCGCACGCGGGAAACGTTTTGTCCCGGCGAGTTTTCGCAGCGACGTCCTCTGTTCTTCGTCTGGGGGCCTTCGTTGGCGTCCTTGGGCTGAGCCAGCTTCATCTTCCGAATGCTTCGGCTGGGCTGGGCGTCACACCCGCCGAGCAGTTCAAAGTCCCGGAAGGCTTTGAAGTCGAGCTGTTGCACGAAGTCGCCCCCGAGTCGGAAGGTTCTTGGGTCAGTTTGACCGTCGACCCCAAAGGACGCCTGATCGCCTGCGATCAATCTGGCGGACTCTTCCGAATCGACATGAGCTCGGGCGAAGCCAAGGTCGAAAAGCTCGAGATTGAATTCGTCGGTGCCCAAGGTCTGCTGTGCGCGTTCGGGTCGTTGTACGCCAACGTCAACGCTCGAGAGTTTCCGTGTGGTTTGTGGCGTTTGACCGACACCGATGGCGACGATCAGTACGACAAAAAGGAACACATCATTCCGCTCAACGGCGGCAGTGAGCACGGGCCTCACGCGTTGCTGGTGACGCCCGATGGCAAACGCATCATCATGGTCGCCGGGAACAACACCAATCTGCCGGAAGAAATCGCCCACTCTCGAGTGCCAAAGGTTTGGGACGAAGACCACTTGCTCGGCCGCATGCCCGATGCTCGAGGTCACAACGCCAACCGAATGGCTCCTGGTGGATTCATCTGCTCGTTGAACCCTGACGGCAGCGATGTGGAATTGATCGCGACTGGTTTTCGTAACCCGTACGACATTGCCTTGAATCGTCAGGGCGAACTGTTCACCTACGACGCTGACATGGAATGGGACGTCGGCACGCCTTGGTACCGCCCCACCCGAATCAACCACGTGATCAGTGGTTCAGAATTCGGATGGCGAAACGGTACCGGCAAATGGCCTGCGTACTATCCCGACTCGTTCGGATCCGCCGTCGATATCGGTCCGGGTTCGCCAACGGGCATCGTGTTTGGCTACGGCGCCAAATTCCCTAAGAAGTACGAAAACGCTCTGTTTATTTCGGATTGGAGCTATGGCAACATCCACGCGGTGCATTTGACCGAAGATGGTTCCAGCTACAGCGGGACTTACGAAACCTTCGCCACCGCAGCACCGTTGCCCGTGACCGACTTGGTCATTCATCCCGATGGAGCCCTGTACTTTGCGATCGGTGGTCGTGGCACGCAAAGCGGTCTGTACCGGATCAAGTACACCGGTGACATCGCCGCTGCTGATGCGGCGGAAGAAGTCGTTGCCGCGTCTGACGAAGCCAAGCAACTTCGTGAACTGCGTCACAGCATCGAAGCTTTGCATGTGGACGACGCGGATCTATCGGTCAGTCCAGAGGAGGCTGTCAAGCTAGCGATCGAGAACCTGAGCCATGATGACCGGGCGATTCGCTTCGCCGCTCGCATTGCTCTGGAACACCGTTCGCCTTCGAGCTGGAAGAAAGCGGCACTGAACGAAGCAAACGCCGAAGCCAAAATTCTCGGCGTGATCGCTTTGGCGCGTACGGGCGAGAAAGCGGATCAAGCCGATGTTGTCAAAGCGTTGGAAACGATCGATCTGGAATCATTGGCGGCCAGTGAAAAGATCGACTTCCTCCGTGCGGCTGGCTTGGTGGCGATGCGTTTGGGCGAGTTCACGCAAACGCAACGTGACGCTCTATTCGGAAAGATCAAAGGCCAATTCCCAACCGGCCTTGATTCGCTCGACCGTGAGCTGGCAATCATGGCGATCTACTTGGGCGACCCGGAATCGACCGCTTCGGTTGTTGCCGCGTTGCAAAATTCGCCGAGCCAAGAGAGCCAAATCCACTACGCGATGGCGTTGCGAGCAGCCAAAGAAGGTTGGAGCAATGATCTCCGTCGTGATTACCTAGCGTGGTTCAACGAGATGGCGACCGCTCGTGGCGGGATGTCGTTTGGCGGATTCCTGGACAACATCAAAAAGGTCACGGTTGAGCGTTTGTCAGACGCTGACAAGCAATCGCTCGCCGATGTGCTGGCCAAGCCCAAGCAAACCGACGAGGCTCCCGCCGGACCGCCACGTGAGTTTGTCAAGCAATGGAAGGTCGACGATTTGGTCGATTTGGTGAGCGACGAAAACCGTCGTCCCGACTTCGAAAACGGCAAGGCGATGTTTGCCGCTGCGACATGTTACAAGTGTCACCGAATGGGACTGCAGGGCGGAATTCTCGGTCCTGATCTGACCAGTGCCGGTGGCAAGTTCAGTCCTCGTGACATGTTGGTTTCGATCATCGAACCCAGCAAGGTGATCAGTGACCAGTATGGTTCGACGCAGTTCCTGACCGAGGATGGAGAAGTCATCACCGGTCGTGTGATCAACATGCGGAACAAAGTCCTGAACGTGATGACCAACATGCTTGATCCATCTTCGTTGGCGGAGGTTGACCGCGAAGCTGTCATCCAAACGCGTGAATCCACCGTCAGCATGATGCCCAACGGATTGTTGGACACGTTGAACGAGGAAGAAATCGCTGATCTAGTTGCCTACCTGCGAGCCGGTGGCAACGCCAAGCACGCGATCTACACGCAACCAGTCGCGACGCGATAGTTCGCCAGCGATCGATTTCAAAGACAAACGGCCCCGGAGAGTCTGCCTCTCCGGGGTCGTTTTTTATGCTTGCTTCCTTAAGTCGCTATCCTTGAGGTTCATCAACCGCCGCTCCTATTGCGAGGAAATGCTGTGCCACCCCGACAACTGCTGCGTGCCCTGGAAGGAGATTGGCGAGGGGCCTGTCAAACCTGGTTCGAGCCAGGCAAGCTCGCTGACAAATCCGAAGTCTCCGGCAGCATCAAGCCAATGCTGGAAGGTCGCTTCCTGCGTCACGTCTATCAAAGTCAGATCCAAGGCCGTCCGCGTCACGGCGAAGAATGGATCGCCTTCAATGAAGTCACGGAGAACTTTGAGATCTCCTGGGTAGACGATTTCCACATGAGCGGCGCCATCATGATTTCGCGTGGACCGTTGACGGTGCCCGAAGGATTGTCAAAACGAAGTGCTGCGTTCGAAGTCTTCGGCCACTACGACGTTGGCAAAGATCACCCACGCTGGGGCTGGAAAACTCGCTACGCGTACGATGAAGAATCCGGCCTGGTCATCACCGCCTACAACGTCACGCCAGACGGAGAAGAGGCCAAAGCGATCGAAACGGTTTACCAACGAAACTCGTGAAGATTCCTACGCAGACGATTGGAGCGCCCACAAGCAACGGATTCCTCGCCCGTCTATCTGCAAGCCTCATCTCCAGCGTGAAAACGTTTCGCGTTTCCAATGCAAACCCACCGGGATCCATCCCATGCAAACCAATTTTGTTGTCGTCGATGTGTTTGATCACGTGGTTGATGCGGAGATGTTGGCCATGTTGTTGACGCGAGAAGGTTTGACGCCTCAGCTCGTGGACAACCACACCGTCGGCATGAACTGGATGCATTCCGGAGCGTATGGGGGCGTCAAGGTGAAGGTGCCCGAGTCTCAGGAGGCCCATGCCAAGCAGATTGCCAGCCAACTGAGGACTCAATCGAAGGCTCGGCTTCAGATGATGGCGAACACGAACGAGGACGCGTGTCTGGCGTGTGGCAAAGAAATGGCGGAAGACAACGACGAGTGCAGGGAGTGCGGTTGGTCCTACGGGCAGACCAGCAGCGAGGCCGACTGAGTCGCGAATCAAGCGGCCATCAAAACGCGGCAGGTCAACTCGCCAAATCGAAACCGGTGGTTTAAACTGCCGCTCGTCGCCATCGAGCGACCCTCCTCTCGCGCCCATAGCTCAGCTGGATAGAGCAACGGACTTCTAATCCGTAGGTCGGTGGTTCGAATCCACCTGGGCGTGCCTTTCCGCCGATCCTGATTCCTCAGCACCGATCAGGATCGGCTTTTTGCTGGGTTTCGAGTCATCGTCGATGGCTCCTGCTTTCCTCCGTTCAGCACGGACGACACCGCCCGCGACACCTTCGACCGATTCTTCGATTGCTCGCTGCCAATGAGTTTCGGTCGTCAAAGTCGAACCGCGGTATCGCCCATTCGCCAGGAGGAGCCGTCTCGGTCGTAGAGAGCGTACTACTATCAAGATTGCTTTTAAGTGCGAGAACCAGTTCGTCGAACTTTGAGTCTCCAATCAGGCACAAACCGCTCAGCGTCGTCGATTGCGTCTTCTGCTTCGTCATCGTTTGCGCCAACAGAATTGCGAAGCAGTTCGAGGTTCATCGTTATGGTGTGAGTGACGGGGGGAACGTCCACCGGCACCGAGCGTTGAGGGTAAAGCTAACCATCAGGAAACGCACTGACGCCGTTCCGCCGCAAGGCATGTCTATCCACAGTCTGCCGTCAGCCAGTCGAGCACGAACGTCGAGTAACCTTCCCAAGTCTCGGGAAAACGTGTGACGTTCGGAATGTGGTTAACTTCAAGCAAGTGGGGGACGCCATTGGTGTCAACGATGTAGTCGTTTGCAGCGATCTCAAGCCCGAATCCGCGTGCGACGGCACGCGTATCATCAACTAAAGCGGAATCGAGATCAATCAAAGAAGCGGTGTCGTGGTGAATAGACTTCAGCCAGTCGTCACCCTCGAGGCGAATCTGCCACGCACTGTCGCCAATAACAACGACGCGAATGGCCTCGCCAGAAACGAATGGTTCGACAATGGAGGCATTCTCGGTCACCATCGAATCGTCAAATCGTTCTTTGTTCTCGCCACAATGCCAGTTGCCCCATTTTGCGACGGACGGCCCACTGGCAATGTATTCAAGGCCAGGTGATGAGTATCCACGCGGAGGATCCGCAAACGACGCAAAACGCAAAGCACGGGCTAAGCATGGCAATTTGAGCCGACAGTCCATCATTGCCGCGGCGTTCGGCAAGCATTCACCGGCCCAGATAGCTAGCCCAGTGATGAAGTCGTGATCGTCAGCGAAGATGCCGTGAAAGACCATTCGCGAAATCGGAAGGAGCCGAGCGCCACTCGCGGGTTGGACAAAGAGCTGGCGATCACGAACCATCATTTGCGGCAATAGCTCGTGGCACACCATAGGGCCACCGTAGCGCTGTTTGATGTCGGCGAGTTCGTCAGCGTCTAGGCCAATGATGCAGGGTAGTGGTTGCATGTGATTTCTTTACTCGGGAAACGTCGGGCATCACCGGAGACGAACGGAAAGGCAACCACAGCCAAAACACGTTTTCTAGTCCTCCGCGTGCATCCCGTGGTTCGCCGTCAATTGTACAGTTTCGAATCGTCGAATATGTCACACAAATACGCGGCAACGCTGTCGGGAAAACCACAGCGGGTCATCCCGTGACATAGTCCGGCATAGTATGCAGTGTTGATATGAACCGGAAGATATTTAGAAAGGATTGCTAGGTTGGGATCAGGAGTCTTGCGTTTGCGATAGTTTTGCACTGCTTTCTGAGTGGAGATCTGGAAAGCGTCTTGATCGCAGTCGTAGATCGCTTGCACCATGTTTGCAAGGAGTCGTATTCGAGTTTTTCGGCTCTCGGAACACCGCGAGAGTTTTCGAACGAAACCAGGCTTGAGACTACCCTGAAAGAGACCGGCAGTAACCAGTGTCAGTTCTTGAATCTCGTTGTCGAGCGGACCTTCGTAGCCCGGTTTCTTACGGGGCGTTGCCCATTGACAGAGCCGTGCCATTTTTCGGTTCATGCCTAAGAAAGCGCAGGCAAATATGCCTTCGCTGAGTGGCCGGTACCAACCCTCAAGGCTTGTTCTTCCAGCGTCGAAGTCGTCGATTGCAGCATCAACTGAATCATTCGCTAGCTCGATAAGCGTAGGGACCGGGACGTTCGCACCCAAATGCCGAGCGCGTATCAATTCGCAACAGATATGCAGGTTGCGTTTGCTGCGGACGTCTTCTTCAGCATGTCGGAGCAGTGACTCCACGAGTTCTTGAAGTGAAAAAGCGACATGGAATCCTATTTCGCGCGCTGCATCATTTAGCGGTTCCTGTGGTACGCCTGGCGGAATAGTCTCTTGCCCACCTCGAGTGATTTTGCGAACTTTTTTGCCGATCTTGTTTACTTGATCCCGCAGTTGTTGTTTGGCTTCGTCGAGCTCTGCTTGCCCGTCGGGCGACAGCGGCGTGTAGTATTTCTCAGCCGTGCCTTTAAATACATCAATGAAATGCGGTTTCGACGTAATGTCGACACCAACCCGCTTGCTCAGTTCTGACAGCATTTCGTCCTGCCAAAAGCGAAGGCTTTTGCGTTTCTGCGTCTCACTAACGGAAGACGCGAGTTTATAGAGAGCATCGCGATCGAAAAGCTTTTCGGCCGCGGCAAGTATTTTGGCGCGAGTAATATCATCCATAGCGATGTAGCATCATGCGATTTGCGTCGGCGAACGGGAAGCATCTGCGTGGTGGCGGAAACCAGATTTGCAGTTGCTGGAGGTCTCTACCGTCACTCCACGGCATGAATTGGTTATTGCGTGATGTGAATTCACGCATCCTGCGTTAGAGACCGAAAGTGTAAAGGAAGTACATGCCGACGAGACAAACCAACGTGTGCGGGAGCGTCAATGGAATGAGTTGAGCAACCCGAGGGAAACGAATGAACGCAGGTACCATTGAAAGCCCGCCGATATAGAGCCCGTTTGCGTATAGCGTTACGACCTGTTCGCCCTCCCCTAGATCGCTAAAACGGTCGGAGAGCCAGAGCAAAGATGCAAACAGAAACAGCGGAACGAAACACACTGCAGCACCGATATAGCGAGATCTGAAGTAGCAGCCCACAAATGCGCCAACAGCGGCAAAAGTCACAACAAACGGAACAGCAATCAACGAAATGTAAGCGTCTTCATCGGTCGCCAACGACAACAATGTGCCAGTTAACGCAAACGCTCCAATTACGATCAGCCCAAGAGCGGCAAAACCAAGTGACGCCCAAGTAATCGCAATCGCGTCTACGGCCCAATGCAGGTGCGTAGGCGTGTGCAACCGTGCGACAGTCGTGTCAGCTGATGAGTATGGATTCAATGCGTGGTGCGTTTGGTGAGGTGCATTTCAGTCGGACAAAGAATTTAAGAAGTCCGTGGTATGAGGCGAGTCGGTTGCTGCACGCTGCTGACCAGGCCGTGACCGTTCTCTTTCGAGACGTCACTATCAACACTTCTTGCACGTTGACACCTCAAATCACGGAGACCTCTCATGTTGATAGCGATGACCGGACTACGGCGAACGATCATCCAATTCGGAAACACGAGTCCGCGTTTACGTGTTCATTGCTTGGTTCACCCATTCCGTGAATTCAAATCCGAAACGCAATTTTTCGCGAAATCACTGGGAGAGCGACGCCGGTGTCTGATAGCCGTGTCGTTTACGAGGTCGTAGGTTTAGCAGCATAGCGGCTTTGCGAACCTGCTGCCAGCTGATCGAACCATAGTCCACTCCCTTTGGATAGTACTGACGCAGAAGACCATTGGTGTTCTCATTGGTCCTTCGTTGGCCACTACAGTATGGATCGGCGAAGAACACCATGACTTTGAACCAAGTAAAAAGAAATGGATGGTAGAAGAATTCGGTGCCATTGTCGAAGGTCATTGTCTTGATGTATTCCTTCGGCACCTTCTTGAACATCGACCGAATCGTATCCATCACCAAACGCGATAACTTCTTTTGGCAGCGACCAACTAAGGTGTAGCCAGTCTTGCGGTCCACGGCGGTTACCAGGTAGCCAGTGCTCTTCTTGCAGACCACCAAATCGAGTTCCCAGTCGCCAACCCGTTTCCGGTTGCTGGCGACTTTTGGGCGGTCGTGAATTGACACACGGTCAGTAGCCTGTTTGCGAATGAATCCCGGCTTTTGCTTGCGATTGCGACGCCCGCTTCGCCGCATCACTTTGCGAATTGGGTAGTTTCGATCCAAAGACCATAGATACTTGTAGATCGTTTGATGGCTGATTTGCTGCTTAAGATGTGCATAGCTGACTGAGCCCGCATGAGTTGTTGGGATTTGAAGCTCCAAACAGCTTGGCGGGCTCAGTCGGTGTTTCGCCAGGGGGCGTTGAAAAACCTTTCGTTTTTTCAACGCTCTGAAAATTGCGTTTCGGGTTTGAATTCACGTTCTTCAGCTAGCCGGTGGGCAACGCGCCAGTATTGGCACGAACGTATTCAGCGAGCAGCCGGAATGTCTCATCTGATGATTCAAAGTATAGAGTGTCTGCAGTCTCAAATCCAAGCAGTGCTTTGATCATCGAAAGCGGTAATCGAAGCCTGTTTAACGGTCGCGAGATCGCGGACGTGGGGCGAATCCACAAAGTGCCACGAAGAAATCGGGAGAATGCTCGATGTGCTTGTTCAGCGCCGATTGTTGCATGCGATTCGGGCATGAGTGTGCAGAGGTCGAAGTCAGCATCCTTTCGTTCGAGCAAAAATTGGAATCCGCCGTTCGAAATTCGAGCGTGTGCTTGGTTGACCGCGAGCACAATTTGATGCGGCTTGGGGATCGAGTAAATGTCGAGTTGGTTGCCGTGAAGTTTCAGTATTCGCTCGACAGTATCACCCACCAGCTCAGAGTCGGAGTCGTCGATCATTCAAACGTTGTAGCAACGGTCTTGGGGTTAGTCGGGGAACGTCACCCATCAGCGGGCTCGCGGAGATAATTAATCACTGCCAAGCCGCCTGATCGCGTGCTCCGTTGCATGGGATGGTTCGTCGTGATCATCATTCGACCAAGAATCCGTTCTCGATTTCGATGACCGGCAGCCTAAATCTCTCATCTGGCCCAGACGGAAGCACGAGCGTTACGCCGAGGCACTCGATTGGTGGCTCGCCGGGCGTAGATCCTTTGTAGTACACATCGTGGTCGAAGAACGTATTGCGCGGGAGTCGGTGACTACTCTGTATCTTCTTGAGCAGCGTCGTTACGTGCTCTGGAGTATTCCCCAGCGACAGCGTCGATTGAATAGCTTGTAGGACCGCATTCTCGTCGAGCAGCGTGCTATCGACTTTGACTGTATCCGAGATCTGATCGTTGAACTGAGCGACTGCTTGTGGCAGCGGAGTCGAATCCAGCCAGTCAAATAGGGGGCGTGCGATCGCCAACGCAACTGCCGCTACTGCGACAATCAAGATCAATGTCCGTAATTGGTATCGAACGAGTCTTGACTGCCGTTTCGAATTCTGTGTCATCAAAGAATATGCTGTAGGTACGGCGAACATTGCGGATCACCGCGTGGGGAGAGAAAAGTCATCCATTTGAAAATGGCCGCAAGCCCCACTCCGGCGCATCCGAGGGTTATCCGGTCAGTTCGAGTCGATCGTTGAGCATCCGGTCGTACCAGTCGCGACGGAAGTCAAGCAGCGATTCGTGGATAACCTCATGCGGTTCTCCACCCTCTTGGTCAAACCAAATCACCTGCCCCCGCGTGAAGCCGTGCCCATCCCTGACGACGTAGCACAAGTGGTCGCCACCGCCGTTGTCCAGGAAGGGAAGCTACGCAGGCTGCCAGTGCTCGGATGGCCAACCTTCGGAAAGGGCCATGTCAGTGAGCATTGTGTGGGTCGCCATGGACTCACGCAACGTCATGAATGTCAGATTCAATAACAGTTCGGTAAAGTCGCCGGATTGCTGACCGTTGTGCCACCGATAAAGTTCGGCGAACTCCTCAGGGAGCGTGCAGCAGTACACAGTGGCCGCCGCTGCCAGTTCGGAATGAGTAGCAGGTGGTTGAAGTAGCCGGTGGTAGTCGAGCCGGTTTGCCACGAGCCAATCGTCGAGTTGCTGATAGGAAGCCATGGTTCAGTCCGATAGCTCGATCCTCACCTGTTGTACCGGGTGAGATCATGTGTTGGAGGATGTTCCGGACGGTTCAGTGGTGAGAATGAGTCTTGAGGGGGCGATTTGTCCTCGCCTGTTCCCATCCCAACGGGATCTATTGTCCCGGTTGCCCATGTGCAAGGCAAGGTTCCACTGATTCGTTCGCTGACGATCATAGGCCGATCAATCGCGGTTTTGACTGCTGCCCACTGGTACGCGGTCACCGATCGAGAAAATGAATCGCCGGTGCTGATGGCTGTTCGCGGAAGGCGAATTACACGTGATCGATTCTCGGTCAATCCGTTGCTATTCGTCCGTTGCATGTGACGATATCTGGTCTCGGATCAGATTGGCGGGGACCATCTTCGACAGTTTGGCACCCGATACGTCCTTTACC
Source organism: Rhodopirellula baltica SH 1 (assembly GCF_000196115.1). Taxonomy (NCBI): domain Bacteria; kingdom Pseudomonadati; phylum Planctomycetota; class Planctomycetia; order Pirellulales; family Pirellulaceae; genus Rhodopirellula; species Rhodopirellula baltica. Next base: position 21,546 of record NC_005027.1, read on the forward strand.
ACACCGATGTGCATGCCAATCACCGTCAATTCTCCGTCGGGCTGGTTGTTCAAAAAAGCTGGGCCACCGCTGGTCCCTTGAGCGAGGGCTGGCGAGCAATACACGATTGGTTCGTGCCCCCAAGTGTTTGCCGTGTTCGTTTCGCGAGATGCGATGTGTCCCACCACCGCGACGGGTGAGATCACATCACCGGCTCCGATCGCGAGCGGAAAACCGACCGCCACGATCTCGGTCGTGCGTGGCGGGGTTTCGGTGCAAATGGAATCCAAGGAGATCGAGAGTGCAGAGAGGTGAGAACGGTACGTTTCAGCTCCGTCGACACTGGGGAGCTCTGCGATCGCGAAGTCGGATTGTTCGTTTCGTTGCCACGGGTTGGTCGATGTTCGGAAGAATGTCTTGAGCGATACCCACTGCGTTACCCCATCTGGATCTCGATACCGGAGCTTGCTTTTGAGGTTGGTTTCAGCGGAAGCGTGGCCAGCCGTCACGAGAAATAGTCGTTCGTCTGCGGTGACGAGAAACGCCGAGCAAAGCTTGCCAGTGTCAGGTTTCGATTCGACCTGGCTTTGAATGCAAACAACTCTGTCCCACGCTTCAATCGGCTTTGGTTCAGACGCATTGATCGATGTTGAGAATGCCACCACGGCAAAGATCAATGCGGACGCATTTCTTACCGGAGAATGGAGGCGGTGCATGGAATCGTTGCCAAGCTCACGAGAGAAAAGAAGTGGCGTCATGAAAGTTGCTTCGCGTGGGGTGAAGGCTGTGGATGCACAGGTTTATTTGATGAGCTTCGAGATGCGTCTGCAGAAAGTAGCGTTGATCAACACACAGTGGTAGCGAGCGATCGGCTCTCCAGGATTGTTCCTGCGAACACTTCAGCCGTTTTGGCGCTAGCCACGGTTTCTTCAGCCAGCCCAAACGGTCGATTCAACCTGACGCTGTCCGGTCAGCGCTCACCGCGTTCGTATTGCGTTTGGTCAAACGCATCCAACTCGACGTCCCAAACCCTCTCCAGCTTTATCAATCCAGCATCGAAGGCACGATTGAAATCCCTGTCGGCCTCTCCAAAGGCCGATTCGATTTGTTCAAAGAGGGCTTCAAACTCATCGAACTTTTCGGGAGGCAGCGACAAGCGGTAGGTCGGGAACCAGTCCGTTCGATCTTGGTAAATCACCGCTTCTTCGAGCGTCAGTTGAATGTCACCGACTTCTCGATCTTTGACAGCTCGGGTTAGTTTGTTCAAATTCTGAAGAGCAAAGAAGATGACCGCTCGTTGCGCTCTCTTGTTCGCGTCCTCCAAGTCTTGACCGATGTCCACCATGCTCGACAGATCAGCTGGCCTCGCCACGATTTTTACAGTTTGATCGTCAGGGCTGACGACGACGGAATCAGTTCGGAAGTAGCCCTCCGCCAACAGCTGAACCGCCTCATTGTCAGGCATGGTTGGATTCTCTCGAACCTGTTGAATTTTCGCGGCCGCCAATTCTCGCTCGGTCGGATGGTTGCATCCGATGAGTGAAGTCATTTGTGCGATCCCCATCAAGCAAATGAGCGAGGCGACGTTTCGGTGCAACATGGCGTGAGTCTTAAAAGCGAAGGGATTGCACGACATCTTCGAGGCGAACGAAGCATGCGTTGCCACAATGGAAATTCACGCACAACAGGTGGGAGCTAAACGATAGCCGGTGCGGAAAGCGAAACTTCAGTTGCATGCCAATCGTCGAATCGCGATCTTCCGTCAGTTTAATTGATTCCAGTTTCTAACGACGAATGTTTAACTGCGGCTCCCGTGACGCTCATTCAATGCGGGGCAATCAGGGAACGTCGCTCGGATCTCGGGATCGCGAAGAAGTCTCAGGGCCCAGATACCGAACGGGATACCCAGCCAGACGAATGGTGTCAGCAAGGGAATGCACGCCAAAATCGATCCGACGCGTGCCATTCGATACGATTCTAGAAATCCAAGCTTGGCGGCACCGATGGAGATGACGATCATCGACATGAGTTGCCCAGCGGCGATGCCAGTCGCGAGCAGTGAAATACCCGAGCCAAGCTGTCGGTAGTAGACAAAGCCTGCTGAAACAAGGTGGATCGTCACAATCACAGCATGGATCGACGCCATGATGAGCAGTGCAGTCGCTGGTCGAGAAACTCGTTTGCGAACTGCTTGATGGCCGAAATCAAAACTGGCATCAGCCTACGGCGTTTGATAGGGATTCGTCAACAGATTCGATCTTTACGAGTGATTTTGATCGGGGAACGTTGCTCGGTTGGCGGGCAACGGCATCAGATTCTCAACACTTCGCTGCGCGTCCGATCAGAGCTCACGCGTCTTGGCTTGCCCGTTTCGACGTGCCGTGATGAGCGTATTCGAGGAAGCAAAACCAGATCGCAATGGTGGGGCAGATCACCGCGACCATCGCAGTGATCGCAATTGACTGAGGCCAATTGAGGAGCTCAAGGGAATCTGGCGATGCGTTGGTTGAAACGGTGAACCAAGCAAACGGAGTCGTGATCGAGAACAGCATCAACATGCCTATCAACGCTCGGAACGGACGCACCCGGTCACGGTTGTGCCAAAGGGCGATCCCCAAAAGAATCGCCAGCAAGCAGCATCCCAAAGGTACGAGAGCGAGTAAGGGGTGGCCGTTCAGCGCCAGGATTGCCGACATGGGAACCAGCCAAGCGGATCCGCCGACAACGCATCCAAACCAACCACTGCCTTGCCACTGAAACTGCCGAGGCCCAACGATGGCTGACTTGGCTTGCTTTTGGGTCATTCGGAAACACTGAAATTGGCAACGATTGCGTCGGATTCTTGTTTGCAGCAAACGTGATTTGACCGGTTTGGTCGTGGGCTCTCGTCGTTGCAATCTCTTCAGCATACGTGCTGCGGGAACCGCACTCAACGATCGAAGCTGCACTCAGCTTCGGAATTCGGTGGAACCGTCGAAAGGTATTGGTTCCCCGAGGGACGTTCGATTTCCGAGTTGATCCTGGAAAACGCGACGCCTTTCACGCTTTGATTCGTGCTTCGGACCGATCGTATGAGTTCAGCAGGTCGTCGACTTTGCTGCCGAAATGAATGTAACTTGCTGACGAAGTTTCGTTGATTGAAATACTAGGGAGCGAATCGAGCAATGCATCCGTTGTGGTGGAAAACTGGATCTGAACACCGTCCAAGGTCGCAACGATTTTGTCCTTCGTTACCGTGGTCAAGTTCATGGCGGCAGTGTCGTGACCCGTTTGGTAGGCCAGGATATTTTCCAAGCGACCCTGAGGCACGTAGTGAATGGTTAGTGCCGTGCCGTCGATATCCCATTCAAAGTATTGAACGGGAAGAGCAGGGGATTGTGGGTCACGGGATCGACCGGAGCCATCAGCCCGAAATTAAAACGTAGCGCCGGTGTCAGAAAACCAAGTAGCAGTTGGCAACGATGCAAAATTGGGTGGCACCGTTGAGGACGAAGTGGGTCTTCTGCGGTCCGTTTGATGCAACGCATAGAAAATAAAAGTTACTAATAACACAGAGATGATTGCGATGACTTTTCGGCGACGCGATATAGCGAGTCCGAAAGGATGACGGCTTGGACTGGAGTCGGACAACGTCATTCTCGTGTTTGGCACAAATGTAGAGGATGAATTTTTACGCTCACGCACTCGCTTGCTTCGGCAGGTACGTGCTTCGTTGCACCTACAACCGTTTCAAGCTGCACAACCGAAAAACAGCCTGTCGCCGCGAAGTATCGAATCATACCGCCAGCTAGGATTCTTGGTTTCTCTCTTGAGAGGGGAAGGTAGGGTTTTCTAGCGAGTACGAAGAAATGGTTTGAGTGAACCCATCAGTCGATTGTGGTTCCATATTGCGACCCTGGCCAACGCTAGACGATTGAGCCACTCAATGACCTCATCTTACCCGCATAGCCGACGGTATTCTTGCGTTTCAGATTTGTCTGCCGCCGATGAATCAGCTTGCAAGAACGCTTGTCAAATTCATCAGTCTTGATTCGACTCACTCATTGGTAGGTGCGCCCAACCCTTGCCACTTCGCAGAACCAAAACACCAGACGGAACACGGAAGACACTCAGGAATGTCTCATTCGAAAGCTTGGTCGCGTGCTGGTTGATGCAGGATGGTTGGCAGCTTTATTCGCCGATGGTGGACCATGGGCACAAAACAGATTTATTGATCTCAGATGGTCCGAACTTTCATCGTATCCAGATCAAGACGTTTGAAAGCAAAGGAAAAAATCAAGAGATTAACAATTGTTGGTCTCCGTGCAAAATTGACTACGTGGTCTTGATTGCTCGCAATGCTAACTGGGGACTGATCACACCTGCCTTCACCGAAAAACGGCGACGGATCAATCACAAAGAACACTGCAAGTTCGAAAAGAACAAGCAGGAATTCTTGCGTGCGTTCCGTCAGGTTTGACCTCAGTATTGCTGATCCGTGGTCTCCGCTTCACGATGCCTGACCGTGGCGGTGTGGAGTGTCTCGAGAGTGTTTGCTGCAGCCGGTAGGGCGATCGATTGCTTGGGATGGAAGGGTTGAACCTTGTCGACAACGTTCTGTCGGAGCTTTTCCCGGGCACATCGGTCCGACGAGCCAGTTCGAATTCTCTGTTCGAATTCCCGGTTCAAGCATTCAATGGTCGAGAAAGGCGGGCTTTCACCGGTCGATCTGGGCACTTGTCAATTTCACAGCGTGGTTTGAAAGAGCGTGTAATCGCTATTTGCTTTGAAGTAGAATCATCGCCGCCGAGCCGTTTGCCGCGATTTCCCTGAAGGATCGAGCTTAAAACGGCACCTGATTTCGTCGCCCAATTGACAGACCCGGCTCGGAAAACAGAGATTGGCACCCGCAGGATGTACCAGCTTGGCTTGTGGAAACCACAACCACGGCCGGTGCATTTCAGACCCACCGTCCTCCAAAAAGATTCTCAATCGTGTCGTACACCCGAATATTCATCTGCTCCGTTTTTGCGTTCCTCTCCGGAATTCCTTTGGCCGGAATGGCTCATGAAGGCCACGAGCACGGAGATTCCGACGCGTCAAAGGAATCCTCCGCGGAGTTTGATCCAACTGCACCGACCAACAAGTTTCAAGTGAACGGCAAAACGTATCGCTGGGAACATCGCCCTGAGTTGGGCAAGCAATCCAAAGCGATGATCGACGCGGCCAAAGGTGGCTTGCACAACAATGCCGATCGAGATTTGTTGACCGGAGAAATCGTGACGGCCGTTGCCAAGCACGGACTCGTGACGCTTGATCCCGAGTTGAAGGAATGGACACTCGTCGAAGGGCAGGATCCAGCGTTCGCTGCCGGCATGAACGCTCACGGGACTGATTGTTTTGTCTTGGATGGCGAATCGTACTGGGCGTTTGCTTCAACCAACACGCAAGAAGTATTCGTGACGAAACGCGGAGAAGTCCTTGCAAAACTGACTCAGCCCAAAGGCGATGAATTCGACAACCCGACCGTCAACGAATACTTCAAGTCAGGTGGAAGATTCACGCCATGCGATGTTGTCTTTTTGCCGGATGCGAAGCGATTGGTTGTCGTCATCGGATACGCACCGGGTGACTTTGCGTTGTCCGCAGAGTTGGTTGACGGCCAGTGGAAATGGAATGGTCCGGCATGGGGCGGCCGAGAAGGCAGTGGCGGCATGCTCAACACTGGGCACGGCGTTCAAGTTGCAACCGAAAACGGTAAAGAGATTGTTGAGATCGCATCGCGTTCTCACGGTCGGATTTTTGCCTTCACTCCAGGTGGAGCTCAGCTTCGCACACCGGGAGCAGGAAAGGAGTACTACATTCAGTTGCCAAAGGGTTCGAATCCTTGCAACATTTCAAGCATTGGCGACAGCATGTTCCTGCCGTTGTTGAACGCACTGCCGACGACAAATGGATCAGCGCCCGTGTTGGTGATGGACAATGGAAAGCCATCTGGTGCATTGGTGCCCGCGACCTATGAAACGCTGCAGTTGATGCAACACATGCATGGTTTCTGCCCGGTTGAAATCGATGGCAAACTGTACGGCGTTGTTCTTTCATGGCGACGTGCCAGCGAAAATTCGAATGGCCAACCCAACGATGGGCAAATTGCAGTTTTTGAAGCTGTCCAAGAGTAGACCGAGTTGGCATGGGCTGTGTCCGTGCGATCCCCGCTGCATGAAGTGACCGATGTCATGACAAACCTTCCTTTGGCATTGGTCTGGTTGCTGTTTTTATTGTTCGCCATTCCCCTCGCGGGAGTGGCGTGGAACGCTCGGCAGCAATCGCGTGCGGTCGCGCAGGTCGATCTCACGCCCAAGACGACCTATGAAGGTCCGGTCATCGACAACGGGGACGGAACAAGGTCGCAAAAGATCACTGTTTCCGTCGTGACGTCGGTTTCGACATCGCAAACGGTGCAGTTCGGGCCATTTGCGGTCCAGGTTCATGCCCGAGAGTGGGCCGCCAACGCGGTGCTGATGAGCATCGTTTTGCTGGGGATCGGCTTGATTGGCCTGCTGCATTTCCCGGACGATTCACCGACGACCGAATGGCCAATGAGTTCAGAGACAATCAGCGCCCCTTTTGACGATTGATTCGGCCCCTGATGAAGACGGGGATCATCCGACGATCTTCGGTCGATGAGCTTGTTCGTTCTCTCACTTCGAGCGTTTACATGCAGAGAAGACATTTTCTTTCGTTCTCAGCGTTCGCTGCCGCCGCATCGGTCACGGGATGTGATTCGGGCGAGGTGACAGAGCCCATCACGGCATCGGTGGAGCGTGTGGCAACGCAGGTCGAGGAAGCCGTCGATGAGACATCGACCGAAAACTTGGAACGTTACCGCGTTGCGTTGCGAGGCTACGAAATCGTGTCGGGGATGATTGGCCCGCGAGTGTTCTTCTTGCCATATCCTGGGATGCGGATTTTATCCGTGGTGATTGTGGCGACCACGGTCTCGGCGAAGTTGGCGGTCAAGTACATCGACACGGAGTTGATTCAACGACAGTTCGAAGAAGAGCTGACGGATCATGAACGCTCGCTGGTCGAGGCCGATGGCCACGTCCGATTCGAAACCGAAAGCGGCGTCTCAGAGACGGTGATGCTGGGGCCAAGCGAGTACGCCTGAGTTCCATTCATCGGCCACCTGAAATCCACTGAGCCCATCGTCGGAGCCAATTTTGAAAGCCCCACGCCCCACCATCACTCTCGGGTTCAATGTTCTGCTGATTTTGTACTCGGCGGGGACCGGGTTCATCACGTTCGCTTTTTCGGACAAAGCCCAGAACGTACCCATCCAAGGCTTGGTGCTTACATCGTTGATCGATTTTGTTCGCTACCTGATCATGATGTTCATTTCCGCATGGTTCATTCGCGAATTCTGGAATCGATTGGTCGCAGATTTGTTCTCGATCCGCTTCCTCGCCTATCGTGAGGCCATCACGATTGTCGTCCTCTTGGGTTTGTTCGGCTTGTGAACAAGCGACGATTGATTCACAACGGGCAAATTGACTCGATCATGTTTGACTCGGCCAAGCAGGGGCAATAAGATCACGTGATCGCTTCCCTTTCGTGACCAATGGTCGACGGAGTGCATTCGGCGAACTTTCCAGTCCATTTGTTTGTTGGAGAATTCAGCCATGCACCTTTCCGTTGGTATCTTCGAACTCGTCTTGCCCGTCGTTCTTGGGCTTGTCTCACTGCTTCTGCGGTGGCGTCACAGCAAGTATCAGCAAACGGCGGTGATTGCCTTTGCCTGTTCCTGCGGCGCGACCTTGCTATCGCCCGCGGACCTTGCGTCCACGTTGATCTTCACCATCGCATTCTTTTTGTGTTTCCAACTTGGTACACGTTCCAAGAGGCCGGTGAAGACAAACGAGATGAAGGAGACGGATGTCGACCATTCGCGATCGAGCTGGATCAATCCGTTTCGATTCGGAGTCGTTCTGGTTGTTTTCGGATCCGCGGCGTTCGCGTTTGGGCAAATTCAGCTTTGGCAGCCGCCGTCAGGACCGCTGAGTCATCAAGTATTCCGAGCATGGGCGGCCAACTGGATCGGAACCATTCTGCTTGTTCTGTCAGCAGCGTTTTGGGGCTACCATTTCGCGAGCAGGCAAATACTGAATCAAAACGATGCTTCCGTTTGATCGAGAGAGAAGCAACGCGAATGTTTGGCGAGTGGGCGGGTTGAAGTTGCAGCAAGTTTCGAAAGAGGTGCCTCATGCGTTTCACATTGACGCAAATTTTGACCACCGTCCTCGTTGTTGCTTTGGGACTTGCGCTCGTCGGTAGCCAGTTCCGGCATCAGCGACGGATTGCTGCGCTGGAACATGCTCTCTATCAAACCCGCAAGGACATTGCGATTGCCGAGTACGGTTCTGCGAGTTGTCAGCTGCTGGAATTTCACCCACATTTTTATGACGATCCATCGAGCTTGCGTTTCTTGAATCACGAAATTGCTCGTTCGATTTTGATGCACTGGGAACGCGAAGCGGCAATCGATGCGGCCGTTGACACTCCTGGTCATAGCAAGGCATTTGCAAAACGGGCCTTGGGGCTATTGGAGTGCACAACACCAGACGATTTTGTTCGAGAGTTGCGTTCGAGGTTTTCAATCTATCCCGATGATGAATTGGTGTCATGGTTCTCGCGCAGTCCACCAGGTGACCTGCTCAACTTCAAGGCGTTCTTGCGGGCGGCACTTGAACTGAATGAACCTGCCGGTGGATAGGCTTGTCCGTCTACCAACTGACGCTACTCGGACAGGAATGGTGGCATCGGTTTCCAGCCTGTGTTCTGCGCAATCGCAGGCTGGAAGCCTATCAGCTTGTTGATTTAGTCGTATACCGAGTGACAACGATTAGCCGATGGGCGTTAGCCCCGGTTGGCGTCTGACTAACCGCCGCTAACGCGGTTCGGCTCATTAAATCAACAGGCCGCTATGCGATTTGTTTTCCAATCATTCCTGCCGACGTGATTACATTCCAAGACTGTTTAACGAAATCGACATGAGTTCATCTCCTAATCCAGACGACTACCTCGGGCATTGCGAGGACATTGATGCTGGTCATCCGGACATCGTTGAATGTGCACGCAAGTTGACGGGGGCATCAATCAAGGAAACCGCGAAAAACTGTTTTGAGTTTGTGCGTGACTCGATCCAGCACACCGGAGATGAACAGCGGAACCCGGTGACATGTCGAGCGTCGGATGTGCTGCGGCATGGGATCGGATACTGCTACGCCAAGAGTCATCTGCTTTGTGCGTTGTTACGAGCCAACCAAATCCCTGCCGGAATGTGTTACCAGCGATTGTCGATCGACGGCGATGGCGCACCGTTTTGCTTGCATGGATTGAACGCGGTTCATCTGCCAGGGCATGGCTGGTTTCGGGTTGACGCTCGTGGGAACAAACCCGGTGTGAACGCCCAGTTTGATCCGCCCCATGAACAGCTTGCGTTTGGAACGGATTTGGAAGGCGAACGTGATCTCCCGGAGATTTGGCCAACGCCACATCCGGACGTGGTCGAACGGCTGAGACGGCACGACGATTGGCTTGAGCTGTCCAACGATTTGCCCGATGTCGGTTGAAGGCAACCGGCCTCCGCTAAACGGTATAATGGAAGCACCGTCGCGGCGTGTTCGATTGTGTCGCGACGGTTGCTCGGTGCTTGTCTTCATGCCTTCTTGAAGGTGCCCGCCAAGTGATGATGAAACCGAAGAGGGGCTGAGCCCTCCTGCGCCAGCTAAGTAGCGACGAGATTGCGGCACTGTCCTCTTCCAGTGTTTGGAATCAACTCGTTGAGTTTCGGTCGATTGATTTGGTGATCGCTGGAGATACCCTGAAAAGCCACGCCGCTTTTTCGGCGGTATGCCACACCGAAGTGAGCTGTCTTGAAACAGACGACCGAACGCAAATTGCCAATCACCGTCGTCCCATATTGCCTTGAGAGAATGACATCATGAAGTGTTTGTTGAATCGGATGACTCGAGCTGCCGTTGCGGCGTTCTGTGTGTGCCTTGGGGTCAATTCAGTCCTCGCGTTGGACGACGCGCCGAAGGACAAGGAAACTGAAAAGGCTGCTGAACCGATCAAGGTGCAAGGGACCTTCGAGGCAACTCAAAGTTGGGAGTTGATTCACGGGTTGGATCAGTTTGGTGAACTCGAGATCAAAAAGATCTTGCCTCACGGAACCGAAATCAAAGAAGGCCAGACGGTCATTTGGTTTGACACGGAATCCATCGACAAAAAACTTTCGGACGCCGAGAACGATATTCGCTTGGCGAGGATTGACGCGGCTGATGAACAGTTCGCGTTTGACCAATTCGTTGCTTCTCAAGAGCTCGATCGCCAAGATGCGGAGCGTGCACGTCAGTCCGCCAAGCAGACTTACGACAACTATCTGCAAGTTGATCGGGATCGGAAAATCAAGAGTGCTGAGTTTGACCTCGAAATGTCCAAAGCCTCGTTGGAGAACGCCGCGGAGGAATTGAAGCAACTTCAACAAATGTACGACGCTGATGATTTGACGGAAGAGTCCGAAGAGATCGTGCTCAAGCGTGCCAAGCGAGCGGTTGAGTCCGCTCAGTTTCGATTGGAAAGCACGGAGATCCGATCCAAACGAACCTTGGAGCAATCCATTCCTGCCGAGGATGCTCAAACGGAAGCGACGTGGGAACGAGCTCAAATGACATACGAGAAAACCATTCGGAACCTCGACAGTGCCAAAAAGAAACGCGACCTTGAACGCCGGAAGGCGGCCAAAGCATTGGCCGAAAAAGAATCTGATTTCGAAGAGCTTCGCCAACAGCGAAAGGCGATTGTCATCAAATCGCCCGGCAACGGCATCCTGCTTTACGGAGAACTCAATCGTGGTGCTCTCAACGCCAAACCAAGTCCCATCGAGGCGGGGTCGAAAGTTTCGACTAAACAGGTCATCGCTACCGTCGTCCAGCCAAAAAAGATGCGAGTTTGTTTGACTTTGAGCGAGGCAGATTTGGTTGGTATCAAGACCGGCGACTCATGCGTGATCAAACCAGCGATCGACCCCAAAGCTGAAGTGAAAGGCGTCATTGATTCGGTTGCGACCGTGCCATTTATGGGAACCAAGTTTGATGCCACCGTGAAGGTCGTTGGGCAATTGCCCGAAGCGGTGAAGCCCACCATGACGGCGTCCATTGAGTTGACGAAGTGATCGTAGTCATCCTCGGGAAAATGCAATGAATATTAAGCAAGCCGATCACCCATTCGGGACGACTTTGAGCACTCCGATTGTCCGAAGTTTCTCCGCTTGCTGCGTGTGGATGATGGCTATTTGTCCGCTGATACTGAGCGGAGCATCCTATGCGGAAGAGCTCACGGCGGTGGAGCACTTCGATGTGACTCGCACCCCGGTGCCACCCGAGATTGACGCGCCCACCGAATCGGAGATCCGCGACGCGATCGTGCGTGGGGTCCAGTTCATGCTCGATGATCAGAACTCGAACGGTTCTTGGGGTTCACCAACGCGGACCAAAGGGTTGAACATCTACGCTCCGGTTCCTGGAGCACACCATGCGTTTCGCGCCGCGACCACGTCGCTAGGAATCGCTGGATTGATTGACACTCTAGAGCACCTACCAGCGGATGCGTCCGAACAAGGATTGCGAACTCAAGTCCGCGAATCGGTCGAACGAGCGGAAACGTGGTTGTTCCGCGAATTACCGAAACTGCGACGCGCCGATGGCTCGGCCATGTACAACGTTTGGGGGCACGGTTACTCGATCCAGGCCCTGGTGCGATTGCATGACTGGCACAAGGACGACGCGGATCGCCAAGCCAGCATCGTCAGCCTGATCCAGGATCAATTCGAAATGCTGCAGCGTTACGAATCGGTCGACGGTGGCTGGGGCTACTACGATTTTCGCTACCAAGCTGACCAGCCAACATCATCGTCGACCAGCTTTGTCAACGGAGCGGTGTTGGTGGCACTGAAGGAAGCCGACTCACTCGGTGTCACCCCACCAAAACGGATGGTGGATCGGGCGGTGGCCGCGCTGGGGCGACAACAGAAACCGGACTTCAGCTATTTGTATAGCGAAAACCTGCAATACCAACCGATGCGCGAGATCAATCGCCCGGGTGGGAGTCTGGGCCGGTCCCAGTGTTGCAATGTGGCGATGCGAGTCTGGGGTGATTCTAAAATCACCGATGATGTCGTGAAGGTCTGGCTTTGTCGACTCTATCTGCGCAACGGCTGGCTCGACATTGGACGCAAGCGACCGGTGCCTCACGAAGCCTGGATGCAGGTGGCTGGGTACTTCTACTTCTTTGGCCACTACTACGCCGCAGTGGGAATGGATTTGTTGCCCGAAGAAGAACGTGCTCCGTACCAATCGATGCTGGCCAAGCTGATGCTGGATCGCCAAGAGACGGATGGTTCATGGTGGGACTACCCGCTGTACGATTACCATCAACCTTACGGCACCGGATTTGTTCTGATGACATTGGATGCTTGTATGCCGTGAACGCGAAAACGCTGAAGCGTTCGACCGGTTGAGTGCGGGAACCGTGGCTAACGCCAAGCGGCTCAGATACCCGACGACCCTTGAGTACCAGTTGGATCTGAAAGGCTGGAGCGGCCGTCGGCATTCTCGCGCATCAGGCTGTGATAAGATGGTCGGCCCGTTCTGACACGGGCCTGCCTGAACCTCCACCGCGAATGCCGCCATGAAGAGAATGCTGTCCGGGATCCTGTTTGCGATCCTTCTTGTTGCTTTTGTCTCATACGCCAAACCACCCATCCCGACGCCGCGAGAAACTCCGGTCGTGGGCGACATGGACCACTTCTTTCTCGAGTCCATGTATGGGTTGAAGGAGAACGATGAGAGTTTGAGCCGCGTGGTGAGCTCTCCGGAATTCCGGGAACTGATTCAGAAGCACGATTTGAAGCTTTTGGGCGGGCCGATGCTGGGATGCGTCACCGATCATAGCGCTCGCATTTGGGTTCGAACGACAGAAGCCGCCAGCGTGCAAGTTGTGATGGACGGCAAAGCAAGCGAGGTCGTCACAACATCGCCGCAGATGGACTTCACCGCATTGTTGGATCTGGAAGGATTGCAGTCCGCCACGGATTACACCTACGACGTCTTGGTCGATGGGCAAAGCGTTTTCCGCGATCAGAAGCCAACGTTCCAGACTTACCCATCCAAAGATGAGAAATCGACGTTCAGCGTCGCGTTTGGCGGTGGTGCCCGTTACAACCCGCCGAAGGAAAAGATCTGGGACGTGATCGCGGGGCGTTCACCGGAAGCGATTCTGTTGCTCGGCGATAACGTTTACATCGATCAACCCAAATCACGAACGAAACAGCGAGTTCACTACTACCGCAGACAATTGCGACCCGAGTTTCGGCGACTGACCGCGTCAACCTCGGTGTACGCGGTCTACGACGATCACGATCTAGGTGTGGATGATTCATCCGGTGGTCCTGGTCGTTTCAAGCCCACTTGGAAGTTCGAATCGTGGAAGGTTTTTCGCGAAAATTGGAACAACCCTGCGTATGGAGGCGGCGATGAGCTTCCGGGGTGTTGGTTTGATTTCTCGATCGGCGATGTCGACTTCTTCATGCTCGACAACCGTTACTATCGATCGTTCGAGGATGGGACGATGTTGGGGCCCGAACAAAAAGAATGGTTGCTGGCCAAGCTGAAAGCGTCCGATGCGACGTTCAAGGTCCTTGCCTCAGGGACGCTGTGGACCGAACACGCTGACAAAGCAGGTCGGGATTCGTGGTGGGGCGTGAAAGAAGAACGCAACGAGATCTTCGACTTCATCGAAACAGAAAACATCGGCGGCGTGATTCTGCTGTCCGCCGATCGGCACCGCACCGATGTGTACAAGATCGAACGTCCAAACAGCTACGACTTGTTCGAGTTTGAAACATCAAAGATGACCAACGATCACACCCATCCGACCAAGAAGGAAGCCGTCTTCTCTTACAACGAAGGGAACTTCTTCGGGATGCTGAAGTTTGACTTGGAGAAGACCGATCCTGAAATGACGTTTGAGTGCATCACAATGGAAGACCAGAAGGTCTATGAGTTGACGTTGAAACGAAGCCAGCTGCAGGCGGCGGAGTGACCGGAAGGAACGTCGCCGATGAATTGCCACGATTGATGCTTCTGTCGGGCCTAGCCGCAGACGAGAGGATCTTTGTCGCGCAGAAGTTGGCGTTTCCACAACTAAGCGTTCCGCAGTGGCTCGCTCCATTTAAGAACGAACCACTGGATGATTATGCAAAGCGTCTTGCTTCTGAAATCGGCCCTGGGCCCTGTGTGATTGGCGGTGCTTCATTCGGAGGGATCGTCGCGATGCATTTGGCGCGTCATCTGAACCCGGAAGCGGTGATTTTGATTGGTAGTGTACGCTCGCCATCCGAACTGCCGATGTACGCCAGGCTGGCCAGACCGCTGCGATGTCTGACCTTATGGTTGCCGGTTCGGGAAATGCAGTGGGCAATGAAGCCTTTGCTTTGTGGTCCGCTCCGAACGGCGATGCCATTCGTGCATGGGTTGCTGAGCCAATTTTTGCAAAGCGACCCCGCGGTATTTCGATGGTCGCTCCATCAAATTCTAAACTGGAAATCAGCACCAGCGTGTTCTTTCCCGATCTACCATATCCATGGTGCACGGGATTGGGTGATGCCGGCAAAGAATACACTGCCAGACAAAATTGTCCCTGGTGCGGGACACGTGTTGTCATTGACTCATCCACAAGAAGTGAACGAATTCATTCGCTTCGTGATGAAGCGAGTGAAGCTTTCGTGCAATCCATCCAGTCATTGAAAAACGTTATTGCGTGAGTTGTCTGTCACTTACTGACCGGTCTGACCTTGCCACACGGACACTTCGTCGATCCAGCCATCGAAGTTGCGTCCCGTGCCTTCTCGATGACCGCCGATGACAAGACCTCCGAACTCTGACGCGGGGCCGGAGACGGGCAACGTGTGCTTCGCGATTTGCTGTTCATTGAGAGACAGTTTGAGTGTCTTTGAATCAAACGTCAGCGTGATTTGATTCCAGCGACCCAGTAAGCTCTCGCGGGCAACCAACGAATCGAAACCGCCCTGCGACTTCGCCTCGGGAGCCGCCTCTGGTTGCTTGGCGGGTTGAAGCGTATGAGTGTAGAGTTGCAGGTTGATCTGGTCCGGTGATTCCGACGATCTCATTCCTAGTGAAAGGTGCCAGGCGGTTTTTGCGGAGACTTCTCCCTCCGCAGTGCTTTCAAAGAGAAAGTGTCGCTCCGAAGTGCCATGCTTCGGAAGGCTCGTCGGTTTGAACCAAAGTGAAACAGTGTGATGAGGCGAATTGTCATCCAGGAAACTTCGCGGAATACGGATGTACTGTTGTTTGGATCGATCGAGTCTCAACGCTCCACCAGACAGACCGTTGTTGTCGATGCGGGCACCATTCTCCGCGACCGCGTCAATGCGATGGCCGAGAGTTGAATCATTTTTCATGTTTTCATCAAACGACCAGTGTGCTCGCCGATTGGGATGCTTCTCTTCGTTTGCCGTCAAAGATGTGAGGGGCAGCTCAACTTTGCGATTCACAATTCCGTCTGGTTGACGGAATTCGGCGGTGAGCAATGGCTCGTCGGTGGTGCCGTCCGCTGTGAGCGTCAAAAATTGCCAACCTTCCACCAGCGACCATTCCAAGGATGGATGAAAGACATCCAGTTCAGTAATGGTGCGTTTGTGACCTGGCGAGATAACAAAGTCGTTCAAGTCGTACCCAGTCCGCTGAGGATGAATCAGATGCCGTGCAACGTGGATATCACCGCCCAGTAGAACGACTCCACTGATGTTCTCGTTTCGGATGATGTCCAGGAGAGCGTCACGTTCATACCAATACGTGAACATGTCATCGGTTTCTTTGTTTTTCTTGTCTTCCCAAATGGCGCCAAACGCCAGCACCTTGAACGGGGCTTTCGAGTCTCGCAATTCGGTGAGCAGCCAGGTCCATTGCTCCGATCCAAAACAAGTTGGCTGGGACGCATCGACGGGAGAGGGTTCGGTTTGCGAAAAGTATCGCGGGTCGAGGAAGAACACTTCCATCATGCCCAGGTCCGATTTGTGGTAAACGCCTTCCGTTGCGTTGCCGTATTGTGAATGGGCCCGGTAGTTGACGAATCCGCGACGCGTGTCCGCTTTTCCTTTCGACAAATTGCGTCCATTCCCGTTGTTTCGACCGAAGTCGTGATCATCCCAAGTGCCAACGGTGGAGGTGTTGCCAGACAGTTCCGCCAGGTCTGACATTTGCAAAAATTGCCGATGCCGTGACCTGACCTTCGCTAGATCGGTGCTGTCGATATACGGCGTGTCGCCCATCAGGCAAACCATGTCGAGGTCCAGAGTTTGCATCTCTTTCCAAATGCCATTGGGCTCGATGTCCACGCACGAAACGAATCCGACCGAAACACGGTGCCCTTCACGCTTCGGGTTAGTAGTCCGAAAAAAGTGCTGCCCGTCTGGTTTGATCAAAGTCGCTTGCGTGTCCGCGTCGTCGATCTGGTAGTGGTAGACAGTGTCCGGCTGAAGATTCGTGACGGAAAACTTCGCCACGTAGTCATCTTGTTCTCCGCCGATCGACGTAATTCGCTGGACAACATCTCCTTCCTGAAGAACCGAGAGTTGCAGTGGTTGCTCGGATGCACCGGCTCGGTAGAGCAATTGTGCGGAGGTGCTATCGATTGAGCCCACCAGTGGGCCTACCACGTCGTTGGCGTGAGATGCGGTCGGCACCGCAATCATCAAAAGCATGCACGAAAAGCAAAGGACGATTGGACAAATTCTGTGAGGGGGCATGATGTATTGTGAAAGTCGCGTCAGTTGAATTGCGGGGTGGAAGGCCAAGGTGTCAAGCTGAATCAAAACAGTTGTTCGCTACGGAGTGGTAAGTGGTGCCGGTGATTTCGGTTTCGCACCGCCACTGCCTGGCAGTTGCAGTTCATGGCGAACCCAGCGAACACCCTCGATGTTTTCATTCAATGATTCTTTGGCATCCAATTCCGATCGGTGGTCGAGAATACCAATGGGGCCCTGGCAATCGCTTTCCATGACGACTCGAATCATGTCCACTTCATGCTGCCCTTTGCCGATGCCCAGGATCTTCGGATTGGCGTTGTCCACCATCCCGTTCATATTCAGACAGTGCAGAAATGGTCGCATCGAATTGAACGATTGCTTCCAGTTGTCAATGTGATCGTGGCCATGATGAAAGTTGTAGGTGATGCCAACGTGATCAAACCCTTGCTCACGAAGCAAACGGCACATTGAGACCAAGTTCTCTGGTTCACCCGCCCAACCTCCGTGGTTGTACAGAGATAGCTTGCAGCCCAATCGCTGGGTTTCTCTCGCGGCAGGAACCATTTGCTGAACGGTTTGTTGGACTCTCCGCTCCTGGGTCCCATTTTTGATGTTGGGCGGCATCATCCAAATTTGCGGATGCAGATCGTGCTTTTCAAACAGTCGGTACGCTTCCGGATGGCCGCCCCAAAAGGCGAAGAACTCGATGCCGTGCTCCCGGTATTCCAGGATCTCTTGTTCGAAGGTTGGGACATGTTCAGCTCGCCAGTCGTAAGCACAACGACGGATGCCCAAATCGAGAAGCATTTGAGCACGCTCGGCCGGAGTCCGCTTGGCGGCGTCAAAGGGTACTATGCACCAAGCCACCAAATTCTCTTGTCGCAGGATGCTGGTCGTGGCGGCATCGTCCGAGTGAGGAGACTGGGCCAGCACAGAGGCGGGCTGCCCCATGAATAATGGCAAGCCAATGAACAACAGCAAAGCTGATAGACGGAACAAAGCGAACATGGCGAGTGCTTCAGGTGGGAGGTGATCAACGCAATTCAGCACTGAACACGCGAGCGATGGGCGGGATGGATCCACTATAGAAGCTGTCTCGCCGTTTGTCCTGACTGTCAGCAGTCGTTGGCATTAGAAGCAGCCATTAAGAATTTGATGTGAAGAGAAGATGTGTTTATCTGGCTCTTTAGCAAGGCGTCACCAGTCGCTCGCCATATCAGCTGTTCTATCGATCGCAGTCAACCTCATCGCAACTTCGCGTGAAGTGAATTCCGAGCAGAACCTTTCGGGGATCGCCATCGGCTTTGAAGGTCGCAAGCAGGAGATAGGGGAAGCTGAACATGCCTCCAAGGAACACGCTCAGGAATGCGTAGTAGTGTCCTTTGGCAGTGAAGCCTTCACGCCAAGTGATCCAAGTGGCACCCAGCAAAAGGTAGATGAGAAAGTCGGTGTCAAACTGCGACCGCCAGTTGAACGCTATCAAATCGTTGGTCGCAACGCTTGGCCAATTGATTCCATCAGAAAGCGAAGCAATCAACGTCATTGAATAAATCAACACGGTTGAGAACAACAAAAAAACTCGCAGGAAATTCATGCAGGATGCTTCGGTTGGCGGCTGGTGGAAGACTTTTGTGAAACGCCCTGGACGGCGCGTGCGAGATCGAAACGCAGGAGGGTGTGCGATGCCAGTCTGGGGCACAAAGCGAGAAGGGTAGACGAGTGCCCGATCGCAAAAGCCATGTTAAGCAGGTAGGCAGGTGTCATCGGGTATGTGAGCCGTTTGGCGTTAGCCACGGTTCCAACGCAAAACCGGGGCTAACGCCCAAACGGCTCACATGGTGAAACCCAATCATTCCTGCGTACCTGCTTAGACAATTGGCGAACTACGTATCTCGCTTTGATTCCGAAGGCGTGAACGCAGCGCCACATTTCATGCAATTGAAAATCGTGGTGTTGACAGTTCGGATCTTTTGCCCGCACTTCGGGCAGACAAGTTTTTGCATGCTGAAGAATAGCGACGCAAGAAACAACGTGGGGCCAATGGCGAATGCGAGCAGTAGATTACCCGTGCTGATGCCGTATCCAGAAACAGGCAGCCAGACCAACCAACCGCTGTACCAGAGGAGTCGCCGCGGCCATAACGATACGCTGCGCGTCGACTTTGGCATGCGGTGGACCACTCGACGGAAGGTTGTAGCAGCACGGCCCTCAACGAAGCGAACGATGCTTGAATTAAGGGAGATTGTACCGATGCCAGCCTGCGTGACGAACGATGGAAGGTTTGCCGAAAGCGTAGCGAAAAACTACATTGAACGACATTGGATCGCCAGAAATCTATCCACCAGAGAATCGCTCTACGCACCATCGCAGCAGCAGAACGGATTGCAACAACAACAAGACGAGCGACGTTGCAAATGGCAGCATGAACGGAATGCCCATGCAGATGCTGCCCTCGGGAACAAAAAGCCAACTGTACACAACCATGAAGGCCAACATGGCCAAGAATGCGGCCCACCACGCAACGGTGAAGTGCAGGAACCAAGGCGCGGCGACACCAAACGCAATCAACAACCAGTGAAGAGTCGAAACCCAGAGCGGATCACGATCGTCATGTTCGTTAGCGGTTGCCATTGCGGAAAGACTTCGTCGGCCAACGGAAAGATTTTTACGACATCGCCCCAATTGAAGCGAAGGAATTTCGTCCATGCTTCGGGGCCTGTGCTATCGGCTTGATTCTAGCCGACGGGGGTGAGCTGTGCAGGAACCAGTCGGGCGCGGGGTAAAGGCGTTCGATCGGTGTGTTGCAGCTGATCAGACTCGCTCAAGCTACTCACTCGACGCGAGTGCCTCTTCTCGAGATCAATCCTCGATTGGTTCCAGCAATTCCAAGCCGAACCGTTTCCCTTTGTCGACGCCTGGAACACCAACAGCCATCCACTCGGGCTCGGGGGCATCTTGGAGATAGTGGTCGAAGAACTGCTGCATCCGTATCGTAAAGTCTCGGCGGTTGTGGTCCCCCATGACCCAGTGCGGATCGCCGTTGTAATTCAGCATCCAGGCTGGTTTCTCGAGACGTCGAAGCGCCACAAAAAGTTCGATCCCTTGATACCACGGGACCGCCCCATCTTCGTCGTTGTGCAGAATCAATAGCGGCGTGTTGATTTTGTCAGCGAAGAACAGTGGCGAATTGGCGATGTATTTCTCGCGAGCGGACCAAAGGTCTTCTCCAATCCGGCTTTGAGTTCTTTCGTATTGGAACATGCGACTCATCCCGCTGCTCCAACGTATGCCACCGTATGCGCTGGTCATGTTGCTCACCGGAGCTCCGGCTTCGGCACACGCGAAGCGATCGGTTTGTGTGACCAAATAGACTGTTTGGTACCCGCCCCAGCTGTGACCCTGCATTCCAATCCGATCTTCATCGACAAAGCCCTGAGCAACCAAATGGTCCACGCCCGGAAGAATTGAATTGGCCGCGCTTTGTCCTGGCTTTCCGGTTTTGTACGGAATGTCAGGGATGAACACGAGATAACCACGGCTGACGTAGAAGCTGAAGCAGATGATCGATCGACCCGCAGCAGGTGGGTAGTGACTATGCAGGCTGTCTGATTTGCGTTCGTAGAAGTAAACGATCATCGGGTATTGCTTGGATGGGTCGAATCCATCCGGCTTCATCAAGATCCCGTCCAGCTCTTGCCCGTCTTGCGCTTTCCAGTGTGTGAGTTCGGCGGTGCCCCAAGAGACCTCTTCCTGTTGCGGATTCGCATCGCTGACACGCTGGATCTTTTCGAAACCAATCGTGCTTGTCCAAAGATCCGGGAAGCGTCTGAACGTACTGCGGATGAACACGACTTGGTCGCTGTCTTCGGCCTTGTTCAATCCCGAAAGATTCTCATCCAGCATGATCAATGGACGCAGGATGTTTTCTTCCGCGTCGTCTTTGTTGCTCGGTGGATCAAGAGCGTAAAACCCACTGGCCTTTGTGTCTCGTCGAAATGCACTCAGGATCATTGTCTCGGAACGGTCGATGAACCGTCGCTCGGAATCGAGACGCAGGTAACGGAACCGCACGTCGTTCTTACGGCCTTCTCCCAGCGTGACACAAATCGGTTTCGTTTTGCCCGTTGGATCCAGTTGCCAAATGTCATGCGAGTCATAGACCAAGAACGCTTGATCGTTGTCCAGCCAGCCCGCGGTTCCGTACGCGGATGGCAACGTCGGGCGATCGTCTAGTTCGTCGTAGAGCGGATGCTTGATGCCCTTGCTGATCTCGATGGTCTCGGTGTTCTTTCCCTTGGTCGCTTTCGCGAACCATTTGCCGTTTTCCGCATCAAACCAAACAATGTGTTTTCCTTGAGGCGAAATGGCTGCATTCCAACGGACCTTTTCCAGCACACGCTCGCGGTGTCCGGAATTGAGGTTGACGAGGTAGACGTCCTGGAATCCGGGGACTTCCCAGGAGAGTGTTTTGCGATAGGGGACGTTGGTGTTGCCGACCGCAATGTTGGAAGGTGATCGAAGGTCGATACGAAGCGATGGGATTTCACTGTCTTCCAATTGAACGACGCGATTCGTTTTCAAGATGAAAGCCGCACGGTAGCGCCGCTTGCGTTCTCGTTCGGCCTCGAGAAGTTGTTGCGGTTGGAGTTGAGGGTCTTGCCAGTGCCATATATCCAGTTTCGCGTGATCGTTGGATTCGTCTTCTAGCTCTCGGCCTTCCGCTTTGGCAAGACGTTGTTTTTGGACCTCATCAGGAACGGGTGCTGTTTCGAAATACAGTCGACGCCCATCTTCCGAGAAGCTTTGGTTGGATTGTGGAGACAGCCACCAACCGGTCGGAAGTCCCGGGTCGCCTTCGCTGACGAGACGATTCGCCTTTTTCGAATTCGCCTTCCATTGATAGAGTGCCCAAGAGGGTGATTCGGAATCGTAGTCATCTCGGTTGCCAATGAAGGCTAGCTGAGAACCATCTTCGCTGAAGGTCAGGTTCTTGTATTCGCCGATTCCGCTGATGATCGTTCGCAGTCGAAGCGAATCGAGTTCGATTGTGTGGACACCATCAACCGGACCGCGCTCTTTGTCGTCCTGTTGTTTATCTGACGTTCCTTTGCCTTCTTGCGATGGGGAGGACTTGTTTGGCTCGAGTGCTTCGACCGAAGTCACAAAGGCGAGCCGTTCACCGCGTTTTGAGAATTGAAAGGACCGCACGAACGGGAACGTACGCAGCACCTCGGTATCAAGGTGAATGAGCTTCAAGGCTGTGCCTGTTGATTTCTCTTTCGGCTCGTGATCTTGGTTGTCGTCTTCGTCCGCCTTCTCTTTGGTTGGCTGGCTCTTTTGGGCTTCTTTTGAGTTTTTGCTTTGGACCAGCGATTCGATTCGTCCGCGTTGGCGATTGATCTCTTCACGACTTTTCAGCTTCAGCTTTTTGGTCGGCCGTTGCAGTCCCCCGGGCGTGACTTCGTAGACTTCGCGATCATCACTCTCGGTTTTCTTCATTTCGTTGTCATCGGTTGATTTTTCCATCAGACACGCCACCCAATCGCTGTTCTCTTCCGGTATTCCGAATGAACGCACGCCCTGCAGTGTTAGGAATTCCCCGGAATCCAGTTCCAGGATTTGCAATGACGTCTGAGGCATCTCGTCAGCAGCTGTCTTTTGCTCTCGAAGCTTTTTGATTTTCTTCTTTTCCGGCGGCACGCGATATATCACGAAGCGGCTGTCGTGGGTGAAGCGAGCACCGGTCCCACGCTCCACGATGTACTCGCGAGCAGTTTCTGCGTGTTGAATGTGCAGCGTGCCTTCGCCGTCAATCTCGCCACTTTGGACGGTGTAGATGATCCAGTTTCCGTTGTTGGAAATGCCGGTGCCGGTCAGTGTGTTCCAATGGTCGTAGTCGCTATGTTCCAGCACTCGCCGTGTGATGTCTTGCGAATGAAGACTGCTGCAAACAGCAAGGAAGACGACGGCGAACAGTGATGCCTGGGGGCCAATGCGACGTCCAAGATCAAAAACAGAAAGCATAGAAGGGTCCCAGGAAGCAAGGTAAACCGAGCGTTCAAGGATAGTCGCGGTTTTGGAAGATGGAAACTTCGGTTCGTCGTTGTGGGGGTGTCCGATCGACGCACCAATTCAGAATTCTGTGTCAGCTTGACAGCCAACCCATCGGGAACAGCGGTGAACGTGCCGACGGTAGCGGTTTCGAAGGAGCTCATCGTTGGCACAGTGCAACGTTTGACGGATCGAGAGAGGTCGAAAGGTTTTTTGAACGGTTGTTTGAAAGCGTGTGTTGAATCAAAGTGGCGTTCTCTCAATTTGAATCTTTTGTCCAATTTCGGATCCGATGGTTGAACGGATGGACCATATGAATGCCGCCGGACCTTGTACGAGATGGTTGCTCGCCATTGTTTGGATGATGTGCGCCGCGAATTGCGGTTTGGCACAGCACCGGGTGTTCGTCACCAGCGATCGACTGACGCTCGGCACGGAACGACTTCGGTCAGCGTCGGTTCGAATAGGGGACATCGATCGCGATGGTGATCTTGATGTGGTGGTCGCGAACGGTCGCCATTGGCCGCAACAGAATGAATTGGTGATCAATCAGGGTCGGGCGAAATTTTCGATCATTCGTTGGCTTGGGGAGGACCAACGAACTAGCTACGCCTGCGAGTTCGCTGATTTCGACGGTGATGGTGACTTGGATATCGCCTCGGGAAATGACATGGCGAAGGGCCAGGTTTTCTTGAACGATGGGAGCGGCCAATTCCGTTTGCATGGCGAGTATGGTGACGTCTCGAGTCTTCGTAGTTTGCTAGCTCATGACATCGACCAGGACGGCGATATTGACTTGATTGCGACGTGCCGCGGACGCCCCAATCGTATCTATGTCAATGACGGCGAAGCTAACTTCAACTCTGGGCCATCGTTTGGTCGCAACACGGATTCAACGATCGATGTCGCGGCGGGGGATCTCAATGGCGATGGACACATGGACCTCGTTCTTGCCAATCGCGATCATCAACCCAATGAAATTCTTTTGGGGGATGCAGAACTGCAGTTTTCCCGCAGTGTGCCATTTGGAATCGGTGATGAGCAGTCGCGGGCTGTTGCGGTCGCCGATTTGAACACTGACGGCCACTTGGATTGGGTGGTGGCTAATATCGGTCGAGCCAACCAAGTCTTCTTTGGGGACGGTGCGGGTGGTGTTGCTGGATCGGCAGAGTTCGGTGCCAGCGATAGTCAAACGTATGCACTGGTGATTGCAGACATGAACAATGACGAAGTGCTGGATATCGTTGTCGGGAATTTGAACCAACCCGGATCGGTATTCTTTCGCCGCGAACATGAAATGAACTTCGACGAGGTTCCGTTTGGTGAAGCGTCGGCCTCGTATGGGCTCGACGTCGGCGACCTCGATGGCGACGGCTATGTTGATATCGTTGTTGCCAACTCAGATGACATGAACCGCATTTTTCTTAATCGGCCGAGCCAATGATGAATCGATTGCAATGGACATCACCCGCGCGTTTTGTGACTGTGTTTTGGATCGCGTTCATTCCAGCGATGGACGCATCTGCGCAGTCGACGACTGATTGGCCGTCCTTCCGTGGGCCGGGCAACCGGGGCGTTGCGGCGGGGGCATCGATTCTGACCGAATGGAATGCCCATCCTGAAGCCGAGCAAACGGACGGCGTTGCGTGGGCGACCGACGTGCCAGGATTGGGACATTCCAGTCCCGTTGTCTCGGGCGATCGAGTGTTCTTGCTCACCGCGGTTCCGGACGATGGCGAGACAGAATTGAACATTGCTGCGGGCGGGAACATCGACGCCGCGAAAGACAGTGGAGCGTACAGCTGGATCGTGCTGTGTTACGACAAAACGACCGGCAAGGAACTGTGGCAGCACACTGCTCATCATGGCGAACCAAAGGCGACGCGGCATAGCAAAGCGACTCATGCCAATAGCAGTGTCTGCGTCAGCGGCGATCGAGTGGTTGCGTGTTTTGGTTCGGAAGGTTTGTACTGCTACGATCTCGATGGCAATCAGATTTGGGAGCGTGATTTGGGTGTCGTGGACGTCAGCAAGTATGGGATCGGATGGGGCTATGCAAGTTCGCCTGCGATTCATGGCGATCGCGTGGCAGTGATCTGTGACGATCCGGACCATCCGTTCGTGACAGTGCTTCAGCTATCCGATGGCGAAGAAATCTGGCGTTCGGATCGGACCGAGGTTTGCGAGCGAAGTTGGGGATCACCTTTGATCCATGAAGCTGACGGTGTGACGCAGATGGTCATCAATGGTTGGCCGTGGATCGTTTCGTATGACTTTGGTACGGGAGAAGAGTTGTGGCGTCTTGAGGGAGGCGGTGACAACCCGATACCGACTCCATTCGTTTCTAACGGTTGGATCTACATCACCAACGCTCACGGAGGCAAAGCTCCGATTTATGTGATTGAGCCTGATGCTCGCGGTACGCTGTCGTTGGATTCCGAAGAAGAGTCCAGTGCAATCGTCTGGAGCGTTGAACGAGGTGGGTCGTACATGTCAACGCCGGTTGTTGCTGGGGACTATCTGTACCTTGGCAACTCCAACGGAGTGGTGCGGTGTTTCCATGCGGAGACCGGGGAGAAAGCGTTTCAAGAACGACTCGGAAAAGAGGCGGGCGTGATCGCGTCGCTCGTGACGGCTGATGGCAACGTGTACTGCGCATCAGAAAACGGAACCGTCTACGTCTTGAAATCGGGGCCGGAATTGGATGTCGTGGCGGAAAACCCGATGGGGGAACCTTGCTTTGCGACGCCAGCGATCTCGGGCGATAAACTGTTTATTCGCACGACCAAGCGATTGGTTGCGATCGGAACGACAGAGTGAATCGACTTTGTTGCGATCATGAATCAGAGCGTGGGTGACGTTCTGGTTTCGCAAACCTTCCAGAGCGAAACGCGTTGAGAAATCATTCGGGTTGAATGGACACCGTTTCGGTCGGCCCTGACAAAGAATGAATCTGATGAATCGTTCCATCGTGACTTTCGACAACAAAGACTGATCCAATCTTTGCTCGGATCGTTCGTTTGTCGCCAGCTTGCAGTCGCCTTGATCTTCCTCGTCGCCCGGCCGACGTGATCGGATGCACTTTGACCAGCCCCTCGGTGTGGTTTTCGAACGAAATTGTTCCCGATGCCCCATCGGATTGTGGTTTGGAATGAACCGTAGGTGTCATCACGAGGCTCTTTCGCGGATGAGTCTCGAGCAACAACGAGGTCAGCTCGTCAATGACTTTCGGTTCGGTTGAGTCGACGATGCTTTCGTTTTCGGAATCGTCGTTTCGATGATCGTAGAGCTCTTTGGCGGCCACTTCACCACTGAAAAAGTCTCGCCATTCGACCAAGCGGTAGTCGCTCGTTCGAATCGAGTATCCCATGTATTGCCGGCCTTCGTGTCGGCGGTAGTACTGGTTGACCGCGCCGTCGTGAACCTTTGCATCAACATCGTTCAGGATCGGAACCAAACTCGATCCGTCGACGAAATCAGGAACATCGATTCCCGCCATTTCGCAAAGCGTTGGAAAGAGATCGAGTAGTTCGGCGAGTTGGTCCGTTTGCTGGCCGAGGCATTTCACGCCTGGGCCGGTGATCAGCAAAGGCACGTGGGCATCGATTTCATAGTTGGTCATTTTGCCCCAACCTCGATGTTCCCCGAGTTTCCAACCGTGGTCGCTCCAGAGAACCACGATGGTGTTGTCGGCCAATCCTTCTTCCTTCAAAGCGGACAGCAACCTGCCGATTTGTGCGTCGATGTAGCTGACGCAGGCGTAGTAGGCATGCATCAGGTGACGTGCATCTTCGGTCGGGACCGTGTCGTCATCCCAAGGCTTTGGCAGATTCATGCGGTCGACATAGTGAGTCATCTCGCTGTTGTTGTGCATCGCATAGGGCGGCGAGTTTTTTGGAATCTGCTCGCCCGTTCGCACGGGTAACTTGGATGGGTCATGCATGTCCCAGTATTTCTTGGGGGCGACCCAGGCCAGGTGCGGCCGAATGTATCCCATCGCTAAGAAGAATGGAGCGTCGCTTTTTCCAAGTCGGCGAAGGTCCTCGATCGCCATGTTCGTGCGAGCACCATCGAGTAGTTGGTCATCGGCCAACTCGGGCGCGGCGGTGCTGGGCCCGCGAAGGTTGTTCTTGCGCCAATCGCGATCGGGCAATTCGTTGTCGAACTTCTTCATTTGTTCCCGCGTGCCATCGGGATAGAAGGCGGGCAGTCGTGGAAGGTCCCGAATCGGCTCGCTCCATGATTGCGGATCGGGCGTGGGGTTGTGATAAATCTTTCCGTGACTGACGGCGGTGTAGCCGTACCGGCGGAACCATTGCGGGATTGTCACCGCCTCAGGCATGGCCTCGCGAAAGTGGATAGGCAAGGTCCATACGGCAAGGTTGTCGGGTCGAAGTCCCGTCATCAAACTCGCCCGCGATGGGTTGCAGACCGCGACTTGACAGTAGGCTCGATTGAACTGAACCGACCGGGATGCCAAGCGATCGATGTTCGGCGTGATCGCTTGCGGGTCGCCATAGCAACCAATCGAGGGACGCAGATCATCCACAGCAATGAACAGCACATTGGGGCGTTGCTCGGACCAGCATTCGATCGGGAAGCTCGCCGCAATCATGAACGAAAGGATCGCTGAGACGTGAAGTCGCTTCATGACAGAGGTCGCGGGCAATGAGGGTGAGCGGAGCGTCGACCTTGCATGCCACGTAAGTCAACGCTGAATCAAGCGGTGTATGTGAACCAGATTACCTCAATGTTTGCCATGGATTGGCGTTGGCCATTGCGCTAAAGGCCGTTGAGGGAATGAGAGCGTCGGAAGCGGCCATGGCCAGCGTTTGGGGCGTATGACTTTCCGCTAGAACGCTGTTGTTGTTGGGCCAAGGACACGTTTACTGACTGAGAACGCGTTCGGTGTTCATCGAGGTCGATTGCGTCAATGCGTGTGAGGGATCCGCGGCAGGTGCTTTCACATCGGAAGTGATGCGGAACCAGCGGTGTTCGCTCGATCGAAGCAGCAGCAAGTAGACCAGCGAGAAGAGGTAAAAGCCGGCGAAGTTTCCGGTGACAATCAGTGCTCGTTCATCGGCGTTGTTTTCCTCCACGTCCATGATGAACAAGACGACAAAAGGCAGGGCCAAGAACAGTGGGAGCAATCCATAAATCCAGGCCCATTGGCGTCCCAGCAACGTGAGTGCAAGCAACGTCCACGACGCTGCGATGCCGAGAACCATCGTGACGGTCGCTCCAAAAAGACTCAGCCAAACGCTGGCGATTTTAAACAGCACGTTTCCGGCGGCGATCGTCACCGCAATTCCCAGAATTTGTCGGATGTTGCGTTGTCCGGTTGGCGGTGTCGGGCCGCGGTGGATTGGGCGTCGGAACCATTGCCAAATCAAAAACGGCCCCAAGCACGATATGCTAGCCAACAGAAAGAGTTGTGCGGCGAACGATGGCATGGATTGCAATGCGAAGACCATCGCGATCGCATTGAGGAGCAGGAAGCACCCGGTCAACATTCGCCAACGCTGCACCTGTTGTCTTGCATCTGCTTCCGTTTCGACATGGATCAGTGCGGTCCAGGTCCCCATCGCTGTCCAGGTTGCGGCGAGTCCACCAAAAGTGCATGCGAACAAAAACTGGCTTTCATCCGACATGGATTCGGGGTCGCCCAGTCCAGCGAACCCAACCAACGAAATTGACAGAAAGATGGACCAGACGAAAAACCAGCTCAACAAGACCCCATCGACTTGATCCCTTTCAATCGACGGATCGTTCATTTCAAACTCTGTTCACGTAGTGTTTCGATCGACTGAAAGTGCATCGGCAATTGCCCATCGCGACGGTCGACGATTTGTTCCAAGATTCGAGGGTCCGTTTCGGATGCGTGAAAGCGAACCTCTCCAGAGCCGAACAAAAAGTGCGCGCCGGTTGGGTGACGACTGCCGACCGAACCAACCGCTGACGCGACCGGTTTGGCGAAGCGATCCAGGCTTGTTTCAATTCCACCGCCCACATTTCGCAGAGTCGCCCGCGTTCCGCTGAGCCAACCCAGGTCATCCAGCGGAAGTAGTTTTTCCGAAACAAAGGCCGTATTGGCCAAGCCGTCTGTCACATCATCTCGCGTGATAGCGACGTTGAGGATGAAGACGCCATGGTCGCTCTCGTCAATGGCTTTTTCAGTCGGATGGTGCAGCCCAACGTAGTTGCTGGCGTTGTCAGGGTCCCGTTCGGAGGAAGGGCATCGGAACACTGGAAGACGAAGTTGCATGACAGGTTGATTGGCTTCGTCGTAGACGCTGACGGATCGATCAATTCGATTGGCCACAACGGGTTGATCCAACAAATCCATCAATCGCCCCAACCAGTTGTGATGGTTGCCTTCTGCGGTGCTTGCAATTGGCCCGGTGATTCCGTCGTCGGGGGCGAGGACGGTCCCGACGGGGAAGTGCATCCAACGATCGTGGTAACTTTGGATTGCCAAACCGATCGGAATCAAATTTGATTGACAGGCGGCACGCCGGGACTTTTCGCGAATCGACTGCAGTGCGGGAGCAGACAAACCAACCAAAACGCCGATGATGGCGATTACCACCAGCAACTCCACCAGGGTGAAGCCGTTACTGAACGCCCGGTTGCGACGGCGATCGCGTGATTGGCGACCGGCGATTGTGAGTTTGATTGGACGGTGGCGATTGTTCATGAGTTGCCTCGTAGTTGCCGTCGGATGGACATGCCTGACCGGTCGTTGCGAACCAATGTGGCTTCGATCTGTTTGGATTGATCGTTGGAATCGATGAGCTTCACGTCGATCCAAACGTTTGCTTTGTCGTCGACCGGAAGTCGTAGGCCGGACGCCAGTTCATCGCCGAGCGTTTGTGCGGTGTGGATGGCGGATTCAAGCAATACGATCATTTGTTGATCGCGTTCGTGTTTCCGTGAGTTCGCTGCGGTTTTGCCGATCACGATCGCGAATGTGCCGACGAGCAATGCCAAGGCGAGCACCAATACCAATGCGGCCAGGCCGCGGCGAGGTGCCCGACGACGTCGACAGGGACGACATGGATCGAAAGAAGGTGCTGGAATCAATTTAGCATCCTCGGAGCGGCAAGGATTTGAATTGGTTGGTCAGGGCGATCGGGCAACGTGATTGTCAGTTCAACCAGCGATGGTTCTGTTTCGGGATCTTCGTCGGAGATCGGCTGCAGTCGAAAATTGACTTGCGAGCGTTCGTCGATGAGGTATCGGTCGGACGCGATCGGTTGTGCATCGGCGGATTCGGCGTCGCGAGAAATCCATGCTGACGGGGCGAGTTCGTAGGTGATCTGTGAATCATCAGCGGATTTTAGAATCAGACTCGATTCAATCACTTCGATCGTGCCGGCCGATGCAACGTCGCGACGCAGGTCGTTTGCCAGTCGACGAATCTCTTGGCGGTGGATCGCCGCATCGCTGGCGTGTTTGCTGCTGGTGCGAACCAATCGCACCAAACCAAGCGTTCCGCCGAGCATCGCGATCACAATTGAAAGCGTGATCAACATTTCAATCAGGGTGTATCCGTTACGACGAATCATTCGGCGGGCTCCATTCTCCACACATGGTGTTGCAAAGTTTGCGAATCAATGGTGGATTGAATGACGAGATGCAACCCGGATTGGGAGTCCGTCTCAAAAGAATCGATTTGAATTTGAACGTCGGATTCGGGGCCACGCTGTGCAGCAACTCGTTCGATATCTTCGTAAGGAACCAGCAAGAATTGTTGGCCAACGTTCTCCACCGCGAGTTGTCGTTCCAGCCGATCCATGGAGTGTCGAGCGAACGAACGCCCGCTGTGATGCATCTGGACAGCGAAACCCGTCGCGACGGCTAAAAACGCAAACCCAGCCATGGTTTCAAGCAATGTGAAGCCTTGGCGGGTTTTGTGTCGTGACCGGTAGGATGGAGCCGCTCTCATGCGATTAGCTGATTGATGTGGTGAGTTTGGTCAGAAACAGAAACACGGTCACGATGTGGGCAATCACGTAAATCCCGACCGCGACGATTCCCAGCGGAATCAACCAGGACATCCGGACCTTCCAAGTAAGTGATCGGCGGCGCGAAATGTTGTCGACCATTTGGTCGATCGCCGATGGCAGGTGATGATTGTTGGCTGCACTGGTCAGCCAAGATTGCTCCTTCGCGGTGATGATTTGCGAGCTTCGCAGAGCGACGGGAAACGTGGTTCCGTTTTCGATCAACTGGGATGCCTTGCGGCATCGCTTTCGAATCCAATGATTGCGAGATGATTGCGATGCCAATCTCAGTAGTTCCGACTCGGCATGTTCCGATCGCATGCCAATGCTCAGCGAACGCAATATCTCGCAACGCCAACGAGCGATGGAATCTTTGCCGAACCACGGGATCCACCGGATCAACCAGGCGGGTTGCCAGCGAATCAAGATCGCCATCACGAACCAAATGAAAACGAGGATCATCACGCCTTCATAGATGGACATGATGGTTTGCAACAAGTCATGGATGTTTGACTTGAGATTGAAAAATTCATCGGCGATTTTCTCAAACCGTTTGAATAGGAAATCTCGCATCAAGTACCCCAAACCCCACGCCAGAAACAGTGTGGCGATCAGGTAGATCAGTTGTTCCGCCACGATCGGAGCGGAGACGGGTGTGCCCCCGTCGATGCTTTGTTGTTGGCGAACATGTGACCGGAGAGTTTCGTCGTCAAACGAGTTGGGCGGCGTGGTTGTGGCCTGAGGATGCTGAATCGCAGCCAATGTGTCCGCGGTGATTGGCAGCTTCGATCGCCGGACCGCTTTGACCAAAGATTCGCCGCGCATCAAACGTGCCGAGAAAGTCTTGCCTTGGAAAGCAATGCGACTGGACGAACCATTGGCGAGCGATTCCGCCAGGACAGGAACCGAGGCTCGAGTGCCGGCAGCCAATCGCATCCAACGGTTCAACGACTCGGCCTCTTCGCGGTAAGTCCAACGCCTGGCGACGAACAGCGATCCGATCATCATTGCCAGCAACACAAACGTGATCGGATGGGGCGCCGAGCTCGCCAAAGCGATGATACTGGTTGACCAGAGCACCCATTCAAGAAATGCAAAGACTCGAATGGTAAAGGGACGAAATCGCGGAACTGGCTGCGTGATCAAATTCCACTTGATCGTACGCAATGTGGCGGCGAACAATCCGCACGCGATAGAACCTAGGATGAAGGGCAGTGAGTGTCCCATTTCTAAAACCACCAGCCGGTGAATGTCAGGCCCTCTATCATCAAAACGATGTTTGTGTTGGTCGCCAAGATTGCAAGTCCGGCGGTGAACAACGAACCAATCAACCCTACTCGGAAGAGATGTCTGACGGTGCGCTGCGATCTTGTTTGAAGCAACCAGTGGCTATCCGACGCTGCTCGGTGCCACATGTGGATGGTCTCCTCACGTGACAGCTGGCTTTGACCAATCGCAATCACCGCCGCCAAGGGATGGTCTTTGATTGGTGGGCGGAGAAGGGCGTTTTCCCATGATTGGCCGGAGTCCAATCTCGCGGCGGAGCGATCGATCCAAAGCCGAAGCGGAGTGAATCGAGTTTCGTCAGAGGCGGCTCGAAAGGCGTCGCCATAAGTTTTTGAGTTGACCACCGATCGATAAATCGATTGACAGAAATTGGCCAGGGCGATCGTCTGGATCGCTCGCCCAAGCCCAGGGATTTTGCTGACAATCGTTGCAATGACAACCGGCAAACTGCCGCGAAGAGAGAGTTGAACCAGGATCCAGATAACACTCGCGGCCACAGCGATGCCAGCGTAAACCCAGATCAAGCTTCGCATCCAAGTGATCAACACCTCTTTCTCTTCCCAACCCACGTAGTAGACGGCGTCCTCACTGAGTTCTGCGACCGCGGAGAGCAGAAAGGCACCCACCGCCAAAGCGGCGATTAGGTAGATGAAGCTAACCGTGGTTGCGCGAGACAGACTGGATCGAGCGTCATCTCGGATGACGGACCACATTTCTGCTTCGGCTTGGTCAGAGATGGTCGGAGAAGTCATCAAACGAACTCCCCAATAGCATTCAGGAGCGGTGATATCGCCGTCCGCAACAAAACGATGATGATCGCAATCATCACTATCCACGCGATCCAGTGGGGGACGTTTTGCAACCACCAACTTTGTTGCCGATTCGCTCTTTCATCGTGCAATTCGCTTAGCTTGCGCAAGTCATGGGCGATCAAGTCGGCATCTCGTTTGCCGGTTACCAAGTCAACGACACATTCTTTGACCGGAGCCGGTGTGTCAGGAGGGAAGTCGAGCAATTGTTCGGACGTCGCACCGGCACGGACATTCGTTGCCACTGTTCGCCAGAGGGCGGGCGTATCCGAAACAGCGACTTCCGCGGCGGAGTCGATTGCTCGAGCGGTATCGATGTTCGCGTTTGGGATTTCAATCTGGATCGCCAGCCATCGACAAAACGTGGCCAAGTGACGAGAGGGTTGTGCGTGGCGGATCGAACGACGAATTCCCCAGTTCATCCACGCCGCGAAGCACGCGAGAATGACGATCACGATCAATGCGGCAAACAGGTAGTGTTGCACAAACGTTTGGGCGATCTGTTCGACGGAAGGTGCAAAGGGTGACGCGATGTGTTGCGATTCGGCGATCGAAATCAAGATCCATGGCAAGACAAAGAACGCCACCACCGCAGCGACCAACATGTTGAGAATCGGATTGATTGCAGCCAGCCAAACTTGTCGTCGTTGGTCCTCGCGTTGGCGGATCAGTCGGGCGGTTTCGTGGATGGCCGCCGTGGAACCAGTCTCAGCCATGATTTGCATGGCGATGCGAATCGGCGTTTGATACGGCAAGGACAACGAGGCCATCGCGACTGATGGGGATTGGCCATGCTTGACCCGCGCACGAACAAACTCTGCGGCGCGACCGAGACGCCCGAGTGCCACGTCATTCAATCCTGCCAGGCCGGATACGAGTGAACGCCCTGAAGCGGCCATCGCGGAGACCTCCTCCAGCAACATCGCGAGCGACTCGTCGTTGAGTTGGAACGATTTGGTTGACGAGGCGGGTGTCGGAGTGGGGTTGCTCGTCATGACGTTCGCCCCAAAACGCGGAAGACTTCTTCCTGGTCGGTGACGCGTTCTTCAATCAATCGTTCGGCTTGGTGACGCAGCGATTCGATTCCGGCCGCTTCGAGGATTCGGTCGAGTTCCAGTGCGGGCAATTGCTTTGCCAAGGCATCGAAGATGGCCGGTCCACATTGGGAATGGTTTAAGTCAACGATTTGTGAGACCGGCACCCGGCCAGCGTATCCCGTGCCGTGACAGCAAGAACAATCCCGCGATGCCTTTGGGCCGGCGTCGCAGGCATCGCATCGTCGGCGCAGCAATCGTTGGCACATCACGCCACGCAGTCCGCTTTGAATCGCGAAAGTAGGCAAATTCATTTGCACCAATCGACGCAACGTTCCGCCCACGGTTCCCGCATGAATCGACGAGAAACAAAGGTGACCCGTCATCGATGCGGCCAGCACAGCCTCGGCGGTTTCAACGTCGCGAATTTCGCTGACCAACAACACCTCCGCATCTTGTCGGACGGCGGCACGCATCGCGGACGCCAGTGTCAAACCGCTGCCGGATTGCAGTTGGCTTTGACTGATCGAGTCGATCACGGATTCGATTGGGTCCTCGATCGATAGAACGCTCCTGCGAAACTCTCCGCCGGCGATGTGCGACAGGCAGGCGTACAGCGTCGTCGTCTTCCCGCTCCCGGCAGGCCCGGCGACCAACAACCAACCATCGCGAGCGTCGCAAATCGTTTGGAGACGATCCAGCGTGCAAGCACCAAGGCCGAGTTCGTGCAACTGTCGAACGCTTTCGCGTTCTTCCATGATTCGGATGGCGGCACGATTGCCATGAACGGTCGGGAAGACTCCCAATCGCATCTCACGCTCGAGATCGCTTCCGTTGCGTTCTGCATCGCCACTTCGCCAACGCAGCGGTCCTTCCTGAGGCACTCCCATCCGGTACGACGGCAATCCCGCCAGCGCCATCAGTCGTGCTACTGGATCGCTTTCGTCGCTCCGTGGGAATGATTCAACTGGTTGCAGTACGCCGTCGATTCGAAAGGAGATCTCCCACGATTCCATTCGCGGTTGAATGTGCACGTCGCTGGCACCGCACTGGATGGCAGACGTCAAGCAAGACTGGATCACTTCGATTGCGAAGTTAGGATCCGCGGGAGACAGACGAGACGCGGGGCTGATCACCGATGAAAGTTCTCCAGCGAAAATTCGGGGCACGAAACCGCCACGTGCCGCAGGACGTTAGACTAACGGATTCCCCCGAGGGAAGTATGCGTCGAGCGTAAAAAGTTTCGAACAAGACAACAGGCTGGAAGCCGATCCCACTTTCTATCTGTGCGAGGATGACATGAAGCGATCACAACGTCGAAACGGATTCACTCTGTTGGAGTTGCTCGTTGTGACCGGCGTCATTGGGATCCTGATTGGGTTGTTGTTGCCTGCGGTGCAGGCGGCACGTGAGGCGGCAAGGCGAATGAGCTGCAGCAACAACCTTGGGCAAATCGCTCTTGGCGTGACTCAGTACCACGACGCGTTTGGGCATCTGCCACCGCATGGAACCGGGACGTTCAACAACGCCAATGATCCGCTGACCACCAACCAGTTTCGGTTGAGTTATCTGGTGTCGATCACTCCGTTCGTTGGCAAGGTTCCTCTGTGGGAAGCGATCAGCGAAGGCTATGTGGGGCAGCCGCCGGAGGGCGATCACAGTGATGTGGATTACGACTTCTTACCCTACGACGAAGTGGATTATGGAGTGATGGGCGGGGGTGACGTGCAACATCGGTATGAACCCATGGGACCATCGCCTTCCATCGCGGCGTACACCCCATGGGAAAACGAAGTCGGGATGTATCGGTGCCCATCTGATCCCGGATTGGGATCGCCCTCGCTCGGGCGAACGAACTACGCCGCGTGCCTTGGTGATGCGATCGAAGGGTTGGATGAAGGATTGTGGATACACGACGGAACCGCTTGGTCAGCCAGTGGCAAGTTGCAAATGGAAGCGACCGGGCGCGGTATGTTCGTGCCTCGCAAGATCACGTCCTACAGCGATGTGAAAGACGGTTTGTCCGCGACGATTTTGCTTGGGGAGATTTGCACGGACTTGGGCGACAACGACATTCGAACGTTTCCTTCGTTGAACAACGGCTGGGGCGGCGGCGTGCTGGATGATGTCGCGATCTGTCGAACGCAAATCGATTCCACGCGGCCTATGTTTTGGGAAGCTGGGAAGGTTCAGCTTCCAACCAACCCAGGGCATGGACGCGGTGCTCGCTGGGCAGACGCGTCGTCTTTGATGACCGGGTTCAACACGACATTGCGTCCCAATGCAGAAATTTGTTTTGGGGGCAATGCAACCACGATCGGCACGCTGACGATGAGCAGCCGTCATCAGGGCGGCGGCCATATCGCGATGGCGGACGGATCGATCAAATTCATCACCGATTCGATTGATGCCGGGTGGGGTGCTGGGACCGTGATTCTCAATGGGGAAGGCGAGCGCGCACCCGGGAGTCCCAGTCCTTTCGGATTGTGGGGCGCTCTTGGTACTCGTGATCAGAGTGAGATGTTCGACTATGAATACTGATTCTCGTTTGTATTCAGGCCGTTGGCATCGGCTGTAGCACGGTGGTCTCCACCGTGAGTTTGCGCTCGTCTCGGTGGGGGACCACCGAGTTACAGGTTGGGATGCTAGGTTGCCTTCGTAGGCCGGACCGAAACGAAGTGGAGTTCCGGCAGCTCTCTGAACGCTGACACGCAAACGACAGACAACAATCGTTCGACACTGCCGTAGCACGGTGGTCCCCACCGTGAGTTTGCGCTCGTCTCAGTGGAGGACCACCG
The DNA here is from genome assembly GCF_000196115.1 of Rhodopirellula baltica SH 1. Classification (NCBI taxonomy): domain Bacteria; kingdom Pseudomonadati; phylum Planctomycetota; class Planctomycetia; order Pirellulales; family Pirellulaceae; genus Rhodopirellula; species Rhodopirellula baltica. Next base: position 58,377 of record NC_005027.1, read on the forward strand.
AGTTACAGGTTGGGATGCTAGGTTGCCTTCGTAGGCCGGACCGAAACGAAGTGGAGTTCCGGCAGCTCTCTAAACGCCAACACGCAAACAACTGAGAACAATGGTTTGACTCTTCCGTAGCACGGTGGTCTCCACCGTGAGTTCGCGTATGTCTCGGTGGAGGACCACTGAGCTACAGGTTGGGATGCTGGGTTGCCTTCGTAGGCCGGACCGAAACGAAGTGGAGTTCCGGCATTCACTTCAAAGTTGGTCGGCTTGGAAGGTGTCGCCTTGATTCAGGTCACCTGTTTTCAAGCCTTTGGTGAACCAACGCAATCGCTGTTCGCTGGTGCCGTGGTTGAAAGTCTCGGGTTGGACGTAACCTCGGCTACGTTTTTGCAGCGTGTCGTCGCCGATGGCCCGCGCGGCCGTCATCGCTTCTTCGATGTCCCCGTCTTCAATGATGCGGTATTTCTTTTCCGCATGATGCAGCATCACTCCAGCGAAGAAGTCGGCTTGCAATTCCAATCGAACCGAATACTTGTTGTATTCGACTTCGGGAACCCTTTGGCGAATTTGATCCAGTTGGTCGGTGTATCCCAGCAGGTTCTGAACGTGATGGCCAACTTCATGGGCGACCACATAGGCTTGTGCAAAGTCCCCCGGTGCACCGAGTTGGCGAGCGAGTTGGCCGAAAAAGGATGTGTCGAGATAAACCTTTTCATCGGCCGGGCAATAGAAAGGGCCCGTGCCGCTGCTGGCCATGCCGCATCCGCTGTTGACCTGGTCTTTGAAAAGCACCAACGTCGGTTTTTTGTAGTCGCGACCGGCCTGAGCAAACAGATCCGTCCAGACATCTTCGGTGTCAGCGAACACCGTGCTGACAAATTCGCCGGCTTCGATTTCTTGCGGGGTCAGCTCGACTTCGCCGCCGGCACCACCGGGGGCAGGTTGTTGAGCGGCTTGTTGTAGAAACTGCTGTGGGTTGCCGCCCAGCAATCCGATGATGATCGCGATGACAATCACTCCGATTCCGCCACCGACCACCGCGCCACCGCCGCTGGTTCGACGATCTTCCACATTGTCACTTTGTCGTCGTCCACGCCAACGCATGCCGCACCTGCTGTTTGATTCGTTTTTGAAAAGAAAAGGGCGTCGGTCCAATCGGAGACGCTCGCGAATTGTCACACAATTGTTCAGGTGAGAAAAGCATTGGGAAGGGAACTGCAACCGCTGGAAAGTGTGCCACTGTCGTGCCGAGGGATATCCCTCAGTCGGCATTGATCCAGTGCAAAACTGGGGTCAGCGGAAACGCCCAGTGTGCGTTGGATTGTCGCGAAACCGGTTGTGACCTAGGTTTGGCGTGAGAATCAGCAATTCAGTGGGCAAATGAAACCAATTGGCCCCCTCATTTGGCTGTTCTTGGAACGCGAATGGGCCCCATCAGGGTAAGATGGCTCGCCTATTCAGCCCTCTTATCAATTCGCCGGTATGCCATCTTCTTTGTCGCTGATCCGATTGCCCGCTTTGTCGATTGTGGATTTGGTGGGTGCAGACGCCACCGCGATCCTGCACAACTTGACCACAAACGACGTCAAAAAGCTGACCGCCGATGGTCCGCAGCACGCTGGATTGGAAACGTTCATCACCAATGTTCGTGGAAAGTGCTTGGGACACGTCGTCGTCTTTGCCACGCAAGATGGCTACCGAATGATTGGTGCTCCAGGCATCGTCGCGACCGCTGACAACTCTGGTACCGTCCGCCAGTCACAAGCGATCGCGGAACACGCCGACCGATACACCATTCGCGAAGACGCGACGCCGGTGATTCGTGACGAAGAGTTGGCCGCTTGGATGGTCATCGATGGTGACGCTGAACCAGTTCAGACGACTCCGTTGCCGAACATGACCAACCAAGACGGCGTCGATTCGTATCAGTTGCCGTGGGTAAAATCCGGCACATTGTTCCTGCTGCCGATCGATACCGCCGCGGAACATCCATCGCGGATCGCGGACCGTTTGGGTGTGAATGCCGAATCGTTGGCGATGGGTGACGAAAACGATTTTCATGTTCACCGCGTTGCGGCCGGGTTCCCATGGTTCGGGATCGATCTGACCGACGCTCATCTGCCGCAAGAAGCCGATCGAGAAACCCAAACGATCAGCTTCACAAAGGGCTGCTATCTCGGGCAAGAAACCGTGGCCCGGCTCGACGCATTGGGTCAGGTCCAAAAGAAATTGGTGCGTTGGAAATTGTCAGGTTTGCCCGCGGGGGCTGAGCCGGCGGCGGACGACAAACTGCGAGCGTTGGACGCACCGGAGGATGCCAAGCCGGTCGGCAGAATCACCAGCGTTGGGCGGATCGACGATCAAGGCGAAGGATTGGCGATGGGCTATGCCCGCCGGAGCCATTTCGAAGCCGGTGAGAAATTGGCCGGCATGATATCGGCGGGGGACGTGGGCGATGTGGCCTACACCGCAGAAGTGTTACCGCCCGTGTTGGGAGATTCGCCGGAATGAACGATTTAACGCTCGAAGAGTTCGCCGATCTGTTGGAACTGGTTCGCCAGGGCGACGACGACGCAACCGCGGTCTTGTGGGAACGTTACTTCCAACCCCTCGTTCGGCTGGCAGGAACTCGACTGCCAAAGAACCTTCGGCGGTCTGGCGACGAAGAAGACATAGCGCTCTCTGCGTTTCACAGTTTCATTGCGGGAGTTCGACGTGAAAAGTTCCCCGATTTGTCGGGGCCGGATAATTTGTGGGGATTGCTGATCACGTTGACCAGCCGAAAGGTGAACGCTCATTTGCGTCGTCAAACGCGGCAAAAACGCGGTGGCGGCCAAGTCCGCGGTGAGTCAGTCTTCTTGGACGCGTCGGGCGATTCCGGCCGGGCTGGGTTGGAACAATTCGCTGGACGAGGCGAATCCGACAACACTCCACCGGATTTGAGGTTGGAATTGGCGGAGGCGTGCGAGAGATTGTTGGATGATTTGCCGGACGAACAATTGCGAGAAATCGCAGTGATGCGGATGGATGGTTTTTTGGTAGACGAGATCGCGACCAAATTGGGCGTGAGCAAACGTGCGGTCGAACGAAGACTGCAGTTAATTCGCAAAACGTGGACCGAAGCGGCGGAGTCCGTGCCCGACCAAACATAAAAGCGGTGCCGAACTCTCGAAAACACACTTCGATCACAGATAGCTACGGAAGTGATTCGCGATGAATTTAAGTGATTTGCCTGCCCGCGAATTGGCCCGCCTCGATGCGGTCTGCTTGGAATATGAATCCTCGCTGCGGCAAGTCGCCGATGGAGAGCCGGCACCCTCGGATTTGACCAGCATTCAGTCGCTCGTCGAACGTCACGGCGGCGAGCATGCGGATTTGTTGCGTTCTGAATTGGAAGCGATTCGAGCGGAAATCGATGGCGACCTAGGAATTCATGGCGATTCGGGTGAATTGACCCAGGTTTTGGCCGCTTCCAACGACACGCCGTCTCGGGAGGCGGCTGCGCTGGACACACCAGCGGTTGATGCGATGAAGATGGACGATTCATTGCGTTCAACTCCATCGGCGGAAGCACGCGTGAAGAAGGCGTTGGCCAAAGTCGCCAGCGATGGTTCCTCCGATTCGCTGCCGCCACTGGGCACCGAAATTGGTCCCTACCGGTTGGATGGTGTTTTGGGACGCGGCGGCATGGGCGTCGTGTATCGCGCCACCGACACGAGACTGGAACGCAGCGTCGCGGTGAAAATGCTGTCGATCGACGGACATCCCAATTTGGTTGAGCGTTTTCAGCGTGAAGCCAAGGCGGTCGCTTCGTTGACGCATCCCAACATTGTTGAGCTATTCGACGTTGGGGTTCACGAAGGCATGCCGTACGCCGTGATGGAACATCTTCGTGGCGAAACGCTGATGCGACGAATGGAATCACGACGAACCGATGTGGCACCGATCACAACGCAAATGGTTCGGTACTGGGGACGGCAATTGGCTGAGGCCTTGGCAACCTCGCACGCGTCCGGTGTGATCCATCGTGATCTCAAGCCGGAGAACGTGATGCTCGTTGGCCGTCGCAGCGGATCGCCGACGCCTTCGCCCGCCAACAGCAACACGATCAGCGGTCATTCGATAGCGATGCAGTCATCCAACGAGACCTCGTTGCCGTCGGTCAAGCTCTTCGACTTTGGATTGTCTCGCGTGGGCCGAGCGGTGTTCGGCCCCGGAGAATCGGATCCGGAGAGTCAGCATGAGGACGCGGGCAACGACGAGGCCAATGAAGCCAAGACCCGTGCCGGCATGATCTTGGGCACGCCAGGTTACATGGCACCCGAACAGGCTCGCGGCGAAACCGTCACACCGGCTGCCGATGTGTTTTCGTTGGGTTGCGTGTTGTTCGAAGCTTTCTACGGTCGCCCCGCCTTCACCGGAAAATCACCGGCCAGTCGCTATGCCGCGGTTCTGGAAAAGACTCCGTTGCCTGATCCAGGCCGTCGTCGCGACGACATCGCCCTGGCCGATTTGATCATGGCGATGATGCGCAAGGTACCCGCTGAACGTCCGACCGCGGCAACCGTTGTCGCAGCACTCTCGAGCGGTGGCGCGATCTTGCCAGCCAATGACGGCGAGACGTTGGCCACGCCGATGGACGGCGCGTCGATGACACAGCCAATTCGCATTGCCGGCGGAGTGTCTCGTCGTCGATTTGTCGAGATGATTGGCGGAAGTTTTGCCGGCGCGTTGGTTGGTATGTCGGGCTTGAGTGGCAACTGGGCCAAGCTGAACCGGATTCGTTCCATCGGTGTCCTCAGCTTCACGCCCGCGACCCAGGTCGAAACAAAGAACGAGGTCGATCCACAGCCGGCCCGTGGACGAATGCTCCAGCGAGGTGAGTTGTTGGCCGGTTTGGTTGCCAATGAACTCAGTCGCTTGGAAGGATTGTCGGTACCGAAGTATGTGCCGATGACGGCTAGCTTCCCCGATCAGTATCGCGACGCGGCTTCGCGGTTGGAGGTGGACGCGTTGGTGACAGGGACTTTCACAGAAGCCACCGGTGCTCAGCCTGGTTTCATGGATGTCAACATCCAGATCATTTGCGCCGAAAGCGGCACGCAAATTTGGGGCAAGGTCATACGCACCAGCGGTGGCGACAATTTGATTGAGCAAAACCATTTGGCTCGGCAAGTTGCCTCGGCGATCAACCGAAGTCTGCTGGAGAATCCACACGAATCACGACCTCGCGATCCGGGGGCGTTTACCTGTCTGTTGAAAGGACGTACGCAAGCCGACCCAGACAGCATCGATGGGATGCGTTCCGCTCTAAAGTGCTTTGACAGTGCTCTTTCAGAAGATCCCAATTACGCTCCCGCACACGCGGGAAAAGGGCTGACTTCTCTGACGCTGGCCGGACGGGTCGCGGACGAGGAGGCTCAAGAGCTCATCATCCAGGCTCAGCGATCAATCGAGAGCGCTTTGGAGTTGGACACTACCAATGTGGAAGCTCGCTTGGCTTCGGCGATGTTGATGTATCAACGGCTCGGCGATCTGAAACCAGCACGCGACATTTTGTTGGCATTGTCCAAAGAGGCGAATAACTCTTGGCAAGTCTTTCACCAACTCGGTTGGGTTCAGTTGATGCTCTATGAGGAAATGGCAGGCGTCGTTTCCCTTCGTCGAGCGGCTTCGCTGCACTCAACATCGAAGCTGTTGCAGTCCGATCTGGCACGCGCCCAGTGGTTTGTTGCAAACAAGCGTCGTGCCATTGATGAAGCCACCGGTGTCATGCCAAAGACAGATGGGAATCAAGTCGGCCCCGAAAGTTTCACTCGCGGGTTGCTCATCGATTTGTACGAGCACAGCAGCGATTTGAAATTGGCGGCGGATCTGGATCCAGGACTCAATTGGTCGGAATCCGATGGCGCGGACCGTTATTGGGAACTGCGTGAGGCGAGATTGGAAACGCTTCCCTATGGTCCCTACGGACCAACGTTGAACGAAACCATTTTGCAGCTTCGTCGAACTGACGTGGTGACTCGAGAACCCGCCGAACAACGATTGGCAAGATTGCTGCAAACGCGCAGCCCCATGTTGCCGTTGCTGTTGATCAAGCACCCTCAGTTTGACTCCATACGAACGTTGCCTGCCGCTGGGGAAGCCTTCCCCGTGCTGCGTCCCGGCGTCGTTTAACGGACGCTCAGACGAATCCATCTCCGTAGGTTATGCCAGCGCAATTGGTGTGCTGCTTGGGCGATCGGTTGGGATACGCGGCAAGCGTTGTTTGCTTGCGTAGCTACATGGCGTTGCCACTAACTGCTCAGCGATTTTCTTGGGAGGCTCGAGCCAGTGCGTCTTGAAACCACAGACGCGCTCTTTTGGCGATCGAAGCTTGGTGCCAGCCAAAGTGAGCTTCCAATCGCAAACCCGCGGGAAGACGTTGTGCTTCTTTATGAGGGAGTTTCAGCACGCCTCGAAAATGTGGCTGGAGCAAACGCATGTTGTCGATCATCTCTTCGCCCAAACGATCATCGTTGGACGAGTCGTCAGATGCATCGTCGACGCGAACAACCAATGGGCCACCATGCGTCGCCGCCAACGACGCGTTCGGGACTCGGTCGGATGCACGCGGTTGAAGTTGATCAAGCGTGGCCCAGAACGTTTGTCGACCGGGTGCAACCAAGCGAACCGGTTGGCCGATCTGCTTGCGAACATCGTCAACCTGTGACTGATTGATCACCGCCAAGACTTCCTTGTCCGTGTCGGCAGCAACAATCATCAACACGTCGCCTTCGTGAACATACGTGTTGAGTTTGGACCGCAAGTCATTCGCGATCACGACTCCGGTCCGGTTCGCCACAACGTTCAGTTGATCCGACTGCGTTTGCAAGGTTGCGAGCTTGTCGATGATCGCTTGGCGATTGTCCAGCAGGATCAACCGTTCCGATTCTTCGCGAGACTCGATCGCTTTGCGAAGTCGAATGTCGTTTTGCTTTTGAGCGATTTCCAGCTCCGCGACGCGTTGTTTGAGTTCACGGTTTTCGATCGTGGCAATCAGATCGCCAGCTTCGACTTGGTCGCCGCCGTTTACATTCAATGCGACCAGGAAACCTTCTGCTCCGACACGGATCGCTGAATCGGGATCGTATTGCACCACCACCGGAACACGGACCGACGATGGGATTGGCATCGAAAACAACATCCAACCGAAGACGCTGATCGCAATCGCACCGAGCACCACACCTCGGCAAACTTGGAACGGTTCCGTTTGCCACAGATTACGCATCGATTGCAGGAATTGGACGAGTGGCTTTCCCCACCACATCCAAAGTCCCAACACGGACAGAACGATTCCGGCACCGCCCAGCATCGTTGACGCGGCGATGGCGAGCGAGACACACACGAGAACTCGCCAAGCGACAGCGGACCATCCGTAAACGAAGACCGCCGAGCGCCGCCAACCCGTGTGAGTGCTGTGCCAAGACGCATCACCGAGAAACCAACGGCGAAGGAATTGTCGAACCGACTGATTCGCTTCGGTGGCTAAGTTCGGCACATCCATGAGGTCCGAAAGCATGAAGTAGCCATCGAATCGCATCAGCACATTCGCGTTGAACAAGATGGTCGATAGTCCCGCGGTCAAGATCACATGGTGACACCACCATCGGATCATGTCGTCTTCATTGAGTATCCATCCTGCGATCGCAATCGAAGCGACGATTCCTTCGATGAACATGCCCGCTGCCGCGACGCCGATTCGTGACCATCGCGAAGGCAATCGCCAGCAACTCGAAACGTCGACGTACGCCAACGGGGTCATCAAGACCCAGACCAAGCCGGCTTCCCGCACGGATCCGCCGGCGCGATGGCAGGCGATCGCATGTCCGACTTCATGAATCAGTTTCAAGCCGATTGCCGTGAACAACAGCCAGACCCAATTGGACGGATCAAAGATCGATGACGCACCAGCGATGAATTCGGACTGACGGGAAGCCAGTGCAACCAAGGCTGCGGTGATGAGCAATGTTCCCACGATCAGGATCGGCGTTGAAAACAGAAAGCCGAGCCCGCGTGAAATGTGTTGCAGCAGTCCGGACGCACCCGGGACCGGCATCTTGATCCAAAACGGGTTCCATCGTGTCCAAATCGATTTTGGCGGGGAGTTGTCCGCCGGTGTGCCGTGGTGCGAGCGTTCTCGACGCGGCGGCGGTGCGTCGGCGAAGTGCGCCAGACGGTGATCGATCAACCATCTCGCGATTGATTCGCACTGCGAGGACGAGGGTGCAGCACGACCCATCTTCGCCGTGACCAACCCGCATGCCTGTGCAATGGTGCGATGCCCATCCAAGGCCGACAAAAACGTGTACTCGGACAAACCAACTCGAAAGAATTGATGCGTGGCAGGAATTTCAATCCGATAAATCGGTTCGCCTGTTTCGCGAACGGGCCAGACCTTCACATCGGCGGCGATGCGAATGGGTTGTTGCTGCCAATCGATGGTTCCCGGATCTCGCTGCATGGTCACACGCCCAACCAACGAAGCAGCAAATTCCACGGGCGATGAAAAACAATCCATCCGATCGGACGCTTATTGCCATAGATCGTCGCCCGGCCTTTCATCCCCGGTCGCAGCAATCCGTCTTGATCGTCCACGGTGACTTCGGCCAGAAACACGTTTTCGGAATCACGAATCGTTGCGGCGGGGTGGACTCGCGTGATTGCACCGTGCATCACTCGGTCCGGCATCGCGTGGGTGTGAACCCGGGTCAGCATGCCCGGTTGAACGTGAGCGAAGTTCTCTTCAGGGATCGCGATCTCAACTTTCATCGAACCGACCGGCGCAATTTCGAAAAGCGTTTCACCTCGTGTCAGCGGTGCGCCCTCGGATTGCTTCCAATCGCCGCTGACGATGACTCCATCGATGGGACTGCGGATTTCGAGGTTGTCCTTGCGATGGTTCAGCAGTTCGGTTTGCGTCTTCAGCCGATCGGCTTCCAACGCCGCGATTTGACTCTTTCCAAAATCATGCGACGCCATCGAACCTCGGCGTTCCTGGTCGGCTTGCCCGTGAAGAGCACGCAATCCAGCCAGTTCGTATTCCAATTCGCGAGGGTTGATTTTGGCCAGCAACTGCCCCTCGGTCACGGTGTCGCCGGGACGCACCATGCATTCTTGCAACGGGCCATCAAACGGGACCGCGATGAAGCGACGTTGGACCGGTTGCAGTTGAACATCCGTGCGAATGTTGTGATGAGCCGGCAGGAACATCAACAAAATGATCGTCGACAAAACGCAAACGGTCGCACGTTGCCAAGTCGCACGAAACGATCGAATGCCACGCACCAACGATGCTTCCACGCCCGTCGGTTGCAGACGATGAATGCTTTGAAGTTTGCACGACAGCAGCGGTGCAAACGCGTCCAGTGTTGCAGAGGCCGATCGCTCGCGTGGGGCGACGATCAACAAAACGCCGAGGCTATTGCCGCTCGAGTCCGCTAGTGGGCAAGCGAGCAGGTTGTTCGATCCAATGGTCTTCAGCCATTGCCGCATCGCCATCGTACCGGGCGACGATGCGACCTCCGTCGCGGCGACTTTGCTGAGTCCATCCCGCAAACAGGCTTCTTCCGCTGCGGCCAATGTTTCGCGAGGATGGTCGGTTGCAAATGTCCCGCCGCCGTGGGCATGATCGCTGATGCACTTCAGCCCTGATGCGGGACGATTCCGCCAACACAGAATCGCTCCTTCTGCCTGCAACCATTCACTGAGCGATCGCGTTGCGATCGATGCGGCTTCGTCGAACTCCTGACAGGCATCGAGGGCTGACTGAAGTTCGATCGCCGCCGCCAATGTCTCGGCGCGTTGTAACAATTCGTGATGTGAATCACGACCGGTCGCGTCCGGCGAAAGTGACGATGCGGTGAACACGTGCTAGCGCAACGCAGGCGAGAGAATGACGGGGGCGTCGCTGATGCGAGCCTTTGATTGGTTGGTTCTCGCGGACGCTTCCAAATCCAACCAGCAAACAACGCCGCTGCGAATCGTACGTTTTTCGTTTGGTAGAACAACGCGGACGCGGACGGTACCGGATTCGGCCGTGGCAACGGGCGAGATGTATTCCAACGTTCCAAAAACCGTCGCTCGAGATCCACCCACGCGAACGACGACAGATTGGCCTTCAGACAAACTGTCAATTCGTCGCAGCGGCACCGAGAAAACGGCTTTCAATCGATCCAATTGGACCAGCTGCAGCAGAATCGGATCGGTCGGTGAGACAAATTCGCCAACCTCTTTGGCCAGTGCCACGACGACCCCGTCGGACGGTGCCAGGATGCGGCGTTGCTCCAGTTGGCAAATCACACGTTGGTATTCGAGAGCGCGAACGGAAAGTTCTTCGGTGACGCTTTGCAGTCGAGCGAGTGCCTGACGATGATCGTTTTCGGCGCGTTCGAGTTCTCGGGGTGTCGCGTTGCCCTGCGTGAACAGACGGCGATAGCTTTGGACTTGTTGTTCGCGGATGACGACTTCCGCTTCCGCAGCAGTCTTGCCACCGATGGCATCTTTTGCGGCCCGCGAAACATCCAGCGTTTTTCGCAGCAACGCATCATCGAGTTGTGCCAGCACTTGTCCTTCGCGTACCTCGGCTCCCTCGCGAGCTTTCAGTTCCGTGATCACTCCCATTTCCGATGACGAAACTTGGATTCGTCGATACGGTTCGGTAAACGCTTCGTATTCGTCCGCCGACGCAATGCCCGGCAGACACAGGCATTGCAAACTCACGATGACGCAGAGCTTTGTTATCCAGTGACGGTTCATCATCCTGCATCCAATGCTTGAAGGTGTGGGGCGGGATCATGGTTCGATTGGGCTTTGCGAACCAATCCGCAATCGCGTTCATCCGCTTCCAGCAATTGGCGTCTTGCCGCGGCAGCTCGTTTGGCTTGCCGTGTTTGGATCGATGCGATTTGAGACTCTACAGAAAGTGATTCGATTTGTTCGGCGGCGATGGCACGTCGGATAGCACGACCCACCCAAGGTGCCGATTGGCTGACCAAGTTGTCTTCGGCGGACAAGAAATGGCGACTGCTGCCTGGGTCGCCACAACGAGCACACCGACCGATCAATTGCCGATCGACACGCGAGGAGCGATGGTGCTCGGCTACGATCACGTGCAGTCCGCCCTTGGCGGCCACTTCGGGGTTCAAACGGATGTCAGTGCCACGCCCGGCCAAATTCGTTGCGACAGTGATCGCATGCGGTTGTCCCGCCTGAGCGATGATCTCAGCTTCCTCGGCGTTTTGCAGGCCGTTGAGCAGCTCACAAGAAAGACCTTGCCGACGAACTTCTTCTGCAACCCGGTGACTGGTTTCGATGTCCAGAGTGCCTACCAAAACGCATCGCCCAGAGTCCGCTATCCGGCGGGCTTCGTTGGCGATGGCGGCGAATTTTTGTTTTGCGGTGAGCGTAACGTGCGTCGGATGAACGATGCGTTTCGATGGCAACCGAGGTTGGACGGTTTGGACGTTCAGTCCGTAAACCGATTTCAATTCTTCGCGGCAATCACCCGCCGTTCCGGTGACTCCGGCCAAATAGTCGTACGATCGATAGAAACGTTGACGTGTGATTTTTGCGAGCGATTCGCTCTCACGCTGGATCGGCAATTCTTCTTTTGCTTCAATGGCTTGTTGCAATCCGCCTGACCAGGTGCGGTCTTCGTAAATGCGACCGGTGGATTGGTCAACGATCCGGACGGACTCATCCTCAATCACGTAATCGATGTCTCGACGAAGCAAATGGGTTGCTTGCAATGCAAGTTCAACGTACTCATGCCATGGTCGACGTAGCGAAGCGTCGGACCAGTCTTCCACCGCTTCGTAGGCACGATTCAGTCCCGTGTCGGTCAATTCGATTTGTTGACCGGTCGCTAGGAAGTCTTCCTCGCCATGCAGCGATGTTGCCGTTTTCAATGCGTGTCGATGGACCGCGGCGTCATCGGCCTCGCCCGGCAGAGTTCCTGACAACAACAGCGGCGACAGAGCATCGTCAATCAGGACATGATCGATCTCATCGACCAACGCAACCGCGAGCCCTCGCTGCAAACGAGGCGTGGATGATTCTGAATTCAATCTTCGAAGCAACGTCGATCCGGGGCGCTGACGTGCCGCCGTGTCCATTGCCAATTGATCACGAAGGTAATCAAAACCAAACGCGTGACCGGGCCCATAGGTCACGTCCGCTCGGTAAGCTGCATGCGCGGCGTCGGCGGATGAGTCCTCGGGCAAACAGCTGGATTTGACACCGAGTAGCGACCAAGTCTCGCGGAGTTGTTCGTGATCACGTTGGGCCAAGTAAGCGTTTGGCGTTGCGATGTGCACGCCTCGGCCTGGCAAAGCAGCGATCAACGACGAAACAAACAACGCGTAGGTCTTTCCTTCGCCGGTTTGCATTTCCGCCACGCCGCCCCGTCGTGAGATCCATCCCGAGGACACGATCAAACCAGCACGCAATTGCACTTCGAAAAGCTCAATGTCGTGAGTTGCTCGAATCGCATCGGCGGCCAAGATCAAAGCGTCCGCCAAGCACTCACGCCAGATTGCATCCAACTGGTTCGATGAGTCACGAGTCTGGTCCGAGGTCGCTTCCAGCAATTTGTACCGCAGCGTTTGCCAGCGATCTTGCAAATCCTGTTTCGAATTCGCGGACCGATTCGAGATTTGGTCGCATGCGGACTGCAGAACGGTTTCGATGTCGACCGCGGGACGATCAGTGAATCGACCGAGTTGGGTGAGCGATGCGAAGCGGGTTGCGGATGCGAAATGAGATCGCCATCCCGAGTTGGATTGGAGAAGGCTCATGGTGAGTTCCACTCCTCCGGCGTTGGGAGGATCAATTCTTCACTCTCGATCATCCCTCCGAACGGTTCGGTTTCGTCAGGCAGGAATACCGAGACATTGGACGGTACCGGTGAAACATCTGCGACGTTGCAAACCAGCAGCACGCCCATCGCTTTGCGAAGGGTAACCCATGACAACGCGTGAGCGACCTGCGACCGTACCAGACTGCGTTCTTCATCCGCCAAGCGTTCTTGCGCGTCCAGTAAGTTTTCGATCAGAAGAATCGCGTTCTCGTTTGGATCGGGCAGGTGCGTCCAACGTTGCCGCAAATAATCGACTTCGCGAGCGGCAGCCATCGTCGACTGTTGTTTGGCGATCAATTCGTTGAACAACGTTTGAGTCTCGCGAACGGCGATTTCGACTTCCGTCATTGCCGCTTCGGTCGTCTGTTGAAACTCGGCGTACGATCGTGTCCATTCCCATCGGTTGCGTCGCAAACGGGCTTGGTTGGCTCGGTTGCCCCACGGGCGTTCGAAGATCAAACCGGCGGAATATGTTGGACCGCCTTCGCTGAATTGGCGACCGATTGCTCCGAATGTGTTGGTGCCTGAATCCAAACCCGATACGTAAGAACTGAGCAGCAAATCCAGTCGCGGCAAAACTTGATTGCGTGCGGCACCGACGCGTGTCGACACAGCATGCATTTGTTGCAGGCTTTGCACGATGTCGGGACGATTGTCCAACGCCGTCAGAGTCGCATCTCGCGTGCTCAACTCGATCGACTGCATCAGCGGACGCTCAACGGGCACCATTTCGTATTGAGCGAACTGGGCGAATTGGCGATCACCAGTCAACAAACGCAATTTTGATTGAGCGTTGCGGATTCGGGTTTCGATGCGGACCAAATCGGCTCGCCGTTTGGCCACTGCAACATTGGCACGCAGGATTTGCCGTTGTTGCGAATCGACCGCGCCGCGAGCTTGCAGGACCGTTTGCATCTCCTGTGCACTGGCGAGTAAACGATTGCGTTGCAGCCATTCGGCGCGGGCTTGGTAAAGTTCCCAGTACGCGGTGGTGACATCGACCAAGTGCGTCTGAATTTCTTCTCGCACTTCGCTGTTGGTGATTTGTGCGTCGATCTTTGCGAGGATGACTCGCGTGCGATTGACCGCTTTGCCGTGGTCACGAAGCAACGGTTGAGAGAAATTCAGTTCCAACCGCGACGTTCCTTGCGGGTTGGGGGTCAGAAACGTCGAGTTGTTGTTCTGAAAGCCACCACGCTGCACGACTTCCAGGTTCCCGCCACCGGTCAGCTTCTTACGTACACCCGCCGATGAGGCAAACAGGTTGTCTCGGAATCGTTCCGATTGGTCGCCCGTGGTCAATTCACTGCCAACCGGATCGTTCGTATCGGTGTAGTTGGCATCCAAAAACGTCAGCGGATCGAACTGGGCGTCGGCGATCACAATGTCGGTCATTGAGATCTGAGGTTCCGTCAGCAAGCTGCGGACATAGGGCGAGGCAATCAACGCCGTCTGGGCCAATCCCGAGGCATCGACGGAGGTGTGTTGTTCGGCCAAACCGAGTGGCTGCGTGACGTCCTCGTCCCACCAAACGACTTGCGGGTCGAGCTGACTGATCTGACCTGCGATGGATGATCCAGACGACAACGCCGGTGAATCTTTGAACCAACAGTTTCCATCGGCCTCCGCTATGAGCTCGTTTTCAAGGACTCGATCGCGATACCGGTCGACTTGATGAGCGTAGGGGCCACTCGAGATGGCATTGGGGATCGGTAAATGAACCGCTTCGTGAGATCGATAGGTGGTCGAAACCGAATGAGGCGAATGGCCATCGGCGTGACCGGGCGTTTCTGCCCATAGTGCCAAGTGGGATGGGCCAACCAGGATTCCTGCCAGAATGATCGATCGAACCCATCGGCGTCTGGATGAAGTGAGTGTGCGTACCGTCCGCCGAAGCTTGCGCGAGCGCAAGCCATCAATGATGGCGGTCGTCGGTTTCACAATTTGTTTCATCAATTCGATCGGGCAGGTTGGATCTGAAGGAAGGTTCCTTCTGCAATCCAGACACGGGGCATTTGGGAGATCGACCGGACTCAGTCAGCGAATCAGCCGCAAAGAGGCATTCAGCCCGCACGACCGGAACCGAGCGCCGAATGAGCGTTGCAAGCCGCACAGATTCTCCAGCTGACAAAGAAAACTAGGCTTCCCCAATCAGTTTTCACGGCCAGGTGTTGTTTTGTCGCCTACGTTTCGGCGGACGACCGGCCCACACCAATGGGCTGTACCGTGAACAGACGTGCCTCGAAGACGTTGTCCCTTGTTCGAGCGCCGTTGTGCGAGGTATCTGATGTCAAAATTCGCGAATCACTGGTGGCAGCGATGCTGTCTGAGGGTGGATCATGTCGCGACATTGGCACAGCAGTCCGTGCGGGCGCGTCGGCCGGTGGCACTCGGCAAACGATTGCCAAAGATCGGCACGCTTGAGCCAATGGTGTTGTTCAGTGCCACGCCCATTGATCCGGCGATGATGGACGCCTCCGCGGGCGAAGGAGCGGCGACCGCAACGGTGATGGAAATCCCTTTGGATTCGGAAGCTGAATCTCAGCAGAGCAACACCGCATCGAGTGTCCAAAACCCTGATCAGCAATCGGCATCCGTTGCCAGCGAAATCATCATCATTGATGCCTTGACGCCGGACCTGGAGGCGTTGCTCGAAGACCTGCGTTTGCATCGCGAAGGCAGCGAAGTGATCGTTCTGGATGCGAACCGAGACGGGGTCACACAGATCACTGAAATTTTGGAGTCACGAACCAACGTTCGTGCGCTGCAAATCATTTCACACTCCGAACACGCTTCGGTTCGCTTGGGGAATCTTTGGCTCGGGGCAGAGAACCTGGACGCCTACGCTGGTGACATCGCATCGTGGCAGCATGCGCTGACATCCGATGCCGACATCCTGTTTTATGGTTGCGATCTCGCGACCGATGCAAATGGTAGAACGCTGGTTGATTCCATCGCGGCGCTCACCGGTGCGGATGTCGCGGCCAGCGACGATGACACCGGGCACGCACGCTACGGTGCGGATTGGGATTTGGAATACGCGACCGGTGTCATCGATGCGGACATCGTCGTCAGTGAATCCTTTCAGGAGACTTGGGGACACAAACTCGCGACGATCACGGTGACCACTTGGTTGGATGAATCGAACAACAACGGTGAAACCTCGCTTCGCGAAGCAATCACGCAGGCGAACGCCGGCGCCGGTGGCGACACCATCGTCTTCAGTGCCTCCTTGGACACTCCGACCGTTTTCCAACTCACTCGCCAACAAACCGAAGACGATGCGAACTCCTACGGCGACTTCGACATCCTGAAAGATCTCACCATCGTCGGGCACGGCATGAACATCACCATCATTGACGCGGACGATCTGAGTCGGATCTTTGACGTTCATGGCGGAACATTGACATTGTCGGATGTAACGTTGCAGGGCGGGAATGCCTCGGGCGACATGGGCGGTGCGATCCGAGTTGAGGCTCCATCTGCGGGGCTGAATTTGCAGCGAGCTTTGTTGACCAGCAACACGGCGACGGAAGGCGGTGCGATTGGCAACAAGGGAACGATCGAGTTGACCGACGTTGCGATCATCGGCAATGGTGGTGTGAATGGCTATGCGACCAATACGGGCGGCGGAATCACAAACCGAGGAGCGGCGACGCTTAACCGGGTCACTTTGTCGGGCAACGTTGCGACGGCCGGGGGTGCGATCTTTGTCGAAAACAGTGCGACTTCGCTGTCACTGACGAATGTGACGGTGAGTGGCAACACGGGTGCCAATGCGGGAGGTGGTCTCTACACAAAGGTGAATGCCGAGATCATTCATTCCACATTCACTTTGAATACGTCCAACATTGGCGGGGGCATCTTTGTCGAAGCTGGCACCACAACCGTTGCCAACACGATCGTCTCTGGCAACACGGCCACCTCTAGCAATCCAGACGTTCATGGGGCATTCACCTCCAACGGCGGAAACCTCATCGGCGATGTTGGATCGGCGAGCGGGTTTGGGGGGCAAGACTTTATTGGGGTGGCGGCGAATCTTGGGGCACTGGCCAGTAATGGTGGCTACGTACAGACTCACGCATTGCAAGCTGGCAGTGCCGCGATTGATCAAGCCATTGCTGAGAATGCCGTCGCCATTGACGCGAGGCAGTTTTCAACGTTGGATGGATTACCTGATGTTGGAGCCTTCCAGCGGCAGGGCGGCGTCATCAACCGCCTCTTTTGGATCGATCACGATCTGGGCACCGTTCAATCGGCCGCGTTGGATGGAACGAACGTGCAAACCTTGGTGAGCGGTCTGTCGAATCCCGAAGAGTTGTATGTCGATTCTGTGAATCAACATCTCTACTTTTCAGAAGCCGGTGAGAACCGCATTCGACGAGTGAATTTCGATGGTACCGGCCTGGTCAATGTGTTGACCGGGCTTGTAGCTCCACAAGGCATGGAAGTCGACTTAGTCGGTGGAAAAATTTATTGGGTGGAAGACGGTGCCGGATCTCACAATGAAGTTAAACGAGCCGACTTGGATGGTAGCAATGTCGAAACGCTCGCAACCATCACCGCTTTTTTGAACCTGACCATTCCCGACGACATTGAACTCGATCTTGTCAACGGGCACGTTTACTGGTCCGACGAGTTGACGCTCGAAATCAACCGCATGGATTTAGATGGATCGAATCGCGTCACAGTGATCTCGTCGGACAAGGGTGTGCGAGGAATCGCGATCGATTCAGTCAACAACAAGCTGTATTACGCTGTCGGTGCTTATTCCAATGGTGAAATCAGACGAGCCGATCTAGATGGTTCCAACCGAGAAACGTTGATCGATTCTGGTTTGGATGGGCCGAATGGAATTGAAGTCGATCCTGCGTCAGGAAAAATCTATTGGGCGGACAGCGGGTTGCCCCAGATTTCGATGGCAGACCTCGATGGTTCTAACGTTACAAATCTGGGAATTGCAGGTCTTCAACAGCCTCATGGGCTCGGGTTAGGCGCCCAAGATACAAACACGTCCCCGATGCATATCGGGTTCCGGCCCTCTGACGTTGTCGAAAACACGGACACGTCTGCTGGGGTTTCGGTAGGAACACTGTCAACGTTGGATATTGATGAAGACGAAACGTTTACGTACACGGTCACCGGTGGTGCCGATGCCGCCAAATTCACGATCGGAGGCGGGAATTCAGACGAGTTGATTTTAACCGATGGGGTGTTGGACTACGAAAATCAATCGTCTTACACCGTGGTCGTGAATGTTGAGGATTCTGCTGGCAACAACACCACGCAAACAATCACGATTCGAGTCGCCAATCAAGCAGAGATTGATGGGCTTTGGTTCACCACGGACAACGATGTGAGTGAGTCGGGTGTTGCCGGTCTAACAAACTGGGGCGAAGACCAGGTCATTCAAATCAGCGACCCAGGGTTGACGCTGGACGGGAACGGAGGCACCACGTCGGGAACCGCGTCCACAGTCGGCTTTCGTCTAGAGAACTTTATCAGCGATACCAATGTCGGCATCTCCGGAATGCATGCGGTCTGGTCCGGTCTGAGTGTCGGGTCGGGGGCCAACAGTTTTGAATTGCTGGCCGGTGACCTGATCTTTTCAATCGACAAGAGCGGCATTGATTTTTCTAGCGAAACGGAACCCGACAAGGAATTTGATCGTGAAGATGTGATCGTGTTCCGGGCATCGACGCCGGGTGACTACTCCTCAGGTGACTTCTTTTTCTTGCTCGACGATCCGCTTGATGGAGATGACATTCGAGGCATCTCGCTGGTCGAGAGCGAAGGCGGCGTCACCGTGGGCGACACGACTCTTGCTCAAGGCACGTTCCTGTTTTCTCATTCCGGTGGCAGCGAGCATGACCGTGTGATCACCTACCACGCCGATACGGTGGGCGAGTCCAACACGTCGGGCACCGAGACGGTTTTGATTGAGGGCAGCGACGGGGGCAATCTTGGCTTCACCGAGAAGATCGTAGGGCTGCATCTAGTTGAATCCAGCACAACGATCGGGGGCGTCGCCGTCACAGCGGGCGATCTGTTGATCTCGGTCCACGCCGGTAGCGAAGCAAACACAACGATCGGTGGCGTGACCGGCACCAACCAAGATGTCTTTCGCTTGACCATGACGTCCACTCGGATTGGCGGAAGCAATTCCGTGGCCAATGTCGAGTTGCTGTTTGATGGATCGGATATCGGTTTGGATCAACTGGATGATCAAGAAATCAACTCACTGACTTTTGCTGTTGGAACTTCTCCCAACACGCCCATCGGAGCGATTTCTGATGCCGATGCAGATCCCGACAGTGTCGACGAAGACGCCGAAATCGGAGACGCGGTCGGAATTCAGGCCTTCGCGACCGACTCGGACGGCGAAGCGGTCACGTATAGCCTTATCAGCGATCCCGATTCCAAATTCGCGATCGATTCCAATACGGGGATCGTGACGCTGGCGGCCACGTTGGACTATGACACTGCGACGGAGCATAGTTTCACCGTTCGTGCGACCAGTGCAGACTCTTCATTTACCGAAGAGACGTTTACGGTCCAGGTCATTGAAGCGAACGAAGCGCCCTCTTTGACCGTGACTTCGGTGCTAGGTTCGATTGCCGAGAATGCGGATTTGACCGGTGGGGTGCACGTGGCCAATGTCACGCTTACCGATGATGGAATTGGCACGAATACCTACTCGTTGACGGGAGATGATGCAAACCTGTTCGAGCTGCGTGATTCCGACACGAAACTGTATTTGAAGGATGGGGTGAGCCTGGATTTCGACACCAATAGCGTGTTGGATGTCACGGTCTCGGTGGATGACAACACGGTTGGTGGCACCCCCGATGACAGCGCATCGTTCTCCATGACGGTGACGGACGTGAACACAGCTCCCGTTGTGAGCCTGAGTCAAAGCGGAACATCGCTTGCGGAATCGACCGCGACGGGTTCACGGATCAAGATGGCTGACATCAACGTGACGGACGATGGCACCGGAACCAATGTGCTGTCTTTGTCGGGCGACGACGCGAATCTCTTTGAAATCGTTGGAACGGAGTTGTTTTGGAAAGGTGACGCTCCGCTGGACTTCGAAACGCAACCCTCGTTGGATGTGACGGTAAACGTCGATGATTCGACGTTGGGTAGCGGAATCGATTCCTCAACCGACTTCACGTTGACGGTGACCGACGTCAACGAAGCACCCAGCGTGAGCTTGGCCAACATCGTGACAACGATCAGCGAAGGTCAAGACTTGTCCTCGGGCATGAAAGTGGCAGACATCGTGGTTGACGATGATGATCTGGGGCTCGAAACATATTCGCTATCCGGCGATGATTCCGCTTTGTTTCGGATCGACGGAACTGAAGTCTGGTTGATTAACAACGCCACGCTGGATTTCGACACCAATAGCGTTTTGGATGTTACGGTCTCGGTGGATGACAACACGGTTGGTGGCACGCCTGATGACAGCGCATCGTTCTCCATGACGGTGACGGACGTGAACTCGGCTCCCGTTGTGAGTCTCAGTCAAAGCGGAACATCGCTTGCAGAATCGACCGCGACGGGATCACGGATCAAGATGGCTGACATCAACGTGACGGACGATGGCACCGGAACCAATGTGCTGTCTTTGTCGGGCGACGACGCGAATCTCTTTGAAATCGTTGGAACGGAGTTGTTTTGGAAGGGTGACGCTCCGCTGGACTTCGAAACGCAACCCTCGTTGGATGTGACGGTAAACGTCGATGATTCGACGTTGGGTAGCGGAATCGATTCCTCAACCGACTTCACGTTGACGGTGACCGACGTCAACGAAGCACCCAGCGTGAGCTTGGCCAACATCGTGACAACGATCAGCGAAGGTCAAGACTTGTCCTCGGGCATGAAAGTGGCTGACATCGTGGTTGACGATGATAATCTAGGCCTCGAAACATATTCGCTATCCGGCGATGATTCCGCTTTGTTTCGGATCGACGGAACTGAAGTCTGGTTGATTAACAATGCCACGCTGGATTTCGACACCAATAGCGTTTTGGATGTCACGGTCTCGGTGGATGACAACACGGTTGGTGGCACACCCGATGACAGCGCATCGTTCTCCATGACGGTGACGGACGTGAACTCGGCTCCCGTTGTGAGCCTGAGTCAAAGCGGAACATCGCTTGCGGAATCGACCGCGACGGGTTCACGGATCAAGATGGCGGACATCAACGTGACGGACGACGTCACGGGAACCAACGTGCTGTCTTTGTCGGGCGACGACGCGAATTTGTTTGAAATCGTTGGAACGGAGTTGTTTTGGAAAGGCGACGCTCCGCTGGACTTCGAAACGCAACCCTCGCTGGATGTGACGGTGAACGTCGATGATTCGACGCTGGGTAGCGGAATTGATTCCTCAACCGATTTCACGTTAACGGTGACCGACGTCAATGAAGCTCCCAGTTTTTCCATCGTTGATCCGATCACACTTGTTGCGGAGGACGAGGATCTCTCGGGCGGCTTGAAGGTCGCTGATTTGGACGTCACCGACGATGCACTTGGTGCCGAAACGTTCTCGTTAAGTGGTGATGATGCTGCATTGTTTGAAGTGATCGGCACCGAATTGTGGTTGCGAGCTGGAATCACCCTCGATGCGATCACAAATTCCAACTTGGACGTGACCATTGATTTGGACGATGCGAGTCTCGGTGGTGGTTCCGAGGACACCAAATCGTTGCAAATTCAAGTCACCACAACCAACACACCGCCAACGCTCAGCGATTGGCAAGACAACTCGCTGGCCGGTCAAACGGTCACCGTGCCCGCATCCGTTTTTGACGGTCTATCCAACGATGTGGACGGGCAAATCCTCACGGCTCATTTAAGTGCCGGCCCGCTGGTTGGAAATTTGAATATGCAAGCCGATGGCAGCTTCGTATTCACACCGCCCCCAGGATTCATTGGTTCAATCTCCTTCGAATGGACCGCGTTTGATGGGCGGCAACACAGTGCCGCGGCGACGGTGACGTTGACATTCCTGCCCGTACCAGTCGTGCCGACTTCACCCGCACCGACGCCACCGGAGGACACATCCGGATCCAATTCTGACGCGACCGATGGGGATTCCAAAGATTCCAACAGCGATTCAGATAGCGGCGACAATTCCGAAGACAGTTCCAATGATTCGGATTCGGAATCCGCCAACGAAGGCGACTCAGCAGAAGTTCTCGTCGGCATGCCGAACGCGGCCACAACCAATCCGGATGGAAACGCACAGCAATCGGGGCAATCCGGTGGTGCTGAAGAAGCATCGACGGAACTCGAACGGATGAATGCGAGTGTCAATGAAGCGAGATTGGCACAAGAGGCCGCTGAACGAGAATTGCAAATCGAAAGAAATCAGCTGGGGCTGACGCAAGCGGGCGGTCGAGTCCAGCGTTTGGATTTGGACTTTGATTTCGGATCCGACGGCGTCGCGATGACATCCATCGACTATGCCCTGATGACTCAACCAGGCGAGATGTGGGATCAGCTGGACAGTTATCAGCAAAGGGTCAATTCTCAAATCAATGGGGACCTGATTGTGGTTGGTACCGCCGGTGCGGCGGCATCCAGTGTGACTGTCGGCGTTGTGGCCTGGGCCTTACGCAGCGGATTGTTGTTGTCAGGATTGATTGCCCACATGCCTGCCTGGAGCGCGGTCGACCCGTTGTTGATCATGCAAGGATTCTCTGGAAACGGTGACGGAGAAACACTCGAAGAACTCATGGACCGCCACGACAAAGCGATGACAGACGAATGATAAGTCTCTATCAGCGTATTCCGATTCGCATTCGGATTTCACTCGGTTTGGTTGGTCTGATGGCCGGCAGTTTGCTGGTCGCCAGTGCTGCTGGATTCTTTCCGAACGAACAGGAAGAAATCCTTCATGGACGTGCGCGCTTGTGCGAAACGCTAGCAATCAGTGGAACCGCGATGGCCAGTCACGGTCAGGTAGACTCATTGCGGGTCACGATGGAATCGGTCGTTCATCGAGACCCCCAAATCTTGTCGATCGGATTGGTATCGAGCGAAGGTCAATTGCTCGTGTCCGCTGGTGAGCACACTGAGTTTTGGGACGACAGTCTGGAAGACGATGTCAATCAGATGAAAGTCCCCGTGTTCCGGTACGGAAAACAATGGGGCGAAATGCAGTTCGCGTTTGCATCAACCGGTGGTTTGTTCGGTCTGAACTATTGGGCTCCTGCTTGGTTGTTGATCGTCTTGATTCCCGCTTGTTTGATTCAGTTTTCGTTCTTCTTGAAGAAGACGCTGGAAAGTTTGGATCCGTCAGGGGCCGTCCCGACACACGTCGAAAATGCACTGGATACGATCACGGTCGGATTGGTTCTGCTGAACTCCAAAGGCCGCATCCTGTTTACCAACCGTCGTCTGAACCAATTGCTGTCGCAAGAATCAGCGGATTTGATGGGGAAGAAGATTGACGATTTGGAATGGCAGATGATCGCCGACACCGGTGCTGTGCTGCCATGGGAAGAAGCGAAACAAAATGACGATTCGGTCATGGATCGAATTCTTCAATTCGATAACAACGGTCGCATGCTGACCTTCAGCGTCAATTGCACGCCCATCGCCGGGCAAGGTTATCTGGTGACGTTCGAGGACATCACGCTGATCGAAGAAAACAAGGTCGCTCTCGCGAAAGCTCGTGATGCTGCCGAAAACGCCAACGCAGCCAAAAGTGATTTCCTGGCCAATATGAGTCACGAAATTCGAACGCCACTCAATGCGGTCCTCGGTTTCACTGATGTGCTGCGCCGCGGATTGGTGTCCAACGGTGACGAAGCCGTTGACCACCTGAACATGATCCATCGCTCGGGTGCGCACCTGTTGGAACTGATCAACGACATCCTGGATTTGTCCAAAATTGAATCGGGGCACCTGCAAACCGAGACGATCGACACCAGCCTGGACGACATCGTCACGGATGTGGCGAACACGTTGAAGGTCAAAGCCGACGAGCAAAACTTGGCGTTGAAGGTTGATTTCCGAACTGCCATCCCAAGAACGATCCAGTCCGATCCAACTCGATTGCGGCAGGTTATCACGAACTTGGTTGGCAACGCGATCAAGTTTACCGAAAGCGGATCTGTGTCGATTGTCACGTCGCTATTGAAGACGCCATCCAATGCGTTGGAAGGTTACGACCCAATCATTCGCGTCGACATCATTGACACCGGTATCGGGATGACACCGGATCAGCAAGCCAAAATCTTTGACTCGTTTGTGCAAGCCGACAGTTCGACCACTCGTAAATTTGGTGGAACGGGATTGGGGCTGTCAATCAGCCGTCGTCTGGCCGAGGCAATGGGCGGATCCCTGACGGTACACAGCGAAGTAGGGATCGGCAGTACCTTCCGCGTGGAACTTCCGACCAGCATTGCAAGCCTGCAAGACATGGTCAGTCCCGAAGAACTGGCTCGATTGGCCCAAGAAAAATCAGCCGGTTCGGTCAGCTCGGAGTTGCTGCGACTGCCCGGCAAACGAGTGTTGGTCGTCGACGACGGCGAAGCCAACCGTCGCCTCATCGAACTGGTGCTCAAACGCGCCGGTGCGACCGTGATGAGCGCCGAAAACGGTCAGGAAGCTCTGGACATGATCGCCGAAGGAAACGAGTCGGGATATCCATACGAATTGGTACTGATGGACATGCAGATGCCCGTCTTGGATGGTTACTCCGCCACACGATTGCTGCGTGAGCGAGAAGACACGACGCCTGTCATCGCACTGACCGGTAACGCCATGCGGGGTGACCGCGAGAAGTGCATGGATGCTGGTTGCGATGACTTCCTCACCAAACCCGTCAACTTGGACGAGTTGCTGGAAATGGTTTCGCAATACTTGGGAGAGGTCGATCCGGGCACGTTGCTCAATACCAAAACCATGGCGAACGAAACGTCCTCCGCGGCGAGCCTCAGCAGTGCAGGCATTCTGCCATCGATGCAGACACCAGTATCCGCCGCTTCCGCGTCTTTGTCGTCATCTGGTTCACCAGCGGCAGCATCAAGTGGTTTGCCATCTTCCGCCATTGTGCCAACCTTGCCGATGGACGACGAAGACTTCCGCGCCATTGCGGGTGACTTTGTGTCTCGATTGCACACCCGATTGGATGGCATTGAACAAGCGATCCAGGAATCCAAGTTTGACTTTGTGCACGGCGAAGCCCACTGGCTCAAAGGTGCCGGCGGAACCGTCGGTTTGGATGTCTTCACCGAACCGGCACGGACATTGGAACAAGCTGCGAAAGATGGTTCGCCCGACATCGCTCAATCGATTCTCAACGACATCCGCGAACTGCATGGTCGAGTGGCGATCCCGGGAATGGATCTGTCAAAGGAATCGAACCAGAGCGACTCTCTCAGTCCCGCGATCGCATCGGTCGATCCAGCGACCATCATCAACCCAATTCACTGTGCGTTGCCGCTGGACGACCCAGACTTCCACGCCATTGTCTCAGACTTCATCGTTCGGCTCGACCAGCGATTGGTGGACATGCGAAACGAGCTTCGCGACCAACGCTTTGATGCTTTAGAACTCAGCGCCCATTGGCTGAAGGGAGCCGGCGGTACGGTTGGCTATGGCGACCTGACCCAACCATCACGTGACTTGATCGACGCCGCATTGGCAGCCAATCCAGCGGACTGCGAAACCTATCTGTCGCAAATTGAATCAGTTCGTGCACGCATGATCCTTCCTGAACCGTTGCCACAATCGGTCTGAGTTCACCGTGTGAACGTGCTGTCGAGAAACGCAATGCGAGAATCGTCGAACAACGGTTTCTGCTGGCGAGGTTTTCTCGATCGGTGCGACCGACACAATCGTTCGGGTCGTTCGGGGGGCAAAAAGCAATCTCCATCAATTGGTGCTGGTCCGCGTTGCGCATCGTACCGTGAGGCATGTTTTTGAAACGTCCTCGACACTGCTCTTTTTGAAACCGCTCCCTTCGGACCACACTTGATGAACGCTTCCAATACCTCCACTGATACGGCCGTCTTCAGCGCGCCCGTCGTTCCTGGAAGTCATGGTGTTCTTCCTCAAGGAAACTCCGCCAAGCCCGTCGCGGCATTGCCCGGCAAGATCATGATCGTTGACGATGAGATCGCCAACGTTTTGGTCGTGAAGAAGTACTTGGAACGAGCGGGTTATCGAGATTTTGAAACGACGACCGATTCGACTTCCGCGTTTCGAATCCTCGAAACCAGCATGCCGGATGTGTTGTTGCTCGACATCAACATGCCCAATGTCGATGGCATCCAAGTCTTGGAGCGGGTGCGACAGGACCCACGTTTCAAACACTTGCCCGTGTTGATCCTGACTGCCAACACGGATGAACGAATCAAATTAGTCTGCTTAGAATTGGGCGCGACTGACTTTTTGCTCAAACCTGTTGACCCGATGGATTTGACACCTCGCGTCCGCAACTCATTGCAAAGCAAAAGTTTTCAGGATCGACTGCAGCATCATGCTGCCGAACTGGAACTCAAAGTCGAACAACGCACACGAGAACTGGAAGCATCCCGCCGCGAAGTCATCTACTGTTTGGCTCGCGCCGCCGAAATGCGAGACAATGACACTGGCAACCACGTCATTCGAGTCGGTCGCTTCGCCGGGATCATCGCCGCCGGGATGGGATTGCCCGATTGGTTTGTTCGTGACATCGAAATGGCCGCTCAGTTGCACGACGTTGGCAAGATCGCCATTCCCGATGCCATCTTGCTGAAACCTGGCAAACTCGAACCAGAAGAGTTCGACGTGATCCAGAACCACGTCAAGTTTGGCCACCAAATCATCCAGCCTCATACCAGCACGGATGCTCGCCGAATGCGAACGCATGTGGAGCTTGGTGCAGATATGCTTAGCAACGGCAGTGCATTGATGCGACTCGCCGCCAGCATCGCACAAACCCACCACGAAAAATTTGATGGTTCGGGTTACCCGCTCGGGTTGGCTGGCAGTGACATTCCTCTCGAAGGCCGAATCACCGCCGTCGCCGATGTGTTCGACGCCCTGTCCGCAGAGCGACCTTACAAGAAGGCGATGCCACGTGAGAAGTGTTTCTCGATTCTTGAGGAAGGCCGCGGCTCACACTTCGACCCCGATGTCTTGGATGCGTTCTTCGATTGCACCAAAGAAATCGTTCGCGTGCAGTTGGACTACATGGATCACTGCGAACCTACACCCGCACCCGCGGCCCCAAGCGAATCCAACGAATAAGAATCCTAACCAACCCGAACCTCCGCCAACCCGTAACTCGGCGGTCCCCCGCCGAGACCACGCGCACCGCAAACCCGCAGCGTCAGCAAGGCCACACCACCACAATCAATTGCCATTTTGCATTGATCACTTTGCAATTTGCAATTTCTCCGTTTTAGCTAGCCTTCATTCCAGACGCGAACAAAGAACCCCGCGTCCAGCTTCCGACCAAACTGGTCCGGCAACCGGAGACGTCCCGTATCGAACCGAAGCGTTCCCGCTGGTTGAACAGTCTGAGGAATCCGGTCCACCAAGTACGCCTGCACATCGTCTTGGTCAACGTCTGGCGAATGCCCTGTGATCAGCAATCGAAACGCATCCGGTTCCAACAACTTCAAACTGTCATCGATCAACGGCCACACATCGCGAGCTAAACGCCAAGCCTTCCCACTGGGACCATGCCCGTAGGCCGGTGGATCCATCACTATCGTGTGGTACCGATTTTCGCGTCGGACTTCTCGAGCCGTGAACTTGACCGCATCATCGACCAAAAAACGGATCGGTGGATCGTTCCATCCGTTCGCTTCGGCCGCCGCACGAGCCGACTGAACGTTCTGTTTGGCTGCGTCCACATGCGCGACCGCGAACCCAGCCGACACCATCGCCATGGTCGATGCACCGGTGTATGCGAACAAGTTGAGTGCCTTGGGACGATTGTCCGCTGAGGCTTCCGGCAACGAATGGGTTCGCAACCAATCCCAATTGGCTTGTTGTTCCGGGAAGACACCGATGTGTCCATATGGAGTCGGCGCGACCGGCATACGGAATCCGCCACACTCGACACAGCGTCCCGGTTTCCACTCCGCCCGATGATTCCATCGTTTCTCTTTTTCGTCAAAACGGCTGGCCACCACCTTCCACCGCGCACGTTGTTTCGCAGCCAAACCATCCGCTGCAGGAGACGGCCGATCGATCAGACGTCCGGCGACCAGTTCCAACTTTCGCCCGCCACCAAAGTCGACCAACTCATACTGATCGTCCGTGCGGCCGCCGGGCTTGTGCGAGGCATCTGATTCAGTCGAGCGAGAGGGATCCGGAAAATTCATGGCGAGCAGTGTATCTGCAACGCGTCACTTCGTGTCCCCAGGGCAAATCAATTGTTCACCCCCAACCACCCCCACCCATCTTCATCCCAACCCGAACGCGTCAGCGAGGGACCGGTCATCGTGCGGAAAGTTCCGGGCACACCCACCAGCCTTCCCCCCATCCAGCAATCGAGTCTTGTCACACATCGGCGCGGAAGTTAATCTTTCCGCCACGAAGCCCCTGGTACCGCGGCGAGTCCCACTCGCAGCGGCTAAAGGCCCTTCGGGCGATTAGCTCAGTTGGTTAGAGCGCTGCTTTCACACGGCAGAGGTCACAGATTCGAATTCTGTATCGCCCATTTCGGCAACTTGCCGAAAACCTCGTAAATCACCGGTCGAAACGCCTCTCAGGCGTTACTAGTTCGTCAAGCTACGCGACTCACTTTCACCATTTGCGGTACAGCGTACCGCAAACGATTGGAACTGAATCGCATGCCAAGACAAAAAGCAAAGCTCCCCAAGTACCTCTACCACGTCTCGGGCCAAGCCCGAGTCTATCTCGATGGACGGTACTTCTACCTCGGCACCTACGACTCGCCCAAGAGTCACGCCAGGTACTTTGCCCTCTGCAAGCTGTACCAGGACAACGGCTGCAAAATGCCGGAGGACTATGAGACGCATCCGGACGAGGATGCTGCCATAACGGTCAGGTGCGTCACGGCAGACTACCTCCGCTACGCCGCTCAAAAATACGCTTCGTCAAAGAAACGCTATGACCGTCACAAGCGACTCTGTGACTTCGTTGATGAAGAGTATGGGGATCTTCCAGCAGCCGACTTCGGCCCCAGGCGACTGTCGCTGCTGCGGGAGTTACTCGTGGCTTCCAAAAACCTTCGCGGCAGACACAACACCCGTGCCTACATCAACGATCAAGTGAGGTGGCCTGGGTTTTGGGGGCCACGCGTCCTCTTCTTTTAGCAGGGGACGGTTGATTCGAATCGGGTCGGCGAGAGATAGCCGAGCGATGAATGAAGACGCGATGTGTTGTAGTAGGCAATGAACTCAGTCAGTTCACTCAATGCCTCGCGATAGCTCTCATATTCGGTCATCTGCAGCTCTGTCTTGATCGTTCCAAAGCAAGATTCCATAAACGCGTTGTCGTAGCAGTCACCAGCTCGGCTCATGCTTTGACGCATCGAACTGCGTTGGATGATCGCACGATATTTCTTGCTGGCGTACTGTCCGCCGCGATCAGTGTGGTGGATGAGATTTCTTGAAGGCTGTCGACTTCGAATCGCCTTTTGAAGCGTTTTGATCACCAGGCTCTCGGTCATATCCATTTCCAAGGACCAGCCGATGATCCGCCGGGAAAAGCGATCCATGAGGGTCGCCATGTAAGCGAATCCGGTTCGTACGATAGGAATGTAGGTGATGTCACCTACCCATAAACGATTCACACTCGTTGGCTCAGGCTGTTTGAGCAATAGGTTCTCGTTGTAGCCCAGCGTGTGCCGACTTTCGGTCGTTCGCGGCTTGAACGATTTCGGCTGCAACGCCGATAGCCCCGCGATTCGCAGCAGTTTGGCGACCCTTTCACGTCCGATCGCAACTCCTTGTAGCTTCAGGTCTGCAGCGATCCGTCGGGCACCGTAGCGTCTGCGGTGTCGATGAAACGTGGTGATCACCATTGGCAAGACATCCATGTCGCTCTGTTCTCTTCGGCTTGAAGGTTCGCTTTGAAATCGCTGAAACGCAGACCGTGAGAAACCAAGGATCTCACCGACTGCTCGTTGCGATGCCGTGCCATCGCGAATAATGCTGGCCGCTGCGGAATAGAGCTGGCTCACTCGTTTCGGCCGAAAATGATCAAAGCTTTTTTTAAAACATCGCGTTTCACGCTCGACTCGTCGCAGTTCCGCCTCGAGTTCGGCAACGCGGCTATCGAGCACCTCGCCAACCGGTCCGGCCGACTCGACTTGCTGCTTCTTCCAGCGGTAAAGCAGGTTCGTTCCAGAGATTCCCAATCGCTCAACAATCGATGTCGCTGAGTGACCGTCGAGCAGCATGGCAACTGCATCACGTTTGAATTCGTCTGTATAGGTGCGTCGTTCAGGATTAGCTGAAGGCTTGGTCTTTCGTGGCATCTGGGGTTCCTTGAGTTCCTTTCAGTTTAAGGACTCGCGTGGCCCCCAAAACCCAGGCCACCTCACAGTTACCATCAGCTACGGGGCGGTAACGAGTTCCCCGATCAGGACTTACACCTGACTATTCAATCGCCTTTGCAGGCGCACTAAGATTCTCCTCCAAGGAGAACCCCCATGCACGACACCGAAGTATTTCAGCAGATTCTTGGTCTACGGTCGCCCTGGACGGTTGCTGACGTGAAGCTTGATCTCGAAGCCGGCCAGCTTGATGTCCATGTCGAGCACGCTGATGGCGAGAAGTTTTGCTGTCCCGAATGCGACCGCCAACTTGCCTGCTACGACCATGTCTCAGAACGACGTTGGCGACACCTCGACACGATGCAGTACCGCACGATCCTTCATGCGAAGCCACCACGTGTGAAGTGTCCCGAGCACGGCGTCAAGCAAGTGAACTTGCCCTGGGCCGAGAAGAACAGTCGCTTTACAGTGTTCTTTGAGCGGTTCGCGATCGACGTCTTGCTGGCAACGCAGACCGTCTGGAATTGCCCACGAAAAGTTGACAGTGGGCCGGCGCACGTCAGACTTCTCTGACAGGAGAACCGATCCATGGACAAACGTCGAACATTTAGCCGCGAATACAAGCTGGCCGCAGTCAAGAAAGTCATCGAACAAGGCTTGTCGTACACCGCTGTCGCTAAAGACTTGGGGATCGGGGACAGCTTGATTCGCAAGTGGAAGAAGTCTTTTGACGAAGACGGAACATTCCAGGCCGAAGTAGTTGGTAGCCAATCCATTGAAGCCGAGCTGAGACGACTTCGCGAAGAGAATCGTCAACTCAAGATGGAACGCGACATTTTAAAAAAAGCGACGGCATTCTTCGCCAAAGAAAGTCACTGAGGTTGAAGTTCATTGGAGAGTGCCGCGATCGCTGGCCGATCGCAGTGCTCTGCCGAACCCTCGAAGTCACTCGCGCCGCTTATTACCGATTCGCCGGTCGCGGTCCCACAGCCACCGAGATCAAGCAAACCCAAATCATTCAAGCCGTCAAGGAAATCCGACTGGAAAAACATCACGATGCGTATGGAAGCCCGCGAATGCAACGAGCAATAGTCAAACGCGGTGTGGTGTGCTGCCGAAATACCGTCGCCAAATGCATGCGTCATGCGGGAATACAAGCCAATCGCCGCACCAAATTCAGAATATCGACCACTGACTCCAATCATGATCAGCCCATCGCCTCAAATTTGCTTGGCCAAAACTTCACGACCGAGGCAATCAATCGCGTCTGGCTAACGGACATCACCTACATCCCAACCCAAGAAGGCTCCACTTACCTCTGTGCATTCGTTGACCTGCATTCCCGCAAGATTGTCAGCTGGAAAACGAGCCGGAACATGGATTCGGAATTGGTGGTCGGGGCATTCGATCAAGCACTTACTTTTCGCAAGCCAAACGCGGGCCTGATCGTTCACAGCGATCGTGGCTCCCAATTCGCGAGCGATCATTTCCGCAGACGCCTGGCAGCCAGTGGGCTAGTTCAAAGCATGAGCCGTCGCGGGAACTGCTACGACAACGCACCGATGGAATCGTTCTTCAAGAGTTACAAAACCGAGGAAGCACAGCAGATTTACGACACGCACGAACACGCCACACGCGGCGTATCTGACTACATCGAACGATTTTACAACCCTCATCGCTTGCACTCGTCGCTGGGCTACCTCAGTCCAATCGATTTCGAGCAAGCGATCAAAGAACCGTCACTCGTAAGTGAGTCCTGACTCACAGGACTCACCGTTTACCTTTCCCTTAAGACCGGTCCACTGTCAACTTTTCGTGGGCAATTCCAGTCAGGGAGCGGCAGGTATTTTGCGAACCAGCTGGGATGAGACTTGGCACATCGTGAAGAAGGCATTCGCCCGTGGCAAAGCTCGAAAGACGGACACTGTCGTGCAACGAATTGGCATCGATGAGAAAGCCTTTCGCAAGGGACAGAACTACATCACGCTGATCTACGACTTGGACCGCAGCACCGTCGAAGCGATCTCCGATGGCAACGACACAGAAGCCGGAAACGCTTGTTTTTCACAGCTTTCACAGTCTCAACGCGATGGTGTCGAGGCAATCGCGATGGACATGAGCGCTGCCTACGTGAAAGCCGCCAAGGCAAGCATCCCACTGGCCGAAACGAAAATCGTTCATGACCGCTTTCATGTGATGAAGCTTGCCACCGAAGCGGTCGACAAGGTTCGACGCGGCGAACATCGCAAGCTGGATGCGGAGGGCGACAAACGCTTGTCACGGACTCGCTATCTATGGCTCAGTAGCCAAGAGAACCTCAGCGAGCATCAACGAGAACGTTTCGATGCGGTTTACACGCAACAACTCGAAACCGGCAAAGCATGGGCCTACAAAGAGATGCTCCGAGACCTCTGGCACCACGACGATTCGGCGTCGGCAACGGTGTACTTCCGCGACTGGTACAAGCGAGTGATCCACACCAAGCTGACGCCATTGAAGAAGGTCGCCAAAACGATCGCCGAGCGATTAGCCAATGTCGTCAGCTACTGTACCCACCGAATCACAAACGCGGTGGCCGAGGGCATGAACAGCAAGATCATGTCGATCAAACGTCGCGTCGGCGGCTACCGAAACCGAGAGAACTTCAAGACCGCCGTCTATTTCTACTGCGGTGGACTCAATCTCTACCCACACTAAACCCAGATGGACCTTCAATTTCTCGACGCTCTTCAGTTCGAGAATGATGGAGCCCTCCACCAACAAATCGATCCGATAGCCACAATCCAACGCCACGTCTTTGTAGCGAACAGGCTGCGGTTGCTGGAGCTGAAACAGAATTGAATTCTTACGGAGCTCATGGGCAAGGCATTGCTCATAGGCAGACTCCAGCAACCCAGGCCCCAATTCGCGATGCACTTCAATCGCGCATCCGATCACTCGGTGAGACAGTTTATCGAATTCCATTCTCTCCCCCCCTCAACCCACCGCCTTCCATGCTGGAACCACCGACGTGGATGAATCGATTGTCAAATTATCGTAGCAAATCTTCAAACCACGAAGGACTCGAAGAGCACGAAAGGGCAGCACGAACGGACCGATCTCTTCGATCTCAACCCCGATTCCAATTCGAATGCGACAGACCGCAAACCAGAAGTCTCAGCCACTTCGCAATCAAGATTCCAAACAAACCGATCCGTCCACAACAAACCTGAACCTTCGTACCTTTCGTGTCCTTCGTGGTGATCGCCTAGGCCGGATCAAGCCGCTTCGGCAAATCGACAACAACCATCGCCAATCTAGCGGGTAGCAATCACCACCGACTGTCAAATCCCAGAGTCAGCAACACCGAAGGCCTGTCTTACCATTGGACGCGTCAGAACGAGGATCGTCAGCACACCCAGAACGGTTCCGAATGGAAAGAAGCAGCATTCGATTCCGGCAACAACCAAACAATAGAGATGGCCGTTCCGCTGCATCAGCTTTCGCCCAGCCAGAGCGATGCAAGACGCCATGGTCAATCCCACGGCAATGAATACGAGTGGGAGCACGATGAACAACCACCCCATGAACGCGGGCGGCGTTTCGCCCGTCCCAGTTCCATCGAACGCCCCCGTTACGATCCCAACGCCAATCGCCAAATGGATCACCGGAAACATCGAGAACAACGCCAACATTCCAGCCACGATGTAGTGGAAAATGGACAACAAACGTAGTTGTTCCGCATCTTGATTGTCATGGTCCATCGCCATTCTCCCACTCGTTAAAACTCTGGTGTGTCACGCGAGGACGAACCGCAGGTGCCCCTTCAGCCTCACCCCATCAAATAGGCTCAATCAAGAAACGAGCGGGGCGCTCATTGATCGTCCCATTTCAAGAACCAAATGGATCGTGATTCAGTCGACCAAGACCATCACTGATCACTTGACGTCGTCGCTCGATACCTTCTTCTGACCAAGATACCTCGCCAGATCAGTCCGATGGAGATGACAACCAAAGCGGGCGCGACAGCAAAAGCAAGCCATTGAGCGGTTGCCGGCATGATAGTGATTCCAAACAGGAAGACCTCTGGATCGTAAGTCGCATACTGACGCCCGCCTGAATTCGGACGAAACGCGCCGGCCACTCCAAAGACGACACCGGGACTACTGATCACGGCCGCACTGAGAAAGAACAGACTGGCTGCAAACCAGTGCCAAACGGGCGCGTCCGACGCTTCTTTGCGAACTTCCTCAGATGGCGTCTGATACGGATTTGACACTCACCCATCCTCGGCGACGTTGAAAACCTCCCCACCAAGAGGTTGGAGAAGACGATGTGAGTCTCATGCCGGTGGGGCTTCACATGCGATTCATTCGTCATCCTAACACGCCAATGTTTATCTGGTTGTATCTGACCCACGGCGTTCAGATGCCCATTTAACAAACCCTGCCGTGATCGCCCATGGCAATGTGATGAACGTCAGCCCGGTTCCGCAAGCGGCGAACCACAGCCACGCAGTTGTCGCCCAGCTCATGCCGTCAGCAGATAAATCCGATGTCTCGCGCTGCGTGAAGGGAATCGCGAATTCGATGTAGAACGCGGGCACTACCAAAACCAGCACGATCAATGACCAAAGCGTGCCATTGCGAAACCCGATAAGGAATGCAGTGGTCGGCCGCTCCGTCGTCTCCGCCTCAACATCAACGTCAACTTCCGGTGCTGCGTAAGGATTGACCATGCCAAGCCCGTAGGATTTGAACGTTAGTTTCGAAACCGGCAATTCGGATTGTAGCGACTCGATTGGGCAATCAGTACGCCATCGATGCCTGGCCGTCACCAACAGGCCAACCCAATGCCCACTGCAGACGGAATTGAGCTTGGTTGTAGGCTGTCACGGCTTGCAGATAAGCACGACGTGCGGACTCCAAAGCCTGAACCGCCTGCAGTACCTCAATCGGCAACCCCTCACCGTCTTTGATTCGTTCCAAGTTGGATTCGTACGACCGTTCCGCCGTCGCAATTGCCTGCTGTGTCAGGTCCACTTGCTGACGCCGAAATTCGATCTGGCTCGCCGACTCTGAAATCTCCGCCGCGACTTGGTCCATCACGCGAAGTTTTTCATATCGTGCTTGTTGCACTCGCGCGGACGTTCGATTGCGTGCCGCTCGTTCGCCCAACCCGAAGTTACGAAGTTCCCAAGTCACCACGGCATCGAAATCGTAGCGACCGTCCACATCATTCAAGTCGTTGCCCAAACCTCCTCCAAATCCGCCTGTGCTGTACCCCAACAAAACGCTTGGAACAAACGGTGCATACTTTTCGCGTTTGTAAGCTTCGCATGCAGCGGCGACTAATGATTGCGACTCTTTGAGTTCCGGCCGCGAAGCCAAGCCGGTGCTGATCAGCGAGGCTTTGTCCGCGCCGGCGGCCATCAACTCCAATGGCACGACGGTGACGTCCATTGGTAGAAGCGTCTCGCCTGAATGCATGCTGATGGCTTGAGCGAGCCGTGCCGACGCGACCGCGACCCGTTCCTGTCCTCCCACCAATCGGCTGTCGATCAATCGGAGTTCCGTTTGCATGCGATCCGCATCGGCAAGCATGCCTTGTCCGGCGGCCGCGAAATCGGATGTGATCCCTGCCAATTCTCTCACTCGTTCACGAGACTCTTCCAACACGCGAGCGTCTTGGTAAGCCTCCAACAATTCCGTGTAAGCGGTCGCGGCTTGCAACAGTTGCTGATTCAAAACACTCGAGGCAGCGTGCCCACGAGCCCAGGCAGCTTTCTCTGCGATCTTTGGTTGGAAGATTGCATCGGCCATGTGGAATTGAGCGACCAACCCCGGGCGTGTGTTGGTGGTTCCGGCACCGGTGGCACCGGCTCCCAATCCGTACTGGAACGAGTTTCGATTGACATCAACGATGTCTCCGTTGCTGGATTGGTAGTTGCCATCGTGGCGATGGAAGCTGAATCCGGCTTGGATGGATGGCAACCACAAAACGTTGGCCTGATCCAGCGCCGCATAAGCTTCACGCGTTCGCCACTGGGCCAATCCGACCGCGGGGTGCTGAGAGTCAATCATCGCTAGCGCCGTCGGCAAGTTCATCTGCACCGTATGCGGCGGAACCATTGCCAGATCGGATGAGTGGTCCATCGAATCAACGACAACCGGTTCAGGAGGCAGCCCCTCCAGTCCGCTTTCTTGCACCTCCAACACGGGTGCACTTTCATAAGCAGCCAGCGAATGGTCGCTGTTGCTGGCGACGGCTTTTTCCTCGAGTGGTTGCAACCGATCGCGTTTGCCGTCGAGCGTAAGAACCGATTCGGCCGCCGATGCTTGATCAGCAATTGGCTGCACAACATCACGATGGGCCACCGGATCACGATGGGCCACCGGGCGAATCTTGGACTCGTCGACCGACGATTTTTCACGGGCCGTTTCCGCATGCAGGTCCAACGCGGCGGACCTCGCAGTGACCGCTGATGATGACGGGGGACTCTGCACCGATGCCTGGTTCATTTGCGCCACACACCCAATCGCTGGAACGGTGCTCGAGAGGGCGATCAGCGTGTATAGCAACGAACGGGACATCCATGCTCTCCTGGTTCATCTGTTCGGAAGACAGCGTTCGTTCGCCTTGCTCAGCTCGTCCCGAACGCATCAGTTTCTACTAATGCACTTCGGCAAATGATCATCCAGATGGTAACGATCGAATGCCTTGGATTAGTCAGATCTAATCTGCTGCGCATCGAAAACGCTCATTGCGCGAACTAGACTACATCGACCGTTTGGCGAACCGCGCCCGGTCAGATCGATTCTTCCGATTCCTCCAGTTATTCCAGCGGAGCCAAGGACGCCAGTCCTCGAGTCTCAACATGCTTTTCGCAATCCCGCCTCGACTCTTCCCCCCGCTCGCGACGGTTGCGGCGTTGTGCCTTCTCGCTGGCTGCTCTGACGCGAATCGCGTCGCCAAGAAAACTCAGCCGCAGCAGGCCACGCCGGTCAAAACGGTGTCCGTCACTCCGACCGAGGTCACTCGAACCAGCGTTCAGCCCGCGACCGTCCACGCCTACTACCGAGCCGAACTTCGCTCGCAAGCGTCGGGCTATGTCGAGTCATTCACTGCGGACATCGGTGAATACGTCGAGTCCGGCACCGTCCTAGCCAAGATCTCGGTTCCTGAACGGCAACAACAACGCCGGGTGATGGAAGCCAAAATCCGGCGATCGGAATCGCAGGAAAAGCAAGCCGAGTCGCAAGTCGAACTGGCCCAGGCAAGCAAAAAATCCGCCGAAGCCAAACTCGCGCAAGCCAAATCAGAAGTCGACGCGGTGGAAGCTTCCGTCGCCGCCGCCAACGCGGAATTCAACCGAACCGAAGACTTGGTCAGCCGAGGTTCCTTGCAGAACCGAATGCTGGATGAAGCCCGGATGAAACGCGACAGTGAGTCGGCTCGCAAACAGGCAGTCCAATCGGCCGTCGCATCCGCGCAGGCAGACGTGGAAGTCGCATCGGCAAGAGTCGAGTCAGCACGAGCAGATCTTGAGACCGCGCGAGCGGAGACCGATGTCGTACGGCGCGAACTGGATGAGCTGGACGCATGGATCGACTACGCCGAAATCAAAGCCCCTTTCTCCGGCATCATCACGGAACGAAACATCGAACCAGGTGATTTGGTCCGTGCCGCTAACGAAGTCGGACTCGGCAAGCCGTTGTTTGTGATCAGCCAAATCGACCGCGTCCGCGTGCAAATCCCCGTTCCTGAAAACCACGCTCCTCTGGTCAGTCCCGGTGACGAGGTCAGCCTGACGTTTCCATCCTTTGCATCGGAACCATCCATCACCGCGCAGGTCACGCGTCGCAGCGGAAGTCTCGATGCCCAAACGCGAACGATGATGGTGGAAGTCGAAATGGACAACCCTGATGGCAAGCTGATCCCAGGGATGTTCGGACAAGCAACGATCCAACTGGCTACGCAAGACGCGGCCAACATGCTCCCCGCGCAAGCCATTCGGTTCGATGAGTCTGGCAATGCCTTCGTGTACGTGGTTGCAGGCGACGACACAATTTCGATTCGAGAAATCTCAACCGGAATGGATGATGGAAACTTCATCGAAGTCCTCACCGGAGTTGAGCCCGGCCAATCAGTCGTGGACGCTCACTTGAGCCGCTTCATCGACGGGCAAAAAGTTGCCGTCGTGGGAGCCGCTCACTGATGTCGTTGATCCAATTTTCTCTTCGCAATCGATTTGCGGTTCTGGCCGCGTCCATTGCTTTGTGCGTGCTCGGTGCAACCGTCATCCCGGGTATCACGATTGACATCCTTCCGGACTTCAAAAAGCCGGTGGTTGTCAGTTTCTTCTCCTACCCTGGTCTTCCGACCTTGGACATGGAGAAATCCGTCACCTCGCGAGTCGAACGTGCCCTGACGCTGGCGGGAAAGATCGAACATCAAGAATCGAGAACGGTTCCTGGTGCGGCCGTGATCAAAGTCTTCTTCCAACCCGGGGCCGATCCAAGCTCTGCGATGAACGACATCGTGAACTTGGAAGCCAGTGACATGTTTCACTTGCCACCCGGCATCGAGTGGCCGTTCACGCTGCGAAGCGAACCGTCGAACTTGCCTGTGGTTCTGGCAGCGATCTCGGGCGAAGGCCTGAGCGAGTCCGAACTTTACTCGATCGGCTACTACGCGGTCCGCAACAAGATGGGCGGATTGAAAGGCGTGCAAATCCCTCACCCCTTTGGCGGCAAGTTCCGCCAGATGATGGTTTACGTCGATCCAGTCAAACTTCAGGCCTACCACATCAGTGCGACCGATGTGGTCGACGCACTCAAAAAATCAAACCTGGTGCTCGCCGGCGGCACCGCGACCATGGGCGGAACTGACTACCAAATCCACCCTCGAAACACGCTGCCCGACATCGAAGAGATCGCAGCGATTCCCATCGCCGTTCGCGACGATCGCCCAATCTTCATCCGAGACGTGGCAACGGTGAAGGATGATGCGGCGTTGCAATACAACATCGTTCGAGTCAACGGCAACCGCAGCGTCTATTGCCCGCTGCTTCGCGAACCCGGCGAAAACACCATCGCGGTGGTGGACCGAATCTACGACGGGATCGCGGATGAGATCCCCAAGATGAAGGAACGTGGTGACATCCCCGAAGCAACCGATGTGACACTGGTTTCGGACCAGTCCATTTACATCCGCAAAGCGATGTCGAACCTGTTGTCGCAAATCGGTCTGGGTTCGGTTCTGGTCGCGCTCGTGGTGATGATCTTTTTGCGACGCTTGCTTCCTACCGTGATCATTGTCTCGACCATCTTGCTGGCCATTCTGATTGGTGCCTTGGGATTCGCTTTCTCCGGCCAAACCATCAACGTGATGACTTTGGGCGGGATCGCATTGGCGATCGGCACGGTCGTGGATGCTGGAATCGTGGTTGTCGAAAATGTGATCCGTCACGGGCGAATGGGCAAATCACCGATGGAAGCCGCACGCGAAGGAACCCAAGAGGTTTCGGGGGCGATCCTGGCGGGCACCATCACGACTTTGGCGGTTTTCCTACCAGCCATCTTCTTAACGGGGATGATCAAGTATCTCTTTGCACCACTCTCGTTGGCCGCGACGCTGACCATCGGTGCCTCCTACATTTTAGCGTTGACGGTTGTCCCTGCGATGTGTGCCACCTTCGTTCGGGAACGTGTCCAGGCAAAGGCTTCTGGCAAACAAGCCAGCGATGAGCAGCCAACTTCGACCAAACCATCTGGACTGTACGGGCGTGTGCTTTCAACCGCCATGCATGCACCCGCCTTGTCGGCCATCGTCATCATCATTGGCGTGGGAGCATCGTTTTTGCTGCTTCCGAAAATCGGAACCGAGTTGTTTCCCAATGTCGACTCAGGCAGCTTTGAAATCCGCTTGAAAACGGTGCCCGGTACCGCGCTGCCGAAGACCGAGGAATTGGTCGCGAAGATCGAAGACACGATCAAAGAAGTGATCCCATCCGAGTCGATTGACACGATCATCTCGAACATCGGATTGCCGGTCGGAAAGGGAGCCGGTTTCTCCACGGTTCTGAGTTCGAACTCCGGTCCCGACACGGCCTACTTGATCGTGAACCTCAAGCAGGAAAACCGGCGAGTCGGCACACAGGAATACATTGACACTTTGCGTGAGCAGCTGAACGCGAAATTCCCACTGGAACAATTCATGTTTGTCTCCGGTGGCATCGTCAACATGGCACTCAACGAAGGCGTCCCGACTCCGATCAGCGTGCAAATCTCCGCGGGGACATTGCAACAGTGTCGCGACGCCGCGGAACGTATCGTGCGAGAGATCTCGCCCATCGAAGGCACTCGAGACGTGCAGATCGCTCAGTCTTTGGACTACCCTCAATTCGATGTACAAGTTGATCGAACGCGGGCAAAGTATTTGGGACTCGATCAAGAAAAAGTGGCCCAAACCGTCCTGACCGCGTTGGGATCCAGCGTCGGATACTCGCCGACCATTTGGATTGACCCAAAGAGCGGCGTCGACTTCTTCATGGGAGTTCAATACGCATCGAACCAGTTCCAATCGCTGGATGAACTGCGAAACATGCCACTGTCGCTTGACACACCCGATGGTCCCATCACGATTCCACTCTCGAACATCGCCACGGTCAATCGAGTCACGATCCCAGGCGAGATCGCCCACTACAACATCTCCCGTGTCAACGACATTCACGTCAACGTCGCGGGACGAGACCTCGGAAGCGTCGCGGCGGACATTGACGCCGTGATCGCCGACATGGAATTTGAAAACGGAGTCTCCGTCGCTCTTCGCGGACCGATTGAAAAGATGCGTGGCGGCATGAACATGCTGGGTACCGGACTGGCCGTTGCGACGCTACTTGTTTACTTGGTGTTGATGGCTCAGTTTCGATCGTTCCTCGATCCCTTGATCATCATGTTGTCCGTTCCGCTGGGGATCGGTGGTGTCTTGATTTCCCTTTATCTGACGGACACGTACCTCAACATCCAATCCATGATGGGAACGTTGATGATGATCGGCGTCGTCGTCAACAATTCGATCCTCTTGGTCGAATTCGCGAATCAACGACTTGCCGCTGGAGTATCCCCACACGAAGCAGCTTTGTCCGCCGCTCAAGTCCGCTTGCGACCGATCCTGATGACGTCCTT
Source organism: Rhodopirellula baltica SH 1 (assembly GCF_000196115.1). NCBI lineage: Bacteria > Pseudomonadati > Planctomycetota > Planctomycetia > Pirellulales > Pirellulaceae > Rhodopirellula > Rhodopirellula baltica. The sequence continues at coordinate 99,913 of NC_005027.1, forward strand.
GACTTTGGTCGCATCGATGTTGCCGCTTTCCTTCCAACTCGCACCGGGCAATGAAGCGATGATTCCGCTTGCTCGCGCGTTGCTGGGCGGCATGGTGGTTTCGACGCTGCTGACGCTGATCTTGGTTCCATGCGTCTACATGTTGCTACATCGCAAACAAACCGTTCCGGTCTAAACCATTGGTATTGGCTTCCAGTCTGTGATTGCACTGACCACGAACTGAAGGCTGATCCGCCATTCAACAGCGCAACAAAAAACCACCGACACGACTGAGTCGTGCCGGTGGTATGCGTTCCGAACGTTGGTGACGCTGGAAAATTTTCTATCGAACGAGGACTTCAACCGAAGTTTCGATCAGATCGTCTTCCGCTTGGAGCGACGTCTTGTTGGGGTTCGTGATCGTGACCCAACCTTCAGCGTCGGGCTCAGCACGGCTGATTGCCGAGGCCAATGCGACGGACTCTTGTTGATCCAATTGGATCGTTTCGCCCGCGTTGTTGGCGAAAGCGGCTGGCGGCAATGAAGCTGCGGCTTCGTTGCTGGCACAACATCCGATGTCGCAACCGCCCACGTCACAACCGGAATCACAATTTCCGGCGGCACAGCAGCCATCATTGCAACCTTTGCCACAACCAAAGATGCCACGGGCGCGATGACGGCAATCCGGGCAACAGGCGATAGCGGACCAATCGTAGGTGCAGACCGTTTCCTTCTTCTTGTCCGTGACCAGTTTTTTGATCGTGCGAACCTTGCCGCACTTTTTCAGCGGGCCGCATTCCCATGGAAAACGCAGGGGTGGAATGCAGATGGTTTCGCATTCAACGTCAAAGCACGTGACGTCCACTTCTTCTTTTTCGACTTCGACAACGCAGCGTCCGGCTTGGCAGAAGCAGCAGGCGGGTCCGAATGCACTGGCGGTGCTTGAGAAGACGACCGAAGCGGTCAACGCGAACAGTCCCAGCAACGCGATGCGACCGAATTGAATGGATCGGCTCATTTGAAATTCCTTTTTCAGTTCTGTGCGGTTTGTGTGCGGGGCTGAGGTTCAGCCCCGCACAAAGAATGGTTTTGGATCAACGCTTCGTTTCAATCAACTCAGAAATCGATCATGAAGCGAGTTCCGAAGATCAGGAAGTTTCCCGCGTTTACGGGTGCGTCGAGTGGATTGTCACCGTTGGCCGCCAATCCACTTTCGCTGATTTCACCCCAAACCAAGTTGTTTTGAACCTTCGAGTAAGGAGTCCAGTACCAGTTCAAGCCGGCGGTGTAGAGATTTCCGACGCCACCGTTGACACCGCCATCCGTCAGATCGAGGTGGTCGTATCGGAAAGCAAGCTGCCATGCTCCCCAACCATTGCCGCGACATCCGTTGCATCGATCGACCAAAAAGAAGTTCTCGTGTGGCTTCACGCGAGACAGCGTTCCCGTTGACCGGTTGTATGGCATGTGCTCGCCGGTCAAGAAGTACGACGCGTAGATGTAACCGCCGTGGAAGAACAGGTTGTCATCCACGCCTGCCGCTGGGTCCTCCACCTGCATCGGGGTCAGGATGTATTCCCCGGTAATTTGCAGGGAGCCGAGGTTCAGGATGTTTTCAAATCCAATGTTTTGATACCAATCTGCACCATCGATTCGACCGGTGTTCAACCAACGCTGCGAGCTTCGTGCGAGAGGTCGAGTGCGGAAACGACCTTCGTTGTTGTTGGTGTCATTCGCCCCGGCATTTCCATCTGGTTTCGCAACCGCACCGGCCAAACCCCAGTGCCAATATCCACGTCCGCCGCTGGTGTCGTCGTACCATGGCGATCCCCAAAGACGCGAGTAACCGCCGGCTTGGGCTGAGTCACCGATGAAACGTCCATCCGTGTTGATGTTCTCAAGGTTGTAGATACCGTACGTCCAACAGAACGATTCCTCGTCGTTGTGGCCGTACATGGCCAAACCAAAGCGACGAGCGTCTTCGTTGAATGCTTCCACAGCCAAGGGACGTTCCGCAAACACGTTGTAGCGTGAACTGTTCAAGTGATCCAAACCGAGTGGCCGCTTCTGGTTCCCCAGCAACAACGTTTGGTTGTTGGGCAGGTCCGTCCAACCGAGGTAGGCGTCTTTGATCTCGGGTGTCTGCGGGTTGTTGAAATCCACCTGCAAACGGTACTTCATGTTTTGTGGAACGGTCCCCGAGATTTCCAACCGCAGACGGCGGAACGCGGTGATGTTTTCTGGACTTTGGTCCGGATCGCCGCCACTCTCAATTCGATTGATGCCAGCGTCGGTGTTGGAAAACGACCAATGATCGATGTGGACTCGGCCGCCGATCTTGATCGTTGACTTTTTCTTCTTGGCCTTGGCATCCGCAGCCAATCCGTCTTGGTAGTCCGTCCACTCTTCTTCCAACGTGTCGAGAGCTTCCAACCGCGACGCGAATGCATCCAAACGGTCTTCGAAGGACTCATCGTCGGCGAGAGCATCTTGATTCTGCTCATCATCCGCCAGCGTTTGCAAACCGGATGGTTCTTGATCAACATCGGCAGCGGTTGACTGCAAAGTGTCTTCCAGCAAACCGTCCTGAGCACTCATCGGAGCGGCGCTGTATTGGTTCGACAGCATGCCACCGAATGAGTTCAACGTCGGAGCCGACTCAGGTGCAACCAGAACGGAGTCGCTTCCTACTTGGTTCGCGGGGGTCCACCATTCATCGGCGTTGGCAAGCGCCCCGCCGCTGGTGGCCAAACAAACCAACGCCGCTAAGGCTTGCCTGGCAACGCTTCCGCCGCGCCGCATGGATGAAGATTCCATCGAATTGAGACTCCGTTTTCTTGATCAATGCATCAACCAATCCTTAAGTTGATGTCGCCTTACGGAGTCTTCATCGATCGCTTATTGCGGCTTGTATGGCTGATGATTGTCGAGCGGACAAATCTCGATATTTCTTAACATTTCAATTTGCTGCATTCCGACTAACCGGCACAACCGATCCTTGGCGTGCCGGAACAATCCCTACAACTGAATCACCGCGGCAAACTCATTTGCCAATTCGCGAGAGCGTGCAATAGTACGCCCCAACTTCACCCGTCGGAATTTTGAAGACTGGAGCGAGCTGGTGTGAGCCCTTGGAAAGCTCAATTTCCATGGTCACAACACTGTCACCCTCACCCACGGTTTTGCTCGCGATGGGCTTTCCATCGACGCGAACTTCTGCCGACTGAACGGGAATCGCACGACCGTCTTGGGTTCGATATGCCGCTGACGCTCCCGGCACATCTTCACCAGCCGGTACAGCCGCCGCAATCGCCACGCCCGATTCCTCAGGCCAACGACGCAAAGCGACCTCGAACTTTCCGGCCTCGTGAACGTTGATTGCCCAGTGACCGTTGTGCGTCAGTTCCTGCTTCTTCGCCTTCTTTGGGAAGACCGCAGCTGCGGCACGGATGGCGGATTGGTTCCATGGTGGGGCTTGGCCGATCCAGTCATGAGCGGTGAACGTGACCACGGGATGATCGGGGTGTCCCACGGTCATCTCAGTCGTCTGTGAAAACGTGGGTTCCAGCTCCGCCCACCACGCTTCGTAGAACGCACGCATCGAAGCGACTTGTTCGGGATGGTCGCCCGCGATGTTGTTCTCCTGGCCCGGATCGTTCGCGATGTTGTACAGTTCCTTCCCATTGATCAAACGCCATTTATCCTGCATCACCGACGATTGACGCCACTTGATTGGGTCAATCACTCGTTGCGAATCGGTGATCAGCATCCGGTCGTTGAATGACGAATCCACCTCGTCCTTCAACAGTGAAACAATCGATGTTCCGTCGAACTTGACTGACTCAGGTGCTTCGACGCCACACATGTCCAGCAGCGTCGGAACAACATCAACTGCATGGCAAAGCGTGTTGTTGGTTCTTGATTTAGCAAAGCCGCCCTCGGGGTAGTGCATCACAAAAGGAACGCGATGGCCGCCTTCGTACGGGCTGCCTTTCTTGCCACGCATGCCAGCGTTGTAAACCGAGGCTCCACCTGCGGTCCCATTGTCCGTGGTGAAGATGAAGATCGTATTGTCATGCACGCCAAGCTCGCGAAGCAACTTGCGAGTTTGTCCGACGTTGTCGTCAACGTTCGTGATCATCCCGAAGAAGGTCGCGACGTTATCGTTCATCTCGGGATACATGTCGATGTATTTCTGCGGGGCATGCAACGGACCGTGCGGAGCATTCGTCGCGATGTAAGCAAAGAATGGCTCATCCGCTTCCACGCATTCACGAATGAAGCGATTTCCCTCTTTGAAAAAAACGTCGGTGCAAAAGCCTTCCGCTTTGACGGCTTTTCCGTTGTGGAAATAAGAGCCATCGAAGTAAGCGTTGTCCCAGAAATCGGGTGTCTGCCCCACACCGCCTCCTCCGTGGCGGTAGACCTCGGTGAATCCGTTGTCTTCAGCTCGGTAGGGATAGTTGTCACCCAAGTGCCATTTGCCAAACATGCCTGTTTGGTAACCCGCATCACTGAAGATCTCACCAAAGGTCACCTCGTTGTCTCGCAACATCGAACGACCACTGATGGTGTGCCAAACTCCAGTTCGGTTGGTCCAGTGACCGGTCATCAACGCCGACCGGGTCGGCGAGCAGGTCGGCGCGACGTGGTAGTCGGTCAACACGGAAGATTCCGCTGCCAATGCATCAATATTTGGCGTCTGGACGACTTTGTTTCCGGTGAATCCACAATCGCCATAACCCTGGTCATCGGTGATCACCATCACCACGTTGGGACGATCCGCCGCGCGAACGGAATGAGCCAGAGGAAGGCCCTCCCACAACGAACCTGCGAACACAAACGCCAAGCAAAACAACCAACGTGACATAGCTGCGACTCAAACTGGAAGGGAACTGTGGGGAAGGGAAGCAACCGTAGCCGAACTGCGGCGAGTGTCAGGTAGCAATTCCGCCTTCCCATGGCGAAAATGCGACGTCTCGACCATTCGAGCGGCAGCCGGCTGCAACCGCCGCTCGAATTGTGCAGCAAATTTACTTTTGCGACTGCTTCGCCTTTGCATACTCATGCGAAATCTCGATCGCCTTTTGGCGATCCTCGTCACTGTAGTCCCAAAACTCCTGCACGACGTCTTCCACGGCAGGGTAGTGAGATCCATCGTCGCCAACTCGCTCGCGAAGATCGGCCAAACGCTGTTTCAGCTTTTTCGCAACTTCGGCGTATTCAGGATTGTCGATTTGGTTGACGACTTCCGTCGGATCGTTCACCAAATCATACAATTCCCAACCGGGAGGCGTTTGTTGCTTTCCTTCGTAATTGACTCCGTAGTAGTAAATCAACTTGTGAGTCTTCGTGCGGATACCAAGGTGCCCTGGATTGTCATGGTGAGCCATGTGCATCCAGTAGCGATAATAAGCCTCCTGCTTCCATCCTTCCGGTTCCTGACCGGTCTCGCAAATCTCGCGAAAGCTTTTGCCTTGCATGTACTCGGGCGTTTCCACTCCCGCGAAAGCCAGCATGGTGGGGCCGTAGTCCACGTTTTCAACGATCGCATTGCTGCGTGATCCTGCAGGAACGGACTTGGGGTAGCGGACCAAAAACGGCATCCGTTGTGATTCGTCGTACATCCAGCGTTTGTCCATGTAGTCATGCTCCCCGAGCATGAACCCTTGGTCGCCGGTGTAAATGATCACAGTGTTGTCCATTTGTCCGGTCTCCTCCAGCTTCGCAAACAAACGAGCCAGGTTGTCGTCGACACCTTTCACACAACGCAGGTAGTGCTTCATGTAGATGTTGTATGCCTCACGTTTCGCGTCTTCGTCGCTGAGCCATGAATCGACACCGTAGTGCGACGCATAATTCCGACGTGGATTGCGGCGGCCGATGGAAGTGCCGATGTACGGCATCATTTCGTCATTGGCACCACGAGTCGCGAGTGATCCAAATTGAGGTTGGCTCCAAAGGTTCTTTGGTTCCGGAATCGCGATCTCGGCCAAGTACTCTTCGTAACGGGGCGCGTACTCAAAGAAGTCGTGCGGTGCCTTGTAGTGATGCATCAAAAAGAACGGCTTGCCATCTTCGCGAACTTCGTCGAACCAGTTCAGCGTGATATCGGTGATCGCATCGGTGCTGTGCATGCCTTCTTTCTTGATCGTGTTCTTTGGCCAAGGCTTGTCTCCTTGGATTCGGAACTCGGGATCGAAGTACTTGCCTTGGCCGGGCAACACGCAGTAGTAGTCGAACGCTGCCGGTTCGGCTTTTAAGTGCCACTTGCCAATCATCGCGGTTTGGTAACCAGCCTTCTTCATCTCTTTGGCGAGATGCTGATTCTTGGGTTCAATTCGGCCGTTGAGATCAAACACACCATTCGTGTGATTGTATTGACCGGTCATGATGCAAGCCCGACTGGGCGTGCAGATCGAGTTCGTGCAGAACGCATTCTCGAACAACATGCCTTCCTTGGCCAGACGATCCAGGTTCGGCGTCGGGTCCAAGTACGCAAGGCGACTTCCGTACGCCCCGACCGCTTGGCTGGTGTGGTCATCCGACATGATGAACAAAATATTGGGTCGATCGTCGGCGACCACCCAGGGTGCCATTGCGATGGCAATCATCCAAATCAGGGCACGTGACCCAATCAAAGTGCGTGACATATTCAGTTCATCTCGTGGTGGGGAAGTATGGCAGGGGTTGTCGACTTGTTGCTCAGTGGCATAGCAGGCTGTTCATTTAGTTGCATCTCGAATGATAACAACTAGCCGTCGGGCGCTAGCCCCGGTTGGCGTCTAATCAACCGCCGCGAACGCGGTACGGCTCACTAAATCAACAGCCCGATAGGTGTTCTCGAACCACAGGCTAGAAGCCTATGCCACTTTCGGTTCCGATCATCTCAAGCGGTCAGGCGTTTGAACGCTTCGATGGTGTTTCGCGCGGCGGTGTCAGAATCCGGCAACGCGAATGCTTCGGCACACAAGTAACCGTCGTAGCCGATGTCTTTGAGAGCCTGGATGATGGGTTCGTGATTCATGTGCCCCATTCCTGCGGCTTGGCGATTTGAATCGACAAAGTGAATGTGTCCCACGTAGCCCTTGCCAGCACGAATGGCGGCGGCCAGGTCAGCTTCCTCGATATTCATGTGGAACAAATCGGCAAGCAGCTTGATGTTGTCAGTCGACAACGTCTTGCAAAACTCAACGCCTTCGTCGACCGTGCGAAGCAGGTTGGTCTCGTATCGATTCAGCGGCTCGTAGAACAACGGCACGTTGTATTGAGCAGCGTAGGGGCCCAGTTCATCAAGCGCCTCTCGCAAGAATGCCAACGCTTGATCGCGAGAGATGTCTCCGCCCCATTTTCCTTGCATGGATCCAATGATGGCGGGCGCGTTGTACTTGCCACCGAAGTCGATCATTTGTTTGACAAAGTCTCGAGCCTTTGCACGATGATCTGCTTCCGCGTGAGTAAGACTCAAACCGTGCTTGACCATTCCAGCCCCGGTGCCAACCGCGGCGACAACCAAGCCGTGCTCTTGGAGCAGTCCCTTGAGCTCAGCCTCATCCACCGCGTTGGGTCCGGGAGCAAAAATTTCAATGGCATCAAAGCCGAGTGCTGCTGATTTTTCGCAAGCGTCTTTGAGACCGTCCCAGTAAACGAATGGACCTCCGCGAGCTTCTTCGACCAGACTGACCGTGATGGCAGATTTAAACGTCATGTTGATTCTTTGTGGGGGAGATTGGTGGGGATGGATTGGATGTGGCATAGCGGACTGTTGATTTGATGAGCCGCACCGCGTTAGCGGCGGTTGTCAGACGCTAACCGGGGCTAACGCCGAATGACGCTTACTTCACCCTCCCTCAGGGAGGGTCGGCCCGCTTCGGGCCGGGGAGGGCGAACCTAAAACCCGGTGTGTAGCCCTCCCCTCGCTTCGCTCGACCCTCCCAGGGGGAGGGTGAATTTTTAAAGTAAGTGCCATTGGGCTAACGCCCTTGTGTTTCATACTTCACTGGTTGGAAGCCAATGCCACATGTCTGAACTCACGAAGCGACTGGCTCGTCGTTGTTCTCAGGTAGGCCTTCGATGTAGAACCAATTGTGGATTGGTTTCAGAATCTCTTTGACTTCAGCAACCAGCGTTTCGTCGATGGGCTCTTGCGCCCACTCAACCCACTGAGCGACTCGGTTTGGGTTGGCCGACCCGGGAATACAAGTCGCGAAATCTTCGTTTGCGATGCTGAACTGAAGTGCAATTTTGGCGATGTCACTGCCGCGATCGGCGCAGTGTTTGGCTGCGGCGGCAGCAACCTCACGAACTTGCGGAGTTGCTTTGTGCCAAGGTGGCAATTCCGCGTTGGTCAACAGACGCGCCGAGAACGGAGCGCCGTTCATCAGACCAACACCTTTCTCTTTTGCCAAAGGCACCAACTCGAGTGCCATGTCGTTTTGCAGCGTGTAGTGGTTGTACGTCAGCAAGCAATCAATGTCTGTGTTTGCCATCACGTACTTGAACATCTTCATCGGGTAACCACTGACCCCGACGTATCGGACTTTGCCCTTCGCGATTTCGCGTCGGATCGCGGGAATCGTTTCCTCGACAATCTGCGACATCTCGACAAATTCCAAATCGTGACACAGCACGATGTCGAGATGGTCAACCTTCATTCGTTCAAGCGACGTGTCGATGCTTTCGGTAACGCGTTTGGCACTGAAGTCGAAATGCTCGCCGGTGTAACGCCCGAGTTTGGTCCCCAGGTAGTACTGATCACGTGGAATATCAGGCAGGACTCGACCAAGCATCATCTCACTCATCCCGCGTCCATAGAACGCGGCGGTGTCGATGAAGTTCATGCCGCTGTCGAGTGCGACCCGAACAGCTTGCAAGCTCTCACCCAAATCGACGCTTCGGAACTCCTGTCCGATCGAAGACGCTCCAAACGAAAGCGTCGTGAGTTCCATATCCGTTTGGCCTAAACGTCGGCGAGGCAGCATCTTGGCAGTTCTTGGGGTTAGATGGTGGTGGCGGATTCCAGGGCGACAAGATGCAGCGAGTGTAACCTCGCGTTGCCGCCGATGCCAACGCACCCGATCCCAAAGAAACCATGCCCAGGGCTATAGATTAGAACGCCAATGCCAAGGTTTTACGCTTCGCCATCGCTCTGCCCTTGGGCCATGCAAAAAGGCCGGAGGTCGACGCACGATTGACTCGTGCACCCACCTCCGGCCTTTGTCATCACGATCACGCTCGCGGCGTCATCGTCACTTAGCAGCCTGTTGATTTCGTCGCATACCGAATGACAACAATTTGCCGATAGGCGTCAGCCCTGGTTGGCGTCTGACTAACCGCCGCTAACGCGGTACGGCTCATCAAATCGACAACCCGTTCAGACTCAGCGAAAAATAAGTGGCCTAGGCTTCCAGCCTTCGATTCTGCGAAACACAGGCGGGAAGCCTAGGCTGCGTCTGCTGTCCGACACTTGTTTTTCGCTCGTTGCTTCGTCGAACTACCGCAAACTGGATCCAAACGCGGTCTTGAGCTTGCCAAGGTACTGATCAGCTCCATTGATTTCGCTCAGAATTTTTCGGCTGAGATCTTCTACTGATTTGTCAGCCTTGGCCAACAACGATTGAGCTTGGTTTTGTTGTGCAAGCATCCACTCGTTCAGCTCCAACATCTGCTCACGATGAGCCTCATCAACCTTGGCAGCAACCTTTGCTTTGGAAGCTTCCATTTGGCTGGCGATGGCCGTCTTGGCGGCGTCGTTGAAGACCTGACCCAGGTTGGTGTTCAGCTTCAGATCCAAATCTTCCCAAGTTCCATTGAACTCAGCATCGATCTCGACGTGGTCCACGTTGGCGAGTGATTGATTCATTTGGATCGCCGCCGTCGAAGCTCCCGCGTCGCCTTTGACATCCAAACGCATGTTGACGCCGGTTTGTTTGCTGACCAAACGACCTTCGAGATGTTCACCGCGGCTGCTCAACTGCACCCATACTTCGCGAACGCCACCTGCGATTGCGACTCCAACGTCTTTGCCACGTCCCAAGTGAATCGGGTCGGCATCCATTTGAGGCCAGTGAAGGGTCAGACGATCGAGTTGCTCGCCTTGTCGACGATCGCGAACGTAGTCGACATCAACGGTCTCAGGACCTTCCAACCGCAAGCGAGCTCGCGTTGGATCGGCCAACAATTCTGGTGTCGGCGTCATGTTCTCGACCACGCCCGTCAACGTGAAGACTTTGCCGTCGGCACGCATCGTGCCGCTGACGTCACAGTGACGGATCATCAATTCCGGACGTCGATTGCGTCCGAGGAAGTCATAGTCTTCACCACGAACTCGTTCGGTATCGGGTGCAACGACGGTGTAGTTGGCGAGCGTACGTCCGCTGTCGAGGTAGTCACGCAATTGCGAGAGCGAACGTCGAATTTCGGCACTGACCAAATCGACTCCAAAGTTTTTTGACTCGCTCAGGTCGCCTGGCACAAACGCGTCGACCTTGTCGAGGTCAGCTTGCTTTGCTTTTTCCAAACGAGCCAAGTCGCTCTTCATTTGATCGGGCATCGCGTTCATTGCGTTGCGCAACGAAATCAGCTGTTCACGAGCGGCTTCGGATTCAGCCAACGTGCGCTGCAATTCCGGCCAATCTCGCAATGGGTTGTCGATCCCGCTGGCTGCTTCGCGAATGGTTTCGACGCGTTTTTCCAGTTCTTTGGTTTGTTGAACCAAACGCTCGTACTCGCTTTTCCAACGACGTCGAATCTCTTCCCCGGTGCGAACGGTTTGGAGATCCTTGCCCATCGCTTCGGCACGAGCACTCAGCCCGTTTGTTGCCGACGAAAGCAAGTTTCCGATCATCGAAGGACCGGACGCTTCCGTTTCGTCCGGCGTTTCTTCCAGGTGTCCGCTCGTTTCGCGAGTGGTTCCGATTTGTAAACCAGCGATGCTGCCTTGTCGAATCACCCAGCGTCGACGGAGCAACGCATCGCCGTCGATGACCAAGTTCACCGAGTCCGCTTGGAAAGCGTTCCGGAACTCTTTGTCATCACGTGGATCAGCGACATGCACCGAATCGAATTGGATCTGGGGTGGAAAGAGGCCAACGCGAGTCGCACCGATATCGGCTCGGGCTCCCGTCGAGGCTTCCAACCCGCGAACCGTGATGTAGCTGGCCATCGGGCCGAGGCCCCAAAACAGCAGCATCAAAATGGTCGCGACAACGATAAGCCGTGTCAGTAAGAATCTCCAACGAATCATGCTGCATCCTTGTCTTGCGAATCGCGCAATTGACGAAGCAGATAACTGAGCGCTTCATCGATTTTATGTTGGTCGTCGTTCGTGGTCAGGGCTGGGCGATTGGAGTTGCCCGATCCCAATGCCACGGCCTTCTCGTTTGACATCGAATGCAGATCGGAATCCGCGTCGAGGACTTCGATGTGAGTTGTGTTTTGTTTGGAGGAAACGTCGCTCGCGGGTGCGTCAATCGCTGCGGAGGCTCGTTTCGAATCGGCACGTTCATCTCGATATGGCGAGATCTTAGCCAGGACCGGTTCCGCACCATCGACGCGGCGAAAATCAAAGACGCGTCCTGAACTGGCTTCGGAATCAAAAGCAATCGCATCGACGGTCGACGAATCCGATTCCTGTGCAGTATCAGGCGCGAAGTGCGGCTCCGATACTTTGCTGTGTGGCGCGTCGACGAAGTGTTGCTCCGTGTTTTGTGAACGTCGCTTGCGAGCGGGTGTCACAACAACATCGTCTTCCAAATCATCGTCTTCGTTCCAGTTGCCCGAGACCGCTTTGAACATCGGATAAGAAATTGCAAAGGCGGGAACCAGCGAAATCAGGCCGATCAGAAAGCTTCCCATCACGACGGTGTTGTTCAGGTCTGTCCAAGGCACCAGCGGAAAGTCCCACGCTTGGGCCATCACTTCGGACACGCCTTGTTGCGAGAAAAACCACTGGGCAAATTGATCCGAAATCGGATCCAACCGAGGTGCAACCATCGTTACACCGATTGCCGTCAGAGCGACCATCGCGTGGTTGACACGCAACATCAGAACTCCGAACACCAACGCAACTGCCAACAGGTTGCCGTGAGGGATCAGGCCGATGAGAAGGCCCAATGCCAATCCCCAGGCGAGCTGAGAAGGATATTTCCTCCCCGCGATCGCTTTGCGAAGACTGCTGAGCAGCTTGATCGAAAACAGAATCATAAAACTCGGCCCACGCGGCTGATCGATGGATGTAACAACTGGAATCCTCGTCATCATCGGCATCTCGAGGACAACTATTTAGTACAACCGGCAAATTCGGTGCTGCCAGACCAATCGGCGATTCATGCATCACAACGCGGCAACGAATGGATCGCCCTGCTCTATGGACTCTATTGAGTTTCACAGGCGTTTTCCCCTGCCTTTGATTGCAAGGAAGCTCGCGGAACCGAATCCGTTTCGCTGACATCTTGAGTCGATCTGTTACAATGAGTTTCCCGCCCACTCTCCTTCCCATCTTGCCATTCATCGTGGTTTCTCCACCCATGCATTTCCGATTGCTCCCTTTTGATTTTTTACGGTGGACGACCGTTTGTTTGCTCGGGCTAAGCAGTTCCTGGCTCGTCAGCGCTTCGGCCGACGAACCTGAGATCTCGTTCAATCAAGACATCCGGTCGATCCTTTCCGAGAACTGCTACTTCTGTCACGGACCGGATGAGAACAATCGCCAAGCCGGTTTGCGGCTGGATGTTCGCGAGGAAGCGATCGACTATGCCGCGATTGTGCCCGAGGACGTCGATGGCAGCGAATTGGTCGCGCGAATCGATCATGAAGATCCGGAACTGGTCATGCCACCGCCGGATTCGCACAAGACATTGACCGAGAAACAAAAGCAATTGTTGAAGGCGTGGATCGCTCAGGGTGCCCCTTACGAGGAACACTGGTCGTTCAGTCCGATCCAGCGCCCCGAAGTCCCCGATCTGACAAAGTGGGATGAAACGGTCGAAAGCAATGATGTTCACCCGGTGGATGCTTTCATACGCGCCCGTTTGCTGGCGAAGGGTCACGATCTTTCCGGTCCAGCGAGACCGGATCGATTGCTTCGACGAATGCATTTGGATCTGGTTGGATTGCCGCCAACTTGGGAGGAAACCCAAGACTTCTTCACTCGCGTTCAGGAGACGCAGGCATCCGCCGACGCTCGGTCAGCACTCATTGATCAACAACTGAACGAACTATTCGAAAACCCACATCACGGTGAACGCATGGCGGCGTTCTGGTTGGACTTGGTCCGATTCGCGGACACGGTTGGTTACCACGGCGACCAAAACCAACACATTTTCCCCTATCGGGACTGGGTGATCGACGCCTTCCAAAACAACATGCCGTTTGACGAGTTCACGATCAAACAACTCGCCGGCGACTTGCTGCCGAACCCAAAAACGGATGACTTGATTGCGTCAGGTTTCAATCGACTGAACATGATCACCCGCGAAGGCGGTGCTCAACCCGGTGAGTACTTGTCCAAGTATGCGACCGACCGCGTCCGAACCGTCGGCATGGCGTGGATGGGGCTGACCACGGGATGCGCCGAATGTCACGATCACAAATTCGACCCGTTCACCGCCAAGGATTTTTATTCGTTGGGTGCGTTCTTCGCGGACATCGAACAGTGGGGTGTCTACAGCGATTATGGATACACGCCCAACCCTGACTTGAAGGGATACAACAACAACTTCCCATTCCCTCCAGAAATCGAACTCACCAGCCCCGCCTTGTTGCGAGAGCAAACGCAAGCCAAACAGGAACTCATTCAGCTGGCTCGATTGCAATTGGCGGCAATGCCCGACGACCAAAAGACCGCCGCGAATGATTGGCTGGCAAACGTCAACGGTTGGCTCGAACGAGAAGCCGATGGTTGGCAGTCGCTTCCGATGGCTTCCGTCCCATCGAAGGACAAAAAAGTTCAAGCATGGACGGCCAACGATGAATCGGTCTCGCTCGGATCTTTGTCGCCACAGTCAATCCAAGTCAACCTGCTGACGGCGGCCAACCAGTCACCTCAAAATGTCGAAGTCCGCTTCTACATCGAGGAGACCAAACCGCCAACGTCGGAAGAATCCGGGTCAGAAGAACCAAAGGACGAGAAAAAGGAAGAAGCAAAGCGAACTCGCACGGACGTTTCAGTTTCATTCGCCCGAGCCAACCGCTGGTTGCCCTCTTTCTCCAGCACGGTCGCTCAGCAAAACGTTGCTTCCCGTTGGTCCGTCCCGGCGACCGACGCTGCCGGACGCGCGGTCAAACAGCGTCCGCATCAGTTCATGATCGATCAATCCAAACACGCTGACGATCCGATGCGAGCGGTGTTTGAGCTGTCGGGACCGCTGCAATTGAAGGAAGGTCAGTCATTGATCGCGGAGATCAAAGGATTGGCTAGCGACACCGAAGTGACATTCGAGTCGTCGCCGTTGGTCCGGTTGCGACCGTTTGATGCAGCGGAATTGGAGGCGATTCAGATCTGCGACTCAATCAGCCAACCCAACGCCTTGTTGAGCTGGATGATGTCCAATCCCAAACAAGCCAAAGATGCCGGTGCGATCAAACATTGGCGTGACCGCTACCTCGCCTGCCGCGACGGGCGGACATGGACGATGGTGACGAAAGCAACCGAGCCAATGGAAGTGCGAGTCTTGCCGCGTGGCAATTGGCAGGACAAATCCGGCGCCGTTGTTGAACCCGCCACACCGGGTTTCCTCGGAAGCTATGGCATCGCAACGGACAAAGAAGCAGACAACAAAGACGCCAATGCCAAACGTCTCACCCGTTTGGATCTGGCTCGCTGGATCGTGCATCGAGACAATCCGTTGACAGCCCGAGTGGTCGCGAACCGACTTTGGAAGCAATTCTTCGGCGTCGGTTTGACCGCGGCGGTCGATGACTTGGGTGCTCAAGGCGACCCGCCTTCGCATCCGGAACTGCTTGACTATCTCGCGATCGAACTGATCGATTCCGGTTGGGATCTACGGCACGTGACTCGTTTGATTTTGACCAGCCGAACGTATCAGCAGGACAGTCGCGTTCGACCGGAGTTGTCTGAAATCGATCCCGAGAACCGCTTGCTGTCTTACCACCCACCGCGTCGTTTGGAGGCGGAGATCGTTCGCGACAACGCGTTGGCTGTCTCGGGTTTGCTGAACCTCGAAATCGGTGGCCCATCGGTCAAACCATATCAACCGGATGGCTACTACTCGAACCTGCAATTCCCCAGCCGCAGCTATCGCTCGACAGCCGGCGACAATCAATACCGTCGCGGGATCTACATGCACTGGCAGCGAACGTTTTTGCACCCAATGCTCGCCAACTTCGACGCCCCCAGTCGTGAGGATTGCGTCGCGATTCGAGCCAACGCGAACACGCCTCAACAGGCGCTAACGTTGCTTAACGATCCGACCTTCATCGAAGCAGCCAGCGAACTGGCGTGGAACATGATCGAGCAGAAGGAGTCGGATGAAACTCGGTTGCGCACGATGGTTCGCCGATCGCTTCAACGCGATGCGACCAGCGAAGAGATCGAACGACTCACGGTCTTTTTGAATCAACAGCGTGAGCTATTCCTCGCCGACGAAGCTTTGTCGGTTCAATTGACCAGCATCGGCCAATCCGCCACACGGCACAACGAATCGCTTTCGCCCGCCGATCGTGCTGAGTGGGCCGCCTGGACCGCGACGGCCCGCATCGTTCTGAACCTGCACGAAACCATCACCCGCTACTAAGAAACGTTTGGGAATAAAGTGTCAGGTACCTTTTGCCGGAACGGCTCATGGGGTGCTTCGCACAAAAGGTACCTGACACTTTTTCCCGCTCATTGCTAAGCCATCCTAAAATCACATCATGAATTCTTTCCCAACCATTCAGCGGCGTAGCTTTCTCAAGAGCGGCACGTACAGCGTCGGCATGGCCGCGCTGGGTTCGATGCTCGCTCGCGAAAGCCAAGCCAGCCAATCGGATTCGCCTCAGCCACACTTTCCCGGCACAGCGAAAACAGTCATCCACCTCTGCATGGCGGGCGGACCCAGCCACGTTGAATCGCTCGACCCGAAACCGGAACTGGACAAGATCAACGACCAGCCTTTTCCGGCTTCGATGACCGACGGTCAACAGCTCGCGCAGCTTCAAGGATCGAAACTTGTCGCTCGTGGATCCTTTTGCAAATTCAAAAAGTGGGGCCAATCAGGTCTCGAAATCAGCGAACTGTTTCCGAACATCGGATCGGTTGCCGACGACCTGTGCATCATCCGATCGATGCACACCGAACAAATCAATCACGACCCAGCTCACGCCTTCATGAACACGGGATCGATCCAAAAAGGTCGTCCCAGCATGGGCTCGTGGTTTTTGTATGGCTTGGGCGCCGAAACCGATTCGCTGCCAGGTTTCATCGTTTTCACCAGCCAAGGCCGTCACGGGGCGCAACCTGTTTCTGCGCGTCAGTGGAAAGCGGGTTTCCTTCCTAGCCGGTTCCAGGGCGTCCAGTTCCAATCGCGAGGCGACGCGGTTCATTATGTTCGTCCGCCCGGCGGCATCACCGACACGACTCAGCGAGCGACGATCGAAGCAGTCAACGCGTTCAACCAAGATTTGCTAGCCGATCGCGGCGACTCCGAAATCGCGACTCGCATCAGCCAATACGAAATGGCGTTCCGAATGCAAACGTCGGTGCCGGAACTCGCCGACATGTCCGATGAGTCGCAAGAAACATTGGACCTGTACGGTGTGACCAAGCCCGGCGATGGATCATTCGCCAGCAACTGTTTGATGGCTCGGCGGTTGGCGGAACGCGGCGTTCGGTTCATCCAGCTCTACCATCGTGCGTGGGATCACCACAGCAATCTAGAAGTCGGCATGAAGGACAGTGCCAAAGCGGTCGACCAAGCTTCAGCAGCGTTGATTCAAGACCTGAAACGTCGCGGCATGCTCGACGACACGCTGGTCATCTGGGGTGGCGAGTTCGGTCGAACTCCAATGAAACAAGGCTCCGGCCGCGACCACCACATCAACGCGTTTTCGTTGTGGATGGCCGGTGGTGGCGTCAAAGGTGGCATCTCGTACGGCAACTCAGATGAACTTGGCTACCGTTACTTGAAAGACGGCGAAGAAACTCACGTTCGTGATCTGCATGCAACGATGCTGCACACTTGTGGACTCGACCACATGAAGCTGTCGGCCAAGTACCAGGGTCTCGACGTTCGTTTGACCGGGGTCGAACCCGCTCGTGTCCTGAAACCGATTCTGAAGAATGCTTGATCGGATGAATCAGACTTCCGTGAACAGAGCCCGTCAAACACGTTCACGGTTCTTCGCCTGGGCTTTGGCCAGCACGCTTGTCGTGCATGCCGCATCGGTCGATGCCGCGGACGACAATGCTTTGTTCAATCAAATGCGAAGCGGCGGCATTGCCCTGACCGACGATGTCACATCGCAAATTCCGAGTCTCGCTTTCGTCGATGCGTCTGGCGAACCGGTCGTTCCCTCAGAGGTCAAAAAGCAACTCGAAAAGTTGGCTCGCGCCGGAGGAATCCAGCGTTTTATTCGCGACTCGGTTGTTGCTCCCATCGCCATCGACATGGATTCGATTTCCAACGCCGAGGGTCAACGAATCGGGCATCTGCTGGACGTCACCTTTGTTGTGCATGCACCGATTGACCTAGTCGAAGACTCCGACACACTTCAGTCGTTGCTGGGCGTCAACAATCAAGAAGCAGAAACAGACGAAGCCGGTGCGGCGAACAAGGTCACCACGGAGGAACTTTCCAGACTCGGAATCGCAGTCGACTCAGAATCGGAATCGTTTGGCCGAGTCAGTTTTCCGTTGCTCGACCGAGTTCTGATCAATGGTGTCATTCATGCGGAAACCAAACGCCACATCGAAGGTACCGCAGATGATTATGTAACCGTCGCATGGCAATTGGATCCACGCTTTGAGAATTCGTGGAGCCCGATCGAACGAAACGATTTGGGGGAGGAAGTCACCGGCGACGCGAAAACGTATCGAGGGCTCGGTGGTTTGATCACCGCGACACGATTGCCAGTCGACATCGCGGGATCCGATTCTGATGCAACCATCGTGCAGGCCAAATTGGTCGTTCACGAACCGGTCGACTGGTTCGGCGGTCGCAACCAATTGCGAAGCAAACTGCCGCTGATCATCCAAGACCGCGTGCGTGACCTTAGGAGGAAGCTCGCGGAAGTTCACGACGCGTTGCGTTGAGCGATCCTTCGCACAAAGTAGCGGCAGGGCGCGAGCCCTCCGGTTCCTCACCGGGCGGCTCGCGCCGCACCGCTAACGGCGTGAGACCTTGCTAACGCTGCGGGTTGTGATTGGGGCTCCGTAGGCCAGGTCATTACCTGGCGTCTCAACCGATGCTTTGGAACAAAGCGAGTCGCCCGGCAACGAATCTGAAGTTCATTATTGAACCACTCGTGACCCCGCCTAAGTCAAACTGGCCGACAAGGGATCTTCAACACAATCACAAGTACTTGGCCAGCTCATCGCCGCGAGTCGCTCTTGCATCGACCTTGGCGGTCACCTCGGCGTCTTCCACCAACGGTGGAGCATGATGCGGTTTGACGCGCGCGTCGATGACCAGTGGTCCGCGACAGCCCCAATGCTTGGCCACCACTTGGACTCCAACACCGTCGACATCAATCGCCGGGTTGCTCCGTGTGAACGTCAACCACAACCAATTGTTCAACGTCGCTGCGGCAAATTCAGAATCGTCACACAACGTGATCAATGGCACGCTTTCAAGACCTGGCTGATGCTCCAGGTGCGCAGTGAGACGTTGAACGTCTTCGCGCGACGCGTCGCCGGTGTACTTGGGCCCTCTTACGGCGATCACGCCCGGCATCACTAACTGCGGATCGGAAATTCCATCGGGCAGACTGAGACCAGATGGAATCTCCGTCGCGAGTTCTCGGGTCGATTGGCCCGTCGCCGCGACAACCAACTTGGAACCTTGATTCAGTCCTGTGCCGCTGTAGTCGAGCGTGTCGATCGTCGTCTTGGTATGGAAATGCAAATCGCGACGCCAATCAACTCGGCGAAGGATGTGCTGGATGAAGCTTCCAATGTCGTGGATTCTGATGGAATCATCTGGGTCGTCCGTGATCCACAAATACTTCGCTAGCGACAATTGCCCGTTACCCAAAATGGCATTTGCCTGCGTCAACAACTCCTGAGGCTCTTTCGCCTTCAGGTAGGGCATGTACCGTTCGCTGCCAATTGCCAACAACAACGGATGGACGCCAGCCGCATCGACCGCGTGAACGGCTTTCACACCAGGGATCACCGTTGGAATGATCGGGTCCGTCAATTCGTGAATCAACTGTCCGAATGTCGTGTCCTCTTGCGGAGGCCGGCCGACGACCGTGAACGGCCAAATCGCATCTTTGCGGTGCCAAACATGTTCCACCTTCATGAAAGGGAAAGGATGCTGCAGCGAGTAGTAACCCAAGTGATCGCCAAAGGGACCTTCCGGCATGGTCGCGGTTGGATCGACTTGTCCCACGATCGCGAAATCAGCGTCGGCGTAAACTGGCGCATGGGAACCGCGAATCATGCGAACACGTCGACCTGAAAGCGCTCCGGCAAACGTCAACTCGGTCAGGCCTTCGGGAAGCGGCATCACCGCAGCCAAGCTCATCGCCGGTGAACCGCCGACGGTGATCGCAACTTGCAACGATTCGTTGCGATCCATCGCGGCACGATGGTGCACTCCGATGCCGCGATGAATTTGATAGTGCAGCCCGACTTGATTCTCAGGGTCGTATTCGTTTCCCGCGAGTTGAACGCGGTACATCCCCAAATTGACTCGCATCAAGTTGGAGGGAGCCTCCGGGTCCGCAGACAACACTTGCGGCAAGGTGACAAACGAACCACCGTCCATCGGCCATGACTTCAGCGCCGGCAGTTCACTCAATCGACACTGGTTCGCCTGAACGGCACCGCTTCGAGTGAAGCGAGGCAGCATCGTCAACGCGGTCATCGGCACACCCGCGTATCGCATCGGGCTTTTCGGTAGCGCCGACGGATCCAGTTTGACTTCGATCAATCGCCGCACACGTTCGAGCGTATCACGAAACAAATAGCGGGCTTGGTCCAAGGACGCAAAAAGATTTGACGCCATCGGAAACTTGCAGCCACGGACGTTCGTGAACAAGATCGCCGGGCCACCTCGCAGATAAACGCGGCGTTGGATCTCGGCCATCTCCAGGTTTGGATCGACTTCGTCATCAACCGTGATCAGCCGATCTCCGCTGCGAAGATCTTCGACAACGTCTCGGGTGCTTCGATGTTTCAACGCGAAAACTTTCTGTCGAGAACCGGAATCGAGAGGCTCGCGTGAGCCTTTCAATCTTTGCTGCAACCATGATCGCCCGATGGCAGCCACATTTTGGTGAACATAGCGACTGATGGTAGACCGAAGGCGAGGGATGCTGCGAACCGTTTTAGCCTTCGGCACAATCGCCGCAAACTCTCGGGACGAGCGTCCCTAGGGAACATCGGGTTGAGCCAACATACCGCGACAACCGCCTCGCATGCTGAGCGGCGATGTCCCCCCGGTTGTTTGACCGTCAAAGCGATCACCGCCACAACGGACCGGTCATCGAGATTCGCGAATCGGATTCAGGCGATCATTTGAATTCGTCTTCGAAAGCAGCGAAGTCATCGCCACCTTCGGCCACAAATTCTCCACCGCCGAAATCATCGCCATCGACGGCAACGGCTTCAAACTCGTCGCCTTCGACGACTTCAATTTCATCGCCATCGGCCATCATCTCTTCTTCACAAGCGGGCACAACAGCGGCGGCGGGTCGAGGCTTGCGGTTTTTCAAACCCACCACGACCACCGACAGAATCATCGCGAGCAAGAAAACGACCCAGCAAATGAAATAGATCATGGGAGACAGGTCAGCCGGAAAAAGTGAAGGTCGTGGAGCGAATCGAGAAAGATGCCCCACATCCTAATTGCCGCTGGTCGAGTCGGCAAATTTGGCTCCGGCAAGCGTCCGAAGCCCCGTTTTCCCGTGTCATCTCTCCCACAATCCACCCCGTCGCTCATCCCAAGCGGTCTCCAGCCGGAGATTTCGCTCAGCGAGTGTAGCTCAGGCCGAAATGGATGCCTTGGACGTAGAACGTATCGTCTCGCATCGATGGCGCGGGAAGATTGTTGTTCGCGTCGTTGATGTTTCGGTCAAAAATGCCCGAGACCTGGATCGCGTCGGACATGGCCATCAAGTGGTATCCAATCGTGACGTCGAAGTGGTTGAATCGGTGCCACCCCAAATTCACGTCCAGTTCAGGAACCCAACCGAACGTGTCGCTGGTGAAGGTGCCTTCATTGGTGTCCGAATCGACGAACAGCCCGCCGTCTTGTGGGGTGTCAGGAGGGCCGACCGTTGTGCTGCCCTGACGATTCGCCGTTCGACGAACGTTGCCGAATGCGGCCTTGGCCAACCAGTTGAAGCTCCAGCAGCCTTCGCGGTAGCGACCTGCCAAACCAAATTGAGCTCCGTGAAATTCGTTGGTCGCCCCGAAAGAATCACGAATTGAGATGTAATTGCCCGCATCGGTTCCTTCGGTCAGCGTTGAACTGGAAGAAATGTTCAGCCCCTCGGACAATCGCATGTACTGGTAACCATACAAAACGTCGAAGGTCGTTCCCAACCCGCCTCGCCAAAACTGACGCACCGAGATGTCGCCACCATGCAGTTCGCTGTAAGCGTCCACGCCGACCGCACCAAAGCGACCATTGATGGCCGGATCCGCGGGTGCGTTCGGGAAGACAACCACGTTGGAATCTTCCGCGTCCGTCGCAACGTTGAAGAACGGAATCGCAAGCACATCAAAGTTTCTTTGATCAGCACCAAAGCTGTAATTTTCATCACCAGCGACCCAGCCACGAAAGACCAGGCTGCGACACTGATGGTTGTCCAACCACAAACCAAGCGTCAAGCGACCACCGGCCGTTGCATCTTTGAGGACGCTGTCGTCACCGGCCAAGACCGTTCCCGTATCCAGGGACCCAGTGTCCGGTGCAGTGTCGGTTGTGACCAGAGCCGGCAAGCGATCGCCTTTGCGGAACATGATCATCAACTCGGCCGATCCAAACCAACGATTCGGATCAACACAGATCGCTCCTGCAGGCCCGCACATTCCGTCGCAGCCACCGTATCCGCAACTGTCGCAGCCATACGATTCGAACCCGCACCCCGGACCTTCCAGTCCGCAGCCAACGTCGAATCCGCACCCGCAACCTTCGATCCCACAACCGGGACCTTCCATGCCGCATCCGGGCCCTTGAAAGTTCATCGGTGTGCCCGAGCCGACGATGGTTTCACCGGCAAAGGTTGGATGTTCCATGATCGTGACCGAGCCAGATGTCTTTTGAAGCACGCGGCCTCGGTGACTCGAGCCAGTCGACTGGATGATACGAGCCCCTTCACTCGGAACGCCGTGAGGGCGAACCGACATGGCCGAAACAGGCCGAACGATTTGTGCGCTGGATGGTTGCGAGTTTGATCCCACAACTTCGCCCAGTTTTCGCAATCGCAAACCGCCGGGTTCATCCATGACTTGCAGGCCGTCACCTTCCGCGGCGGAGGCGACTTCCATGTCGTCGTAAACGACTTCGTTGATTTGAATGCGACTGAGTTCCGGTGAGGAATCGGGATACAATTCCCAATCGCCCGTTGTCTTCTCGGCAGCACTTCCAGGTGTTTGATACGTTCCGCGGTCCGGCTTTTTGACACGGACCTGAGCTGCCAATGGTGAACACGCCAGGCATGCCACAAGGACAGCACAGTTTTTCGCAAACCGGGGAAGTCGGCGCCAGATCAAAGAGTTCATGGGGTGTTTCGCTTGGATTCAATCGTCGGGGGTAGTCGCGAATCAGAGTGGCCGACGGGCTCGGAGCGTGCTTTCCACACGCCACCTCGCGCATCACCAGATGCCACGTGAACTGGTATCGGATGGGACGATCGTGACGGTTGAGCCGTTTTGGCAAACTTTGCCGGTTAGGCCGCAGTTACGGCTGACCGGCAGTTTCACGCGGGCGGTGTTTCACCGAAGTCGCTGGCGATGATTGAAGTCGCTGTTGATGATTTCGGTACCCGCAAAACAAAACCTGCTTCCGCGGATTGAATTTGATACGATGAATTTGCGAACGGGACGTCTCACAACCGCCACCACGTTCGCTCTCGTCGCCGCCCACTCACTGCCGGAGTTCACGCACATGCGTTTGCGTCGAAACAGTCATCCCGCCCGCCGGATTCATTCCGTCACCGGAGTCGGTCTCGTATTGCAGGCGGCCATGGTTGGTGTTCTCGCCATCACAGCCATCCAGCCCGCGACCGCGTGCACCGTGATGCGCATGACCATCCGTGGGAAGTTGGTAATCGCGCGAAATCATGATTGGCCATTTGGCGAGGCACTCGTGATCACCAACCTTCGCGGCATTGAGAAAACATCGCTCGCGCCGATCAAGCCCGCGACCTGGGTTTCCAAATATGGCAGCGTTTCGTTTTGCCAATTCGGCCGTGAGATTCCGTTTGCTGGCATGAACGAGAAAGGACTGACGGTCGACTTGTTGCGTTTGCCCGGGGCGACCTTCCCAGATCCTGTTGCGGTTGAAGCCGATCCAAACCTCACCGCGGTCAACGCGATTCAGTGGGTGCAGTATCAACTCGACACCGCTGAAACCGTCGCGGAAGTCGTCGACAGTCTTTCAACCGTCGTGCCGATCCCGATGCTGCCGATGGTTGAAACCGTTCATTATTTTGTGACGGATTCGACCGGCGACGTTGCCGTGGTCGAGTTCATCAACGGCAGCGCGGTGGTTCGCCACGGCGACGATTATCGTCTGGATGACGGGAAACCAAAGACCCACGCGTGCGTGCTGGCCAATTCATCCTGGGAGGATTCTCAAACCGAGCTGCAGAACAACTCCAGCCGAATGCGTTACGGACGTGGAGTTCGCTTGGTTGAAATGGCAAATGAGATCGGAGTGGAAATTGCCCCCATCGACTACGCGATTCGCTGTTTGCGTATGGTCGCTCAAGGGCCGCTGACTCAGTGGAACTTGGTCTACCAACCTGAAGAACGCCGGATCCACTTTCGCACACAAAACTCGCAACAACAACGATGGATTGACCTGGATGATCTGTCCTTCGAACCGGAGCAGACTCCCCAGGCAATCGACATTGATCGCAACATCAACGGCAACGTTGTGCCGCACATGAAAGCGGTCACCGATGCGGACAACGAACGAATCGTGAATCATGCGTTTGATCACTTTGTGCCGGCGGGTCTGCCCAGCCTGATGATCAAACAGCTTCTTCTGGACTATCCGAGCAAGCTCCGATCGCCTCAAACCGCTCCCTGAAATCAGGTTGCGATTCGGGAAACGAACTTTCTCGAAAAATTCTTCCGAGGCACCGAAACCCCTCCACGGGGCCAATCGCCGCTTTTATGAAGCTGAGCGGAACGTTAACGGCAGCGGAAAGCGTCGCTCACGCACGCAATTTCCCCGCTGCGCACCGGCTGAAGAACGCTCATTTCTGTTCATTAAACCTTCACTTTGAGCTTCGTCGTTTCTTCACAGTTGTTTCCTAGAGTCCCGCCCAAATCACTGACGGCGGCTCATCAGCAACGACGCTTCCCGCCGTCTTCCCCCCACATAATTCGCTGGAAGAAACGAATGACCTGCCTGACGACCCAATCGAGTCGCCGAACCCCAGCCACCCCGTGCACCGCTCCATCCACCGCCCGCCCAACCACATCGACTCGCGGATTCACGCTGGTCGAGCTGTTGGTTGTGATCGCCATCATCGGCGTTTTGGTTGGCCTTCTTTTGCCAGCGGTTCAGTCCGCTCGCGAAGCTGCACGTCGCATGCAATGCGGTAACAACCTCAAACAAATCGGCTTGGGACTTCACGTTTACCACGACACGTTCAACAAGTTCCCCTACGGATGGGACAACCGAGGCATGACCTGGAGCGGTCACATCTTGCCTCAGATTGAACAAGCCAACCTGTACCAAACCTTGATCTTTCAAGAGTCGGGGCTTGGCAACTGGGGAACCGACGATGGCCCCAATGAAGAAGCCTGCGAAACCGTTATCCCAACCTATCGTTGCCCCAGCATGGCGCTGCCATTGCACATGGATTACAACGGCATTCCACAACGCGTGCCCGCCAGCTATCGCGGTGTTGCCGGAACCTTGGCCACGTCGGATGACACCAGCACCGCTCTGCCCGACACGATTTCGTTGGAAAGCTTGGACCAAGACGGCATCTTCTATGCCTGCAGCAAAACCAAGTTCCGCGACATCTTGGACGGCACGTCCAACACGATCATGATCGGCGAAAGCTACAACAACCCGAAGTTCGTGAAAGACGGACAAGGGATGGATTACTGGTACATCGGTGCTCCACAAACCGACCCTTGTCGTTGCGACGGCGGAACTGGCGGAACGGAATTCTCGGAAGTCGCCGGCGTCACGATCACTCCGGTCAACGCCGTCATCCGTGCTCCATTGATGAGCGGCCGATTGATGGAACTTTCGTTCGGCAGCTACCACCTCGGCGGTGCTCACTTCTTGAAGTGCGACGGCTCCGTTTCATTCCTAACGGAATCGCTGGCCGAAGACGTTTACGACGCACTGGGCTCACGTGATGGCGGCGAAATCCCCGGCGAAATCTGATTCGCCGATCGACCTTCACGTTCCACATTACAACACATTGACTTTTCAATCATGGCTATGAACTCAGCAATCCAACAAGCGATGGCTCTGACATCGGTCGCCTGCCTCGCGCTCACTTTGGCAACCACCACTGGGTGCGGACCAAGCGCCCAAGCCGACTACGCATCGATCGGATTGGTTCCGATCACAGGCAACGTCACCTTGGACGGTCAACCTCTTGAAGGAGCCGTCGTGATGTTCGAATCGCCCGATACGACGTTCTGTTACGGAACGACGGACGCAGAGGGCAACTACGAAATCAAATTCAACAGCGAAGTGATGGGTGTTCCACCCGGAGACAAAATGGTGCGAATCAGCACGACAGCGTCGACGGGTGAGGTCGACTCCGAAGGCGCTGACGAAGATGACGACGACGCCGTTGCTCGACGCAAAAAGAAAAAGAAACGCAATCCGAACGAGTTGGTTCCTGAAGCCTACAACGAAGATTCGCAAATCAAAGCGACGATCAGCGACAGCCAAACGGTGTACGACTTCGCCTTGAAGTCAGACGGCTCACCGCTTTAAGCAGGTCGGCAGCAGTGCTGGGGCGTGTCCCATGAGCTACTGCGACGATATCAATCGATTGATCTAGTTGTACGACGGACTTCCTAGTCCGCTCGAATCCTGGACGATCGAACAAATCGCCAAGATATGCTTGCCAACGACAACGGGTGCTTCCCAATGGGAGCCCCCGTTCTTCGTTGGCTGAAATGATTCGGCATTGTCTTGGGCTGCTAAACCTTGGGATCGACCCTGCTTTGAACTGCGTGAGTTTTGTCCCACGACTTCGCCCCAACGGGCAACGCCGTGAACGATTTAGGCGACGGTACAAAATCCCAGTTTTTGAAGTCGATCGCGATCTTCTTTCGTGGCGCGAGTGACGTTGGGGAGACCGCAACGAGGTTTGTCTTTCTTGTTCGGTTTATACCTCGCCTCCTTGCTCGACTTGCGTTCGTAATTATCGATCAGCGCATCCCCCAGCATCTCCGATAAGCTCGGTTCCTCGAGATCGGTCTCGTTGAGATTCTCAAGAATGCGTTGGAAAGAACGCACCACCCCTGCGAAGCTGATTCGCCCAGGCATCGCGACCGGATCACCCCGGCGACGTTTCTTCGCGAGGTGTACTTTCAAGGCATACAGCTTGACGATCAGAATACTGAGGATCGACCAATGCAACTCCACCAACGCCCGGATGCTCTGGCGGCAGCGAAGTTGCCGTCGTCCATACGTTTGCTTTAGGTTGCGAAATTCCAGTTCGATTCCCCAGCGGCTCTTGTAAATCACAAGTGCTTGCTTGTCGGTGAGCTTCTTCTCATCCAAGACGCTCGTTAAGAGAACTGCCTTTTTGCGGCCGAGTTGGATCTGAATCATGCGAAGCTTCAGGGGACGCATGCCTTCACGGCGTTTGTCCTTGGGCCAGCAGTAAACAAGGTTGTCTTCGTCAGGCTCGACATCGTAGCCGAGGCTATGCAGCAAGTTGACGTTCGCGCCAACGCGCACGAGAAAGTGGTGCCCCCCATCGATAATGCTCTTCCAAAATTCGTAGCCAACGAATCCCGCGTCACCGGTAAACAACGTTTTCTCCGGGAATTCACCGTTTTCTAGCATCTCTTGCACGTGTGCTCGTTCGGACGCATTGCTAGGCCCAAGTTTCCAGCACCAAGTCAGTTGCGTGGCAACGTGCCAAATCATTGTGATCCAAATCTGGGGTACCGGCGGTGCCGGTGGATTCTTCTCGATGGCCTGACGGCGCATTCCTTTGGTCTTCTTTTTTCGATACCGAGCCGTTTTCCCGTGACCATGATTGGGAGCGCAAAACGCTTTTTCGTTACTCAGTGTTCGCGGCGTTGTGTCTCGAGAACCATCGACAGCCATGACGACCCAACCAGTCGTCCTCCAAAGCTTGCCGGCGGTTGTCTCAATTTGCTTCTGAATCCGAGTAAGCAAAACCTCGGACAACCATGGAGTCCATCGAACCAACGCCTTGATCAGTCCAGAGTAACTTGAAAATGCGATCCTCCCGTGGACCTTTTTGCATTGCCGGGTGCCTGAATCAAAAGCATCCTTGAGCTTGTCCTTGTCAGAGAAGATCCACAGCAAGGCTTGGATCATCAGAGTCATTGTCTTCCAGCCAGTGTTGCCGTGGGCCTGCGTCGGCACGGCCTGCTCATCACCCAGCACCCAATCGATCGCACTGCGGATTTCTTTGGCGTTGCGCGTCTGGGCTTTGCGATAGTGCTGTCGCTGAGATTCGGACTTGACCTTGCGTTTGGCTCGATTGAATTTCCTTTGTCGAGCATGTTCTTTGGCCTTGCTTGATTCGTGAGAATCGAGTTTTTTTGACACAGCCGGATCCCTTTCTGACTGAAGTGTTTCAGTTGGTTGGTAGGGGGATCCGGCTTTTACACTTCAAGGGCAGTTCAGCAAAACACCACAAATCACGGCCTCAAAATCGTTCACGGCGTTGCCCGTTGGGGCTCGTGTCGGGGTCTCCACAACGAACCCCAGGCGATGCCTGGGGCTATCTTAGAGCTGCCCCGTTGGGGCGTAGGACAGAACAAGTACCAACGTCGTAACTTGCATCTCAACCCTCAAGTTTTAGCGGCCCAACGCTGTCCCAATCGACCGTGCAAAAACGTACTACGAAGTTGCCGCTTGGATCGCTTCGATCAATGCGTCGGGCGATTCATGCGAGTATGCCACGTCTTGCGACTCTTTCGTTGCCAACGTTTTGACTTGCACCGCACCGGCTTCCCATTCGTTCCCGCCGGCGATGATGGCGACGGCAAACCCTTGAGAGTCGGCGTACTTGAGTTGTTGGCCAAGCTTCTTCGGTTCCGGGTAAACCTCGACGCCAATCCCTGCATCGCGAAGCTGCGAAGCCAACTTCAAATAGTCGTCCCGGTGTCCTTTGTCGAAGAACGGAACAAACACCGCACACGGTTTGCTGACACCTGACAATCGGCCAAGGCTTTCCAGCGCGGCGAGCAATCGATCCAGTCCGAGTGAGGCACCGATGCCCGGCAGATGTTGCTTGGTGTACAACCCCGCCAAGTTGTCGTAGCGTCCGCCGCTGCAAACGCTGCCGATGCCCGGCAACTCATCCAGCGTCGTTTCAAAGATGACTCCGGTGTAGTAATCCAACCCGCGAGCGATCGAGACATCGATCTTCAAACGATCCGGGCTGACTCCGGATGCCAACGCACCGCGATAGATTTGAGTCAATCGTTCGATTCCCGCTGCCGCGGTTTCATTGCCACCGGTGATCTCCGGCAGCGACGCCAGGATCGACTCCGCGTCCCCATCGCATTCCGCCAATCGCAAGACGGCGTCGGCTTGCTCGGCCGTCACACCTGCGGATTCGACCATCTCATTGGCCGTTTTTTCACGGCCGATCTTTCCGAGCTTGTCGAGACTTCGCAGCACCGGCGTCGTCTTGTCGGCCAATCCCAACGATTCCAATAGACCGGTCAAGATTGCACGGTTGTTGATGCTGATCGTGAACGCGTCGATCCCGATCGCTCGCAACAACGCATCGATCACGCAAACGGCTTCGATATCCGCTAGTTCCGACGTCGTACCAATCGTGTCGAAGTCACACTGCACGAATTCACGGTACCGGCCTTCCTGTGGTTTCTCACCCCGCCAAACCGGAGCGATGTGATAACGCTTGAACGGCGTTCCCAACGTGCCAATGTGTTGAGCGGCGAAGCGAGCCAATGGAACCGTCAGGTCAAAACGCATCCCGACCGGACGACCGCCGTTGTCTTCGAACGAGTAAAGCTGACGATCGGTTTCGTCGCTACCTTTGCCGGTCAAAATTTCCAGGTGTTCGAGCGTCGGCGTGTCGATTGGAGCAAACCCAAAACTGCGAAACACTTCGCGAGCGGTTTGCATCAATTGTTCCCGCGGGATCATCGCGGCGGGCAAGTAGTCGCGGAATCCCTTCAGCGTGCGAGGTTGAATCATGGAAGTCGGTGAGGGGTGAATGGGAAGAAGGAAAGTGGAGGGTGTGAGTCGTAGCGGAAGTCGTCAAGCCTTTCGGTTGGCATCCAAATTTGCCGAAACTCTTGACGAGTTCCGCTACCCAACAATCGGGAGTCCCGTCGGACGTCGACTGCGGATCGAATCGATGTCCCGGTCGGCTCCTTCGGGGAACTGCGGCCCGAACAAAGCGTCCGCGTACTCGTCAATCTGCTCAGGCGTTTCGAAGTACTTCTCGTAGCACCAATCGTCCTCGAACTCACACTCCTTCGTCGTGTATTCGCGACAAATCTGAGGCCGGGTTTCGTAGATGCCGCATCGATGGTCGTCCTGCAGGTGTTTGCAAGTCGTGTGAACGAGCAAGTACCAGGTGTCTTCGTCCACGAACACGGTCGCTCGGTCGTGCAGCAGATACCACCGCATGAAGTCGAAATCTTTTCGCGTCACCGGTTCGTCGATCGGCAGCGCGAAGTACTTGCAGCACTTTGCCGTGCAGTGATCACACAGATTCGCGTCGGCGGGAAAGTCCGATCGGCGACGGCCATTGACCGAAGGCGGCGTGGCGACTGGCAACTTGGATGCGGTGGGCATGATTGGGTCGAATGTGATAATTTGCGATTTCGTCGGGCCAACAGTTTCCTCGCAAAAGCCTCCACATGGAAGTCGTCATCACCGCCCTTGGTCCGGATCACTCCGGTTTGGCCGATCCGATCATTCACCACGTCACCGCACGAGGGGCTCGGATTTCCGAAATTCAGATGTACGACCACGACGAGGAAGAACTCTTCGCGATGCTCTGCCGCTTGCAGTTCGATGCGGGTGCCGATCCAGCGGAACTGCTCGGGCAATTGCAGGACGAGATGAAACAAATCGGCGAGCACACCGGATTGTCGATCCGGGCGTGGAGCCCCGATGCTCGTGCGAACCGGCCGCGTTTGGCGGTCGCGTGCACCTATGTCGAACACACTCCGCGAGCGGTATTGGAAGCTGTTTCCTCGGGTCAAATCGCCGCGGAAGTCCCCGTGATCATCTCCAACCGGAAGAAACTGGGCTTTCTGGCCGATGAGTTCGAATGTGATTTCCGGATGATCGGCGATGGCACGGGAGCCGTCGATGACGCCGCACTTTTGGCCACGCTGGACGAATACGACATCGATTACCTGATCCTGGCTCGCTACATGCGAATTCTTCCCGCCGATGCGTGCTGGCAATTCGCGGGCGGCCGGATCATCAACTTGCACCACGGATTGCTACCAGGCTTTCCCGGATTCCGCCCGTACCACGATGCCCACAATGTCCGAATGCTGACGTTTGGCGCGACGTGCCACTTCATCATCCCCGAACTCGACGCGGGAAATCAGACGATCAACCAGCGAACTTTTTCTGTAGCCCCCGGCACGCCTCTGGAGCGGATCATCGCTCAAGGCGAATCAGAAAACGAACCGGCCTGTTTGGTCGAAGGCGTCCGACGGGTCGTTGATCGAGAGGTCCACCTGCACTTCCATCGAGTCGTGCCTCGCAAAGATCTGGTGGCGAAATCCGCCGCAGCCAAGTGAATGATTTAACCGACGGCCGTTAGGTCCGGTTCTTACACACGAAAACCGGTGCTAACGCACTGCGGCTAACACTTTCAGCCCCAACAAACCATCCGTCCCGCCCTCAGCGACCGCCACTCATCAGCCGACGGCCGTTAGGCCCGGTTCTTACGCTCAAAAACCGGTGCTAACGCACGGCGGCTAACACTCCCAACCCCAACAAACCATCCGTCCCGCCCTCAGCGACCACCACCCATCAGCCGACGGCCGTTAGGCCCGGTTCTCACATACAGAAACCGGTGCTAACACACGGCGGCTAACACTCCCAGTCCCAACAAACCATCCGTCCCACCCTCAGCGACCACCAGCCGACGGCCGTTAGGCCCGGTTTCTACACTCAAAATCCAGTGCTAACGCACTGCGGCTGACAAACCTCAACGATCACGCGTTCATCCAACCCTCCGCCCGATTCTCGATCCACCGCATCTGATTGGATTCCGGCGGAACTTGCAAAATTCGCTTCAGC
Organism: Rhodopirellula baltica SH 1; assembly: GCF_000196115.1. Classification (NCBI taxonomy): domain Bacteria; kingdom Pseudomonadati; phylum Planctomycetota; class Planctomycetia; order Pirellulales; family Pirellulaceae; genus Rhodopirellula; species Rhodopirellula baltica. The sequence goes on from NC_005027.1 coordinate 131,721, forward strand.
GACGGCGTTTCGTCCAACAACGGCCCCAATCCGTCTGATCGACCGGAATGGCTCCCCCCGTCTAATCGCGCAAGTCTGCCGCAACGCGTGCAATGGGAATGAATTTCAATTGGCTTGGCCGCACGACCGGACCTGAACCAGATCGCCCCCAAGATTCTCCGTGTGGCGCGTCGATACCCACGGCGTCTGATGCACGCAGTGACCAGATGGCCTCGTTTTTCGAGGAAATTTGCCATGTCGAGGCGGCGTGGCACCATCGGCAGCAGACCTCCCGCTGGACGAAAGGATGTTGATGATCGGGTACTCCCTCGAAACGATCGATTTGCCGCAACTGCGTCGCCAAGTCGAAGACAAACTGTGCGATCTGGGACAACTTGAGCCCCATCAGTTCCCGCTGACTCAGCGTGAAGTGGTTCGGCGGGGAGCGACCTGCGGACTCTATTTTTGTCTGCACGGTCCTCGAAGCGTGAAGTTGACCGCGATCGCCGACCTCAAAACCCAATCGCTCGTCTATTACGGCGTCGACGGAGTCCGTTGCGAAACGGTTCCGATGGAAAACCTCACGCGGGCCGCCGCTTGAATCCGATAGATCAACTTCTTGTGGGTCACCTGCCAACTGAGATTCGACGCCGGTGAAGCTGATCCAGAGATCACGGATGTCGTTTCAATCGCGTCGCGACGGACCATTCATCCGTGCCTCGACGGTGGCAAAACGCCCAAGTTCACACGCGAAGTGAAATTCCGTTTTGGATCAAGATTGAAAGCGGCGTTTTCGCCATAAAACGACTGTATTTTCCGTTTCCTCGGTTGTGGGGGGCGGTGTTAGGTCGTTATGATTCGCGGCCTTCACCGCGACGGGTTTGGCATTTGCTGCGCTCGGACGCGACACTTCATTCCTCGACTTGGAGGATTTGGACCATGCAAACGATTGAATTGAAAGGGTTTACGGAGCGGCAATGGTAAAGTTATTGGTGCGTGATCGGGAAACGATTCAGGAGGCAGTACGCCGGTTTAGAAAATTGGTCGAGCGAAGCGGTATCAAGAAAGAAATGCGTCGCCGCGAGTTCTACGAAAAGCCGAGCGAAACCAATCGCCGTGCCCGCCTGCGTGCCGAACGCCGCAACAAACGCACCCGCATGTTGTCCCGCTGATTGTCGATTGCACGGCAGCTTTGACCGTGCAGTGGAAACCATCAGCCCCAAGTCGTTCCGTTTCAATTGAAGCGGAACCTGCCCGAAAAGCAGACACCAGGTCTCTCAAAAGACCGGAAACAAAACACAGAAGAGTCCATGACTTTTCGACGGGCGATTAGCTCAGTTGGCTAGAGCGTCTCGTTTACACCGAGAATGTCGGGGGTTCGAGTCCCTCATCGCCCATCAAGCCCTGCTTTTCAGCAGGGCTTTTTTTGTGCGATGACAACTTCATCTAGCGCTATCCCAATGCGTCGAGCCACGACTGGGAAGCCACTTTGCATCACGTCACCCTGGAACGTCAAAGATCGCTCCCACAGGGACCATCTTTGAGAACGCACCTAGAACCATTGCTGCTCTCGGACTCTGTAGTCCTCGTAGAAACTCTCATCCGACTTCGCCAAGTAGATAAAACCTTCGACGAAAGAGATCGTCGCCATCACAAACACCAGTAAAAGTGGCCAGATGAAGAACATTCCCCCAATGATTCCAACGACTGAGACGCTGGCCATCAGCAACGCTCCGCGATTCAACCCAAGGTAAAACTTGTGGGAGCCGTATGCACCAAGCAAAAACATCCCCAGCAATCCAGCCGTCAGCTTCTTATCGATGAATTCTTCTCGGAACGGATCGTTGAAACGATCTAGACCATCAGCACCGACAATCACCTCAGCGGCTAATGTGACTAGCGACGAGCAATTCGGACACGCCTGAATACCGCCTGATTCAGCGACCGAGAACTCGAACTCGCTTTGACAATCGGGGCATCTCACTCCTGCTTTAGCTGACTCGGTCACCTTGCCTGTCCTGTCCTAGTTCGCTTGATCAATGTGAAACAGCAGCACTGTTTAAAAGAACCACCGTAACAAGTCACCCACAAAAGCAGGTTCTATCACGCTCCTTTTTTCGCGAGATCGTGATTCCCTGAGGTGCCACCCGCCATTTGGGATTTCCTGGTGCAGACGCGTTATTGCCTGTAGGCCAGGTTCCACCTGGCGTGGGTGACTGGCCAATTGAATTTCCACGTCGCTGTCACATGGAATGGTGCACACGCCTCGTTTTGTTCCAAAACATTGCGTGATTGCCAGGTGGAACCTGGCCTACATTTCGAGAACCCACCCGTTGCAGAGGCAGGGCAGATTACCGAGGCCGCGTTTTTAGCATTCCGAAAGGTGCCACCCGCCATTTAAGCTTTTCTGATGCAGACGCGTCGTTAGCTGTAGGCCAGGTTCCACCTGGCGTGGGTGACTGGCCGATTGAATTTCCACGTTGATGTCACATGGAATAGTGCACACGCCTCGCTTTGTTCCAAAACATTGCCGTCGTTGCCAGGTGGAACCTGGCCTACATTTCGAGAACCCGCCCGTTAAAGAGGCCGCGTTTTAGCGGGTTTTCGAACTGCGCACCTCTCCTGAAACGCAGTTTGGAGAGAGATATATACGAGGTCGAGCGACGCAGTTCAGGCGTACGCGAGGGTGAGGGCTAAGCATAGGAAGCGGCGCGGATTGCCCTGCCCCAGAACGAGAAAAGACTGACTCACAGCCATCGAACTCACTTCGACTCAGGCTTTTTGAGCATCGCCTGCACTCGCTTCTGCTCTTTGGCCAATGCTGCTGGCGGGATCGCCATCGGCTCAAAATTCGGTGACGGCTTCAGACTTTCTTCATCTGGAATCTCGCGCCACCGCAAATTGCGATACCAAACCGGCTGGCCATGATCCTGCAGCCACAGCTCGCCGCCACGACCAGTGAGGTCTCCGCCCCGAATTGTTAACAGCCTCACCATCTCGGCCCACTTTGGATCGGTGTAGTCAAAGTCCAGGACCTTTTGACCATTGAACCAATGCTGAATCACGGTTCCCTTGCAGACCACTCGTCCTGAATTCCACTCGCCCACAGGTCGCGTGGCATCTTTCGAAGGGGCCATGCAAAAGAACAACGAGGCCGCTGATTGCCGCGGGTTTTCACCGTACGGACTGCCCACGTTGTCGAGCACCTGATACTCGACTTGACCAGGCCTGTAGTAGACGCCGCTGTTGCACCCGTCGGACACCTTCCATTCGAACCGAAGCTCAAAGTCATCCGGGACGAGAGTACGTTTGTACGTCAGGGAACCTCCGCCAGCCGCACGGAAAAACGCTCCATCTTCGATTCGCCAATTCCCGCTGTGCTCCCAACCATCGAAGGATTTGCCATCAAACAGTTCCACAAAATCTGCGGCAGCATCGGACTGCTCGGCTGATGGAGCACCCTCCGTAGCGGTCCCAACGTTGTCTGCGGCATTCAAAAGGCAGCACATCCAAACGCTCGCGGTCCAAATCACGGCACCGATCAAATGAAATTTCCGATTGGGCAGACACCGGCACTTCATCGCAAATCCTTGGTTGCAGATAGAAAATTCAACACCTCGCCCACTCTATCAGCCCTCGGCGGTGCCGAGAAGCAAAACGCCTCAAGGACCTACAGCCCGGTGGCGGCGTGGACTAGGATGTAGTACCAGCAAGCGCATGCTGCGTCGCGGCTCTTCTTCCTCCAACGAACGTTTCCACCATGCCTTTGTTTGAAATCGAAACGGACGCCCACATCATCATCACTTGGGCCGAAAACGAAGACGACGCTCGCGAAGTCGTCGACGACGCGTACCCCGAAGATGAATTGATGCGTTTGACCAAACGCCCTCGCGATTCTTGGGTGATCAGCAAAGGTGCACTCGGCCTGACCGATCGCACACTCGACCCGTGCATGACCGCTCGCGAATGCCTCAGCAAATCGGCCGGCGACAAAGTCAACGCGATTCGTTTGTACCGAATGGAAACAGGTTGCGACCTCGAACAAGCACGCATCGCGATCGAATCCAATATGGTAATGGGATGGTAGTGGACACCGCCGAGTCCTCACCGCTTCCATCACTTCCAGATTGAGATTCTATGATGAATGCAGCGTCGCCTCCTAACCCATGGCTGTGGTTTGCGTGGGTGATGCTTGTTCCGTTGCTCGTCGGCTGCGATGGTTGTCGCCAAACCGAAGAAACGGACCTGAAGGAAGAAGTCGCGCAGCAGAAATTGCCGCCATTCACCATCGGCCCAGCCAAAGCGTTCCCCGCCACACGTGCCGATGCGGGAACCAAAGGTGCCACGGACGGAGCCGTCAAACCGGGGCACTGGTTCGCCGCGGGAGTGACGTTGAAAAGCAACCGCGAAGACGAACGCGGTGCAATCGTCACCGACACTAAAATCGTTCGCCCCGTCAACGCGTTGACCGACCAAGTCGAACGTTTCGAATTGGATGCCAAGATCGCTGACGCGTCCTCGAGAACGGTTGGCAAATCCTTTCGAGTTCGACGACCGGCAGTTCTGCCAAAGGGCCAGCGCCGCGAATTGGAAACCCGAGCCTTGGCGTCGGAGGCGGGCGGCAGATTGATCGAAGGCCTCGAGTTCGATGGCGACTTCGTCTCATCACGAACCGGCGCTGCCGTGCCGCTGCGACCAAGCAAATTCGCAGCGTTGCAACCGCAATCGTTTTTCTTTGTGGTGCTCACCGAACGATCCGAACGTTTCACCCGACTGCAGACGGCGGACTGGGTCGAGCCGATGAGGGCGACCAACGAGTTTTATCGACCACGAGAAAACTACCGCATCGTCATCCCGCCGACAAAAGGTGTCCTACCACTATCCGAAACAATGCTGGATTGGACATCCACCGCGGTCCTGTTTTGGGACGACCTGACATCATCAGCACTGACGCCCGGCCAGCGAAACGCCATCGTCGACTGGTTGCATTTTGGTGGCACGCTGATCGTCAACGGCCCCTCGGGAGCGGACGCGATCGACGATCCAAAATTGAAATCGTTGTTACCGATTCAAGCTGACGGGAACGAAGAACTCAACGGCGACAACGCGATCGCGTTTTTGAAATCACACCGGGTCCAGACCGACGAATCCATTCCCGCGATCGAAGCGAGATTGTCAGGTGACAACAGCACGGTCTCGGTGGCCGGCCAACCCACCGCCGACGCAACCTCATTGGGCACCGGCGACTTGGTATACCAACGGAGAATCGGTCGCGGACGAATCGTGCAAAGCCGCGTGGACCTACTGAGCGAATGGATGACGGCTTGGAAATCCTACGACAGCTTCTTCAACAGCGTCGTCCTGAGTCGACCGCCACGTGTATGCCAAAAACTCGAGGGGACTCCCGCGTCCATGCCGCAGCCTTTTCTGAGCGAAGATGAAATCGATACCGTTTCAGAAGAAGAGATGGCCGCGATCATCGATCAACCAATGGTTCAGCAAAATCTGGTGGGCATGACAATTGAAGATGCTCCGCCCACAATCAATTCGGGCTTCCGCCTTTTCGCTCGAGACATGCGATTGGGCAAGCTTCCAAGCCTCGACGAAGTCAAAGACGCATCCGATGAACCGAACGGCGATGAAGCGTCGGTTGGATCAGGACGATCCAGAACGAGCCTGGTTCGTTCCGCCAAAGATTACCGAAACCGTCTGGACGAAGAGGTGATGCAGCATCCAGTCAGTGGTGTCGGCGGCTGGAAAGATGACAGCGCTTTGATGTTGTCCTTTCGCAATTCGCTGCAAGAACGCATCGGTGTCACGATCCCCGATTCGTCGCTGGTCGTAAAAAGCTTGCTGATCTACCTGATCGTTCTCATCCCGCTCAACTACGCCGTTTTCCGTTGGATGGGACGTCTTGAGTGGGCTTGGTTGGCAATGATTCCAATCGCATTGGTGGGCGCATTCATGGTCGCGCGAGCGGCACAACTCGACATGGGCTTTGCCCGCAGCCGCAACGAGCTGGCGTTCTTGGAAATCCCACGCGACCACGATCGAGGTCACCTGACTCGCGCGATCGCGTTATACAACTCACTCGCCAGCAACTATTCGGTCCAGTTTGAAAACCCCGATGCGGCGATCACGATGCTCGCGTCTCGACGAACCGACTCACGCAACGAAGCCATGTTCGGCTCTGATGGCCTGACATTGCAACTTGGTTTTGATGCAGGCCCCCGGCTCGACGGAATCGCGGTTGGCAGTAACTCCTATGGTTCCGTTCACGTTGAGCAGATGGTTCCGGTCGGCGGGCAAATTTCTTTGTCTCAAGACGGCAGCACGCTTCGCAACGATTCCAATTTGGACCTGACGGACGTTTACGTCATTCGCCAACCTACCGGATCAAGTGACACATCGAAGACCGAAATCGCGGTACTCGGCAGTGTCGCTCCGGGAGAGAATCCCAAAATTTCGTATCAGTCCGCGGACCAAGTGAGAGTTCCAGAAGGCGTTGATTCGGGTGTGCGACAATGCATGCGAAGAATTCTCAACAGTACCTACATCGAACCTGGCACAACACGGTTGCTAGGTCGACTCGCGAAGGTCCCACTCGATCAGGCGGACGACGACGAAAGTCCCGCATGGGGCGGTTTGGAAATCCAACCGGTCTGCAAGCAAGTCGAGGCGGACACCATCGTGCTGGCACATTTGGAATACCCGGCCGTCCCCACGCCTCAACCCGACGAAAACTTGATGGACGACTTCCGCAGTCGAACCACCACGCTGGAAGAAGAGAAGGCCAACAAAGCGAAAGAAGCCAAGAAGAAAAGCGAAGAAGAATCCGCGGGCACTGAAGTCACCGAAGAATCCGACACCACGAAGGAAACGCCATGATCACCCTGGAAGGCTTTGGCAAAGACTATGGTGAGTTCACCGCGGTCGAATCGATCGATTTGCAAATCGACGCTGGGGAAACGTTTGGCTTCATCGGCCCCAACGGAGCCGGCAAGAGCACCACGATTCGTTTCCTTGCCACATTGTTGCGAGCCACTCGCGGACGCGGTGAAGTTGCCGGATGCGACGTGATGAACGACCCGATGGGTGTTCGCCGCGCGATTGGCTACATGCCCGACAACTTTGGCGTCTACGACGGGATGCGGGTGTGGGAATTCTTGGACTTCTTCGCCGTCGCCTACGGTATTGCTCGATCACAACGTGGCCCCATCATCGACAACGTGCTCGAACTGCTGGACCTGGGTCACAAACGAGACGACTTCGTCAACGGCTTGTCTCGCGGAATGAAGCAACGGCTGTGCCTCGCCAAAACGCTGGTGCACGATCCACCGGTACTGATCTTGGACGAACCCGCCAGTGGCTTGGATCCGCGTGCTCGTGTGGAAGTCAAAGCGTTGCTGAAAGAACTGCGCCGGATGGGAAAGACCATTCTGATCAGCAGCCACATTCTCACGGAACTCGCCGATTGCTGCACATCAATTGGCATCATCGAGCGCGGCCAACTGCTAATGAGCGGGCCGATTGACCAGGTCTATCGCAAGATCCGACGCAATCGAACAGTCGAAATCGCATTCACCGAGAACGCCGAAGCCGGGATCTCGATCCTTCGCAGCAGCCCCGCCCTTCGTGACTTGGAGATGCGTCCGGATCGAGTGATCGCGGAACTGGAAACCGATGACGCTGGTTTGTCGACGTTGCTCAATCACTTGATTGCGCAGGGCGTTCAAATGCGATCCTTCTACGATCGCGATCCGACGCTCGAAGACGTCTTCATGAGCGTCACCGAAGGTTTGGTCTCATAGGCCGGTTGACTATCGCATCGACGGCAGCAAGCCGCGGACAACACGAACGAGCAAACTGCCGCTGGCACTCTGCTCGGTTGGGCCCGTCACTCTTCCGGAGCCTCTCGACGGAAGACAGCAACAATGTCGTCGACCGGCACTACGAACAATTGATTGTCGTGTTCCAAGTCCACCGGGATCGCATTCTTCGGGTGAAATAGAATTTTGTCGTACTGACGCAGCGGCAACTCTTCATCGTTTTCGACCACGGCACTGATCGTTACGATTCGACCGGTGATGGTTGGAATCTCGGCCGCATCAGGCAGAGCGATCCCGCCGCGAGTCTCTCGCTTGGGTTCGTCCTTGCGAACCAAAACGCGATCGCCGATCGGTTCGACGTATTCGAATACTTTCGGCGCGGTTTTCTTTTTGGCCATGTCTTATTTCTTTGGTGCACATTCAGATGAAGCGTCCGGGGGGACTGAAACGGAATCCCCTAGACATCCCGCGATACGTCGCCAGGATGCCCGAGTCGAGTGGGTCAATCGAAAAGGACCCTAGCGACCGTCCACTTTTGAGAAAATCATTTTGCCAGCGTTGGTTTGCAGCGTGCTGGTCACACGCACGTCAATCTCTTGCCCGATTTTATGACGCCCGCCTTCGACAACGACCATCGTGCCATCATCGAGATAGCCGATGCCTTGCTCGGGGCCTTCACCGGGTTTAATGATCCGCAATCGGAACGATTCATCCGGCAAGAAGACTGGCCGCAACGAGTTGCTGATCTCGTTCAAGTTGATCACCGGAACACCTTGGACCTTGGCAACCTTGTTGAGGTTGTAGTCGCCGGTGACGACCTTGCCTTCCAAATGTTTGGCCAACAAAACCAGCTTCAGATCGACCGTTTGTCCTGCCAGTTCGGGCAGCTCTCGGTCGAAGATCTGCAAGTCCACGTTCTCGTCCGCACGCAGCCGGTTCAGCACGTCCAAACCGCGGCGACCGCGAGTGCGACGCAACTTGTCGCTGCTATCGGCGATCGCTTGCAGTTCACTCAACGCAAATCGCGGCATGATCAATTGGTTGTCGAAGACTCCCGTCGCGACCAAATCCGCGATCCGGCCATCGATGACGACACTGGTGTCTAGCACCAAAGGCTTGAACCCTTTGACTTCGCGAACAAATTCCACATAAGGAATGAGGAATCGGAAGTCATCTTTGGTCTGCAGCAAGACTGACGTGCAGACATAACACAGCACCAACCCGACGACCAATTGGAAGACACGCAGGTTGCTCGTCATCTCAATCAGCGGTGCCGCTGCGATCGTCAGGATGAAAGTCAGCAGGACACCGATCAGCACCCCGAAATACACCGAGGTGATGGTGTCGATCCGCTTCCGCGGCACATAGATGTCCAGCACCACGATCGCCACAGCCAGCCCCATGATGGCGACAAACGTCAACCACGGAACCGCCTCTGACCCGCCGCTAGGCAGGGAGGTGTTGATGATCGCTGAAACGCCTCCGGCGCACAGCAAAAAGATGAATCGCAGGACAATCAGTGCCATGGTGGGTGCAGCGTTGGTCAAAACGCCGCTTCAGCAAATACGGGGACGAAAAGAGGGAGGCTCCAGTGTAGATGGTACCGCTGGAACGCCCAGGGGGTTCGCCTGTGCAGGAGAACCCTAGGTTAACGGTTGCCACAAATCGATTGAGTGCGTCCACGGGAGACAAATTGTCCGACCGGAACCATTGATTTCAAGCTCTTCCGGCGGATCAAAAGCATGCTCTGCACTGATTTGCTCACCAATCCGACAGCGGACCATTCTTGGACTGCCGCAAGACAGAAAACTGCTGGTCGCAGAACCGATCGGTCATTCCCGCCAAGTACTCGCCCACCACCCGGTCTTTCGGCCGGTGTTCGAGTCGACGTCGGAACCGCAACGGCAAACGCTCGGGGTTTTGGTGCAATGCCTCAAACAGCGTCCGGACTCGATTCGCGGCAGCTTCCCGGACCGGCATCAGCCGATCGTGCCGGTAAACAGCCTCGAACAAAAAGCTCTCCAATTCGGCTCGTTCGGATGCCATGGTCTGCGAATGCCCGACTCGAATCCCAGCCTGACAGGCGGCATCGGCGGACAAACCGTCCGCGTCCTGCATCCGCTCGATCGAAATGTGAAGCAAATCGCCGACCTGCAGATCAATCAGCTCGTGAACCAACAATTGACGCAGCGGCCCAACGGGCAACTCGCCCGCCTTTTCGCGAACGCGTTCTAGCGTTCGGCGGATGATCGCCAGTTCAGACAAAGCGTCGATCGACAACAATCCCATCTGCAATGCATCGTCGATGTCGTGAGCGTCGTAGGCGATTGAATCCGCCGCATCGACGATTTGGACCTCCAACAACGGTGCATGTCCAACCGCGGCTTCGGCTTTATGCGCACGGGTGTCTTGGCCGGCCAAAGTCTCCTGCGACAGGTTCAACCCTGGAAACGCGTGGTATCGCTGCTCCAGTTCTTGAACGATCGTCAGAGCGAATTGATTGTGTGAAAAACCGCCGACCGATTGCATGCATTCCGAGAGAACGTCCTCACCACAATGACCAAAAGGCGGATGCCCGATGTCGTGCATCAACGCGAGCGCCTCGGTGAGGTCTTCGTTCAACCGGAGGACTCGTGCCAACGTCCGAGCCACCGATGCGACTTCAAACGTGTGAGTCAATCTCGTTCGGTGATACGTGCCCATCTCACCGGTGAACACTTGCATCTTTCCCGACAACCGCCGAAACGCACTGCTGTGCAAGATACGGTCTCGGTCGCGACCGTAGGGACCGCGGTAAGCGTGCGGTTGTTCGGGGTGCACTCGCCCCGCCGTGTCAGAACTGTGCATCGCGTAGGACGCCAGCAACAGGTGTTCGCGATCGGCGTAACGGCGAAGATCGATCATCGGACCGGCTAGAGACATGAGTCGTCGTTCCATCAATGCCGACCATTGTCGGCGATTTAGTTTTGTCAGCGAGTAATTTCAGTGGTCGTAGAAAGCGGACTCTCGATCGACACCTCCACCATCAGATGCCAAGCGATGGCAGATTCCGTCTCTACCCTCCTAACATGCAGCACGATTCGCGCCGCGACGACACTTTGCGCCGCATTCACGCGACGAATCTCAATTCCGTCCCCATCCAAACGTTGAAGAAACGGGCTTGAGATGGCCATCAGCAGCCGCCCAGCAGCCATTTTCTAACTCGATGGCTTCTACCGGGTGGCCTGCGGCCGGTTCAGAGTAGCTTTCATTGCGCCATTCTCCCATAGCATCTGACCCCACCGTCGCCTTCGCAACGAGCCATTTTGGCATGCAACGTTCTGACCGCGGCATTTTCAGCCAATTTTCGCCTCGAAACCGGTTTCCTCACGAATTCGGCGGTGAATCGTGCAGGAAACTCGCGAGAAAGCCTCCTCCCCGGCAGACGGGGGAACATGCGCCCAACGAATTGGTTGCTGAAAACAAACATCGGAATAGACTGAGCCCGCCGAATCGGTGCGGTCCCTACAAACGGTTCTCGCGTCTTTTTCCGACCCATCACTACGATCGGCCCTCCACCCCACCTTGATCAACAGCATGACTGACCCAGTAATCGGCTCCGAGTCGCCCGTCCCCGCCGCCTCGGCGACCACCACCGCCCCGATCACCAACCGATTTCGTCCAGCCAAAGTCATCATGGCCCTGCCGGCCTACAACGAAGAACAATCGTTGCCGGAACTGCTGGAACGAATCGGCGAAGCCTTCGCAGACAGCGGACTGCCCTATGAAGTCGTCATTGTCGACGATGGCAGCAAAGACGACACGGCCAAAATCGCTTCGCAGATGTCGTTTCAAATGCCCATCCATTTGGTCCGTCACGAAGTCAACCAAGGACTCGGCGTCACCATCCGCGACGGACTCAAAGAAGCGGTCGACCGCGCCGGAGAACGCGACATCATCGTCACGATGGATGCCGACAACACGCACCCACCTGGATTGATCAATCGCATGGTGCAATCGGTCCACGAAGGATGTGACTGCGTGATCGCGTCGCGATTCCAAAACGGCGCACGAGTCGTTGGCGTACCAATCGAGCGTCACTTCCTCAGCATCGGGGCTCGCGTATTGTTCACGGTCCTGTTCCCCACACGTGGTGTTCGCGATTACACATCCGGTTATCGAGCCTATCGTGCATCGGCCCTGCGAGCCGCCTTCGATCACTACGGCGACGACTTCGTTGGCGAGACCGGCTTTTCCTGCATGGCCGACATTTTGCTGAAGCTTCGCAAACAAGGATGCGTGTTCGGCGAATCGCCGCTGCGTCTGCGTTACGACCAAAAGGGTGGCGATAGCAAAATGCAAGTCTTCAAGACCATTTGGCTGACGCTCAAGATGTTGGGTCGCCACCGTGTCTCAGGAACCTGATTGATGTCGGTTGCCTCCCCATCCAACCCGGTGTCAGATTCCTCCTCCACGCCCCACTCCAGTTCAACCAACGACGGCTCTCCCAGCACACGTTGGTTGGTCATCGGTGGTGGCGTCATGGGATTGCAGGTCGCTCGTGACCTGATCGATCGCGGTCAAGAGGTCACGATTGCCGAAGCCGCACCCACCTTCGGTGGATTGACCAGTGCTTGGAACTTAGGCGATGTGATCTGGGATCGCTTCTATCACGTGACGCTGCTCAGCGACACCAAACTGCGAGACCTCCTGACCGACCTTGGTTTGGAATCGCAAATGGACTGGGTCGAAACCAAAACGGGTTTCTACTCGGGTGGGCAATTGATCTCGATGAGCAACACGGCGGAGTTCTTGAAATTCCCGCCGCTGAATCTGATTCAAAAACTGCGGCTCGGCGGCACGATCTTCTACGCCTCCAAGATCAAGAATTGGCGTCGCCTCGAAAAACTGTCCGTCGAAAAGTGGTTGCGTCGCTGGTCGGGCAAAGGCGTCTTCGAAAAGATCTGGCAACCGCTCCTGCAAGCCAAACTGGGCGAAGCCTACAAGCAAACCTCCGCCGCGTTCATCTGGGCCCACACCGCTCGGATGTACAAAGCCCGCCGAAGTGGCATGAAGACGGAGATGTTCGGTTATGTGCCAGGTGGCTACGCAACGATCCTGGACAAATGGGTTGGCTGGCTGAAAGAGCGAGGAGCTGAAACACTCACGTCATCGCCGGCACGCCAAGTCCGCAAACTCGAAAGCGGTGAGTTTGAAGTCGATTTCGGTGACGGCCGCACGCAGAAATTCGACAACGTCGTTTCCACCATCGCGTCGCCCGTGATCGCCGACACGGTCCCCCAACTTTCCGACGAAGAAAAGAAACGACATCGCGGAATCCGCTATCTCGGCGTGGTGTGCGCTTCGATGCTGATGAAGAAACCCATCAGCGAGTACTACGTCACCAATATCACCGACACCTGGGTCCCGCTGACCGCCGTGATCGAGATGTCAACGATCGTGAATCCAGACAAGCAACTTGGCGGCAATCACTTGGTCTATTTGCCCAAGTACTTGCCCGATGATCACGAGGGCCTGAACGAATCCGACGAAGACTACAAAGAGAAGTGTTTGTCGACGCTGGAGAAGATGTACGACCATTTTTCCCGCGATCAAGTTCTCGATTTCAAGATCGCGCGAGCGAAATACGTCGCGGCACTCGCCACGATTGATTACTCAACGCGTTTGCCTGACATTGTGACCAGTGTCCCTGGCTTCTACGCTTTGAATTCCGCTCACATCGTCAAAGGCAACTTGAACGTCAACGAGACGATCACTTTGGGCGAAGAAAAGTTCACCGAAGAAGTCTGGCCCGACTACCAACGTCGCGTTGCGAAATGAACTGACCGCCATGCCACACGCCGCTCCTCCTCCATTGCTCGGCGTGTTGCTAGCCGGTGGACGTTCGTCGCGAATGGGAACGCCAAAGGCCTTGCTGCCACATCCAAGTGGCGGGACGTTTCTGACACACAGCCTGGACCGATTGCGATTGGTGTGTGAAGAAAAGATTGTGGTCAGCTTGGCCTCCGAGGCCCATCGAGCCCAAGTTCAATTGCCGCCGTCGGTTCCTGCGTTGTTTGATTCCCAGCCGGCCTTGGGGCCAGCGATGGGCGTGTCGGTCGCCCTGCAACACGCGTCGTCCAACGGTTTCGCAGGTTGTCTTTTCACGCCGGTGGACCTACCTGATTTGTCCGTCGACGATCTGCTGTCGTTGGTTCATGCCTGGCGAGAATCGCCGACGCAAATCGTGCTGGCACAGCAAACCGATCCGGAACGTCTGCAGCCTTTGGTGGGCATCTATCCCGTCGCCTGCATGGACTCTATTCAACGCGTCGTCGAATCCGAACACCGCAGCCTGTATCGTTCCCTACGTTCGAGCGACCACCAAACCGTTGCGATTCCCTCCACCCGACTGCGCAACGTCAACACGCCCGCCGACTTGGGCCCTCCTTTCGACAGCACCTGATTGAACCAACATGAACGCCACTCCCAAATTCGCGTTCGACTCACCCGAAGAAGCCATTGATGCACTGTCCCGTCGGATCGGGACAACCGGCGTCCAGCGAGTCGAAATCGGCGAATCACACGATTCATTGCGATCACTCCATCGGCGAGTTCTCGCCACACCAATTCTTGCCGACCGTGACAGCCCCGCGGCAGACGTTTCAGCGATGGATGGCTACGCGATTCGCGAATCGGACTTGCTAAATGAAGGGCCGATCGAAGTGACCGGCGAGAGCGTTCCCGGTTCACCTCCACCGTCCGCATCCGACACCGGCGTCATTCGAATCTTCACTGGCGCGATCGTTCCCGTCGGTTGCGATCGAGTCATCCAGCGAGAACACACCGACGAAACCGCACCGGCTTCGGCAAGCGACTCCCATTCGCTCGGCCAAATCCAGTGGACCGATCAGGCCAAGTCGATCCCCGCCGGAGCCAACATTCGTCGTCAGGGAGAAAACCTTTCGGCGGGCTCGATCGCGGTGGAAGCGGGTTTGGAACTGACCTCTCCGCGGCTCGCTGCATTGACCAACTTTGGCGTCCAACAAGTCGACCTGCACAAACCCGTTCGCGTCGCGGTGTTGACGACCGGAGACGAATTGGCATCTGGCACTGCCCCGGATCAATCGCCTTTGCCACCCTGGAAAATCCGCAACAGCAACGCGTCCGCTTTGCTCGGATTGTTGACCAATCAACCTTGGATTGATTGTGCACCGCCGATGCACGCGGTTGACGAACCCGCCGCACTTCTCACGGCCGTGCAACATGCCATCGAGCACCACGATGTGGTGCTGATGACCGGAGGCGTTTCGATGGGCGACTACGATTACGTCCCTCGAATCTTGCGAGAAGCCGGCGCAGAGATCGTCTTTCACAAGCTTCCGCTGCGACCGGGCAAACCGATTTTAGGTGCCGTTCACCAAAGCGACTCCAAGTCGACGCTGATCCTTGGACTGCCCGGAAACCCAGTCAGCGCAACGATGGGAGCCCGACGATTCGCGATGCCACTGATTCGCAAACTAGCCGGCATGACAAACTGGGAGGAGTTTCCTCCGCTGGTGACGCTCGAAGAGGTCAGTGAGAAGACGCTGCCGCTGCACTGGTTGCGAGGCGTCCGCCTGACACAACCGGGCCGTGCGGCATTGGTGATCGGCAAAGGCTCGGGCGATGTCGCCACACTCGCCGGTACCGACGGCTTCATCGAGATGCCACCTCATGCAAATCACGCCGGACCGTGGCCGTATTTCGCGTGGTGATTGACCCCGCGAGTATTGACGTTAACAAAGAAAAACGCCCGAGCATCGGAATGCTCGAGCGTTTTCGAATTCAATCTTGGAAACAAAAAATCAGGCGAACTGATAACCTTCTTCGCCGTGATCTGAAATGTCCAAACCACGCTGTTCGCTTTCGGCAGGAACTCGCAGTCCGATGCAGATGTCGATCAGCTTCAGCAGGATCAGACTTCCGACTCCGGCGAACACGTAGGTGACCAGCACGGCGACAACCTGCCCGATGACCAAGGTGAAGTCACCGCCCGATTCGATCAATCCGATTGGCACACCATCGCTGACATCCCAGGCCGCACGAGTCGCGAAAACGCCGGTCAGAATTGCGCCGAGTGTGCCGCCGACTCCGTGGACGCCAAACGCATCCAAAGCATCGTCATAACGAAGTTTGTGCTTCAGCGTCGAACACGCCCAATAACAAACTCCGCCCGCCATCGCTCCCATGATCAAAGCTGGCATGGGCTGAACAAATCCAGCGGCCGGTGTGATGCAAACCAATCCGGCGACCGCACCACTGCTGGCGCCCAGAACGGTCGGCTTGCCAAGGACCAGCCATTCAAGTGTCACCCAAGCAACCGCCCCGGCGGCGGCCGAAAAGTGAGTCACGGCGAAAGCACTGGCTGTCAAATCATCCGATGCAAGTTCACTGCCGGCGTTGAAGCCGAACCATCCCACCCATAACATCGCGGCACCAAGTGCCGTGTAGGTCAAGTTGTGCGGTTGCAAAGGTTCGCGTGGGTACCCCATTCGAGGACCGATCAGCAACGCCGCGACCAAAGCCGAGATCCCGCTGCTGATGTGAACAACCGTCCCACCCGCAAAGTCGAGTGCTCCCCCGGCCAAGGCTTTGTCACCGGCAAAGTACGACAAAGGTCCTTCGTCCCAAACCCAGTGGGTCAGTGGGCAATAGATGAATGTTCCCCAAAGGATCGAGAAAACCACCATCGCGCTAAACTTCATCCGTTCCGCGAATGCACCGCAGATCAGAGCGGGCGTGATGATGAAGAACATGCCTTGGAACAACATGTGAGTCATTCGCGTCATCGCGCCTTCCATCGGCGTGATGGCTTTGCCCAAGTCATCGTCCCAGTACCGCTGGACACCTTCCATGAACAAGTAGTCCGTGTTGCCGAACCAACCGCCTGATCCACCGAAGGCAAACGAGTAACCGTAGAGTGCCCAAAGCACCGTCATCATTCCCATCAAGAAGATGCACTGCATCATCACGCTGAGAACATTTTTGCGACGCACCAAACCACCGTAGAACATCGCCAGGCCTGGTGCGGTCATGAACAACACCAAAGCACAACAAACCAGCATCCAACCGTTGTGTCCGGCCAGCAAAGCCTCATCGACTCCCGCTTGCAGGCTTTCCAATGTCGGAGCGGCCGGCTCCTCGGCTGCTTCGTTTTCCTCCGCCGGGGCAATTTCCTCCGCCGAAGCCGACGGTTCGGCCGGTGCAGTCTCAGCCGCCGAGGTATTTGCGACCTCGTCCTGAGCCCCCACACTGGCAACCGGCAGGCCGACCAGGGGCACACCGAGAATGCACGTGAGCAAACAAACGACAACCAACACGCGTGACAACATTCCGGGCAGGCTCCAGTGAAAAGTCGATGGGGATGATGGTGGATGAAGCGTAATTTCCGCCACATCACGACCAGAGAGGACAACCGCGACTTCCCGCTTCGATGGGTTCGCTCCCCCAAGGAAACGGACCGCAATCGACGCGACTGACGCGTGCGTTCTTCATGATTTCCGGTAGAATACGATGACGGCCGAACCCGGGACACCCTGCCCTTTGTTTCAAAGGTGTCATCCTGCTCCTTACCATGCCATTTCGCGGCCCTCCCACCCATCATGTGGCCCCATGCGTTCCGTTTCTTTGATTCACCAAAGCACGAAAATTGCTGGTTTTCTACTGCTTTCCACCCTCGCTTCGGTCTCCCACGCCGCCACCCCCGAGGAAATTGCCGCTCAAATTGAAAGCTTGTCCAGCGATTCATATTTGCGACGAGAGAACGCCACCGAAGCACTTTTGAAAGCTGGCCCCGCCGCAATTGACCCCTTGGTCAAAGTGCTCGAACGTGGCGATTTGGAAACCACTCAACGGGCGATCGGTATCCTACAATCGATCGCCATGGCTCGGCCGATCATCGAAGGAGAATCAGAGCGGCCCAAATTGGCTCGGTTGGATCCCGACGAACCGGATGCCTGGGAGACACTGCTGTCGCTTTCGACAATGGGCGGCAGTCGTGGCGAAAGAGCTTCCATGGCGGTCGAAGAAATCACCCATGTCCGGCGAGCCCAGACGATCCAGACACTGTCATTGCAAGGTGCCGTGATCGGCGTCAAAGAATTTGTTTACGGTGCAACGAGCACTCTGCAACGCGTCGTCGAAATCAACGAGGCGTACCAAGGCGACGATTCGCTCTTGGAACTCCTACGCTGGATCGATCGAGTCGAGTACGCTCGCATCGAAGGCCCCGCCATTCGCGAAGGCGTCTTGAAAGGCATCACCCAAATGCCCGACCTAAAAACGCTATCGCTGCTCTACGGCGACATCAACATGGAAACGATGAAGGTCATCGGTGACTTGGAATCCATCGATCATTTGGAGTTTCGTTACGTCACGTTGAACGACGAAATGATCGACGCGATCGCGAAGCTTCCCATTCGCGTTTCGTTGACGCTCAACGGCACCGATGCGTCCTCCGACCGAGTGGATCGATTGCGGCAAACTCTGCCGGGATTGAAGATCGAATACAAACGCGGCGGGTTCTTGGGTGTCCGCTGCAATGACACGTTCAACGAGTGCATCATTCAAAGCGTCGTCGAAGACAGCGGAGCCGAAGCTGCTGGACTTCGTCGAGACGACGTGATCATCCAAGCCAACGGCGAACCGGTTCGAAGATTCGCCGACCTGCAAGCCGTGATCAACACGCGAGACCCCGGGCAAAATATTCATATCGTTTATCGACGACTCAATGTCGAGTATGAAACCGATGCGAAACTTGGCAAACTGACAGAACCCAACTGATTCGCGACCAACGCGGATTCAAGTTCGCCCATCGGTTCACGCTCGCTTCTTCTCCTCTCGCATCCGCGCAACACCATCGATACCGAAGCTCCGCAGATCGATTCCGGCAATTGGCAAGATTCCAATTGGCGGTCTCGAATGCGCAAGCGACTGCTGAGTTGGTTCTCGGACAACGCTCGCGACCTTCCCTGGCGACGCGATCATTCGCCGTACCGGGTTTGGATCAGCGAGATCATGTGCCAGCAAACTCAGGTGGCGACGGTTCTGCCGTACTTCGAACGCTTCCTCAGCACCTACCCAACGATTCGCGATTTGGCGGACGCTGACGAAAGCCAGCTGATGCGAATGTGGGAAGGCCTGGGCTATTACCGCCGGGCCAGATCACTGCACGCCGCAGCGAAAAAAATGGTCGAAGAACACAACGGCGAGTTCCCGGAGTCTTTCGACGATGTGCTGGCATTGCCGGGCATTGGTCGCTACACCGCGGGAGCGATCCAGTCGATTTCTCGCAACAAAGCGTTTCCAATACTGGAAGGCAACACCCAAAGGGTTTTCAGCCGATGGATCGGTTTGACCGTGCCGCCAACCGAGAAAGTCGCTCAGGCCAGACTGTGGGAATTATCCGACAAAATGCTGCCACCCCGAAAGGCGGACGATCGATCCAATGGCCCGGCGGGATTCAACCAAGCCGCGATGGAACTGGGGGCACTGATTTGTTCTCCGCGATCGCCAAAGTGCGACGAGTGCCCGGTGGCGACAATGTGCCACGCCAACCAAATGGGGCTGCAAGACGAAATTCCGGGCAAGATCAGCAAGGTTCAGTACGAGTCCCGAACCGAACTCGCCGTTGTGATTTCTCGCGACGATCGGTACCTCGTTCGAACAATTCCCGAAGGAGTTCGCTTCGCGGGAATGATCGATTTTCCTCGCGCGGGTCCACCAGAGGCCGCCGACGTTGTCGGAATGGAATCCTGGCTGGCAGATCAACTGGGCGGCGACGTGAGGATCGGAATGTGCTTAAAAACCATCAAACACGCGGTCACTCGCTACCGAATGACGTTGCACGTTCACATCGGCGAATGGATTGCCGATGGCGACCGCGTCGCAGAAAGTGGACCGATACCCGACTCCTGGCAATGGGCTACGGTCGATGAGTTGGCGGACATGCCAATGAGTGTGACCGGGCGAAAAATTGTGCGTTTACTCGACCGTCCTCAGCGTTCTCTTTTCTCCGAACTCTGAACCGCCGCGTCGACGTTTGCGTTCGAAACGAATCACCTCGTTTTGAGTCGCGAGCCGTGCCCAAGATGCTAAACTGTAGGTCCTGCCTCAAGGCGAGAAACCAACGCGTTTCGCACCGCCTTGCCATCGGTTTTCCCGCTGTCACTGCCAGCCGAGAGAACAAGCCGGACTCGTCCGCCCGATGCTTCGTTTCAACGACGCCTTCCCAAACACTTTGAATTTCACCATGACCATTCATCGCTTCTTGATGTGTGCCGCGGCGACTTTGGTTGCCGCCGGCCCAACCGCCTTCGCCGCCGAAACCGTTTCGCTCGGCGACCCAACACTCACCGCTGGAATCCCCGGCGACGGCCCTCTGACGCTGGAACAAGCCCAACGTTTTTTGGCCGATGACGACAACCACACGGAACTGAACGTTGAACTTCCCAAGGGGCTCGATGCCGCCTCGGGCAACATTTATATCCCGGAAGACAACCCGATCACGCGAGCCAAAATCGAGCTGGGACGTCAGCTGTATTTCGACCCGCGCCTGTCAGCCGACGGCACGATCTCTTGCGCCACATGCCACGCACCTGAAACCGGCTGGGGTGCCCCGACTCAATTTGGCGAAGGCATCCGAGGTCAAACCGGCAACCGCAACTCACCGGTCTCGTTCAATCGCATCCTCAGCAAACATCAATTCCATGATGGACGCGCGGCGTCCTTGGAAGAGCAAGCCGTGGGACCGATCGCCAACCCAATCGAAATGGGCAATACCCACGAAGTCTGCGTGAAGACACTCGCTGACAACCCGGTCTACAAAGCTCAGTTTGACAAGGTATTCGACGATGGTGTGACGATCGATAACATCGGCAAAGCACTGGCCACGTTCGAACGAGCGATCGTGACCGGGCCCGCTCCGTACGACTACTACGCTCCTTTGTCGGCGTTTGAAAAAACGTTTGCCGAAGATTTGGAATACCTCGACGAAGAGCCCGCACTCGCCGAGCAATATGCCAAGCTGAAAGAAGAAGCCGCCAAAAACCCGATGACCGAATCATCGATTCGCGGCATGGAACTGACCTTTGGAAAAGCCAACTGCACCGCCTGCCACGCGGGTGCCAACTTCACCGACGAGCAATTTCATAACATCGGTGTTGGCATGGATTCGGAGAATCCTGACTTGGGTCGTTTCGAAGTGACCAAAGAAGAAAAGGATCGCGGCGCATTCAAAACGCCCACCATGCGTAACGTCGCCGACACGGGACCGTACATGCACGACGGCAGTCAAGCGACGCTGGAAGAAGTCATCGAGTGGTACAACAAAGGTGGACACCCCAACCCCTACCTCAGCAACAAGATGAAGCCACTGAACTTGACCGAACAAGAGAAAGCGGACTTGGTCGAGTTCATGCGTCAGGGATTGCAAAGCGATTTCCCCGTCATCGAAGCCGGCCGTTTACCAGCCGAAGGCTGATCCGCAAGCATTCAACCTGTGGCTCGGTGGTCTCCACCGAGAACGAGGTCGTGCAGTTGTGAAATGCTGTGCCAGTAACCCCTTGAGAACCCCACCCGCGCAGCGGGAGGAGTCGGAAAGAGAGCGTTCAGCGAGATTTCCGGGGGAGGGCAACGTGCGCCGTTTCTCATGCTCGGCCCCCTCCCTGACGTACGCCTGAACGGCGTCGTTCGACCTCCCCCGAAACTTCGTTTTGGGAGAGGTACGCCGCGTGCAAATCCGCCGAAAAGCGGCACTTAAAAACTGCACAACCAAGAATCATGGCGGGGACCGCCGTGCTACAGCACTTCACGCTTCGCTTTGTTGCAAAGCATCGGTGCGGTTGCCAGGTGAGAACCTGGCCTACTTCTACTTCACAGCGAAAACCATCGAGCCTACATGATGTCTTCGGCGGGTTTGTTTCGCCGACGTGCGACGCCGGTGTCCACCGCAGCTTTCGCAACCGCCTGAGCGACCACTTTCGCGACACGCCGGTCAAACACGCTGGGGATCACATAGTCATCCAGCAGATCCGACTCAGGGATCGTTGCCGCGATCGCTTCCGCGGCAGCCAATTTCATCTCGTTGTTGATCGTTGTTGCTCGAACGTCTAAGACCCCACGGAACAAACCAGGGAAGCACAGCACATTGTTGATCTGGTTGGGGAAGTCGCTCCGTCCGGTCGCCATGATGCGGACGTGAGGGGCCGCGTTGGCGGGCAAAATTTCTGGATCAGGATTGGCCAAAGCAAACACGATCGGATCAGCCGCCATCGCAGCGACGTCTTCCGTCTGCAGAACGTTGGGTGCCGACACACCGATGAACACATCGGCTCCTTGAATCACTTCAGAGAGCTTGCCCGACGCACCACGCGGGTTGGTGTTGTCTGCAATCCACTGCTTGGATGCATCCGGCTGGCTGGGTTCGCCCGCGTGAATGGCTCCATCACGATCGCAAACCACGATGTCTTTCGCACCGGAGATCAACAGCAACTTGACGATCGCGGTTCCAGCCGCACCGGCGCCGTTGACGACGATGCGAATGTTTGGAAGTGCTTTGCCAACGCGAAGCAAACTGTTCTTCAATCCCGCCAACACCACGATCGCGGTGCCGTGTTGATCGTCGTGAAAGACCGGGATTTCGAGTTCTTTGTCCAGCCGTTCTTCGATCTCGATGCAACGTGGTGCCGAGATGTCTTCCAAGTTGACTCCGCCAAACGTCGGTGCCAGCTGACGGACGGTTTCGATGATCGCTTCGGTGTCTTGAGTGTCCAAGCAAATAGGGAACGCGTCGACGCCCGCGAATTCTTTGAACAGCATCGCTTTGCCTTCCATCACCGGCATGGCGGCGCGAGGCCCGATGTTTCCCAACCCCAAAACGGCGGAACCGTCACTGACCACTGCAACGGTGTTTTGCCGAATGGTCAAAGCGAACGACGAATCGGGATCTTCCGCGATCGCATTGCATACACGAGCAACGCCGGGCGTGTAGGCCATCGACAAATCGTCACGAGTTTTGATCGGCATCTTTGGCAAGACTTCAATTTTGCCGCCCAGGTGCATCAGGAAGACACGGTCGGAGGTGTGCACCACCTCGACCTCTTCCACCGTGCGAAGATGTTCCACAATCCGTTTGCCGTGGTCGACATCGCGAGCGTTGACCGTGAAGTCACGCGAAATTTTGCCGCCGCGAATGTTGACGATGTCGACTGCGCCGATCGCCCCATCCGCTTCGCCAATCGCGGTGGTGATCTTGCCCATCGCGCCGGGCGAATCGGAATAACGCAAACGGATCGTGATGGCGTACGACGGACTGTGCTGGTTCATCTTGGCGAGTCACCCTTCAAGGCTGGGGTGTCGGCGGTCGGGTCAACGAGCGGACCTTGTACCACGTCGCCGCAATCACGTCATTGCCAGAGGATTTCTGCCGCGTCTTTCCGCCGAGCTCAAGTTTCGTAGCTGATCTTGCCGTGGCGTTGCGAGCGGCTGATTTTATCCATGCTATAGAGCCCCGCGAGAACGAACTCGACGCACGATGCTCGCATCGCTTCGTTTTCGCTCGCATTGACCTCAAACGCACGGTCCCATGCTGGAGGAACATGCTGCAACCGCTCCGCGTATTCGCTGCTCGGCAGCATCGTTCCGACTTCCACGCGAACGCCGCCGCGGAAGATCTCCGCGATTTCCGCCAGCCCGTGTTCTTCGATGTATTCGCCGAACACAGTTTGAATGGCTTCCGCGATCACCGAATCAATCACTTGCTTCTCGGTCATTTGGTGCGTGCCCATCAGATCCAATTCCAGCTTGCCGAGGCTGCTGGCATACAGATGCCCGAGGTCGCTGATTCGAGGAACGGCGGGACTTTCGCCGTGCACGATACCGCGTTGGCGAGCCGAGGCGACGATCGTCCGGAAATTCGCCAACGAGAAACGTGCTGACACCCCCGACGCCTGATCGATGTATTTGCTCTGGCGAGCTTGATGAGTGATTTCCTCAATGATTTGGTACATGAACAGAGGCACATGCACCGGGTAAGGACCACCCAAATCGTCGCCAACCTCTTGCTGCAGGATTTCGATTCCCTGCGTCCGTTCGGACGGATAGTGAGTTTGCACGATCGTCCCGATTCGGTCCTTCAGCTGAGGAATGACTTTGCCGGATCGGTTGTAGGTCGACGGGTTGGCCGAGAACAAAATCATCACGTCCAGTTCGAATCGAATGGGATAGCCACGAATTTGGACGTCGCGTTCTTCCAGGATGTTGAACAAACCGACTTGGACCAAATCATCCAGCTCGGGCAATTCGTTCATCGCGAAAATGCCGCGGTGCATCCGCGGGATCAAACCAAACGAGAGTGCTTCCTCGGCACTCATGCTGACTCCGCCCGTCAATTTTGCCGGATCGATTTCGCCAATAATGTCCGCGAATTTGGTCCCGGGGGACAACCGTTCCGCATACCGTTCGCTGCGATGCCACCACCCGATTTGGATGTCTTCCGGGGAATGCTCGGCGACCAAACGCTTACCCAAGGATGAAATCGGGTTCAGCGGGTCCTCGTGAACGGGAAGATCCGGGTGATCGATGAAAGGAATCCACGGATCGAGAAATTGAACCAACTGCCGCATGATTCGGCTTTTGGCTTGGCCTTTTTCGCCCATGAACAACATGTCGTGACCGGCCAACAACGCCAGACTGATTTCTGGGATGACCGTGTCTTCGTATCCCACAATGCCCGGAAACAACTCTTCACGGTTGGCCAGCATCCGCGAAAAGTTGTCGCGGATTTCTTGCTTGACCGATTTGGATTTCCATCCGCTCTCGATCAATTGCTGCAAATTGCGGGCTTCGGGGGCATCCATCGTCGTTTTCGCGGGACTTGGCACAGGGCTGGTCACGTGTGGGCTCTGGGAAAAGAGGCGTCGGTGCAGGGAAGCATCTCGCTGCGATGCATCCTATCTGATTCAATCGTATGCAACCGGGGAGGCCCTTGGTTCGGACAACTCCGCCGAATCGGAGACTCTTTCCGAATTGGTGCAATCCAACCTGGAAGCGAACCCGGTGTTGCAAAAGGCCACGGAAAGCGGGAGTTTTGGGTCCAGGACGCGTTGACGAAACCCTCACCGGGTGCTTATCTTTCGCGGTTTGAAATTCGTCCACTCCACCCATTCTAAGATCGCCCGTTCGCGGGCTTGTCTGCCATGGCCGTCCCAAAACGCAAGCACTCCAATAGCCGTACCGGCAAACGCCGCGCCCACGATCACTTGAAAAAGCGTCAAGTGACCTACTGCCCGCAGTGCAGCACCGCCGTGCCAACGCACGTCGTATGCCCGAAATGCGGTTATTACCAAGGTCGCACCGTCGTTGAATCGACTGACCAGTAGTTCCAACCGCCACAGCATTCTGAACTGAGAACGACCTGCCGTGAGTCTCGACGCAGCGAAACCAGCGATCCTGTTTCCCGGCCAAGGTGCTCAGACGCCCGGCATGGGAACATGGTTGTGCGCGGAATACCCCATCGCCAACGAACTGTTTGACGAAGCCGCCGATGTCCTGGGATACGACCTGAAATCCCTTTGCGCAGATGGCCCCGCTGAAAAACTGAACGAAACCGTTCACAGTCAACCAGCTTTGTTCGTCGTCGGAGTCGCGGCCGCTCGGGTTCACGATGATCTGAATCCGGAACTTGCGAAAAAGATCGTGGCCGCCGCGGGTCTCAGTTTGGGTGAATACACCGCCGTTTGCTACGCCGGCGGAGTTTCCTTTGCCGATGGTTTGAAACTGGTTCAAAAGCGAGGCGAAGCCATGCAGGCTTGTGCCGACGCAACGGACTCGGGCATGGCAAGCGTGCTGGGGCTGGACCTCGAGAAACTGACATCGGTTTGCGAAGAGTGCCGCAGCGGGGACGAAATCCTGCAACCGGCCAACCTTCTGTGCCCAGGCAACATCGCCGTGTCAGGACATCGGTCAGCTCTGGAACGACTCGAACCCGCAGCTTCCGCTGCCGGTGCGATGAAGGTCGTGCCACTCAGTGTCGCCGGTGCTTTTCACACTCCCATCATGGATGGCGCAGTGGAACAACTCACACGGGCTCTAGAAGAGGTCGAGTTGTCGGACACGCGAATTCCGGTGTACAGCAACGTCGACGCGAAACCACACACCTCCGCTGATGAAATTCGCCAGTTGCTGGCACGCCAAGTCGTCAATCCAGTCCGCTGGGACGACTCCATCAACGCGATGCTCGGTGACGGAGTGGATGGTTTCTTGGAAGCAGGAACCGGTCGCGTGTTGCGAGGAACGATCAAACGGATCGCTCGCAAAACACCCACCGACGGTTTCGGCGACCAGCCCTGACCTGGTGAAATCAGATCAGATGACCCTCCAAGGGCATCGTACAATCGCTTACGAACGCCACCGACGCTGGCAACGACGCTAGCGTTTCGCCACCATTCTTTCCCCAACCTCCCAACCCCACAGACCTGCCCCCATGGATCTCTCTCTGTCGGTTGATTTGAAAGATCAAGTCGCCATCGTCACCGGTGCCAGCCAAGGCCTCGGACGCGCTGTCGCCGTCGCACTGGGACAAAACGGAGCCCATGTGGTCTGCGTCGCTCGCAATGCAGAGAAGCTGGCCGCCACCGTCGCCGAAATCGAAGCGGCCGGCGGAAAAGGCGAAGCACTGCCATGCGACGTCACCGATCGCAAAGCGGCCGCGGAAGCCATCGAGGGAACTCACAAAAAGCACGGTCGTCTGGATATCCTGGTCAACAACGCCGGGATCACTCGCGACAAACTGATGCGTGGCATGTCCGACGAAGAATGGGATTCCGTCATCGCCACCAACCTGACAAGTTGCTTCGTGTGCTGCCGATCGGCCGCCGGAGTGATGCGGCGGAGCAAGTACGGCCGAATCATCAACATGGCCAGTATCTCGGGCCTGATCGGCAACCCCGGTCAAGCCAACTACTCGGCCAGCAAAGCGGGCATGATTGGAATGACGCGAACGATGAGCAAAGAGCTCGTCTCACGAGGCGTGACCGTCAACGCGGTTGCCCCCGGTTTCATCGCGAGCGAAATGACGGCGGAACTTGGCGAAGTCGTTTTGGAAGAAGTCAAGAAACGAATCCCTGCCAAGCGAGTTGGACAACCCGAGGACGTCGCCGCGGCGGTATTGTTCTTGGCCAGTCGCGATGCCAGCTACATTTCAGGGCAAACCATCGTCGTTGACGGTGGAATGGTCGGCTAACGGCATATTGACGCGTTTTAGCTGCGTCCCCTATGTTCTGCCACGAGCGGCTATGGAGTGCCGCCTCGGTTGTGCCCTGCCCCACAGATCTGCACTTTCCCTTTTCGAATTAACTGACATTTAATCGGAGTTACGCCCATGGCGTCTATCGAAGAACGCGTGGTCGACATTGTTTCTGAACAGCTCGGCGTTGATAAAGACAAAATCACCCGCGAAACATCGTTCGTCAACGACCTCGGTGCCGACTCGCTCGACACTGTTGAATTGGTGATGGAGCTCGAAGAAGAGTTCGACATCAGCATTCCAGATGACTCCGCCGAAAAGATCCAAAAGGTCGGCGAAGCAATCGATTTCATCGAAAAGGAAAAAGGCGAAGACGCCTAGTTTTCGGTGAACCTGTTTGTTGGACAAATTCACTTCGTCCAATAGCAGCGTGAACATGACGGAACGCCTCGCGGGATCTTTCTTGCAAGATCCGTGAGGGGCTCCCAACCGATGGCGGCGAAGCCGGACGCGGTTTTGCCCATTGTGAAAATCCAGCTGTGTGTGCTCCAGCCATTCGTGCTTGTGCCCATGCGTTTGTACCGATCGCCGGATCCTTGTCTGCCCTCACTCAAACGAGCGGCTTGACACGACGTCAAACCATGCGTCACCCGGCAATGTTTCGCCAATCGCAATCATCCGCAACGCAGACTGCATCGCCGCCATTTCACACTGTCAATTCGTTATATTGACAAGGTGCTGGCGGCGTTTTTTGTTATGTTGCCTCTCGCGTGTGCCGCGGTCCCTTCTCTCAACACTCAACCACGTTAATTCGTCACCACGCTCATGACGGACGCTTCTTCAACGCCTTCTTACGATCCTTCCATGTCACGACGTGTCGTGATCACCGGCTTGGGTACCGTCACACCTTTGGGCTGCGACGTCGAAACTCTTTGGTCAGCCTTGTTGGCCGGAAAGTCCGGGATCCATGAGTTGTCCATCATGGACACGTCGAAATACAAGGTTCACTTTGGCGGCGACATTCCTGACTTCAATGTTGCGGATCATGTCGAACCCAAAGAAGCCAAACGTCTGGATCGTTTCACTCAGTTCGCCGTTCACGCTGGTGCACAAGCGGTCCAGGATTCCGGCATCGACTGGGAAAAAACCGACCGAACACGCTGTGGTGTGATATTGGGTTCGGGCATTGGTGGCCTCAACGAAATCGAAGAACAAATCGAGCGAATGCTCAACAAGGGCCCCGACCGAGTCAGCCCGTTCACCGTCCCAAAGATGATGGTCAACGCCGCCGGGGGAAACATCTCCATCCGCTATGGACTCAAAGGCCCCAACTACGCGGTCGCAACCGCATGTGCCAGTGCAACCAACGCCATGGGAGACGCTCTACGCAGTATCCGTGGTGGCGAAACCGATGTTGTGATCACCGGCGGAACCGAAGCCGCGATCACTCGCATGGGCTTGGCTGCTTTCCAAAACATGAAAGCCCTTTCGACCCGCAATGACGAACCTCAACGGGCCAGCCGTCCGTTTGATTCTGACCGCGATGGTTTTGTCTTGGCCGAAGGCGCAGGGCTGCTCGTCTTCGAAGAACTCGAGCACGCGAAAGCTCGCGGTGCAAAGATCTACGCGGAAGTCCTCGGCTATGGAACAACCAGCGACGCGGGCCATATCACCGCTCCTGATCCAGAAGGATTGGGTGCCGCCGCTGCCATGCGAGCCGCGATTCAGGACAGTGGCCGCGCGGCCTCTGAAATTGATTATATTAACGCTCACGGGACGAGCACACCTTTGGGTGACAAAGCAGAAACTCGCGCGATCCACACCGTTTTAGGTGACCATGCCCAAAACGTTGCGATCAGCAGTACCAAAAGCGCTCTGGGACACTCCTTGGGTGCTAGCGGCGGGATTGAAGCGGTGATTCTTTGCCAAACGATCCAAAACAATGTGATTGCCCCGACAATTAATCTCGACACACCAGATCCAAGTTGCGATCTCGACTATGTTCCCAACCAACCCCGGGAACAAAAAGTTGACCTGGCAATGAGCAATAGCTTCGGATTTGGCGGTCACAACGCATGCGTTCTCTTTGGACGGTTCTCTCATGACGGCTCTTGATAATCCGAACTCCGATTTGTTCGACCCCAATGCATCGCCTCAAGAAGACGCTGGTCCTGAACCAGTCGTTTACTTGGTCGATGACCAACAAGCCGAACTGGACCTGCTACAACGCTGGTGCTCCCAAGAAGGCTTGAAGACAGAAACGTTCAATCAGGCAGAAGACCTTCTCAAGCTTTTGCACGCCGACTCACACGGTTGTGTCGTCGCTGACTTGCGAATGCCACGCCTGAGCGGCTTGGAACTGCAAGCCGAAATGTCGCGGCGTGAGTTGACCATCCCGGTCATCTTGGTCACCGGCCATGGTGATGCCGAAAACTGCCGAGCTGCATTCCAGCAAGGCGTGTTTGACTTCATCGAAAAAGGTTTCCGCCACGAGGAAATCCTGCATGCAATCAACAGTGCAATCCGCAAACACCGTCGTGATCGCTTTCGTCACCAAGTCCGCAAAGAAGCCTTGGACTTGCTGCGAAAGATTTCGCCTCGCGAAACCGAAGTCATGTTGCTTCTCGCTGGTGGCTCACCCCTGAAGGGCATCGCTCAGGAACTCAGCATCAGCGTTCAGACCGCATCGAAGCACCGCGGCAGCATCTTCACCAAGCTCAACATCGACAACGAAGTCGACTTGTACAAAATGCTGCTGGCTGCCGAAGTCAACCTGGACGTCGGTCCCGCCGCGTTGATTCCACCGGCTCCTTGATCAAAGCGTTACCAAATCCGCGCGGCGAGAATCTTGATCCCGTGCGGAAGACGCTTTCATTTCGTTGAAGACAAACTCATTCTCGCCGGCTCACTCAGCCGGCGTTTTTGCTTCACCAACCGCTGGCAAGATCCGCATTGTTCCGCGGACTCCCGGTCTCGCGAGTTGATCGGGATTGCGAAGAGTGGCCCACATCCGGACCTGCGAATTGACCGGATGAACTTCGAGTGACACAAACGTCACCTCGCCGCTCAGCACGATGCTTTGGTCTTCGCCGCCAATCGACTGCGTCCATTCAAATTCGACAGGCCGGCCTTTCAGTTCACCTCCGTGAACACGCCCATCAACGAATCCGCTCACTCGGATCGGGTCCAAAGAAACAACACGCAGCAACGGTGCGCCGGCTTCAACCCACTCGCCCACCGAGACCATCGTTTCGGCCACGTTGCCCACGACAGGCGAATCGACACGGTGCTCGGACAACCTGAGTTTGGCCATCTCCACCAATGAGAGCTTCTCGTCCGCTTGAGCCTCGGCGACTTCCAACTCCTTGCGAGCTTGTTCGATCGACAATCCGGCTTGGTCAATCACCAATTGCAAGCGATCAATTTCCGTCGCGGTCACGCTGTTCTGATAGCGTTTATTCGCATCGATGCTTTGCTCCAACTCCCTCATCCGAACTTCGCGTGTCCGTTCGGCATATCGCTGATCAACATCGCTGGTCGATCGCAATTCAGCCGCCTTCGCGGCTGACTCGGCCGCCGCCAGTTCAGCCTTCGCACGCCGGTCGTCTAGTTGAACGAGGACATCGCTTTTCGAAACCTGCTGCCCTTCGGTCGCGGTCACCGACATCACTCGCCCGGCGATCGGCGCGGCCAACGTGAGATCGGTGACCAACGTCGTTTGGGCACCTTCGATCACGATCGGCTTGGATTTCGCATCATCAGCCAACAACATTGACGCACCGCCAAATGTCATTGTGACAAACGCTGCGGCTGCCAACGCCTGATTCGCAGGCATCCGGCGAATCGAAAATGCATCCGAGCGACGACTGAATAAATTCGCGATTTTGAGTTCGGTGCCAGAAGCGAGCATCGGGCAACTCTCCGACGAGACATATTGAGTGAATCAAACCAGTCGCCAGTCTAATTCAATCGTCTGCGCCTGCCGCCCGCTTTCAAAGCCCGCTTCTGATCCGGCAGAAATGCCAAACCGGGTTGGGATTTGTTACGATGCTCGCCGTCGGCTCACCACCTCGATCAACATCCTGTGACCGACCGATGAAACAAAGAAACTCATTCGTTCTTCTTGGAACCGCCCCCGGAAACTGTCGTGCAACAAGTCAAACTCTTCAAAGGTGTGGATTCCGAATTGCCCGAACTCGAGCGGCAAATCAATCGCTGGATCCGCAAAAGCGGTGCTCGGGTCCTATCCATCAACGGTAACCTGGCGCCCGCTCCCGCCGCCGGCAGCGGCCCGATGAATTCGTTCGCCGCCGGAGATGTTCTGATCATCGTGCATGTCGAGATCGACACGCCTCAGGGTTGATCAGGGTTCCAAACCGAAATCGCGGATGGTCGTCAGCGTTTTCAGCTCGAGCCCTTTTTGAGCGAATGCCTCGGCGCCTCCCGCCAATCGGTCGATGATCGCGAGCACGTACTGGACTTCCAGCCCAAAGGCCTGGACAGCTTCCACGGCTTTCAGAGCACTGCCGCCACTGGTGATCACGTCTTCCACGATCACAACTTTTTGACCGGGTGTGACGGGGCCTTCGACCTGCTGTCCCATCCCGTGCCCCTTCGGTTCCTTGCGGACCATGAAGCCTTTCAGATCCACGTCATCGCCACCGGCCAACGTCACGATCGATGCGGTGATTGGATCGGCGCCGATCGCCATTCCGCCGACGGCCGCAGGCATGACGCCGGATTCCTTTGCGTTGGCAAGCACAACGTCCAACATCGCTCGCCCAATCAAGCAAGCGCCCTTGGGGTGCAACGTGACGCGGCGACAGTCCAGGTAATAGTTCGCTTTTTTGCCGCTTGCCAGCGTGAACTCACCACGCTGGAGAGCTTCGGTTTCCATCAAGGCGATCAACGGGGCAAGGTCACGATTGGCCGAGTCAGACGACATCCAAGTATTCTCCAGCGAGGAAGTGAGCGGTTCAATCGGAACGAATACCACAATCGCTTCGATTCAGACACCCGCCCCAACCTATCCGAGCCGTCCGACCCGACAACGGTTCGAATCACGATGCCAACCGGGGCCTTGCGTGGCGCCAGCACCAGCTAGAATACCCACTCCACTCAATCCGCATATCCTCTCGCCAGCGTGCTCCATGCCTTCCTCTGTTTTTCGCGGCTCCCTTCGTTTCGTCTTTGCGATCGCCTTCGCGGGTGCATCGGTTTGCGTGAACCAGGCTTTCGTGACCGCGGATGAAACGACTCAGTGGTTACAACTGATCGAGCAATCCAAGTCCGAGCTGGATGCGAATCGCTTGCCATCGCAGGAACAAACCGAAGTCGAAGTGGTTGCGGCGATGGAGGCAGCAGACGCCTTTTTTCAACGAGTGACAGATCCATCCAACTACGACGCTTGGATGAAGTTTTTGGACTTCGGCCCCCTTCAATCGGCGATCGAAGGCCATGAATCGGTCGCGAAACGCGGCAACGCCGCTGTCGAGCTTTCACAACGCCTCAGCGGCCCCGAAGAAGGCCTTGAGCTTTCGCGATTGGTCGCACTGCGAGAGTCGCTTGATCGCTACCTAGCCGCGCTCCGCTATGGAGATCCCAAACGCGGTCTCGCTGTGATTGAGCGGCAACTGGAAACTCTCACCGAGATTCTTTCGCCTGAAGAAATCGACGGCGAGCAATCCGAATCCACACCGCGATCG
Source organism: Rhodopirellula baltica SH 1 (assembly GCF_000196115.1). Taxonomy (NCBI): domain Bacteria; kingdom Pseudomonadati; phylum Planctomycetota; class Planctomycetia; order Pirellulales; family Pirellulaceae; genus Rhodopirellula; species Rhodopirellula baltica. The sequence continues at coordinate 164,498 of NC_005027.1, forward strand.
CTCGTCGACTTGTCGGGTGAAGAAGTCGCCCAAATCGAATCGATCGTCGAAACGCTTGCCGCAGCCAACCAATCCGGCGACTTGGTCTCCCGCATCACAGGACGATACTCGTCACCCAACCTGCGTGCGTTTGTGGACGGTCGCGTGATTGCCGACGCCATCACCCGTCCGGTTAACAATCCTGAACGAGTTAACGATTGCTTGCTCGGCACTCGAATCATTGGCGATGCACGGGTTGTCGGCAACGTCACCGGCTCACTGTTGCCATCCGAAGGCAACGTCCGTTTGTTGATTCGTCTCGATGGACAATTTTCAACATCGACAAAAGGTTACAACGGTCCGGTCACACTGCGGTCTTCCGGGTTTGGCCAAGTCTACGCGGCTCGACAATTGGTCATCACCGAAAAGCGAATCTTCGCTGGCGAGCCAATCGCAACAGCCAGCCTTTCAACGCAGATCAATCAAATCAATCACCCGCTCAAACTCGTTCGCAAAATCGCGTCCAAGAAAGCGGCTGAGATGAAACCGCAAGCCGAAGCGATCTCTCGCAGAAAACTACAAGACCGGGTGCTGGAAGGATTCCGCCAACAAACCGACGAAGCATCGGCTCGCACGTTCCCTGATCTCGACGCAAAGATGAGTCCATGGTTGCGTCGTCTGGACCTGCCCGCGCCCACTCGCACCATCGGATCGACCACGGATGCGGTGCATGTGCAAGCGACAATGCGGCGACCGTTTGGATTGTCAGCCGCTGGCGAAGGCCCGTCGCTGTCGATGGTTCGAACTGCGACCTCATCGGGGACCTATCCCGGTGGATACAGCGCGGCGATCCAGGTGCACGAAAGCATCCTCAACAACACCGTGATGAAGTTGCTCGCCGGGGAAACGTTCACGCCAGAAAAACTGCGTGATCTCACCAGCTCGTTCGGAATCCCATCGGACAAAGACGACGCGTCCGTGGAAACGGATTCCAATGACGATGAGCAAGCTGAATCCTTTGAAGTCGACTTCTCCGGGTTCCGTCCCGTCTACTTCGAAGCTCGCGACCAGACGCTTCGAATTGGATTGCGTGGCGATCGATTCGCGCAAGGCGACCGAGAACTCGATCGTCGTTTGGAAGTTTCCGCGGTGTATCGTCCCGCGATTACCGGAGATGGACGCATGATCCTGATTCGAGACGAAGACATCGATCTGAAATTCCCTGGCGGCCGTCGCTTGACGCTTTCGCAAACCGCAATCAAAGCCAACATCGAAGAGGGCTTTGACAAACTGTTTCCGATGACGCTTCTTCATCGCGAATGGACGCTGCCTTCAACGCTGCAGCTACCAGCACTCGCGGGACGCTCCGCGAAAGTCATCGGCATCGACGCTCGCGACGGCTGGCTCACCATCGTCGTCCGCTAGTTCCCCACGACGGTCACCCAAGACCGTCGCCACACATTGCCCGTACGATGGTCTTCCAAGACCGTCGCCCAACTGTCCATAGAACAGTCGGAATGAGAATTGCGTAAGCTGCAGGGATGCCTCCTTCCCAAGCCAACGCAATGAATCCTACCGAAATCCAAGCCATCGACCCCGTCTGCGGCATGTCGGTGGACCCTGCCAAGTCACTTTCCAGTCAGCACAACGGACGAACCTTCTACTTTTGCAGTGCGGGCTGTCAAAAGAAGTTCGATTCAGATCCTGACGGTGTGCTGGAATCTCGAAAGAAAGAGAACGCCGAATCGGAATCGTCTGACTGCTGCAGCACTCAGCCCACTTGCTGCGGCGGTGGCTCGCACGGCAAGCCCCAAACCAGCCAGCAATCCGACGACCCCGAGGCAGTCTACACCTGCCCGATGCACCCGGAAGTCGAACAGGTTGGCCCGGGAGACTGCCCGATCTGCGGCATGGATTTGGAACCCAAGTTTGTCGATCCGACTTCTTCGGGAGACGAAGCCCAATACAACGATATGAAACGCCGATTCTGGATCGGCGTCGCTCTTTCGGTTCCGCTGTTGATCTTATCGATGGGCCCCATGGTCGGTCTCCCAATCAATCGCTGGATTTCGTCCGGCATGGATGGCTGGTTGCAATTCGCTCTCGCGACTCCCGTCGTGTTTTGGTGCGGGTGGCCTCTGCTTGTTCGTGGTGCGAAATCGTTCCGATCGTGGAATCTCAACATGTTCTCTCTGATCGCACTGGGATCATTGGCCGCGTTTGGCTTCAGCGTCCTCGCGATCTTGCTTCCCGACTGGATCCCCACTGCGTTCTACGAAGCCGATCGACCACCGCTGTACTTCGAAGCTGCCGCGGTGATCATCACGTTGGTTTTGCTCGGCCAAGTCCTCGAACTCCGAGCTCGACAGCAGACCGGCGGTGCGATCCGCGAACTAATGCAACTCACACCTGACATCGCTCATCGAATTGAGGGGGAAGACGAACGCGATGTTTCGCTCGACGAAGTCCAATCGGGCGATCATTTGCGAATTCGTCCAGGCGAAAAGATCCCCGTCGATGGCGAAGTCATTCGCGGTTCGTCGCGGGTTGACGAATCAATGCTGACAGGTGAACCGGTCCCCGTTGAAAAGAACGAAGGTGACGCGTTGACCGGTGGGACGCTCAACCAATCCGGATCGCTGGAAATGACCGCCACACAAGTTGGCGGCGATACTGTTCTGCACCGGATTGTACAAATGGTCGCTGATGCGCAGCGCAGCCAAGCCCCCATTCAGAAACTCGTCGACCAAGTGGCCCAGTACTTTGTACCGGCCGTCATCCTCAGCTCCATTCTCGCGTCCATCGTTTGGTCAATTGTCGGCCCTGAACCCGCACTCGCCTACGCCTTCGTTTCCGCAATCGCCGTATTGATCATCGCTTGCCCATGCGCACTTGGGTTGGCTACTCCCATGTCCGTCATGGTGGGTGTGGGACGTGGTGCGAAAGAAGGCGTTTTGATTCGCGACGCTGAAATCTTGGAGATCATGGAAAAGGTCGATACCATCGTGGTCGACAAAACCGGAACTCTCACCAAGGGGCGTTCCGCAGTCACGGCCATCGAAACCCAAGGGGACTGGAGCGAATCCGATGTGCTGGCCATCGCCGCCGCGGTGGAACAATCCAGTGAGCATCCGCTCGGCCGAGCGATCGTCGAATACGCGGAGGCCTCCGACACTCAAAGACGTGTTGCGAAAGATTTCCAAAGCACAACAGGCAAAGGCGTGGTTGCAGAGGTCGATGGCAAACACGTTGCGATCGGCAATCCCAATTGGTTGGCTGAGTTGAATGTGACCGGTTTGGAATCCGTTCGTGATCCAGCGGAACAACATCAGGCGAACGCCGCCACGGTGGTTTACGTCGCCGTCGATCGATCACTCGCCGCAATCATCGCTATTAAAGATCCGATTAAATCAAGCACGCCCGACGCAATTCAAGCCTTGCACTCTTTGGGACTGCGAGTCGTGATGCTGACCGGTGACGCTCGATCCACTGCCGAGGCCGTGGCCAAACAACTCGGAATTGACGACTTCCGAGCCAACGTGTCACCGGAAGCCAAACACGACTTTGTCCAACAACTCAAACAGGAGGGCAAAACGGTTGCGATGTGTGGCGATGGCATCAACGACGCGCCGGCCTTAGCCGCATCCAATGTCGGAATCGCGATGGGAACCGGGACCAGCGTTGCGATGGAGTCAGCGGGCGTGACACTGGTTGGCGGTGACTTACGGGGCGTGGTCGCCGCGAAACAACTCAGCCAAAAAACCATGCGGAACATCCGCCAAAACCTGTTTTTCGCGTTTGCTTACAACGCCCTGGGAATCCCAATCGCGGCCGGTCTGTTGTATCCCTTCTTCGGGATCCTGCTCAGCCCCATGATCGCCGCCGCCGCGATGAGTTTCAGCAGCGTCTCAGTCATTGCCAATGCTCTTCGACTGCGCACCATCCAACTGAGCGCACCGAACTGAATTGATGATGAGCCTTGGGTTCACGTTCGGAATAAGAAGTCCGCTACGGGGCAGCGCCACACCACTAGGAAGTTTTCGCCGCCGCCTCGCTATGATCCTCGTTCCTTCGCCTAACTTCGTTAGCGGCAGGGCGCGAGCCCTCCGGCCCCACACGCTGACTTTGTTAGCGGCAGGGCGCAAGCCCTCCGGTCCCGCACGCAACTACCAAACCGACGTCGGATTCATATAGCTGAATCACAACGAGTTCGCACTCGAACCGCCTACGTCCTGAGCTTCCGACGCGTACGTTGTCGCAGCCGAAAGCGAATCCTCATCGAACAAGTATCTCACGCTTCCCTTCCGCGTCCACCAGCGATCACGCACGCATTCTTCAGCCACACCCAACTGACGCTCACGCTCTTTCATCCGCCGCTTGCCCCATGACTTCAACTGATCTCGAACCTGCTCACCGTCGTAGTTCGGTGCCGTCACAACAACATGACAATGGTTGGTTCGACAATTGACGGCGTGCAAACACCAACACCGCTTTTCGCAATGTTCGCGAACGACGGATTCGATCATTGTTCGCTGCTCTGGTAGCAAAAGGACTGCCGAATCAACCATCTTGTCGCGACACCAATCCGCGAGCCGAGGTTGTGGCACCTGGTCCCCACAATGCCATTTGGTCCAGCCGCGATCATCACCTGGCATCCAGGTTCCATAGCACGTCCAAGTCAAAAAGAATGCGATTGGGTCGTCTTGCAACCTCAAACTCCTCGTGAAATGAGCCGTCCGGTTCGGACACGTTGCTCACTCTTCGGTGCTACCGCCGCGAGCCGTTCGTATTCTACCTGGCAACCAAGAACTCGTTTCCTTCCGCATGGATCGCTTAAACCGTCAATTGCAAATGCGGGGGTCGGCACCGGGTGGCTTGCGCCACTCCGCTAATAAAATCCCACTCCCTTCAAGTCTTCGACCAACCAATTCGCCGCCCCTGTTGGCGGTTGGGCGCGAGCCCTCCGGTTTTCAACACAGACTGAAGTTCGAGCGTTGGCTTGGATTTCGGAACATACAGAATCCTTTCATTTTTCTCTGCTCTATTGGGTGGTTCTAAGTCGTCTTCTCAACCACGCTATCGATCTTGTCCTGCATGGATTGCTCGCGATCAGTTCGCGTTCCAACTTTGATGCTGGTGGTGATGCGTGGCGCACCAAACGCATGAACTCGTTCGTGGCAAAGCTTGATCGCGGCGAACACTTCGTCCCAATCGCCTTCGATGTTCGTTCCGTAGGCGTGAAGCTGATGCTTCAATCCAGCCTCTTGCAACACTTTTTGACACTCGGCAACGTATTTGCCCACCGAGACTCCCACACCCATTGGGACGACGCATAAATCGACAATGACTTTCATCTCACTTGAATCCCTCGCCCTTTGGCTCGATCGGTTGGTTGGCTATTGAGTTTACGCGGTCGCGACGCCAGCGGCACCGCCCATCGTCTGGCATCCTGTGATTCATGTTTGGGACGAACAACCAGATTCGTCTGCGTTCTCGCGAACTCGACGCTATCCGCCCAGAAAAGATCGGACTTTCGAGAACGGCTCGATTTCGCTACCGTCGAATCGAAATATGAAAGCAAGGCTCATTTCCGGCGGTCGTGTCGGAGGAATGCAGGATGCAAGACCGGAGCGAAAAAGTGGAAATGAAGACTTGGTTGCCAGTGTGTCTGATCGGCATGCTGCTGATTGTTCCGGCGTGTCGCTCCACGGCACCGTCCACCCCGCCGATCGTTTCCGAGCCGACGCTCCCCGATTTCCCGGATGCTCAGCCGGCGAAACCGAACTTCGTTTCGTTCGTCGACCGACCTGAGTTGCAAGCCGGCACGGGCCCGATGGACTCGGATGCGTCCTTGGAGTTCATCGAAACAAGCTCAGGTTTGAAATATCGGATCCTCCGAAAATCGGACGGCAAAAAACCGACTGCCTTTGACACCGTTTCAGTCCACTACCGTGGCTGGCTCAACAACGGAAAAGTCTTCGACAATTCCTATGACCGCGGTGAAGCAACCACCTTTCCTTTGGACGGCGTCATCGCCGGATGGACCGAAGGCATGCAACTCATCGGTGAAGGCGGGATGATCGAACTGTGGGTGCCGTCCTATCTCGGGTATGGCGAACGCGGCTCGCCCGGCTCCATCCCCGCTCACGCGATTCTCCACTTCATCGTCGAACTCGAAAGCGTGAAGTAGACGACCGAGCTGATCGACCTACGAAACCGCAGCATAGCGAGTTCCACAAATTGGCACGCTTTGGTCAATCAGGATCGTGAACGAACTCACCGAAGCACGCATAGGTGCTCATTCACTACTCCGTGACGCCTGCATTTGCGCGGATGGCTGCCACGATCGCGCTGGCAATCGCCTGCATCCCTTTATCACCGGGATGAGCCGCCACTCCGGCGTGCTCAAAGTCTCGTTCGGCGCTCGCTCGATTCGCCTGATCGTTCCCCAATTCGGTGATATCGATGAAGGTCGCGCCCGCAGCCTCGCTGGCATGACGCATGATGTCATCCTTGACCGAATTCGGCCAAAACGAACTGCGAACGAAGATCTCTGGTTTGCCGTGTTGCCGCACCGAATCCAACAACCCTGAGAACGCCTCTGCAAACGCAACCTTGGCTTCCTCTGTGGCCGGTGCGGTCACGTTCTCACCGATCGCCACGATCACAATGTCCGCTCGAAATCCGAACTCGTCTTTAAGACCGGTCGCGACGTCGAACGTCTCGTACTCTCGCTCAAACGCAGCGATGTTGCGGACCTTGATCTTCGGACGATCCCCGATCGATTTGGCAATTCTCGCTGTTACAAGGTGAACATAGTCCTGCTCTTTTGAGCTCGCCGCCATCCCCCAGTTGCCTTTCCATCCAATCTTTTCCGACGGTCCATGGAGCGTGATGCTGTTTCCGAGAAACAAAACTTTCCCCGCCGGCAATTTCCCGAGGGTCAACGAAGCTGCATCAGAGTCCACCGCTTTGGCGGTGGTCGTGAGCGTAATCGCAACGACGAAAAGCATCCATCGACAATTCATAAAGGAACTCAAACAACATTGGAAGGAATAACTTTGGCAATTGGATGAAGACGAAAAAACGTGGGCTCTCTCGTTCCATAGTGGCTAGCTGCGTTTTGGCTAGCAGCGTTCACTTCGAGATGATCAACCGCGACAAAGTTTTCGTCGCTGAATCAGTTGTCACATCCAGACCGGTGGCTTGGACAACCTCATTCGCCGGCAACGCCAACGGGAATGAACTGCACCGCATCCGCGATAACGTAGCCATCCGAATCTTCGTTCTTAATCTCGACGGTTGCGGATGCCTCCAGTTCAAACTCACCGAGGTTCGCTTGACCACCGGATTTTGAATCGCGTTGATTCACGCGAACCTCATGCTGCTTTCCCGAAGCATCCGTGATTGTCACCAGCGTGTTGCTGGCACGGTTTGGATGCACCGGCCACAGCAGGTTCACCTGGTAGCGTCCGGGTCGTTTCAATTTGCCTTCATAGACCGCAACGCAATCGCCTTTGCTGGCGTCACCATCGTGCAAGTAGTTCATCCCGACGCGTTGACCCGATGAGTTACTGACCATCCAACCGCCCTCCGTCTTGGCTTGTGAGTTGTCAACGACAACGCCATCGAGTGACTTGGGGTCGATCCCGGGTTTCGCTTCCGGACCGGCGTAGGTCAGCACTTGTTTGTCTTCGAGCAAGCGACTTGCCAGCCGTTCGTAATCAACGTTTTGAACCGCGACTTGGTCGTCGATTGCGATGACCGCCGCGGTCGCGGTTGTTTGGCCAAGCACCATGAACACGGGCTCCATCCGGATCGAACCAAATGCGATGTGCGTTGCCGACAAGCAAACCGGCACCAGTAGATTGGAAACTTCACGTCGTTTGGGAACCAACGATCGGTAGCTGATGCCGTACGGCGGAAAACCACCGACTTGAACATCGCCTTCGTTGCGTGCATGTCCGTTCTCATCGACATAGCGTTGCTGGTTGTGCGAATCCATCGTGTACGCCGCCAATCCGACCGGGTCTTCGACCGGCAAACCTTGGCAATTTTTCTGTGTCATCACGTACTCACCAACCATCCGTCGAGCTTCGCGAATGTAGAGCTGGTCTTGCCAGCCGTTGCCTTCCTCAAACTCGTCTTTGCACATCCCCCAACGAGCGACTTGTTTGCGAACGTTCTCGGGAACGCGAGGGTGATTGGCCAACGTCCACATCAACCCTCGTTGATAGAGCCGATGAGCCGCGACGATCTTTTCACGTTCCTCGTAGGTGGCCTCCGGATAGTCGTAGTTTTGGCCTATGAAGTCCGTTGAAAAACCCAAGCGATTGTTGGTGTCCGTCTTGCGATTGGGCATGGGGGAATTGATCCACGGTGCCGCGTTCTCTCCCGCCTCGTAGTTGCGAAGCATCAACTCGTACCACAACGGTTGATACCCATCCGGTTTCTCGAACGGGATGCGATTGTCGGGATGGTCGGTCAAACACATTCGAAAACAATAGGCCTGTACCCGATGGTCGGCACCGCCTTCTTCCCCCGGTCCGTCTGGATCAATATGCGGTAGCAAACCGCTGCTGGCGTCACCGGGAACGACATACGGATCAATGCCATTTCGCAGTTGATGATGAATCGCCATCTTGGTCTGCACGCCATTGAGCGTTTCGCCATATTGCTCGTTTGCTTCGCGTCCCACGGTGTAACTGACCCCGGCGGCGGCCAACAAATCGCCTTCGTAAGTCGCATCGATGAACATGCGAGCCCGATAGGTTTCGCCCGACTCCATTCGAATCGCGATGATCCGAGCGGGCAGGCTACGAGTCATCATCACTGCGGAACGATCGAGACGCTTGCCGTAGTCGACTCGGATGCCATCTCGCTCAATCCAATCTTCATAGACCGACAACGCCGCGCTCGGTTCGAACGTCCACATGGCAGCTTCTCCCGCCGCGGTTTTCGATTGGCCTCCGCCGCGATACTCATCCGACCGTTGAAACTTCCACGCCGACGCATATTGGTAGTACGTCGCGATATCTTCATAGAACTCTCGAGCTATCCCACCGATGGCCGCCTTGTTACCAATGTCCGTTTGTCCCAAACCGCCCGTGGTCAGCCCGCCAACTCGCTGACTGGGTTCGATCACGATCACAGTCTTGCCCATCCGTTGAGCCTGAACCGCAGCAGCGATTCCGGCCGAAGTGCCACCGTAGACGACCAAGTCCACTGGCTCGGGATCCGCCGCGCCGGTCGGCATCGACCAAACAAGCGTCAGCAGTACCGACAGAAAGACGGTGGTCGCTCGTGTTATCAAACTCATGCAAACGTCCTGGGAAAGATTGTGATCAAGAGAAAGTCAAGGCAGTCGATTCAGCGATTCAATTCGTTGCGAGTGAAGCAGTATTCTTCCACTATTTCACCACCAATCAGGTGTTCCTGAATGATGCGTTCAAGCACCTCCGGGGTGCAGTCGCGATACCAAACACCATCGGGATAGACCACCGCGATTGGGCCGGCCGCACACACTTGCAAACAATTGGCTTTGGTGCGAATGACACTGGCGTCAGGACCAACCAAACAGAGTTCCTTCAAGCGTCGCTTGAGAAAATTCCACGATTCTAAACTGGCGTCTTTGTCGCAGCACTTGGGCTTCGTCTGATCTGCACACAGAAAAAGATGCCGCTTCGCGGTTTGGATCCCAAGCTTGCCCGCGATCGCGCGCAAGGATTCAGAATCGCATGGATTGATGGCTTCCGTCGATTCGGAGTTAGGTTCAGAAGTCATTGGGGCTCCTTCGATGTCGTCGTTTCCGGCTCGGGCCTCGGTTCCCAAGCATCGTAGTGTTTCGCAGATTGTCCCGACCAATACGGCGAGGATCCCCACAGCGGGACCGTGGTCAACATGGATTCCCATGCTCCCAGTTCGTCATACAGTTCGCGAAAGCGGGATGGGTTCTGTGCCGACAAGTCATGGCTTTCCGAGACATCAGTGGAGACCTCAAACAGTTCGGCCGGACGATGCGAGGGACGCAGTAGTTTGTCAGTGCCATCCAGGATCGCGGCTTGCCCCTGCAATCGCCAATACAAACGACGATTGGGCGGTTCGCTGCCGTCTGCCAAATGAGGTGCCATATCAATTCCGTCATGTGTGCCGGACAAACGATTCATACGTTTGCGATTCGATGCATCTTCGTGGGACATGGGATCCGCGAGTGCCAACGGCTCTGCACCCGCAGCGGAACAAAACGTTGGCAGCAAATCCAACGAACTGACCACGCCGTCGTATAGCACACCAGCAGGAAATTTGGCCGGCCAAGTCCAGATCATTGGGACGCGAATCCCGCCTTCTCGCATGGAACCTTTCACACCTCGAAGGGGTCCATTCCAACTGCCGTTGTTGGTCGCACCGCCATTGTCCGAAAAGAAAACCAACAACGTGTTTTCCCACTGCCCCGTCTCTTCCAAGTGCTCACGGATTCGCCCCACGCCGCGGTCCAACGCGTACATCATCGCGGCATAGGTCCGGCGTTTCTGATTCTGAATGTTTGCAAATCGTGCCAAATCAGCTTCCGTGGCGTGCATCGGCGTGTGCGGTGCGTTGTAAGAGAAGAACACAAACCAGGGTTGGTCCGGGTTGGCGGATTTGTGCTGATCGATGAACCGCAAACCTTCGTCGGTGAAAAAGTCCGTCAGGTACTCGCTGGAAAAATCGTCCACACGTTTCCCGTTCCGTTCGATGACGTGCTTCATCGTCGCAGGAAAGTAGTGATGACTGCCGGTGAGCATCCCGCAAAAATGATCAAAGCCACGGCGGTTGGGATGGTGCATTTCGCCCATTCCCAAGTGCCACTTGCCAATCAAAGCGGTCGCGTAACCAGCTGCGCCGAGATGATCCGCCAGCGTCTTTTCGCTCGTCGGCAATCCAAGCAGCTCAGGCCGAGTCGCGTAATTCTCATCGGACGCGTTCAGGTTGCCTTCGTATCCAAACCGCCGAGGATCGCGGCTGGTCAGCAATCCCGCTCTTGAAGGCGAACACACCGCACTGGCAACATAGGCTTGCGAGCACAGCACACCGGATTCGGCCAGTCGATCTAAATTCGGTGTTTGCAACGTTTGGCTGCCCATGCATCCCATGTCACCGTAGCCCATATCGTCGGCCAAAATCACAACGATGTTTGGCGGGGTTGATTCAGCGGCACGCGAAGCTTCAGTGGCGAATACAAAAATCAGTGGCAGAAAAACAAAACGAGAAACCGCGGCAAAATTGGTCGCTGGCATGTTGGCTGGGGCGGGGTTCGAACTGGAAGGCGGAAAGTCGGAGGGGCACAGTTTATTTGACACCAAGGCGTCTACCCAAGATGCTAGCGACTCCAGCGACAAAGAAGACGAAAAACATCTCTTCCCCGTCGCTTCACAGGTGTTCATGCTTCAACAACAACACTGTGATCCCACCGCGTTTCGACGCACCTTCCCCACCTATTCAACGCAATGTCCAATCCATCCTTCTTCGCAAAGGCTGTCGCTGCCTTTTGCTGTCTCGTTGCTTCGGACTCACACTTCGCAGTCGCCGACGCGGAGAATCGCCCAAACATTTTGTTCATCTTGGCGGACGATTTGGCGTGGTCGGACCTCGGCTGCTATGGGCACCCATGGCATGACACACCACATTTGGATCGGTTGGCATCCGAGGGGGCCCGCTTCACTCAAGCGTATTCGCCCGCACCCATTTGTTCGGCCTCACGTGCATCCATCCTCACCGGCAAGACACCCGCTCGATTGCAGTTCGAATTTGTCACAAAGAACGAACCGGGACGACAGAAGATCGATTTCCCAACGCCGATGTCGGCCCCTCCGTTGACTCTGAATCTGCCGCTTGAAGAACAAACCATCGCCGAGTGCTTGAAGGACGAGGGATATCAAACCGCGTTCTTCGGCAAATGGCATGTCAGTTCTCACCATGAACGCTATTTGGGATGGAGTCCAACGCACGGTCCCGCAAAACAAGGATTCGAGTTCGCGGAAGAAGACTACGGAGCTCATCCTTACGACTGGAAACGTTCACCCGTTGCGACGATCAAAGAGCCTGGCAGATTTGCTCCTGATTCGATGGTCCAGCGTGTCGGTGCTTTTCTTCGTCAGGACCATGATCGTCCATACTTTGCAATGGCGTCTTCGTTTTATGTCCACACACCCGTTCGCACACCGTGCCAATGGTTGCGGGAAAAGTATGACGCTCGAGTTCCGGCAACTTCGAAGAAGCGAAACAATCGAATCGAATACGCCGCCTTTTTGGAAACATTCGATCATCACGTTGGTCAAATTCTCAATTCACTTGAAGCATCGGGCAGAGCCGATCGGACCATCGTGATTTTAAATTCTGACAACGGTGGTCACCCGGAGTACACGGCCAACGCACCACTGCGCGGATCAAAATGGAATCTGTACGAAGGCGGAATTCGCGTGCCGATGATCGTCCGCTGGCCAGGTGTTGTCCAACCGAAGACTGAAATTGACCGTCCGGTGATCGGGTACGACTTGCTGCCAACCATGGTTGCTTTGGCAGGTGGCAATCCACCGAAGTGTGATGGTGAAAGCTTTGCTGGATCGTTGCGTGGCGACTCTCCGCCAACCAACGAACAACATTCTTTGATTTGGCATTTTCCGTATTACCATCCTGAGAATGGGTTCGCCAAAGCGCCGGACTCGATCGGCATCGACGATTTCGCTACGAGCCGGACTCGACCGCAGTCTGCTATTCGGCGAGGCCAATTCAAGTTGTTGCAATTCGCCGAAGACAATCGAGTTGAACTGTACGATCTCTCCAACGACATCGGCGAACTGCATGATTTGTCCACTCAGCAAGCGGACCTCGCATCAGAGTTGCAGCAAGAGTTGCGACAAACGCTCACGCGGCAAAATGCAAGATTTCCGATGGCGAAGTGATGCGAGCAGTTCTGACAGGATAACGAACGAAGCAGATCGGCAGGAATGATCGGGTGTTACGATTTGAGCCGTTCGGGCGTCGGCCCCGGTTGCACGTGGAAGCAACAGGGCTATCCAAAACAGTTCCAATGCCGAAAAACTCCTGCGGACCTGCTTGTCACCCGGGAGGAGCCGCCAACCTCGTTCAACCGTTTCGATTGAAAATGATCCCGGCTAAACGCGCTGACAATACGATGTCAAAGTTTGCGGCCAATGCTGGTTCTGGGACCCGAGCAAACCGAACAGTGGGCTCGCTTTGATTCTTCCGATTCAAGCGAATATTCCCATTGTCCCCAGGATGTTTGATATGCGTTTGTGTTTCACAGCGACAGCTGTCCTTTTCGCCTTCACCTGCACCGTGGTTCATGCGGATCACCCCAGTCGAAAAGGCCTTGCCGACAAGCACGCACCAGCGGGCATTATGGGCGACCACTTGCATCAAAAAGGCGAGTGGATGGTCGAGTACAAGTACATGGTCATGTCGATGGAGGACAATCGCATCGGCGAAACCACTGTCAGCGACCAAGACGCGATTGGGCCGGCAGGTGCTCCCGCAGGCATCGTGGTGGATGGCATCCAAACCAACGCGGGAGCCACGCCGACGCAGATGACCATGGAGATGCACATGGCCCACATCATGTACGGTGCATCGGATGACGTCACGCTATACACGATGCTGATGATGCCCGCGTTGACCATGGATCACATTCGCGGCGATGGCAACCCGGCCGGCCGAGGTGGCGAATTCACGACTCACAACAGTGGCTTTGGCGACACCGCGTTGGGCGCACTGCTGCGACTGTACAGCACCGATTCGCAAGACTTACTGTTCAACCTGGGATGCTCAGTGCCGACTGGTGACATCTATCGTGAAACGACCGCACCGACGGGCGGGCTGATGTCACAACCGTTGCCATATCCAATGCGACTTGGTAGCGGCACATTCAACGCTCGCCCCGGCGTCACGTGGAAGTACTTTCGCGAATGGTGGAGCGGTGGGGTCCAGTTTCAAACCGATTTGCCGATCGGCCGCAACTACCGCGGGTACAGCGTCAGCGACGAATTCCGTTTGAACTCCTGGACCAGCGTTCTGCTCACCGACAACTGGTCGGTCTCGCTTCGCGGTGAGCATTTGTGGCGTACCGACTACGACGGATCGGATTCTTCCGCGAACAACCTGGTGATCTCCACCAACGTCGAAGAGTTTCGCGGCGGTTACTGGTACAACCTCGGCATCGGAACCCAGTTGATGGCACACGGCCACTACTTCAACGTTGAATTTGTTCCCACCATCGCACAAGACCTAGACGGAATCCAACTCGAAACGGATTACTCGGTCATCGCGAGTTGGTCCAAGGCTTGGTGAACGAACCAAGCGAAACGCTCCTCAGTTGGCTGGTTTGCGACCGAGGAAAAGGTAGTACGGTGCCTTCACGAGCGGCATGTAGGGCACGCTACCCAACCGCTCCTCACATCGTTCTATTTTGAATTGCCGATGAAGCATCGCAAGATGATCGCTGGATAAGTAAACGTTGTCCGATGCGAACCAGAGCGACCAAAACGTCCTCCTCAACCATCCGTGCTGGCGACTCGGTGCGGCAGCATGTTTTCGTGAGACGTGAAAGTCGGTCACCGCGATCACTCCGCCGGGCTTGAGAATCCGCCTGGCAATCAAAACGCTTTCGAACCAGTCCGGAATCATCGTCAGCGAATACGAAAACGTGACGACATCGACGCTGTTTTCAGGCAACTCAAACTGAGTCGCATCCGCGTGATGCAGCGTCACATTGCTAAGCTGGCGTTCTTCGATGCGTTCGGACGCGATCTGGAGCAGCGACGGCGACAGATCAACCAAGTGAACTTCGGCAAGCGACTTGGAACGTTCTTCGATCGAGAACAAATTGTGTCCGGTCCCGGCACCAATATCGACCCACACACCATTGTCGGGAAAATCGACCCAAGACATCAGTTCCGAGCGTCCGTGCAGCAGCCTCGCACGAAACGAATCATAGTGGGACGCTTGACCTTCGTAGAAACTTTCCAATCGTTCGCCATGCGTGTTACCACGAACGGGTCGAAACAACAAATGCCAAAGAATTTTCAGATCGTCAAAACGGGACGTCGGTTTGATGGCCTCGCTCATGCCGCGACTCCAGCTGCCCCGCGTGTCTCAACACACTCACCGACGGAGTGTCCAAACAAATCAGCGATGTAGAAGCTGCCGTAGGTGTGCACCCGGTCCCGAGCATGCAGCGAACTCGCCAACTCATCGTGGTAGTGCAGCAAGTCACCAAGCTGAACCTGGCTGCCATTGTGCTGCAGCATCAATGGATTGACGAAGTCGACTGCCAAAGCGGCGCTACGCCACAAAACGCGGGCGTCCGAGGTCGCTCGATTCAAAATGCTCTGCCATTCCGATGCGAGCAACTCGGGATAACGATCGTACAACCAATCCATGTGGTCGAGCAGCACGAATCGCGAAATCGGCTGATCGTGCTCAGTCAAGAATCCTTCCACAGTATTGGTGTGTGTCTGAACACAATCCACCAAACCGTTCTTCAGTTCCGTGAAGTTCTCTTCCTTCAAATATTCCGGGCAGCAATCCGGGGTGTAGCTCCCTGTCAAATAGACTCGCCAAAAGTAATTGTCTCGCAGCGGGAGCGTCTTGAAGACAGCCTCGATCCGGTCCTGAATGAATCCACCGATGCCACCGGGATAACATTGGTCCAACTGATTGCGTTGGCTGCGGGGCACGCCCAACATCGCAAGCGTCGTGTCACGACGCAAAGCCCAACGCAGCGGTTTGCTCCAGAGTAACCGATTGATCTCACGTTTCTGATAGATCTCTCGCTGTTGATCAACCGATTCCGCTTGCAGCAATTCCGCAATCGCTTCCCTCAAACCCGCAGGACGCTTCAGGTAACCGTTGACCAACCAAGCAAACAGTCCGGATGTGCCGCGAAAGTAGAAGCTCTTTCGGCGAGACGTCCCATCAAAGAAGTCCAAACGACGATCCCAAATCGCACGCGTGTCCGGTGTCAACGCACCGCGAACGTGCTTGTGATAGAGCGATTGCCAAGCGGGATGGTAACCACGGCCAAACACGTTGAAGAAATCGTCATAAGTCAGACATCGAATCGAGGCGCACTTCAATTCCAACAATGCATTTTGCAGCGGGTTCATGTCCACCGCATGAACTGACTTGGGTGCCTGCAGTGCATAATCCAACGCATTGCAACCCGCAGAGGTGATCACCAAAACGGAATCATCCGGTCCCAGCGAAAGCGCCTGCCGGTCAATCCGAGGATCTTCCCAACAAGTGTTGTAGACAAGGTTCTTTTGATGAACGACTTTGAAGCACTTGTTGCCAAGCCAGTTTGCGACCATGCGAAGTTGTCTTTCGATTAGGTGAGTGATTACCGAGTGAACGAGTGCATCAGGCGGCGTAACCGCACGAGGAATCTTCGCCGTTGACCGACACGAGTTCTGTTGCGTCGGTACTTGGCGTTTTGCTGGCATCGAAACAACGACGCAGCGTTTCTTCTTGTGTGGGCAGACGAAGGAATAAGTCCTCGTCGTAGCGTCGGACCAAATGCAGTCGACCGTCATGACGTTCCACCAGTCCGGTGCAGTTCTCAACCCAATCACCCGTGTTGCAGTACCACATCGAATCGCTGCTCACGATGTCAGGCGTGTGGATATGTCCGCAGATAACTCCGTCGCATTCGCGTTGCTTCGCGTGATGCAGAATGCGGGATTCGAAATCACTGACAAAGCGAATCCAGCGTTTGACTCGGTCTTTCAGAACGGAACACAACCCATAGGGATTGCCTTCGCTTGGCTGCCATGTCCGATAACACCAACGGTTCATGCTCAGGCAGGTGTCGTAGAACGCAGTCGTCCCTTTGGACAACCACGGTGCGATGCTTTCGACGCGATCGAAGAGATCACCGTGAGTGATCAGAAACTTCCACCCTGTCAGTGTTTGCAAAACGAACTCGTTGCCAACTTCAAACCGTGGCAAAGTCGCCAAACAACCTGCGCGAAAGGCCGGATTACGCAGGAACGCGTCATGGTTGCCGGCGACGTAGTGAATCTTCGTGCCTCGTCGCGCCAAGCCGATCAGATGAGCAATGATCTCGTCGCAAACGCTCGACCAGTGCCAACCCGTATTGATCTTCCATCCGTCAATGAAGTCCCCCACCAAATACAGCGATTCGGGATGGAACTCACGCAGAAACGCCAGAAACTCGTCGGCACGTGAATGCTTGGATCCAAGATGCACATCGCTCACCAAGAGGGTCCGGACCGACGTCGGGGCGAGCCTCTGCATGCCAGCGTCCTTGGCTTGAAAGGGATGAGAACGACCAAACAAGACTCAACGATTTCCTGCGCTGAGTGACCGGCGAGAAACCCGGCGTCGATCGACCGTTGCTTGAAATTGATTTCGAGCGAAGACTATCAACCGAGTGTGACGTTCTCGTTAACGCCCGATGCGGGTTGCAGGAAAATTCCCGAGCAAGACAAAGGCTCAAGTTCCTGAACCATTTCGAAAACGCAAATCGGCAAGGTTGCGCAAACATCACTGCGCATAAAAAAATCGCCCGATGTGAGACACATCGGGCGATCAAAATGCTTTCCTAGCTTCCGTCGTCGCGACTTAGAATCGCGTTTGATACTGGAAGTAGAAGAAGTCGGCGTCCAAGTCCTGCACACCGGCGGTGGTGCTGTAGTACTTGCCCGAGTTGAAGTGCGAGTAGCCGATCAACGCACTGTTGCGTGGGTTGAGCGCGATCTGGAACAAGACATCGATCTCATGGCCTAGTTCGCGATCGCCCGCAGCGTTGCCAGGATTGCTTGGATTCATCACGACGTTAAACGGCGTCGTTTTTTCGTCCAACATGAAGTAGTGGTACCAAAGCACCAACTTGACTTTCTCACCGAAGAATGGCGTGATGAACTGTGCGTTGATGTCATGAATGTTTCGACGACCGAACAAATCCATGAAGCCCAAGTATTTGTGAGCCAATGGGAACATGTGGTCAAAACCATCGCCACCACGAAGTTCATCATCACCACCTGAAGCGTAGTCATACCAGAACCAAAACGTTGGTTTCCAATCGCTGGTCATCGCGACTTGACGTCCCAAGCCACCGGTGAAGAACCCGGCGCTGTGGTCGGTCCCGTCGCTGTTGGTTCCGAACTGAGTTCCGCCTTCGTATTCGTACAACCAATCCGAATCCGTTTTGCCAACGATACGGCTACCAATCGTGTGGTAGTCGAAATTGGTCGTGTCGTTGTTGAGACCCAGGTAGTAGTTTTCCCACTGACCCAACCAAGTGTCCTTGCGCGTCATGTACGCACCAAAGAACTGAACATCTTGGTTCGTGGCATCCCACTTGTCTTCGTAGGCAGCGGTGCGTTTCACGGGGTGGGTGTAGAACGCATCGATCGAACCGTCTTTGTTTGCGTAGGTTGCACGCACACCGTCAAAGGTACGACGAGTGTTGGCCCAATCCAAAGGCGAAATCAATCGCTGAGCACCCAACAACAACTCTTGGCGTCCACCGCGAACAGACAAGTTGTCCGTCAGTTGTGCTTCCAAGAACAAGTTCTGTGCCTCGCCACGGTTCTCTTCGATCGGACGGTTGTTGAACAACTCCCCGCCCGAATCCGCATACAAGTACTCTCCGTAGAACCGGAGGTTGTCCGACAAACGCCAGTTGGCAAACATGCGGTAACGAGTCAACCAAAAGTTGTCATCGTTGCCGGTGATGCCCAATCCACGGTGGTTGTTTTCGTTGTGATAGCGAACACGTGCTTCACCACCCACATCCAACGTGCCGTTGAACATTCCCTTCAGTGAGTCACCGAAGAAAGACGGACCGTCGTAGCATGGGTCATCCAGGTAGCTGAAGTCGTTGGCATAGAAGACGCCTTGGTAGGCACCTTTCATCTTTGCCATCGCAGCTTCCTTTTTCTTCTTTGTGCAGCATCCATTTGCACAGCAGGTGCAGGGAGCTGAGTACGAAGCGTAGGGGTCCGAGTAGGTGGACGAATCCACAACTGGTTCCGCGATTGGCGACTGCGATTCAACAATCGAGGAAGCAGCGGGCGCTTCGCTCGGAGAAGTCGGCGAGGGCCCAGGTTCCGTCAGAGCCCCTGAGTCCTGTTGAAAGACGAGGACCTCAACCGGTTCGAGACCGGAAGTGTCTTGAGCGTGAGAGTGAGTGGAAATGGCCGCTGTTGCGATCGCGATCGCACTTAGCAAGCGGCGTTTCCAATTGCGTTGGGACATGGCGTTGTGCCTCCTTCATGGAGTGGGCTGTGAATTCGAATCATCCGGATCGATTTGGATCGCCTTGGTTCCTTCCGCCTGAGATAAAGGAAGTGCAATGAAAACGGAGATGAAACGAACTCAACATCCAAAACTTCATAGCGACCCGTTTTGGCTATCGGCGCATTCAAAGTGATGCTGAATCAACAAACGCCGAGTGTTTCAATATGCATCCCCACCGACCGCACCCAAACGTTGCAATGATCAAAGTCTCCCAACTCATTCAGCAACGCTTCTGCCCTGTTCACGAGTGATTGCGGTGGTGTTTTCGAGCAATCACTCGCAACCGATTGGGCCGCGATTCTGGGGTTACGGTGAGGCCAACCCCGCCAAAACCCGTTTAAGAATGGGCATCCCTCCCCAGGCAAACACGGACAGATTCCGGCCTGAAACAGCTCTCAAGGCACGTGCCCAATCCGCGTGCAGAGTCGCTCTCAGTCTGCTGAAGACTTAAGCAGACCCAACGCGACCGACGATTTCCCAATCGACTGCCGAACCGCCTTGGCGCACTTTCCGCTCTCTAACGCCGCCTAAGGTTCGCTCACGCACCACAAGAACCAGCAGCGCACATCGCGCCCCTGCATCCGGCATGACGCTTGCGATTCGCTAAACCTGCATCACTGATGCCACTTTATTGCTCACGGTTTCAGCACTCTTCTCGACGGACAGTTTTCTAATGCTTTTTCGCGTTCCCGGCTTCTGCCTCGAATCACAGAGCGTTCCGCTCATCTCCACCGAATCAGAATCCAATTCGCGAAGCGAATCAGCGGGAACGCGTCAAACGGCTAGCTCAAGAACGACGTCCGGATCCGCGTGGAAGAAAGCGATCAGGACCACCAACAAACTCATGCTGCTTGGTTGTGTCGCTCTCGCCGCTGTCTTCACCGGATGTGCCGACTCCGGAGTGTCACTGGAGGATCTCGAAGCCGCCGCTGCAAAAGTCGACATCAGCAAAATTGAAGTGGACGTCAATCCAACTGAGTCTGCTGCAATGTTGGACTTGGAGAAATCGGATTTGACATTCGGCTTCATCAAACTGACCGACTGCGCTCCTTTGGTGATCGCCAAAGAGAAGGGCTACTTCGACGACGAAGGACTGAACGTCACTTTGGAAACCCAGTCGAACTGGAAGATCCTTCTCGACAACGTCATCAATGGGCAACTCGACGGCGCACACATGTTGGCCGGCCAACCGATCGGTGCAACGATCGGTGTCGGAACCAAGTCGCCAATCGTGACCGCTTACAGCCTGGACTACAACGGCAATGGCATCACGGTCAGCAACGAAGTTTGGGCACAGATGCAGGAGAACGATCCTGAACTGAAGAGCCCCACACCGAAACATCCCATCAGCGCCGCCAGCCTGAAACCGATTGTCGAGGATTACCTGCAAGACGCGGGCGAACCATTCCCGATGGGCATGGTGTTTCCTGTTAGCACTCACAATTACGAGATTCGATATTGGCTGGCCGCGTCAGGGATTCATCCCGGCATGTACACCGAATCTGACATCAAAGGCTTCACGGACGCACAGGTCAAATTGTCGACGGTGCCACCGCCTCAAATGCCTCAGAACCTGGAAGCGGACATCGTCAAAGGTTACTGCGTTGGCGAACCGTGGAACCAAAAAGCGGTTGTGACTGGCATCGGTGTTCCAGTCACCACGAACTACGACATCTGGAAGAACAACCCTGAAAAGGTCTTCGGCGTGACCGGAGAATGGGCGGAGAAGAATCCACAAACTCACTTGGCCGTGATCAAGGCTCTGATCCGTGCTGGCAAATGGCTGGATGCCACCGATGACTCGGGCAAATTGGTCAATCGCGAAGAAGCCGTCGAAATCCTCAGCCGCAAAGATTATGTCGGTGCGGAGAAAGAGGTGATTGGCAACTCGATGATGGGCACGTTTGTCTTCCAATCCACCGACGTTCGCGAGATGCCCGACTTCAACGTGTTCTTCAAACACGAAGCCAGCTACCCGCACTACAGCGATGCGATTTGGTTCCTCACACAGATGCGACGCTGGGGACAAATCACAGAATCCAAACCCGCCAGTTGGTACGCCGAAACGGCCAAGAAGATCTACAAGCCTGAGATCTATCGCCAAGCCGCCGAGCTTCTAATCAGCGAAGGCAAACTCGATCCAAATGAAATCCCGGCTCCGGACTACGACGGTTACCGCGCAGTCACGACCGAGTTCATCGACGGCAACAAATACGACGCGAAAGATCCGATTGGCTACATCAATAGCTTTGAAATTGGCAACAAGGATGACGAGTCCTTGGCCAAGAAGTAGCCACGACATTCGGGCTCTCACCAGCCCACATCGAATTCCCTCATTGCATTCAACCTTTCACCATTTTCTGGACGCATTCCCTGATGAATTGGCGTGGCAATCTTCTCCGTTTCTGCGACGTGGCCGGACTTCCGATTCTCGAACCGTTTGTTCGCTTGGCAGCAGGCGAGGACAAACGCGAACAGTGCATTGGCATCGCGAAATTCATTTTGCTGCCGATCGTGGCGGTCAGTGTGTTTCTGTTGCTTTGGGCCGGGGCCGCATCCACCGTCGTGACAGACAGCGCCAAACTGCCTAGCCCGCAAGCAACTTGGGCCGCCGGCAAGCAACTGATCACGATGCACTACGATCAACGCGCCGCTGACAAGGCAGCCAAGCAAGAAAAGCTGACCGAAGCGGTGCAGTTGTTGGCCGAGGCAAATGCCTACACCGCTGCCGCCACCACGGAATCGGGTCAAACCCAAACCCTTCTCGAGAACAAAGCGTTGTCGTTGAAGAAGCGAGCCGTCGCGGCCGCCAACTTCACGCCATCGAGTGCCCCGACATTCATCGACCAAATCTGGACAAGTGTCAAAACGGTGTTCTTCGGTTTCTTCTTAGCAACCATTGTGGCCGTGCCGGTGGGCGTGCTCTGCGGGATGAGCCCATGGTTCAACGCGGCAATGACACCGTTCATTCAGATCTTCAAACCCGTCAGCCCGCTGGCTTGGTTGCCTTTGGCGTTCATCGTCATCATGTGGTACTACGCCGGCTACTCCAGCGGCGAAACGTTCTTCAACAAAGCGTTTCTGATTTCAGCATCGACGGTTTGTCTGTGTTCGCTTTGGCCCACATTGGTCAACACAACCCTCGGCGTTGCCAGTGTTGACAAGGACTTCATCAACGTTGCCGACGTGCTGCGACTTTCTTGGTGGCAACGTCTGACCAAGATCATCTTGCCCGCCAGCCTGCCACTGATGTTCGCCGGCATGCGGATCAGCCTGGGCGTTGGTTGGATGGTTTTGATCGCCGCCGACATGCTCGCCCAAAACCCCGGACTCGGAAAGTTTGTTTGGGACGAGTTCCAAAACGGTAGCGAACTCACGTACGCCCGCATCGCCTTCAGCGTGATCGTCATCGGACTGATCGGATTGGTCTTGGACCGCATCATGATCTTCTTCCGCAACTTGGTCAGCTTCGGCAATCCATCTCCCGTTTGATTCTGGATGTCTCGGTTTCTTCTCTTTCTTCATCCATCGGTGCAAACATGAGCGCAGTTCTCGAAACATCACCCACGATCAAACGCCGAGCGATCTCGTCGGCCCCTAAGCCGATCCTACAGATGCGTGGAGTCTGCAAGGGCTATGGCAGCGGTGTGACGCGAAACGAAGTCCTGCAGAACATCAACCTCAACATTCGCGAGGGCGAGTTCCTGGCGGTGGTCGGGTTCAGCGGCAGTGGCAAAACCACGTTCACGCAGTTGTTGGCTGGATTGATCTCGCCTGACAAAGGCACGATCACGATGAATGACGAACCTGTCAAAGGACCGTCACCAGACCGCGGGATGGTGTTCCAAAACTATTCGCTGCTGCCATGGTTGACCGTCCGAGGCAACATCGCACTTTCGGTCAACGCGGTTTTCAAAGAATGGTCACGTGAACAACGCCGCGACCATGTTGAAAAATTCATCGACATGGTCGGTCTGAGTCACGCTGCTCATCGCCGACCTCATGAGCTCTCCGGTGGAATGCGTCAACGGACCAGCCTCGCTCGAACGTTGGCACTCAAACCCAAAGTCTTGTTGCTCGACGAGCCACTCTCCGCACTCGACGCACTGACACGTGGCCAACTCGGTGACGAAATCCTGAAGATCTGGAGCGAAGAGAAACAGACGTGCGTGATGATCACCAACGATGTCGACGAAGCCATCATGGTCGCCGACCGAATCGTACCGCTGAACCCGGGCCCCAATGCATCGCTTGGTCCCGTGTTCACCGTGGGTATCGATCGACCTCGCAACAAAACCGAACTGAATGACAACGAAGAGTTCAAAGGGCTTCGCAACGCAGTGACCAACTACTTGGTCGCTGTTCGGCAAAAGGCTCGTCGCGACGAGATGGCGGCCAATCCGACCCAAGCATTCCGTTTGCCCGAAATCGAACCTTCCGATTTGACACGTCCAACACGTGCCGTCTTCAACACCGGCCCCCGTTAATCGCACCAGCATCCATTGCGTTGATCGAACCGGTCGACGTTTTGGAATGGGCATCCTCCGACAACTTCCACCTTCCCACTCAGTGCACCGAACATGCGCGGCTACGTTGAAATGTTTCGTCTCGGCAAGACTTACGACACCCACAATGGGCCCGTCGTGATTGTCGAGGAATTCGATCTCAACCTTGAAAAAGGCGAATATGTGTCGCTGCTCGGTCACTCCGGTTGCGGGAAAAGCACCGTCCTGACCATGGTCGCGGGACTCAACCCAATCACCACCGGCGGCGTTGCGATCGACGGTCGAGAAATTGACGGGCCGGGGCCGGATCGCGGTGTCGTGTTCCAGTCCCCGTGCTTGATGCCGTGGATGACGGCTCTCGAGAACGTGATGCTCGGTGTGAATCAGGTTTACCTGCAAGCCAGCAAGAGAGATCGCCGCGATTTGGCGTCCTACTACCTCAACTTGGTCGGATTGGGCAGCAACCTGCACAAACGAGCCAAGGATCTCAGCCAAGGCATGCAGCAACGTGTCGGCATCGCCAGAGCGTTTGCTCTGCGTCCCAAAATGCTGCTGCTCGATGAACCATTCGGCATGCTGGATTCGCTCACACGGATGGAGCTCCAAGAGATTCTTCTGGAGATCCTGATCCGCGACAAAGTCACCACGGTGATGGTCACGCACGACGTTGACGAAGCGCTCTTCATGAGCGATCGCGTTGTGATGATGACCAACGGACCGAGAGCAAAAGTCGGTGCGATCTTCAGCCTTCCCTTCGATCGTCCTCGCGTCCGTGCCGATGTGCTCGACCATCCCGAGTACTACGACTTTCGCGGCAAAATGATCCAGTTCCTCGAAGATCAAGACCACAAAAAACTAAGGGCCGACGCGGAAAAACGTGCCAAGGCCCAAGAAGAACTCGCAACCGCCGATGCCACTTAAAGGGTTGCCAACATGACATCGATTTCAGTTCCCGCACCATCCAACGCTTCCATCACTTTGCGTCACTCACTGCCCCCGCTCGCCGTATCAGATCAATGCTATCTGCAAGGCATCCATGTTTGCGAAGTCGTTGCTCCGGGTGAGTTCACTCCGGACTGCGATTCGAGCGCACTGCCAATCGCTCAACAATGCTTGCATGAATCAGACGCGGTGGTCGTGCAAGACCCGGCGTTGCTGCCGACGGAAGCTGCCGCGGCGATAGCGATTCCCGTTCACTTTGATGGTGCCATTCAGTCGGTCATCGTCTTCTTCGCGAAAGCACCTAGCGAAGCGATGCCCGATCCAGTCGGCGTGTTCGAAGTTTGGCGTCCGGTCGGCCCCTACGACGAAGTCGCTTTGCGAGAGGGCTACTACGGAAAGCTGGAACGTTTTCAAAACGTCAGCTCGTTCGTTCGTTTCGAAAAAGGCAACGGACTTCCCGGCGTGGTCTGGGAACAAGGCCGGGCTCTCGCTCAAGACGATCTGGCAAACCACATGGGATTCCTGCGAGCGGCCGGTGCGTCCGCGGACTTACTCAATGCCGCGGTTGGTTTTCCTGTTTTCGCTGACCAATACCTTTCGACAGCCGTCCTAATTCAATCCAAACGTTCCCCGATGGCCCGAGCGATCGAGGTTTGGAACATCGATGGCAAAGAATGCGAACTGACCAGCCAAGCGTATGGCGAAGTCGAAAACGCGTTTCGATTTGACACCGGCACTCGTGTCCCTCTGACAACCGGAATTTTGGGTTTGGTCGCCGAACACCAACGCGTTGTTTTGCTCGAAGACATGGAAGCGTTGCTGCTCACACGGCCCGCGGAACGAGTCATGCCGTGCCCAACCGCCGGGCTCGCCATTCCGTTTTTCGACGGAACCCATCTCAGCTCCATCACCGTTTTGATGTTCTGATCCATATGTCCAGCCTTCTTCCAACCGAACCGAACTTCGCCCATCCCGATGGTGCTGCGCCCGGCGTCGTCACGTCGCCGGGTTTGCCGATCGAAGGACAAGGCGACTCGTTCGATTTGGTCAGTCTCTTGTTGCAAGAGCAGCAAACGCTGACCGCGGTGGAAGACTTTGCCGCCGCACACGACTCCGGAACCGCAGAAGACAACGTTGCGGATCAGCCAGCACAAGCTCGGTACTACTCCAAGCTAATGCCCGCCAGCCCGCCGGGGCCGGGACAACAGTTCGCCTTCGATGTCAATCTCGACACCTGCAGTGGCTGCAAAGCCTGCGTGGTGGCTTGCCACACCATGAATGGCTTGGACGAAACCGAAAGCTGGCGTCGTGTTGGAACGCTGGTTATCGGCGAGACCGAACCCGAAGCCATTCCCGCCGCGATTGGAGTGCAACATGTCACGACCGCGTGCCACCACTGCGAAGATCCCGGCTGCCTGAATGGTTGTCCGGTCAAAGCTTACGACAAAGATCCCGAAACCGGAATCGTTCGGCACCTCGACGATCAGTGCATCGGTTGCAAGTACTGCACGATGATGTGCCCCTACGAAGTGCCCAAGTACAGCAAGCGATTGGGCATCGTTCGCAAGTGCGATATGTGTCACCAAAGGCTCTCAGTTGGCGAAGCCCCGGCCTGCGTTCAATCATGTCCCAACGAAGCCATCGCGATTCGCGTTGTCGACCAACAATGCCAAGAAGTCTCTGATGAGGAACGCTTGGTCGCCGGTGCGCCGCTTTCATCCATCACCCGGCCAACCACTGTCTTCCGCAGCAACGACCCAACCAAACGTTTTCAGGGAGTCGCGCAAGACAATGGCATCGATGAACCCGCCGAAGATCACTGGCCATTGGTCGGATTGCTGATCGCCACTCAAGTCGGCGTGGGGATGTTGCTGACCGAACGAGTGCTGGCCGCGATCGGCTGGTTGGCTGGTTCACCGATGCCAACGGAGACGACTCGCTGGACCGCGACAGTTGCCTTGATGGTTTCGATGATCGGCATGAATCTCGCCCCACTGCACCTTGGTCAACCCCTGCGATCCTGGCGAATTTTCTTGGGGCTGCGAACATCGTGGCTCAGCCGCGAAGCCGTCTTGCTGGGCAAATTCGTTGGTGTTTTGACCATGGCGGTGGTCGCCATGTGGCTACCCGCCGTTTCCGAATACTTGCCCGATTGGGTTTCCATCCCTGCTTGGGTCCCCGGCATGGTTTTGCTCGGTGCAATTGTCTTTGGAGTCGCAGGATTGTTCAGCAGCGCGATGATCTACATCGCCACCAAACGCGTTCTTTGGCGATTTGACCGAACCATGATTCGCTTCATGGGAACCGCAGTGGTCGGCGGTGTGGCAGCCAGTGCCGCCGTGATCGCCGCGACATCGGATCGAAGCAACTCCGTCACGGTCCTGCTCGGCCTGGCAACGTTCGCTTTGATTGCGAAATTGGTTTGGGAACAAAGCATCTTGCTACGCAGTGAACCAGGTTCGTCCAACGACCAATGGGACCGACGCAGTCAACGCTTGGTGCGTCATCACCTTTCCAAATGGAGTTTGAGTCGATTGGCATTGGGATATGCCGGCTTGGCATTGCTGGTTGTCTCTTCCGCGTTGGCGATTGCCGGTTCATCAATGTTGCTCACCGTCTTCGCCGCGGCCGCAACGATGCTTTTGGTGGCAGGAGAAACCACTGAACGATTGATCTATTTCTCAAGTGTTGTTCATGATCGCATGCCGGGGACCCTCCGATGAGTATCTCAATCAAAGACAATCGGAACGACGCCGGCAAGACATTTCAGTTACCGACCTTGTTGCAACGACGCACCGGGCCGATGACTCGCGAGTTGGTTCTGCGTCCCGGCGACCATGGACTGGGGATGACCCATGATTCGATGGCTGCGGACACGACCACCACGGCGACCTGTGGTTTCTGCGCCACCGGTTGCGGATTGCGATTGCATTTAAAAGATGGCGAAGCGATCGGGCTGACCCCCGAGACCGCATACCCGGTCAACCTTGGAATGGCGTGCCCCAAAGGCTGGGAAGCCCTCCGAGTCTTGGATTCGCCCGAACGAGCCACGCTGCCGCTGCTTCGCGATGAAACAGGAAAGCTTTCTCCGATCGAATGGGATGATGCTTTCAGCAAGTTTTGCGATGGGATGAAGCAGGTCCAATCCGAACACGGTCCCGAGTCCATCGCGTTTCTATCGACGGGCCAGATTGCTTGTGAAGAGATGGCGTTCCTCGGCGCACTCGCGCGTTTTGGAATGGACATTCGACACTGCGATGGGAACACCCGGCAGTGCATGGCGACCGCTGTCACGGCTTACAAAGAGTCGTTCGGATTCGACTCACCGCCGTACACCTACGACGACTTCGAACAAAGCGATTGTTTGGTATTCATTGGTGCCAATCCGTGCGTCGGGCACCCGATCATGTGGGAACGCGTGCTCCGCAATCCCCACAACCCCGAAATCATCGTCATCGATCCGCGGCGTACGGAAACCGCCGCCGCGGCAACACAACACCTGCAACTGCGGCCCAAGAATGACTTGGCATTGTTGTACGCGATCACAAACGAATTGATCCTGCGTGACTTTGTCGAACACGACTTCGTTCAAAATCACACGCAAGGATTTGAAGAGCTTCGCCAACATGTTTCTCAGTACGATCTCGCGACCGTCTGCGAAGAAGCAGGATTGGCTGTCGAAGACGTTTCAGCAGCGGTGGAAGCGATCGGACGCGGCCGTGCCGTTTCGCTTTGGTGGACCATGGGAGTCAACCAAAGTTACCAAGGCACACGCACCGCCCAAGCAATCATCAACATCGCGTTGATCACCGGAAACATCGGGCGTCCCGGCACGGGAGCCAACAGCATCACCGGTCAATGCAATGCGATGGGTTCGCGATTGTGGAGCAACACCACCAACCTGTTTGGCCATCATTCTTTCACCGAAGAATCCGATCGCCGAAAGGTCGCAGAAGCACTCAACATTCCCGTCGAAAAGATTCCGTCCACCACCAGTTGGAAATACGACCGGATCATTGAAGGCATCCGCAACGGTGAAATCAAAGGCCTATGGGTCGTCGCGACCAACCCCGCACACAGTTGGATTGACCAAGGCGACGTTCGCGAACTATTTGACCAGTTGGATTTCCTGGTCGTCCAAGACATGTACAAGACCACCGAGACATGCTCGCACGCGGATCTGATTTTGCCGTCGGCGGGCTGGGGTGAAAAAGAAGGCACTTTCATCAACAGCGAACGCCGCTATGGATTGCTGAAGAAAGTCCGCCACGCCCCGGGCCAAGCTCTCGCCGACTTCCAAATTTTTCGAGGGATCGCACACCGTTGGGGAGTCGGAGAGATGTTCGCCGAATGGACATCGCCCGAAGCGGTTTTCCAGATCATGCAGCGTGCCAGTCGCGGACAACCAAGCGACATCAGCGGCATCGAAGGCTACGAACAGATCGATCGCTGCGGCGGGATCCAGTGGCCGTGGTCAGCCGACCATGCCAGCGGTGGTTTTGAACCTGAACAACAACGACGACTGTTCGCCGATGGTCGATTCTTTCACGAAGACCGCCGGGCTCGATTGATTGTCGATGATGTTTCACCCATGCCAGAACCGGCCGGCGAGGACTACCCAATCGTTCTGCTAACCGGTCGCGGAACCGTCAGCCAGTGGCACACTCAAACGAGAACGCGACAGAGCCCGCTGCTCAGGTCGCTGTATCCCAACCAACCCTACGTCGAGATGCATCCTCGTGATGCGGCGGAATTGGACGTCGAGCACGGCGACCTCGTTCGCGTTCGGTCTCGACGCGGACATGCCGACGCGACGGCGTGCTTGACCCACTCGGTCCAGCCCGGGCAAGTCTTCATGCCAATGCATTACGAATGCACCAACCAGCTCACCCTTTCTCACTTTGACCCACACAGTGGCCAACCCAGCTACAAGGACTGTGCGGTCCGCATCGAACCCGTTTTGACAAGCGACCATGACTGATCAACAGGACTCCAAACCGTTCTCAGACGAACAACAGCAATATCTCGCCGGGTTCACATTCGGTGCCGATGTCGCTCGCGCGGTCCAAGGCCTGCCCGTCATCTCTGGTTCGGGCGGTCAAGGAACCACGCTCGCCATCGGCGGCGGATCCACGACCGTCGATGGCGAATCAGTGCCCACGGGTCCCGATCGTTTTGCCTTCGAAGCCCAATCGGCGGTGCTCGCGGCAGGAAAGAAACTGTCGAAAGAAGAACAGGCCAAACGTGACAAGAACCCGCTCGACATGTGGGACGAAATGCAGGCTCGCAGCGATGCGGGCGAATTCCCCAAAGGCACGGATGTCTTTCTGCAAAAGTTCCACGGACTGTTCTATGTCACCCCAGCGCAAGACAGCTTCATGTGCCGACTGCGCCTGCCCGGCGGTCAAATCCAAGCTTGGCAATTGCGTGGCCTGGCCGATCTGGCGGACCAATCCGCAGGCCCGTACCTGGACCTGACCACCCGCGGCAACGTGCAGTTGCGTGAGATCCCGGCCGACCAAGCCATGAACATCTTGTTCGGAACCCGCGAGCTGAACATCGTGCCGCTGGGCAGTGGTGGCGACAACATTCGAAACTGCACCAGCAGTGCGATGTCGGGATTGGATGCGGACGAACTGATCGAAACATTGCCGCTGGCCATACGCATGCATCACTACATCCTCAATCACCGAGAGATGTACGGGTTGCCACGGAAGTTCAACATCGCTTTTGAAGGCGGTGGCCGAATTGCTTCCTTGGAAGACACCAACGACATCGGGTTCAAAGCCGTTCGCGTGCTGGATGAGAACGCATCGGACGACTTGCCCGCCGGCGTCTACTTCCAGCTTTGTTTGGGTGGCATCACCGGTCACAAAGACTTCGCCCGCTACACCGGCGTGCTGCTGCGTGAAAGCGAATGTGTTGCCGTGGCAGCCGCGATTGTCCGAGTGTTCATCCGCACCGGCGACCGCACCGATCGCAAGAAAGCACGTCTGAAATACGTGCTCGACGATATGGGATTCGAGAAATTCATCGCAGAAGTCGAAGCCGAAATGGGTCGCACGCTCACGAAAGTCGATGTCAGTCGCTTGACCGTGCAAGACATCGAGGACCGAAGTGCTCACGTCGGAGTGTTCCCGCAGAAGCAACCTGGACTGAACTCGCTCGGCATTGTCTTCCCTGTTGGGCGGATGACGACCGACCAAGCGCGTGCACTCGCCGATCTTGCTCTTCGCTATTCCAACGGCGACATTCGTTTGACCGTTTGGCAAAACTTGATATTGACCAATATCACCGACGCGGATCTACCGGCCGTCCAAGCCGGAATCCGCGAGTGCGGGCTGGACTACGAAGCCAATTCTGTTCGAGCCGGCTTGGTTGCCTGCACCGGCAGTGCCGGTTGCAAATTTGCTGGGGCACCGACCAAAGCGAATGCCATTGAGATCGCCGAGCGAGTCGAAAGCGTTTTGACGCTTGACCAGCCCATCAACATTCATTTGACCGGTTGCCACCACAGTTGTGCTCAGCACTACATCGGCGACATCGGCTTGATTGCCTGCCAAGTCGAAGTTGGCGACGACATGGTCGATGGCTATCACATTTGTCTTGGTGGTGGATGGGGTTCACGGCAAGGAATCGCACGAGAGATTTTCAAGTCGGTTCCGTTTGCCGAAGTGCCTGATTTGGTCACTGGCATCTTGTCGAGCTATCAACAGAACCGCGTCGATTCAAACGAGTCGTTCAACGACTTCGCGGGCCGCCTCAGCGATGAGGAACTCAAAAGTTTGGTCGCCACCCCGTCAGTCGTTTGTTAACGAACGGTCGCGATGGGCGTCACGAAAACGCCTGATCCATTTCAACCTTCCAACCACGTTTCGATTCATTCCCAGGATTGATCCCGATGTCCAGCTACATTCCAGAAACCGCCCCATTCAATGAACAACAGCGAGCTTGGTTGAACGGCTTTTTCGCCGGTCTGACGGGCATCCAAGAGTCGGCCGGTGGAAGTGTCGCGACCGCGATGGCCGCTGGACTGCCCTCGGCCGAGGCACCTGTCGAAGAAGAGGAGGACTTTCCTTGGCACGACGATTCACTCCCTATCGTTGATCGAATGGAACTCGCCGAAGGCAGACCGCTCGACCGAAAGTTGATGGCCGCCATGGCTCAGCTCGATTGTGGGTCCTGCGGGTACGTTTGCCAAACGTACAGCGAAGCGATCGCGTCAGGCGAAGAACCCAACGTCTCGCTTTGCAGCCCCGGCGGCAAAGAAACCAAACAGATGATCAAAAAGCTTCTTGCCGAAGCCGGCGACAGCGTCAAAGCCTCCACCAACGGCAACGGATCCGCAACCAATGGTGTCGCGACCAACGGAGCCGCCGCTTGGTCTCGCAAAAATCCCTATTCCGCCAACTTGATCGAATCCCGCCCGCTCAATCAGGAAGGCTCCGCAAAAGACACACGGCACGTCGCGATCGACCTCGTAGGATCCGGTATCAAATACGAAGTCGGCGACGCGTTGGGAATCTACCCGACCAACTGCATCGACCTGTGCACGCAAATCATTGATCGTTTGGCCGCGGACTCCCACGTGAAAGTGGCAACGCCTCAAGGCAACACGAAACCGTTGCTCGAAGCATTGCAAGAAGATTGTTGCTTGAAAGACCCTTCCGATGAACTGCTTGAGCTGTTGGTCGGACGGACACCCAACGCGGACGCGCAAGCAACGCTGAATCATCTGCTCGCCGAAGGCGTTCCGGAAGGCTTTGATGTGCTAGACGTCTTGGAAGTCGCCGGCGAATCAACGATCACCGCGACCGAATTCATTGAGTGCCTCGATCCTCTGAACCCTCGCTTGTATTCCATCGCCAGCAGCATGAAAGCGGTCGGCGACCAAGTTCACTTGACCGTCGGCAAAGTCATCTACGAACGCGAAGAACGCGTTCGCAAGGGCGTCGCGAGCACCATGTTGGCGGACCGAGTTGGCACCGGAGAAAGCATGCGAGTCTTCGTGCAACCCAACCATGGTGGATTCACCGTTCCCGCCGATGAAAACGCACCGATGATCATGGTCGGTCCCGGTACCGGAATCGCCCCATTCGTCGCGTTCCTACAAGAACGTGCCGCTCGCAAGTCGCCGGGCGACAACTGGTTGTTCTTTGGCGATCAACACGAAGCATACGACTTCTTGTATGAATCCGAATTGACCGAGTACGTTCACTCCGGTGTGCTTTCACGACTGGACACCGCCTTCAGTCGCGACGGCGACACGAAGGTTTACGTGCAAGACCGGATGCGAGAGAACGCCGCGGAACTCTGGGCATGGTTGAACCGCGGTGCTCACTTCTACGTCTGCGGTGACGCAACCCGCATGGCCGCCGACGTCGAACGAGCCCTGTTGCACATCATCACCCAAGAAGGCGGCATGTCAGAAGACGAAGGCAAAGCCTACTTGAAAACCATGACGAGCGAAAAACGATACGTCCGCGACGTGTATTGATCGTCGGCATCAGCCGACGGCCGTTAGGCCCGGTATTCGACGTAAGTCTCACTGTGGCGATCCAAGGACGACTCACTGAAAAAGTTAAATTAACAATTGTAAATTGTAAACTTCTGAGCTGAGCAGTCGATTTCGATAGCGTGGTGATTTGACACCGCCTTCGAAACGCGCTGTCCGCCTAACAACAAAATATCGCGAGTGGCGAAGGGTTCTGATATCGAAGCTTTTGATTCGCGAACTCAATCACCAAACCAATTTCATCTTTACAATTGTCAATTTAACTTTTTCAATACCCACGCTCCCAAACACCCTGTCACCTAAACCTTCCGAAGCAGGTGCATGCCCTCGCGGCCCCGATAGGTCAGCAGCAGCGCACCGACCGAGCCTCGAGCATCCACGACGGTTTCGAAGAACTCGTTTTCGCCGGGCCATGGGAATGCGAAGAAGAGGTCGAAGTCTTCGATCTCAAATCCGATCTCGTCGTAGATGTCACCTTCTTCGGTGTCGACGTTGCGAACCTCGCGAGCGATCTCGGACAACTCCTCGACGCCGCGTGGAACAAAGCTGCCGCAATGAATCTGTGCGTCGTTGTCGAGTGAGTCCGCAACCGCCTGGGCCGCTTCCACCAAACGTGGTTCGATCTCAATCCCCACGGCCTGCATCCCTCGCAGGGACGCCAGCATTGCACCGACCGCGAAACCGGCGCCGAGTTCGCAAAAGCGGTTGCCTGCCAGCAAGTGGTTTTGCTCGATCCACGTCATCGCTTGATCTAGCAAATGAAAATCGCAGGTGACAAAGTTTTCGATCACCGATTCGTCCGCCAACATGAACGCCTCGATCGCGTCGTTGGCCGAATCAATCAGGTGCTCCGCCGAATCGTGGTACGGAAGAGTTTTGATTGAGTCCGGAATCTCAATTTGCTGCCACGCCATCCAATCGCTCCTGATGCAAACTCGGTGAACTTCAAAGAGCTTGGATGCGTTGACCGTCATCGCTCAACGCGAACATTGGGGTCTCGTGCCCCGCGACGACTTGGTGGACCTGTTCGACGGTGATCGATTTCCCAGACGCGTTGGCGTTGGAGACCAATTCGTCAACCGAAGCGAAACCGTCGGCATCCAGATTCAAGCCGATGGATTGCGGCGCGTGCCGCAGGATGAAGGTCAGGTATTTGCTGATTCGCGTGAGTCGTTTGTTCATTCCGCCCAGTCTAAACACCGGCGGCTTCTCCGTCGCCGGGTGATTCGTCAACGGAATCACATTTCTGAGCAGACCGTTTCGTCCGACATCCAGGATCAGGCGGTTCCGCGAAGTTTCGCGGGGGTATCGCACAAATCGTTGTAGTGATGAGCCGTGCGTTCGACGGTGAATCGAATTTGCTCTTCGCTGTGTTCACTGGTGATGAAGAACCGCAATCTCGCGGCCGACTCATCCACCGCCGGATACAAAATCGGTTGGACGTTGATCCCGTCCTTCTTCAGCCGATTACTCAATCGAAGTGCGACGAGACTGTTTCCGGTGATCACGGGAACCACGGGAGTACCGCCACTGTCACCGGTGTCCAAGCCCGCTTCACGGCTCAGATTCAGGAACAACTCGCTGTTGTGGCGAAGCCGCTCGACCCGTTGGGGCTCACGCTCCAACACTTCCAACGAAGCGATCGCGGCGGCGACTTGCCCAGGAGGCATGCCAACGCTGAACACGAATCCCGGAGCGGTGTATCGCAGCAACTCCACCAAGGCTTCACTGCCGGCAATGTAGCCACCACAGGAGGAGGCCGATTTGCTGAGTGTGCCCATCCAAATATCGACATCGCGAGCGTCGAATCCGAAGTGTTCGGCGATCCCATGACCGGTCGCGCCCATGGTTCCAAAGCTGTGTGCCTCATCGACCATCAGCATCGCACGGTGACGTTTTTTGACCTCAACGAACTTCGGCACATCGGCGAAATCGCCGTCCATGCTGTAGACACCTTCGATGATGATCAAAGTTCGGCGGTATTGACCACGCAGCGCGGTCAGCATCTTGTCGAGAGCTTCGTAATCGTTGTGTGGGAAGGGACGACGTTTCGCTCCGGACAGCAACGCACCTTGGACGATGCTGTTGTGCGAAAGTGCGTCGTGCAGGATCAAGTCGCCGGGCCCGACGAGGTGTCCAATCGTCGTTTCATTGGTCGAGTGACCACCGACCATCGTGATGGAATTGTCGACTCCAACCCACTTCGCGATTTTGCGTTCGAGTTCACCGTGGATCGGCTTTTCACCGCTGACCAAACGACTGGCCGAAACACTGGTTCCGTATTTCGTGATCGCGTCGGCGGCGGCTTTGGAAACCTCAGGATGGCCGCTCAAACCCAAGTAGTTGTAGCTGGCAAAGCTGATCAATGACTTTCCATCGACAATCGTTTTGTCGCCGACCACGCAATCGTGAACGGTAAAGTATGGATTGGGGACACCAGTCAATTGCATCTGACGCATCGTCGATTTCAAACGTCGATACTCAGCGAACTGAGTCACGTCGTCTTCGGGTTCGACTTGAGGCGTTTGCATGACCCGAGCGAGTGGGCCTTCGCCGTCGGTGCTGGAGCGACCGTTCGCGTTTGTGTTGACAAGGTCGTCGTCACCGTCTCGCTGCGTGTCGCCTCGTCCGGCCAAGAACTGTTCGGCGCGACCGAGAGCTCCCGCAGGCAGATAGCGTTCGACCGCGGTTGCGATTTGGCCGATCGTTTCAATTTCATCCAGCACTTGTTCCGGGAACCGACCGCCAAAGGTGCGTTCGAGGTTCCTGGCAATTTCCAAACGTTCCAGACTATCCAGCCCGAGATCCAAGACGATGTTGGTTTCCGGATTGATCGATCCCGCTCGTTCACCCGCGATGGCTCGCACGTGCGACACGATTGCTTCAGCGACCACCGGATCAGCGACCGAATCCAAACCGCTCGCGTCAGAAGCCGCGGCAGCTTTCATCATGGTTTCGCCAGCCAAACCGGCGTTGTGCAACGAGGATTCTTCGCCGCGAATCCATTGGGCGATGACCTTCAGCTCTTTGTCTCGGACGGCGTGCAAACACGCGTGTCGCTGGATCTTTCCGCTACTGGTTTTGGGGACGGAACTGTTGCGAACCAAGTAAATCGCATCGGGTGGAAGATCGTGTTCCTCGGTCACCGCACGACGAATCGATTGCAGGTGATCGTCCCAATCCAAGTCTCGTTTGCGGACGGTTTCCGCAACGATGATCAGCTTCTCACGACCGGTCTCGGTTTCGTCGCTGTCGGCATTCATCGCGAAGGCGGCAACGGAACCGGCTTGCACGACGTCGCTGGCATGCTCCACCGTGGCTTCGATGTCCTGCGGATAACGATTGACGCCGCGGACGATGATCATGTCCTTCAGGCGTCCGGACACATACAGCTGTCCGCCGTACAAGAAACCAAGGTCACCGGTTCGCAAAAACGGCCCTTCGCCTTCGGACGTCATCGCGGCGAAGGTCTTGGCCGATTGTTCTCGGCGTTGCCAATAACCACGACCAACCGATGGACTCTGCACCCAAATTTCGCCGATTGCGTCGGAGGGCAACGTTTGGCGAGTGTCGGGATCGACGATCAACACGCGTTCGCCGGGAAGGACTCGGCCGCACCCGACCAATTCTCGGGTCGCTCGCGCGGAGGATGTTTTCGAGTCATCTTCATCGTCCGATTGTTTTGCCAAATCCGCAGGCACATCAACGGCCGGACGAACGGCCTTTTCATCAAGTGCCGGCCCGTCAAATTGTTGCAGCACGGGACGAGGAGAGATCGGACCACCGGTAACGATCAGCGTCGTCTCGGCCATCCCATAACAAGGCAAATGCGAACTGTGGCGGAAACCATACTTTTCAAATCGCTTGCTGAACGCGTCGAGCGTCGACGAACGAACGGGCTCGGCTCCGTTGAAAGCAATCTCCCAAGACGACAGATCGACGCCTTCGAGTTCTTCGTCGCGAATTTTGTCGACGCACAATTGGTAGGCGAAGTTGGGACCGCCGCTGATCGTGACTTGATGACGGGCGATCGTTTGCAACCATCGACTCGGTCGCTGAAGGAACGCCATCGGACTCATCAGAATGTTGTGGCGTCCGACGAACATCGGCATCAAAACACCGCCGACCAACCCCATGTCGTGGTAAGTCGGCAACCAAGACGCACCAATGATGGTCGACTCGGGTTCAAACCCGTGCAGAATCAACTCACTGTTGGCGATCAAGTTGGCCTGAGTCAGCATCACCCCTTTGGGTGACCCTGTCGAACCGGATGTGTACTGCAACACACCGAGAGCTTCACTGCGAAGTTTTGGGCATCGCCAGTGGGTCGCATCGCGTTTGGTGGGCAAGTCGGTTCCCAACAACTGCACACCGACCAAATCCTCGTGCAGTTCGTTGCCGGAAAGTTGATCGACGACGGAACTGGTCGACAAAGCCCATCGGGCGTCGGCATCGACCACGATGGAACGAATTCGAGATGCCTTGCGGTTACGACGAGGCGGGTAGGCGGGAACCGCGATCGCACCGGCGGCGTGAGTCGCGAAAAGACCAATG
This sequence comes from Rhodopirellula baltica SH 1, assembly GCF_000196115.1. Taxonomy (NCBI): domain Bacteria; kingdom Pseudomonadati; phylum Planctomycetota; class Planctomycetia; order Pirellulales; family Pirellulaceae; genus Rhodopirellula; species Rhodopirellula baltica. The sequence goes on from NC_005027.1 coordinate 202,313, forward strand.
ACAAAATCCAGTCCGGGCGGGTAGAGCAGCAGCACTCGGTCACCAGCGCGGATGCCGCAACGACCCTGCAAATACCCCGCGAGACCGCGGACCTCTTCCCACAATTCAGCGTACGAAAGCGTTTGGTCGGAACCTTCCCCGTCGGTGAACGTGAACGCGGGAGCATCCGGCCGGACCTGCACCCAGTGGCGCAAGACCGAGACAAAGTGGTCGTGAGGAGGCGTTTCGTTTTTGAAATACTGTTGGAGGTCCACCGATTCAACCTGTTGCAATGATGCCGTCGCAGAACAATCTCGTTCTCTCTTGACCGTAATCTTGGACGCTCCATGACCAGTCATGCGGTGCGGAGGGGCAATCAGTCATTGTTGCAATGATGCACCAACGGCGCCGATCGGCCAAGGGTCGGCCCTCCACCGACTCGTCCAACGGTCCGGCGGAGGGGGTCATGACCATCGCGTCTCTCGGCTGGATCGGTCTGCGGCGACAATTCAAGATCGAGTTGCTACCCCGCTATAATGGCCTATTGCGGGTGCCCAACGCCACCTGACATTGACGAAAAACAACCACGTTGTCTGCTCAGCAACCTTTCGGTTACACCAGGCGACTTCTCACGCTCCAATTTCCGATCGAACTGCCCCTTTCGAACATGAGTACGCCAAAGATGAAGGATTTCTACGATTGCGTGGTGATTGGTGGAGGCCCGGCCGGTGGTGCTGCGGCTTCGATTGTGGCTGATTCCGGCGTCAGCACGCTGTTGATCGAGCGAGATCCTGTGCCTCGGTTTCACGTCGGCGAATCGCTGATGCCGGAGTGCTATTGGCCTCTCGAGCGACTCGGATTGATCGATCAAGTCAAACGATCGGGATGGCAGGCCAAGAAAAGCGTGCAGTTTGTCACGCATACAGGCAAAGAATCGGCCCCATTCTTTTTTCGCGAACACGATGAACGCGAGTGCAGCACGACTTGGCAGGTCGAACGCAGCGAATTTGACAAAATGCTTTATGACCGAGCCTCGGAGCTCGGAGCGGACTGTTTTGACCAAACTCGACTGATCGACGTTCAAACAGAACCCGGCGAAACAGAGGACCAACCGATCGCACGTGCCGTCGTCGTACGGACCGCCGATGGCACCGAAAAAACGATCGGCTGCAAAGTCGTCGTCGACGCGACGGGCCAGCAAGCGTTTTTGGCTGGAAAGATGGGTCTGAAAGAAATCAATCCTGACCTAAAAAAAGCCGCAATCTGGACGTATTACCGCGATGCCGTTCGCGGTGAAGGCGACAACGATGGCGCAACCATCATTCTGAACACCAAATCGCGTGATTCCTGGTTCTGGTTCATCCCTCAATCTCGCGGGATCACCAGCGTTGGATGCGTCGGCGACAACGACTACCTTCTCAAAGGCCGCGGAACTCCCGAAGAAATTTTTGAGGAAGAACTCGCCAATTGTCCTGGGCTTCAACCACGGCTGGCCAATGCGACTCGCGTGGGCAAAATCACGACCGCCAAAGAATTCAGCTACATGACCCGCCGACACTCTGGCCCGGGATGGGTGTTAATCGGCGACGCACTGGGGTTCATCGACCCGGTCTACTCCTCCGGCGTCTATTTCGCACTGGAAATGGGTGTTCGTGCCGGCGACGCGATCGTCGAAGGACTGAAGAAAGACGACCTGTCAGCTGAACAACTGGGAAAATGGACCGACGATTTCAAGGAAGGAGCTTCCAAGGTCCGGCAACTCGTTCACGCTTTCTACAACAAAGATTTCAGCATTGGGCGGTTCATGAAGGAACACCCCGAGTATCGCGGCAACGTGACGGACTTGCTGATCGGCCGTGTCTTCCACGAAGATGCGGGCAAAATGTTTCCGGCACTCGATCGTTCCATCGAGATGGCTCGGGCCGATGCCATGTCCAAGGCCGATTCGATGGCCGAAACCAAACCCATGTCGACTTAATGTCCCAATCTGACAACAACACCGCTTCGATCCTCAGCCCCAACGAACTTGGCCAATTGCACCTCGACATCGCGATCGCTCATGATTTGACGGAACGCTACGAAGGCCTGATCTTCGACTGTGACGGAACGCTCACCAATTCTATGCCGCTTCATTACCTGGCATGGAACGAGACAATGACTCGTCACGGCATCGATTTTCCGGAGTCGCGTTTCTACGCGATGGGCGGCATGCCAAGTGAAAAAATCATCGCCGTGCTGAGTTCAGAACAAGGCGTTTCGATCGACGTTGATCTGGCGACAGAAGAAAAGGAAGCAAACTTCATCGCTCGCATTCCCAGCGTTGAACGCCTGGAACACGTCACAGACATCGCCGAACGGCACCTCAATCGAATCGCCATGTCCGTCGCCAGTGGTGGGATGCGAGACATCGTCGCGGACCAACTGCGAACGATCGGTGTTGCCGATTGGTTCCCGGTCCTCGTGGGCAGCGAAGACACGGAACTGCACAAACCTGAACCCGACGTGTTCTTGTGTGCAGCCGAGCGAATGGGCGTGGATCCAAAACGATGTTTGGTTTTCGAAGACAGCCCACTAGGCTTCGAAGCCGCGAAACGAGCCGGCATGGATTGGGTTGACGTTCGCGTCGACGCTTAAGATCTGCGGTGCACGGCGTCTTCAAAGCGTTGCACCCAACGCTGCTACTCGTTTCCAAAAGCTTCATCGGCTCCAAACGTTTCATCGGTCAACGTTTTTAAATGTTGGCCCGCGTGATCAACGGCGTCGCAGATCGAGGCGTCCATTTTTGCAGTGCGGGCACTTCAGTTTGCCCCGACCGCTGCACGTCGGACAACGTTTCTTTTTCACAACGGGAGCGTACACGTCACCGCCAATCCGTGACGAAGAGACGACTTCCTGTTTTCGATAAGATTGAGAACCGTTCACACAGTTCGGACAATCCTGGTACGACGAGCCGATGCAGGAAACACACCAAGTGTTCTCGATCATCAGCGACTCGCTGGGGCCGGTGCCGTCGGCCACATCACTGAACAGACCACTTCCGGATTTCAGCCCCCAAACAAAAACGGGCACCACCGACGCTTTGGGATCAAATCGTTTTTCAATGGGTTGATCATCAACGCTGGTCAGTGAAGTAGTTCGCACGTTGCGGTTGAACCAAGACCGGATCATCCGAGCACCAAAGGCTCGGCCACTCGTTTCCAATTCGTTTTCCGACATGGCAAAAACGATTCCGTGGACAGCCTTGTCGTCACTCATCAACGGACCACCACGATTTCCGCCCGTTGTTTCGTTGGAAACATTCTGAACGCCTTGATGATCGGGCTCACTCAAAATTTCCCCGGTGAACTCCCGCACTCCCTGCTTCACCAAGTTCTGTCCGGGGTCGTAACCATACAACGTCAGATCGGTCGCTTTTGCTGGTGTGTCGTTCGCAATGCACAGCGGTGCCAAATCCAATCCAGGTACGTGCAATGCGGCCAGTTCAGCATCGGAAGAACCAGCACGGTGTGGAATGATTCGAAACCGTGTGACCGTTCCGATGGTTTCGTTGGTGCGAATCACGATGCCACTTCGAGCTGAAATTCGCGGGGCCGTCATCAAGCAGTTCTTACACGTCAAAGCTTTGAAGATGCCGTGCTGATACGATCCCACGGTTACCATCTTGGGACCATAACCATCGGTGTTCGTAATCACGTCCGTCGATGTCAGCACGATTCCCGGTGCAACGACGAACCCCGTTCCGATCGAGACCAATTCCATGAACACACTGGGGCTGTCCAGACCTTCGACCTTGCGGTTTCCTGCGCCGGCTTCAATCGGTAAATCAAAGTCCAACGTGTAGTACAAGCTCTCGTTCAAGTTGGGTTTCGAAGTACTGACATCTGCGGATGCCAATGTGGCCAGCAATTCACTGCGCAATCGCGGTGCCAGTTCAATCAAACCGGTCCGCATCGAATCGGTTTGCGCCAGCAACTGCATGTTGTGCTCAAGCACCGCTGACACAACGTTGGACGATTGCACTCCCGCGATAAACGACGATGCGGCAGGGTTGGCTTCCTGTTGCTTCAAAGCCACCACACCCAGGTTGTTGCGAGCCGATGCCAGCGTCATCGAGTGACGTCCCGCCATCACTTCTTGCTGAGCCTCGATCCGTTTGACCGCTTGCATCAGCAAACGCTTGGCAAGTTCCAAGTTGTTCTCGCCTTCGGACAAACCCACACCCGCCCAAATTCCCGCGTAAGGACTTTCGGGAACCGCTTTGTGGATTTCCAGCAACAAACGACTGACAGCCTCCGGTCGCTCGTACATTCCAGGTAGATGTTGGCGAATCATCTGGAATTGTTTCGCATCACGCTCGTTGAACCAGATCTGCATTGCCTGCAAACGCGATTCGGGCGTCAAACTATCCAGCGAAACTTCCACCGGAGACCGATTGCCTTCGACCTGCAGAACGACCTTGGAATCGTCTACACGTATCAACTCGGCTTCCACGCTCGAACCAGCGCGACTTTGCCAGGTCACCGGGCCCTGCGACCGTCCCACCGACGGCCATCCCAATCCGGCCAGCGTCACAAGCACCGCGATGGCGACTGAAAAGCGATTCAAAAACATATCAAGTGCCTTGATCTGGACATCCGCAAAGCGATAAACGACCTGCTCGCGGAAGCTCCACTCGGAACTCAACCCGCCACCGGAGGGCCCTCTCTTAGAGCTCACTACCTAGGGGAGAAACTAACCTCCCAAGCGGATTCGTTCAAACTACGTTACAAATTTTCGTAGCAGGAACGCCCAAAAGTCCGCCCGATGCTCTTAGGCCAACGCGTTCCGTACGAAGTACCTACCGGCTCCAGCGGCGAATGACTCGCACGCCGTCCAAGTCGATGGACTAAAATCGCGACCATGAGCCCATCGCGTATTCTCCGTCTGTTATCGACTGAACCGAGTCGTTATCCATCAAGACCCCAGTTCTTTTTGCTCGCCGCGGCTTTGGCTTTGGGAACCCACTCGTTTGCCGTGAACGCGAGCGAACCGACGTCGATATCCAACCCGGAGATTCAAACCTTCTTGCAAAATCACTGCCGCGACTGCCACGCTGACGGTGCTTCCGAAGGTGGACTCAACTTGGACACGCTACCACGAACCATCGGCGGGGCTGCTGACTTGGCCGTTTGGGTTCGCATTCACGATCGAGTCCAAACGCGAGAGATGCCACCACCCGATTCGTCCACGCTCGACGAAACACGACGAACTGATTTCATTGCCGCGCTGGCCACTCCGCTGAACCAGCATCACGCATCTGAAAAAGGCACCGTCCTTCGTCGACTGAACCGGCGAGAGTACGAGAACACGCTGAACGATTTGTTCGGCACCGCAGTCGAACTGGAAACATTGTTGCCCGCTGATGGACGCAGCCACGAATTCGACAACGTGGGTGAATCACTTGGTATTTCCATGGTTCACCTGGAACGCTACCTCGACGCCGCCGACTTGGTGTTGGAATCTGCCATCGCGAAGACCGCCGATCCTCCGCCCGTCCATGTGATCGACACTCACTACGCAGAAACCCGCGAGGCCAAAACGCACTTAGGCAAAGTGTGGAAACAACTCGATGATGGATCCGTCGTGTTCTACCAAAACTTTGGTTACCCAGACGGCATGCTTCGAACGAGTAGCATTCCCGAATCGGGACGCTATCGGATCTTGATCACCGGATACGCATACCAAACCGATCAGAAGATCCCGTTCTATGTCGGGGCAAAAAGCTTTACCCGAGGCAGCGAACAACCAACGCTGGGCTACTTCGACATGCCACCGCTCAGCCCCGATGGTGAAATGACAACCATCGAGCTGACCGCGCATCTGGAATATCGCTACATGCTCAACATCATCCCGTATGGTTTGGTGGTTCGCGATTACAACATTCGCAACGATGGCGTGGATGGGTACACCGGCCCCGGACTGGCAATCGCGAACGTGCAATTGGAAGGGCCATTGAAGGACGAGTTTCCCTCTCGTGGCCATCGGTTGATCTTCGATGATTGGCAACGCGAAGAGGTTATGCCCAACCCTCCGTCCAAACGAGAGAAGTCTTGGTACAAACCCGAGTTTGAATTGACCAGCAGCAACCCGGACGAGTCGCTGCGAAACTCATTGCAGCGTGTGGCATCCGCAGCGATGAGACGTCCGGTCAATGCATCCGAACTGACACCTTACATCGAGCTTTTTCGTTCCGAGCAAGACCGTGGCGCATCCACCGAAGATGCGTTGCGAACCGCCGTCGCCGCCATCCTTTGCTCGCCCGATTTTTTGTATTTTCGTGAACCGCCCGGCAAACTCGATGACCATGCCATCGCGACTCGGTTGTCGTATTTCCTGAATCGCACAACACCTGACAAGGCACTGCTACGCGCCGCCGGGCAAAACGAACTGACCCGATCAACCGAATCATTACTGAGTCATGCAAAACGGTTGGTAGCTGAACCCAGATTTGATCGGTTCGTGGTCGACTTCACGGATGCTTGGCTTAACCTACGAGACATTGATCAAACCAGCCCCGATCAAAAGCTGTTTCCGGAATACGACCGGTATCTGCGCGACAGCATGGTCGAAGAAACACGTCAATTTTTTGCGACCTTGATTCGTGAAAACTTGCCGGTCACGAATTTGGTGAAATCCGACTTCGCGATGCTGAATTTACGATTGGCAAATCACTACGGCATCGAAGGAGTTGATCACGCTGACATCCGCCGCGTGCGACTTCCTAATGATTCGGTTCGCGGCGGTTTGCTTGGACAAGCCAGCGTACTCAAGGTCACCGCCAACGGAACGAACACGTCTCCCGTCGTCCGCGGTGTGTGGGTGACCGAACGCTTGCTCGGCGTGCATCCTGCACCACCTCCGCCAGGCATCTCCGGCGTTGAACCCGACATCCGCGGGGCAGCAACGCTGCGTCAGCTGCTCGATCAACATCGAAGCGAAGAATCCTGTCATGCCTGCCATGCATTGATTGATCCACCGGGTTTCGCACTCGAAAGTTTCAATCCTATTGGCGGCTGGCGTGATCGTTATCGCAGTCTCGGCGAAGGCGAACGAATCGACTTGCGTGTCAACAATCGCCGTGTGCAATACCGCTTGGGGTTGCCTGTTGATTCCAGCGGTACGTTGCCATCGGGCGAATCCTTCGAAGGATTTGACGCATTTCGGGATTGCCTTCTCAAAGACCCTGATCAATTGGCAATGTCATTGATCACCAAGTGGCTGACGTTTGCCACGGGGCGAGAAATGGGGTTTTCCGATCGGCAAGAAATTGAATCTTTAACGCGGCAATCCGCTCAGCGAGGTCATGGGCTTCGCACGATGTTGGCGTTGGTCATCGCCAGCGACATTTTCCGAACCAAGTAGCGTCTCGCTCACTTGATTCAACGACGCTCCTAACCTTTCACTTGAAAAAGCCATGCTGATTCCCTCTCAACCGATGTCTCGACGACGACTGTTGCGATCCGCCGGTGGTGCGGCCTTGGCTTTGCCGTTCTTGGAGGCGATGGGACCTTCACTTGGTCGCCGTGTGTTGGGCAATGATCAAAGCGTCGATGCGGAGAGGGCGCCGAAACGGTTTGTTGCCATCTGTGCTTCGCTTGGTTTTCACGGGGACCATTTGTTTCCCGAATCAACCGGCCGCGACTACGCGATCACACCTTACCTGGAACAAGTCCAACGCCATCGCGATGACTTCAGTTTGTTCTCGGGTTTGTCTCACCCCGAACAAAACGGAAACAACGGTCACGCCTCCGAGTTGACTTGGTTGACCGCGGCCCGACGCCCAGGACTGGCAGGTTTCCGAAACTCGATCTCACTCGACCAACTCATCGCTCGAGAGATTGGACTGAAGACTCGCTTCCCGTTCCTGGCCCTTACGACCGGCGGTCAGTCCCTTTCGTGGACATCCAGTGGAGTCGAGATACCCGCTCAGCATTCCCCCGCCAAACTCTTCACCGCAATGTTCGTCGATGGTAAACCGCACGAAGTCGAGGCGGACCTCGATCGACTCCGCCGCGGCCGCAGTGTTCTCGACACGGTTGGATTGCGAGCTCAATCACTCAAACGCGAACTCGGAATTCGCGATCAACAAAAGCTGGATGAATACCTGCACTCGATCCGAGATTTAGAATCGCGACTGCAGCAATCCGAAGGCTGGGTCCGTCGTCCCAAACCAGTCGTCGACGAAGAACCCGTATCGGACATCAACGACAAAGCTCTCGCGATTGAACGCCAACGGTTGATGTACCGAATCATTGCGTTAGCGTTGCAAACCGATTCGACGCGAACCGTCACGTTTCAGTTGGCCGGGCTGAACTCAGTTCCTCAGATCCCCGGGGTTCAAAGCGATTGGCATGGTCTATCGCACCATGGCAAAGACCCTGAGAAAATCGCTGAACTGAAACGAATCGAAGCGGCAGAATGGGGAGCGTTTGGCGAATTCCTCGATCAATTGAAATCGATCGAGGAGCACAATCGATCACTGTTGGATCACACCGCCGTGATGTTCGGATCCAATCTTGGCAACGCCAGTGCACATGATTGGCGAAACCTTCCAATCTTGTTGGCCGGCGGCGGCTACCGACACGGCAAGTACGTCGCACACGACGCGGCGAACAACACACCGCTTTGCAACCTGTACGTCGACCTCGCCCAACGCATGGGACTCGAAATCGACGCCTTCGGATCGAGCACCTCCGCCGGCATCAAAGGGCTCGAGTCCACCACGTAGCGGACCACATCACGCAACGCCTGCAGCACGGTGGGCCCCACCGTAAACACGCAAGGTGCAGTGCAGGTCTCGGTGGAAGACCACCGAGCTACAGACTGCAGATCAACTCAAGAACCTCAGCGTCCGAGGTTCTTGTTCATGTTGGTCTTGTACTGCTCAACTCCTGGTTGCCCGTAAGGGTTGATACCCAGCAAGCGACCTTCGATCACGGTTGCGATCATCAGCATTTGAAACAACTGGCCCAACACGTGCGTGTCGATCTGCGGCAAGATGATATCAGTCGTGGGACGTCCATCCGCATGCAGAGCATCGTTGGTGCCTTTGATCGCCGCCGCCATGATATCGGGCAGAGTTTTTTCAGCGATGTCGTTGAGCGTGTCTTGGTTGCGTTGCGAGTGACCGACGGCCAATGAATCAGTCCGTTGCGATTCCACGATCACGTTGTTGAACACTTTGTCATTTCGTCCCTGCTGATGCTGCTGGTGACGGCTGTGCAGATCGCGAGTGTTCAGGGTTGTCAGCGGCGTTACCCCCTTGCCATCTTTGCCGTTGGACTCAGCCAGCAATTGGTCGTACCACAGTCCAACCGACTCGAGAGCTTTGCTCCAAACACTCATCACTCGAATGGACTTGTCGCGGTGTTGCGACAGCAAGTGATTCACGGCGACGTACTGCATCACCACGTTGTCAGCGTAGTCCGCGGTTTTGAAGTGCTCGTTCATTGCCACGGCACCTTCGAGCAACTTCATGCAGTCCAAACCGAGGAACGCGGCGGGAACCAAGCCGACCGGTGACAGGACACTGAATCGCCCACCAACACCATCGGGCACGGTGAAGATCTCATCGCAACCAATTTCGGTCGCCAAGTCATGCAACTTGCCGCTTTCGCCGGTCACGGGAACGACCAACCGCGACAACCAATCCTCGGCTTCCGACCCGAGTTCGGATTCCAAGTTGGCAAGGAATTGACGGAACGCGACAGCGGTTTCCATCGTTCCACCGCTCTTGCTAATGACAATGATCGCGTGCCGTTTTTCAGCGTCGCTGTCCGCGTATCCGCCCGCTCGGACACGTTGCAACAGCGAATCGGACGCGTCGTTGTCGACGTTGTTGCCCTCGAAATACATCCGAGGTTTGCTGCCACGTGCGGCACGACTCATTTCGTTGTGATATGGATCGCAGCAGGCTTCCATCATCGCTCGAGCGCCCATGTAGGACCCGCCGATTCCCAAAACCACGGCTGCGTCAATTTGGTCATGCAGACCATTGGCGACTTTGAAAATCCGCCCCAACTCCGATGCTTCCCGCTCTTTCGCGTAGGCTTCCAGCATCTCTTCGGGCAGCCAAAAGAACCGAGCGTCCAGCGGCTGTTTGTCAGCAGGAATGTCGCCCGATTCGTATTGTTTCTGATCGGTTTCGACCATCTCAGTCCGAAGGGTTTCCATCTGGCCCTTCAACGAATCGATTTGTGCTTGAGTGATCCCGTAGTCGTCGTTGATCGATCCGGAAGCGTCGAAACGGAGCAAGCTCATGATGGGTTCCGTGCAGAAAAATGGAGAAGAGTTTCGAATGTTTGGATTGAATTGAATGACACCGCGGTGCCCACGAGCGAGATGATACTGGATCGCTCGCCTCTGGGCAGGGTGCGAGAGATTTGCACCCCGCCGCAAACCTTCGTGACCTCAGAAAAAGAAAATGCTTGCGGGCGACGCGCACGGAGAAGTAACATGAAGAGCAGGCGGATGAACAATCGCGATTGCGATGCGAGTCGGCCGAACCTTTTCTTTTGGCAATTGCCTTTCATTCATTCCGGCGAGTCACTTCGAGATGATTCACTACACATGTGATCGATGTCGACAAGTAATTGACCCCACACAAAGCTCTCGATACACGATTGCGATCGAGGTACAAAAGTTGGAAGAGGAGTGGAACGACGACGAAGCCGTGGATCACCTGGACGCTTTGCACCAAGCGATCGAAGCGGATGAGGCGGAAGACGAACTGGTCGAACTGATCGGCCACGACGCCGCGTCGCCACGCAACGAGAGCGAACCAGAATGCTTTGCGGAACCAACGATCGAATTGCACGACGCGCCCATCTCAACGGGCGAAACCGTTTCGCAATCGTTTGATCTTTGCGAATCCTGTTACCGTCGCTATCGCAGCAACCCATTGGGTCGCGAGCGAAATCTCAAGTTGCATTTCAGCAACAACTGAAGCGGTGCTCAGTTCCCAAAAGGATCGGAACCAAATGGGTAGTCCTTTGGCTGTTCCGCGGGCGTTGTGGTCTCCGAAGGCAGCACCGTCGACATTCCCTCGGGAATTAAATCGGTGTCGATGACGAACGCCTTCAGTCCTGACAACGAGGACGGCAGTTCGCGATCCATGCCAAGTTGATCGACCAACTTGCGACGCTGTATCGCAAACTCCTGCATCCGCTGCTCGCACTGGGCCAACCGGTTTTCTTGTTTTAGCAACTCGGTTTGGTAACGCTGGATCACTTCCCGAGGGAACGAGCTGCTGCCTCGCTGGCGAGTCAACTGATTTGAAATGCGTTCGAGTTCCGTCACCAAGTGCTTTCGCAGATCCAACAAACCCTCCAGCGTGCGATCCGTTTCTTCGAGTTCGCGTCGATCCGCCAGGATGCTTCGAATCGTTTCCAACTGAGCCTCATTCCATTTGGCTTCCGCGACCCAGCGTTCCAGTGTGCCCATCGCGATCTCGCCCCACCCGTTGGGATCGTCGGCCGTGTGCTTCGACACGGTCACAATTTCACGAGAGCCTCCATCGGGTATTTTAACTCGCAATCGATGCCACTCATCTGTTTTCTCGACTTCGATGTCCTTGTCTTTCAAAGCCTGCAACTCGAAAGGTCGTGGTGGCAGTGGGACTTCCAAGATCACGTTCCGGTCATCACCAGAGCGATTTAGAACGTCGTATTGAGTCGATCGTTGATGCTGCGTTCTGATCGTGATTCGATGCAACTTCTCATCGATCTCAATCGATTGCTGCTCCGAAGTCGTTTCGACAGGATGGGTCGTGACACGAACACCTCCATCCATCGCATACCCGACCAATCGCTTGACCGATGGAGCCAAATCTGGAAGCACGACCTCGCCGAGAATCGATCGCATTTGATCGCCCGCTAAAACACTGCCGGGTCCCGAGGGCAACAATGCGGGAGTGTTGTTTTCAATTTCCAAGCACAACAACGTTGCTGTCGGATGATAGGACTGGCGATAGACGGAAACGTCGGTGACCGAGACGGGATCGATCAGCGTGTCCAACAGAGCGGTCTTCCCGCTATCTAAATCAACGGAATCAAACTGCAATTCCAAGGTGCTGCCGGCGGGAGCGTCCGTGGTTTCGTTCAGCACTTGGTTCAATGAACTGCCGTAACCGGATTCGCCTGCGAACAGATCCGCAGACCCCTTGCCGCTTGCACGACCAGGCATCGCACCAAACGATCCTCCTCCCATGCCGCCTCCCATTCCACCGGCTCCCATGCCCATGCCCATCGACAAGTCCACATCCATTCCCATTATGCCCATGGAACCATCCATCCCGATCGTCTCCTCGCGGATCCCTGGACCTGCCAACTCGAGGTCGTCATAAGCCCGCCCCAGCGATTCACTGAACCGTGGCGCCATCGCCACCTGTCGAGATGGACGCTGCAATTGATTCAACCTGGCTCGCAGGACCGAACGCAAATCCATGGTGAACAGAACAGGGCTTCCGTCGACCAGACTCAGTTCGACGCCATCCCAATCGATACCCGACGTGTTCTCGACGATGCTGCGATGAATCAATTGGTCGCCTTCGATCCGGTAGCTGACTTTCCACATCGGCACCGAACGCATCAAACCGATCGTGACCTCTCGCTCGGGTCCATCCCCGAACACGAACTCGACCGCGTGCGTCGCCAATTCGGCTGGCCGAGCTTCTTTTTCCAAAGCTTCTCTTAAACGAGATCGAAACTCCTCATCCACGGCGTCGATGGACTCAAAGCCATCCACCCACATCGAGCTCAATCCCGTCTCGGTCAACACTGTCATGACCTCACGCTCGATTCGTTGTTCGTCGACGATTTCGGTGCGTTGCTCAATCGCGACCAACGTGCCTTCGACCTTCTTGCCCGAGTGCTCCGTCGCAACGATGCGTTGCCCCTTCATCGACACCAACAAATCGCCAAGCGTTCGTGTGTTCGGTGATGTCGTCGGTGGATGGACCGGATCGCGAGATGACACCATCCGAATTTCACCCGGTGCCGCAGGATCCAAAATTCGAGACACACGAATCGCTTCGTCCAGTTCGAACTCGCCTACCTCGACACGAAAGACTCTCGCACCGTTGATCTTGCCGCGAAACTCAAACCAGCCTTTTCCGGCGGCATGAAGCGTGACTGAGCGAAGCCCCAAATCGACTTCAGGAGCAGCCTGCTCCGCTCGTTTCTCGTCCGCCTGATTTTCACCTGCTCGCTTGAGCGGTCGCCCGTTCAACTCTTGTGCCGGCAACTCCGGTAACGATGAGACGTTGAACAGAATCGGAAACGCGAACAGATACAACAACGACCCCCGCAGGGATCGTTTCCATACAACGGCATTCATGACTGATTTCCAGAAGAGTCAAAGAGAAGCTCAGGCTGCGTCGAACACGTCCACACACACCTGCCTCGATTCTAAACCGAGACAGTGCAGCAGCACGCCGAGAACACGACGAATCTGAGCCGACTTTCTTAGGTCTTTCTGGATAAAAACATCAGCATCAGCCGTTCGACTTGGACGCCGCTTCGCGTTTCAGCTCTTGAAAACGAGCCCGCATTTCGGCCAATTGCTTTGCTTGAGCGGGATCGTTCACAAGATCGTTTTCTTCATGCGGATCTTCCGAGATGTGAAACAACTGTTCACGGTCGAACTCGGGCCAGTAGAAATACTTCCAGTCCTTTCTCACCAGAGCTTCCGAAGTCGGAATGAAGTTCTTGTCGCGAATCGTGGGGTGTTCGTAGAAGAACTCCTCACGCCAATCGCCTTGCTCAGCGTCGTTGGCACCATACAAAACCGACATGTCGCGGCCTTGCATGGATTCAGGAACCTCCGCCCCAACCGCGTTCAAGATGGTCGGCGCCAAATCAACACTCAGCGTGAAGTCTTCATTGGTCGAACCGTGCTTGTCTGCGGACATTCGTGGGTCACGAATGATCAACGGCACGCGAATGCTTTCTTGGTGGGGATACCACTTATCGGCCAACCCGTGTTCAGCATGGTAGTAACCATTGTCGGTCGTGAAGATCACCAACGTGTTGTCCAGCACACCCTGCTTTTCCAACTCTTTTAGAATCCGACCGCAAGTCGAATCGACTTCCGTTGCCAAACGGTAGTAGTTCTTCATCATGATTTGATATTTCTCCGGCGTATCAAACCGCCAGTGATAACGGTTGCGACCTTCATTGCCGTCGTTGGCAACGAACTCTGGCAAGCGATGAAAGGACTCGTCCGTCGCGTTTGCCGGAACGGGGATCTCAACGTCTTGATACAGATGCATGCTTTCCGGTTGCGGCAAAAACTGCTGCGGATTTCCGTCCTCAGCATGCGTCGCGAAAAAAGCAACCGTCAGACAAAACGGTTGGTCCTTTGGACGCTTGCCCAAGAACTCCAACGCATCGTTTTCGTTTCGCTGCGTCACATGCACCTTCGATCCATCAGGCATCTTGAACCAGTGCCTGCCGTAGTAAGAACGCCCGAAATCGAACTTCTCACCGGGGAACTTTCCGTTGTGCCATTTCCCAACGTGCCCGACGTAGTACCCGTTGTCTCGCAGGATGCCCGGATAGGTTTGTTGCCACGGTGTTTCGAACGGTTTGAAACCATCGCAACCGTGCGAGGACATCCACTGCCCGGTGAACAAGCACGCTCGACTGACACCGCAAATGGATGTCGTCACGCAGTTCTCCGTGAACCGCATCCCTTCGCTCGCAAGTGCATCCAACGTTGGTGTCTTCACAACCGGATTCCCGGCGACTCCCAGCGTGTCATGACGCCAATCATCCGCATACAAAACCACCACGTTCATCGGAGCGTCGGACGCTTTTGCTGATTCGTCCGAATCGGCACTGACCGGGGACGAGAGGCTGCCAACCAGCAACGCCGCAAAAACGCTCAGGCCGCATGCTGGAGAAACGTGACGGAACCAAACCTTTCGGCACCAACTTGGAATCATGATGTTTTGACAGGAGGGAGGTTTTTCGAGGGGTGATGGCCACGGACGTGGTCGGGCGAGATAGAGTAACAGCTTTTCACAATAAAAATGCACTTTTGCGGCGAGAACCTCGATGCGATTCCCACTCAACATGCGATCAACGTTCGCCATTTTATTCATCATACTTCTCGGCTCCGCCGCTTGCGTTTCGTCATCCTCGGCGGAAACCAAAACGCCTCCCAATGTGTTGATCCTGTACGCCGACGACCTGGGGTACGGCGACCTGAACCTGCAGAATGCCGAATCGAAAATCCCGACACCGCACTTGGATCAACTCGCTCGATCAGGCATGCGGTTCACGGATGGCCACTCATCATCAGGAATCTGCACGCCCAGTCGGTACGCATTGCTGACCGGACGCCATCACTGGCGGGATTTCCATGGCATCGTCAACGCCTTTGGTGAATCCGTTTTTGAACCCGAACAACTGACGCTGCCCGAGATGTTCCAACAACACGGCTATCAAACCGCCGCGATCGGCAAGTGGCACCTCGGATGGGACTGGGATGCAATTAAAAAGCCCGACGCCAAAACCTTCGGAGAAGGACGAAAAAAAGGATACGGACCAGAAGCGTTTGATTGGACAAAATCGATCCCGGACGGACCACTTGCTCACGGATTTGATTCGTACTTTGGTGACACCGTGATCAACTTCCCTCCTTACTGTTGGATCGAAGACGACAAAGTCGTGAAGGCTCCCGACACGATCATGGACACCGCGAAATGGAAACCAATCAAAGAGGGGAATTGGGAGTGTCGCCCCGGCCCGATGACATCAGATTGGGATCCGTATCAAAACATTCCCACCACGACCGCACGTGGCGTGCAATTCATCGAATCGCAAAAAGAAAGCGACCAACCGTTCTTTCTTTACTTTGCTTTCCCGGCACCCCACGCACCGATCATTCCCAACGATGAGTTTGACGGTCGCTCGGGTGCTGGTCCGTACGGTGACTACGTTTGCGAAACCGATGATGCCTGCGGCAAACTGCTGCGAGCACTGAAGGAATCAGGACAGAGTGAAAACACCATCGTGATCTTCTCTGCCGACAACGGTCCTGAACGTTATGCCTATGCTCGCGACGAAAAGTACGACCACTGGTCGTCGCAACCTTTCCGTGGATTGAAACGTGACCTGTACGAAGGTGGACACCATGTGCCCTTCGTCATTCATTGGCCGGGCGTGACCGACTCTGGATCGACTTGCGACGCATTGGTATCACAAGTCGACATCTTCGCAACGCTGGCGGAGATGCTCGGGCATTCGATCCCGGATGGACAAGCCAAGGATTCACGCAGCCTGATGCCGCTGCTAAAAGAACCCAAGCAACAACATCGTCAGTCGCTGGTCCAAAACACTCGCGTCGATGTATATGCGATTCGCGATGGCAAGTGGTTGTTGATCGATGCCAAGAGCGGCTATGTCAGCGGCCGCAACAAAGGCTGGGAATCACGCCGGCAAATCCCTGCTGACGACAAACTACCGCACGAGCTCTACGATTTGTCCGTCGACATTGGTCAAAGCGAAAACGTCGCTGGCGAACACCCTGAAATCGTCGAGCGAATGAAAGCGTTGCTGCAAACCATTCGCGAAGACGGCTATCCCGAATAGCATTGCTCTGCAGCAATTCGGTGAATGCCGAACTACTCAGCGAGCTGTTTCAGTTTGTCCTGAGCGGCTTTGGAATCGATTGCTTCGGCGGCGATTTCAACGCCTTCGGTGAGCGATGAAACTCTACCTACCAAACGAAGCGCCGCGGCACATCCCGCTAACACCGTGTCGCGATGCGATCCGGGGCTGCCTCCAAAAAGGTTGCGAATGATCTCAGCCGATTCCGGTGGATCGGCCGCGGCGAGTGCGTTCTGGTGAACCGGAGTCAGCCCAAAATCGGCCGGCGTCCAGGTATGGTTTTGCTGAGTCCCCGATGCGACCTCGATGCATGACGTTTCGCCATCCAACGAGACTTCATCTTGTCCATCCTGAGCGTGCAAGACATAGCTTCGCTGCGT
Source organism: Rhodopirellula baltica SH 1 (assembly GCF_000196115.1). Lineage (NCBI taxonomy): Bacteria > Pseudomonadati > Planctomycetota > Planctomycetia > Pirellulales > Pirellulaceae > Rhodopirellula > Rhodopirellula baltica. The sequence continues at coordinate 219,324 of NC_005027.1, forward strand.
GTCGAGTTCCGCCAGTGCCGCTGCGATCTTTTGCTGCGTTTCGGGGGCAGCGGTCCCGAGCAATTGGTGTGTCGCACCGGCCGGATTGCAAAGCGGCCCAAGCAAGTTGAACAACGTCGGCACGGCGAGTTTGCGACGAACGGAAACAACATGACGCATCGCGGGATGCAGCTTGGCCGCGAAGCAAAAGCAAATGCCAATGTCGTTGAGTCGTCGAGAAACTTGATCGGGTTCGGATTCGATTTTGACGCCCAAACATTCCAGCACATCGGCCGATCCAGTCTTGCTGGTCGCACGTCGATTGCCGTGTTTGGCAACCGCGACTCCACATGCCGATGCCAAAATCGCAACCGCGGTGGAGATATTGAAGGTTCCCGATCCGCTGCCACCCGTGCCGCATGTGTCCAGCAGAACGTCATGTTCGTGATCGATCCGAGTCATGTGCTTTCGCATCGCCCGCGCCGCACCGACCAACTCGCTCACCGCCTCGCCTTTTTCGCGAAGTGCGAGCAACAACTGGCCGACTTCTTCTTCGTTGGCAGCACCTTGCAACATCGCGTCGATCAAGGCGCCGGTTTGCTCCGCCGATAAATCGTTGCCACCTCGAGCATGGGTGATGGCATCCGAGAAAGAGAGCGAAGGGTCAGTCGAAGAATCAGTCATCAGCCTGGCAGGACAAGAGCATCAAAGCGTGCTTTCGCAACGCGACGTTGGGTTGAACGCCCCAAGTGTAACTTGCCGCCACGATTCGAAGGAGCCAGCATGAAACGCCTTCATCCCGCTTCATTCACTGAGAGACTTGACCCGCTGCTCGATTTCTTCTCGATCCATTTGTCGGGACTCAGCCGGAAACTCATACGGCATCAAATACCAATCTTCGGTGAAGTCAGCTCGCTCTCCTGGGGACAAGTTTTCTGCTGGCCCGATGGGTTCTAATTCCACCAAGTCCTTTTCCGGGTACCAGACCGATACCGTCAGCCCCGCCAATTCGTTGTACGACCGTTCAGGGAATGTCGGAAAACGCTTTACAAACAATTGGTCCGTCGGTGCCAAATACGCCAGCCACCCCGCATGGCTGTCAAAACCCAATTTGGGAAATTCCGGCGTCGCCGAAATAACAACCGTATCCTCATCGACGTGAATATTGGGCTCGGTCGGCCGTGAACGAATCAATCCGTTCTCGTAGCGGACGTACCCGTTCGGGAAACGCACCGGTCCCGATCGAGGGACCAAAACGATTCCTCCACCGACCGCAAAAGTTCGGCTCCAATGGCACAAACTGACCGGGCGATCGGATTCGTTTGCGATCGTTTGGGTGCATCTGAGGTGAGACCCCGTTTCGTCCAGCTCAAAAATTCGCGTCAGTCGGGCTCCCGATTTTGGATCGTACTGGCTCGTCATCTTCACCGTGCGATCGGCAACGATTTCCGCTGTCCACCGACCGTTCCAAAGCACATTGCCTCGTTGAACAACCATTTCGGGACCGATGTCGAATCGTCCGGCCGATAACTGACCACGTCGATCCGTTTGACCTTTTTCAAATTGTTGCAGCGTCCAACCTGCGTCGTCGGGATCCAGGTACAGCACATTCGTACCGTCGACCGAATACTCCAACACTCGGCCACCCGCGGCGGGACAAAGCGTCACCACCGCATCACCGTTGCTGAGGCGAAGACAATCGTCATAGCCGTGAAACGACACGACTGAAACACCGTCCGCCGCGGTTGCTCCGGCGGCAATGGTCAGCCCCACGCCGAACAAGGTTGCAATGACAACGGTGGCAAACCCCGTTTGCGTCCGTTGGAGGCTGGATGATGAAGTGGACACGTGGGTCTCGATTCGAAAACGCTGATTAGAAACACAATCGAGATTCGATCAGTGGAAGAAACTTCTCCCACGTTGCCTCATCGTATCCAATCCAACTCCACTCCGGTGCGATTCGCGACACGACCGCGGCGAGGGTCTCGCCCGGCCACCGTGAAGAACTTAGACTGGATGGCATGAGCAGAAAGATCATCATCGACTGTGACCCCGGAATCGACGACGCCATTGCAATCACGATGGCGTTGTTTGATCCACGACTCGACGTTGTCGCGATCACTCCCACCGCCGGAACCGTTGACGCGGCCCAAGCGAGCATCAATGCGATGGGAATCGTCGATTTGCTCGATCCGGCTCGATACCCACAATTGGGAACCGCGGTCGCGCCAACCGATCCGCCAATGCTGGACGACAGTCATCTGAACGGCCCGGATGGATTGGCGGGATTGAACTTTCCTTCGGCGACTCGCCAAAACGATCATTCCAGCGACAAGTTGATGGCGGATTTGATTCGACGCCATCCTGACGAGATCACCATCGTTTGCTTGGGACCGCTGACCAACTTGGCTCGCGTTTGCCGCATGGATCCTGCCGTGTTGCCGTTGATTGACAAAGTTGTCATCAGTGGCGGAGCGGTCTCGCACAGCGGCAATGCGACGGCGGTTTCCGAGATGAACTTTTTCTTTGATCCGTCCAGTGCCAAACAAGTCATCGCATCGGCAACGACGAAGAGCTTGGTTCCACTCGATGTGACCGACGCGGTCACCTTCGGCGTGGACCTGCTTGAAAAGTTGCCTCCTGAAACAACACGTGCGGGAGCCCTGCTGCACAAGATCCTGCCTTACAAATTTCGGATCTCGCATCAAAAACTGGGACGCGAAGTCATTCCATTGCAAGACGCGACCGCGTTGATCTCAGTCATTGAACCCGAGATGTTTCAGTGGGATGAAATGGCCGGCGACGTTGAAGTCAATGGCGCCCTGACCCGCGGCATGACCGTTTTCGACCGGCGTCTACGACCGGAGTGGAGCGTCAACATGGAAGTGGCTCGTCGAGCCAGCATCACCGATGTTCGAGATGCCATCGTGCGTAGCATTCGTTACGCCGGCCAACAAACCCGCTAGGTCAACACTTCCAATGGAATGGATGTTGATGGCGCTGGTATCCGCCGGATTGCTCGGGGTCTACGACCTCGCCAAAAAACTGGCCGCTCGCGAAAACGCGGTGCCGATGGTCTTGTTTGCCTCCGCCTGCGTTGCGACGGCAATTTGGGGACCGCTATTGATCGCTCAACAATTCACCGGTGATGCCTTTCCGATCGAGTTTTTGAAGGTCCAACCGCTGACCTGGACTGATCATGGCAAACTGTTGGCGAAAAGCGTGCTCGTCGGAGCGTCTTGGACGCTCGCGTTGTTTGCACTGAAACACCTGCCGCTGTCCATCGCCGCACCAATTCGATCCACCAGTCCCGTGTGGACGATCGTCATTGCAATCGGTGTGCTGGGCGAACGGCCCGCGATGATGCAATGGGCAGGCATCGCGATCGTCGTCGCTTCGTTCTGGTTGTTTTCAACACTCGGTAAATCCGAGGGAATCAAATTCACGACCAATCGTTGGGTTGGATGCATGCTGATAGCAACACTGCTGGGATCGTTCAGTTCCATCTACGATAAATATCTATTGCAAGGCGCTGGTTATTCACCAGCGACCGTTCAAGCTTGGTTCACGATTTACATGTTGCCGGTGATGACCCCGCTTGCACTGCACTGGTGGTTCAACCGACGACGAATAGCGCCACGCGGTGAAAACGTGGATCGAGCGACATCAGAGGACTTGTCACCAACGGAGACTGCTAGCAAGACGACAGCACGTTCCTCCACGATCGGAACGGCAAGGGGAACCATTCCTGGTTCGTCCACGTCCAAGTTTGAGTTCCGAACGGCGGTTTGGTGCATCAGCCCTCTGCTGTTAGCAGCAGACATGGTCTACTTCACCGCCATGGCGAACCCAGATGCCATGGTTTCTGTCATTTCGACGCTGCGGAGATGCAGTGTCGTTGTCGCGTTGGTATTGGGAGCATCTCGGTTGGGCGAAGTGAACCTTCAACGGAAGGCATTCTGCGTGGCTGGAATTTTATTGGGTGCTGCTATGATCCTTCTGGGGAAATGAACCCCTTCAATTGTCGCGATCGGTACATTCTTCCCCCCTGTTATTTTTTAGCGTTCGACGAAACCACAATCCCAAGTCAAGATAGTGTCCGACGCTTAGTGTTAAAGTGTCCCCGCAGCCCATGTGTCAGCTGCTGGTTTACGTTTGGTGACATGGAAGCCGCCGCGACGGTATGAATGGTATGCCTGCAACCACACGCTACGAACCTGTTCCGACGATCACTTATCTCGGAGAGGAATCCAGCCAATGCGATCCAAAACTGGTTTCGCGTTACGATGAGCTGACGCGTCGACGCAAAATCAACTGGACCGGTCACTACAACCTACGCCGCATGTTGGGCCGTGGTGGTCAGGGCGAGGTTTATCTGACTGAGCACCGAGGCACGGACGGATTCACCGTTCCCGTGGCGATGAAAATCTTCTCGCCTGAACGCTTCCCCGACGCTCGTTCGTATGACGAAGCGATGCAACGTATCGCGTCGATTGCCGCTCGCATTGCGTTGATCCAGCACGACAATCTGCTGGACGTTCAAAACTTCTTCGAACGCGATCGCATCCGTGTGATGCTGATGGAATGGGTCGATGGATACGATCTCCGGCAATTGGTCATGCCCAAGTGCCTGGAATTGTTGCGTGACCACATCACACCCAAGCGGTGGAAATACATCAACGATGTGATCATCACCGAAGGCCCGGAACAATCTCGTTTCAAACCCGGCGTCGCCGTCGCGATCGTTCGCGAATGCTTGGCTGCGTTGGCGGCACTTCACCGTGATGGAATTGTTCACGGCGATGTCAAACCCGCCAACATTATGCTCAAACGCAGTGGGCACGCAAAACTGATCGACATGGGTTCGTCCATCGATTATCGCAACCCGCCCAAAGATCGCGAATGCACTCCGCTGTACGCAGCCCCAGAAGTCCTCGACAACCTCGACGCAACTCCACGCAGCGACTTGGCCAGTGTCGGATACGTGCTGGTTGAGCTGTTGTCCGGTTTCAATCCGTTCAACAACACGAAGAATCTTGGCGAGCTTCTGCAGGCAAAACGCGAACTCCCGATGAATCTGGAACGGATTCTTCCCGAGGAAGTGCTGCGAAACGCTTTGTTGATGAATTTTCTTCGAGGCCTGATTGCCCCCGATCCAACGCTTCGATTCGTCAGCGCTGAGGCGGCTGAGCACGTCGAACAGGGTGCAGCGGCATTCCATCGACAGCTCATCATTGGCAATATGTCGACGGAATACGACAATGACATTCGCTTGTGGTTGGAAGAGCTTCGCCGGTTGGAAAACGACTGACGGCTTCCGACCCATCGGACCGCCTCCAACCAACCCCCAAGACAAACTCCATGGACAGTGCCCACTTGAGGCTGGCCGTCGACGCGGCGCGTGCCGGTGCCGCTGAATTGATGTCGCGACGCGATCACCGTGTTGTGAGTGAGAAAGGCCCCAAAGATCTGGTGACCGATGCCGACTTGGCATCCCAAAAAGCCATTCGCGACATGCTGGTCGGGGCTTACCCAGACTATGCCTTCGTTGGTGAAGAAGAGGGCGAAAATGATCCGCCCGCCAGCGTGCGAGCCGGTGACCCTGATGCTCCGCCTTGCTGGGTGGTCGACCCTTTGGATGGAACGGTCAATTTCGTTCACCGCCTGCAAAGCTTTGCGGTATCGATCGGCCTGTACGCGGCTGGCAAGATGCGGTTGGGTGTGATCTACGATCCGACGCGAGACGAAATGTTCACCGCGATTGATGGACAAGGCGCCCACTGCAACGACCAAAAGATGTCCGCCAGTGGTTGCACCGCGATCGAGGAAAGCTTGGTCGCGTGCAGTTTTCGAGCGGGTGTCACCGCTGACTCGCCCGAAGTGACGCGTTTTGTAAAGGTACTCGAGAAGTGCCGCTCGTTGCGACGTTTGGGTTCGTGCGCGCTGAACATGTGCTACGTCGCCGATGGTCGACTGGATGGATACTGGGCGACCAATGTCGCCGCCTGGGATTCTGCCGCCGGCACCGTGATCGCTCGTGAATCCGGTGCGATTCTAGAAGGCTACGGTGGCGAGGAATTCGATGACTGGAACCCCAAGTTTTGCGTTTCGGCAACGCCCGAACTGCAATCGCTTTTGACAAAGCAACTGAGAGGCACATGATCATCGATCCCAACGACGTATCGATTGGCGCGGTCTATGAATCCATGGTCGCGTTGATCACGCCGCGGCCAATCGCATGGGTTTCAACGCTGTCCGCCGACGGAATCGCGAATTTGGCACCGTACAGTTTCTTCGGCGGCGTTGGGGCGAATCCTCCCACGGTGATGTTTTGTCCGGTCAACCGTTTGGACGGAACTCCTAAGGACACACTCGCCAATGTTCGCGCAAACGGCCAATTCGTGGTCAACGTGGTCACCGAAGAGTTCGCCGAAACGATGAAGCAATCCGCAGCAGACGTTCGCCCCGACGAGGATGAATTCGTTCTGACTGGTTTGCAGAAAGCTCCTTCGGTCAAAGTCGAAGTGCCGCGAGTTGCTGATGTCGTTGCAGCGATGGAATGCGAGATGTTGACGTCGATGCAATTGGGACCGGGACGCGGCGGAGCCAACTTGGTCGTTGGACGCATTGTTTCGTTTTACGTTGCCGATTCCGTCGTCGGAAAGAACGGGCTGCCTGATCCCGAACAGATCTTCACAATTGGTCGAATGGGTGGTCCGAGGTACACACGCACACGAGATCGTTTCGAATAACGATTCATTGCAATCAGGAATGTCCTGGCAAATAGTCCTGGTTCATCGGGGTTGCTAGCGAAGTCAATTGATAAAGCGCACAAAGCAACCCAGTGATCAAATCAATCGACTCCCACCCAAGTCTATTGGTTTGGAGCATCGTCGCATTGATAGTAAGATAGTTCATCCCGCCTACCCAACCTCCCTCCTTCTTGGGTTCCTAGATGATCTGGAACGTCTTCGCATCCCGTCGCACGATTGGATGGTTTGCTGCTTTGTTGCTTTCATGCATTGCTTTTTCGGGCACTGCATCAGCGGAAGAAACAGCTTCGAAAGCCGAGATCGATTTTGCACGCGACATTCGCCCGATCCTTTCGGATCATTGCTTCGCATGTCACGGTCCCGACGAACACGATCGCCAAGCCGGCGTGCGTTTGGACTCTGCCGAAGGAATAGCAGATGTCATCGATCAAGAAGAATGGCAGGCAAGTCTATTGATCGAGCGAATCGCGACCGACGATTCCGATATGATCATGCCGCCGGAAGACTTCCACAAACCACTGTCACCCAAGCAAATTGAGTTGCTCAATCAGTGGGTCTCCGAAGGTGCGGTTTACGCGTCGCACTGGGCCTTCGCGACGCCTCGCCGCCACGAACTTCCTTCGGAGGAGGGTGTCGTTTCGTCCGACGTTGATCGCATCGATCAATGGATTGATGTTCAACTAAAATCGTTGGGCTTGTCCGCCGCAGACTCCGCTGACCGACGATCACTTGCTCGCCGCGTTTCGTTCGACCTCACTGGACTGCCGCCCAAACTAGAACGAGTCGAAGCGTTCGTTGCTGACTCATCGCCGAACGCCTACGAAAACTATGTCGACGAATTGCTGGCGTCGCCGGACTACGGCGAACACATGGCGAGGTATTGGCTGGACTTGGTTCGCTATGGCGACACACACGGATTGCACTTGGACAACTACCGTGAAATGTGGCCCTACCGCGACTGGGTCATCGACGCTTTCAATCAAAACATGTCCTTCGATCAATTCATCACTCGGCAATTGGCCGGTGATTTGTTGCCCGAAACGAACGAGGCCGAAACGCTTCGCAATCAAATTGCCAGCGGATTCAACCGACTGAACGTGACGACCAACGAAGGCGGCTCGATCTACGATGAAGTCTTCGCTCGCAATGTCATCGATCGCACGGATTCGTTTGGGACAATCTTTCTTGGCTTGACCACGGGATGCTCCGTTTGCCACGACCACAAATTTGATCCCATCACGCAGAAGGACTACTTCGCCCTGTCCGCGTTTTTCAATTCGTTGGACGGGCGAGCGATGGATGGTAACAACAAAGCTCATCCGCCAGTCGTGCGTGTTCCTTCTGCCGAGCAATCAGCCGAACTGAAGCAAATTGCTTCCGACCTCGCTGAACTAAAGGCCGAAATGGCCGGACCGCTACTGGAAGTCGACGCCGCCCAACTGCAATGGCAACAAACGCTGGCTGCGAGTGAAGAGTCCTTTCACGCGAACCTGATGCCGGTCGAAGTCACCACAAAAAACGATGGAAAGTTCAAACAGAACGAAGACGGATCGGTGGAGTGGGACGGCACGCCTCCTGCAAAAGACGTGATGCACATCATCTCGTCGCTGCCCGCCGGTACTTGGCGGATGCTGCAACTGCACGCCAAAACAGACGAGGAACATCCGCGAGTCGGAACGGCATCCAACCAGAACGCCGTGCTCAGCGAAATTAAAATTGAGACGCGACCCGACGACCAATCGGAATGGACCGAAGTGCCAATCCGTTCCGCCAAAGCAACCCGCGAACAATCCGGCGACGAATTCGCGGTGACCAAGGCGATCGATGGAAAGATTGACGCGAAAACCGGATGGGCCGTCGGTGGTCACGAAGCAACCGGCGACCGAACGGCGTGGTTCGGAGTCCAAACCATCGAAGCTGAAATGGGTCAGATTCGAGTGTCGTTGCACTATGAGTCGCAGCACGTTTCTCACATGCTTCGCCATGTGGCTTTGTCTTTGCATTCCTCGATGGATCAGTTGCCCGAGGACCAACGTATCGTGCTGGGCGACTCACACCTAATCGGGCCGCTGAAAGTCGAAAATGTCGGCAATGGCTTGAACAAGTCATTCGCGGGCGAAGACAAGAACGAGTTCGATCCCGCCAAAAAGGTTTCCTATCAAGACCAAGACCATGAATGGCAGCATCGAACCGACATCGTTTCGGTATTGAGCAACGAACTGCCGACAATCAACGATTCCACCAGCGTTTCCATTCTGCATCAAGTCATCCGATCGCCATCGGATCAATCCGTCGAATTGATGTTCGGAACCGACGAAGGCAGCGTCCTGTTTCTCAACGGCAAGGAAGTGGCCAAACAGAAACCAGGCAATCGCAAAGACGATGACATTCAACCGTTGTCGCAACGCCACAAGCTGTCGCTTAAAAAAGGCGACAACCACCTGTTCGTTCGACACGTCAATCGAAGCGGACCTGCGACGCTGACCTATGCCATTCATTCGCCTACCGTCCAATTTTCGGAACCGTTGAAGCAACGCTTGGCAACCTTGTCAGCACCGGAAGAATCAAGCGATTCCCCAACCGTGGATTGGCGAGCCGCTCGAGCGTTTTATAGAGAGCTCATTTGCGAGCATCCGAGTTGGATTGCATTGAACGACATGCACGACGGCATGATCGCGATGCGAGTTAAGATCAACAAACAAGTTCCCACGACATTGGTCTGGAAAGAAACCGCCAAACCTCGCGACGCGCACATTCTAGAACGCGGGCTCTACGATTCGCCCGGCGAGAAAGTCGAACGTGCGGTTCCGGGCTTCCTTCCCGAATTCCCTGAAGGTGCTCCCGTCGATCGCCTGGGACTTGCCCAGTGGTTGCTTCGAGAAGATCACCCGCTGACCGCTCGCGTTGCCGTCAATCGTTTTTGGCAACAACTCTTTGGCAACGGATTGGTCAAAAGCAGCGAAGACTTCGGCAGCCAAGGTCACCTGCCATCCCATCCCGAGTTGCTCGACGAACTCGCAATCGATTTTCGCGAGAGTGGCTGGAACGTGAAAGAGATGATGAAGCGGCTGGTCATGACGGAAACCTATCGCCGTGACGCCACGGCAACCAGCAACATGCTCACCGTTGATCCGAACAACCGATACTTCGCTCGCGGGCCTCGCTTTCGATTGGACGCCGAGACGCTTCGCGACCAAATGCTTTCGCTGTCTGGTTTGCTGGTCACGACTCGAGGCGGCCCGAGCGTCAAACCGCCTCAGCCGGCCGGTTTGTGGGAAGCGGTGGGCTATACCGATAGTGACACCGCCAATTTCGTCCCTGACGAAGGTGACAAAACCGTTCGCCGCAGCGTCTACACGTTTTGGAAACGCACCAGCGCTCCTGCTGTGATGTCGACGTTTGATGCTCCCAGTCGTGAGTCATGCACCGCTCGCCGCGAACGAACCAACACGCCGATGCAAGCCTTGTTGTTGCTCAATGAAACGCAAGCGATGCTGGCCGCAAAAGCCATGGCCCAAGAGATCACCGCATCACCGACTCCGGACCAATCCGACTGGGAAGCGATCTCTCGAAAACGAATTCAATCAGCGTTCGAACGCGTGACCTTGCGTCCGATCGAAACGAACGAACTCCGATCGCTCGAACTTTTGATGGCAGATTTGATCGAGCACTATTCGGTCCAGCTTGAAGAAGCCCGTAAGTTGGCCGGGACTCCCGACCCTGAATTGGCCGCATGGACCGTCGTGATGAACACCCTTTTGAACTTGGACGAGGTGGTTTGCAAATGAGTCGCTCTGAATTCCCCTGTGAAGACTGGAACGCACTGACACAATCACCTTTGATGTCATCGGTTCTGCAAGAACGCATGCAACATCTCACTCGTCGCTCGCTATTTTCCAGCGCCGCGGCGGGTTTGGGTGCCGCCGCACTCGCTTCGATGCCCGGGATCGGACGTGCCGTCGATAGCCAACCCGGTGTTCCTGGACAACCTGGTTTGCCGCACCATGAACCGGCCGCGAAACGAGCGATCTATTTGTTCATGTCGGGTGCTCCCAGCCAAATGGACATGTGGGATCACAAACCACAGATGGCCGATTGGTTTGACAAGGATTTGCCCGAGTCGATCCGGCAAGGCCAACGGTTAACCACGATGACCAGCGGTCAATCTCGATTCCCCATCGCGCCGAGCATTTACAAGTTCAGCCCGCATGGCGCCAATGGAACCATGGCCAGCGAACTGATTCCGCACATGGCCAAGAAAGTCGACGAGATTGCTTTGGTCAAATCGATGTACACCGAAGCGATCAACCACGATCCCGCGATCACCTACATCTGCACCGGCAATCAACTTCCCGGCAAAGCTTCTTTGGGTTCATGGCTGAGCTATGGACTGGGAACCGAAAACGAAGACCTTCCCGCGTTCCTGGTGATGACCGCATCGTGGACCGGACGCAAACAAGCGCAGGCACTCTACAACCGTTTGTGGGGAAGCGGATATTTGCCCAGCAAGTTTCAAGGCGTCGCTTTGCGAAGCGCCGGCGATCCGGTTTTGTATCTTTCCAACCCTGATGGAATTGATTCCGGTGTGCGTCGCCGCATGCTCGACACCCTAGCCGAACTGAATCGCAACACGCTCGACCGTTGGCACGATCCCGAAACCGAAGCCCGGATCGCTCAGTATGAGATGGCTTTTAAGATGCAAACCAGCGTGCCGGAACTCACTGACCTCAGTGATGAACCGCAACACGTGCTTGACCTGTATGGGCCTGATGTCACCAACCCGGGAACGTTCGCGAACTGTTGTTTGATGGCACGGCGGATGGCCGAGCGTGGCGTTCGCTTCACGCAAATTTTCCACCGCGGTTGGGACCAACATGGTGCGTTGCCCAAAGATCTTCCGAACCAGTGCCGGGACACCGACCAACCATCGGCCGGCTTGCTCACTGATTTGAAACAGCGTGGGCTACTCGATGACACGTTGGTGGTTTGGGGTGGAGAGTTCGGTCGAACGATCTACTGCCAGGGCGCGCTCAGCAAAACCAATTACGGTCGCGATCACCATCCCAAGTGTTTCTCGATCTGGATGGCGGGTGCCGGAATCAAGCAAGGCGTCGTGCACGGCGAAACGGATGAGTTCAGCTACAACATCGTCCGTGACGGAGTCCACATTCGCGATCTCAACGCGACGATTCTCAATCAGATGGGAATCGATCACGAACGATTCACCTACCCGTTCCAAGGGCTTGATCAACGTCTGACCGGTGTGGAAGAGGCTCGCGTCGTTCGCGAGTTGCTCGCCTAAAGCAAAAAGAATGAGCCCGGGCCGCCAAAGGGATCGGCTGCCTGGTGCTGGTCAGGCGGAAGTTTGGTCGTCGCGTTCCAAGCGAGGTCCAGCCGATCCGATCAAATTCGGAATCGATCACCGCGTAGGCAAAGGAAACCGCTCAAGACCGAAGCGATGGACAGCAACATCCACTGGAACTTTGTCAGGTGCAGGAAGTAAAGTTTCAACTCCCACCAACAATCCCAGAAGTATTCAACGATTGAAAAGGCGAGCAGGAAAGCGTCCATATTGGAACTCTCGATTGCGGGTGTTTCACGGGGTACGTGCAATCAACCGTAGTTCGATTGGTTCGCGGCGTCGCACTGTTCTCCTTGGTGCGAAGTAGAAACACGCAGATGCGAGTTTCCCGCAAGGTTTGACCGCTAAAATCAGTGCAAACAGACGTGGTTTGCGGGGCGACAAACAAAATTTTGGGTGACCCCTCAGACCGGCCTTGCAAGCAATCCGAGCATAGATATACTCCACCCCATCGCAGCGGAGATGAGACTTTCTTCATCTTCTTGCGAGCCTTTGAAGAAGATCAAAAGTTGTTTTCAAACGCTTTGGTTGGCCTCTTCAAGGCGCGGTAGCTCAATTGGTTAGAGCCCCGGACTGTCGATCCGGAGGTTGCGGGTTCGAGTCCCGTCCGCGTCGCTTCTTAAAACTCTCGTGATTCGTTGACTCAAACGAATACCTGCCGCCTCTGGCAGAGCACGCTTTTGCAAGTCCTCTTGTGGGTACATACCCGCAAGGCATTCAAAGGTGAGGCTCATGCCACATTCTTCCGGCTCGGTGCCCAAGTACCGAAAGCACAAAAGCGGGCAAGCTCGCGTGACAATCAACGGACGAGATTACTATCTCGGTCCATGGAAAAGCAAAGCATCGATTGCTGAGTACGATCGCGTTATCGCGGAGTACCTTGCAAGCAACCGAAGCCCGAACTTCGGTCTCTCCTGCGAGGAGCTCTCCATCGCAATGATCTTGGTGGACTACCTGCGGCATTCGCGCAGCTACTACGGCTCGGAGAAAACCTCCGAACTCCATCGGATCAAACCTGCTCTGAAGCCACTGAAGGAACTCTACGCCAATTCACCCGCTACCTCGTTTGGCCCCGAGCAGTTCAAAGCAGTCCGCCAATCGATGATCGCAAGCGGCCTCACGCGGCCTGGTATCAACAGCCGGATGAAACGAATTGTCCGCATGTTCAAGTGGGCCGCTGCCGAAGGAAAACTGCCGCCGTCAATTCATGAGGCTTTGCGACTGATTGCACCATTGAAGAAAGGGCGAACTGAGGCGCCGGAAACGGATCCGATCCTGCCAATTGAGCAATCGATTGTTGACGCCACCCTCAAAGAACTTCCGCCAATCCTCGCGGACATGGCACGAGTTCAATTACTCACTGGTTGCCGTCCCGGCGAAGTCTGCCAACTGACACCGGGCTGCCTCGATCGGTCGGGTGATGTGTGGATCGCGAACGTTGCCGAACACAAAACGGACTGGCACGGCCACGATCGCACGCTCTTCATTGGCCCGAAAGCTCAGCCGATCCTTCTTCGCTACCTCGATCGCGAACCCGACGTTTATCTGTTCCGCCCAATCGAGGTTGTGGAGCAGTTGCGTGCCGAGCGTGCTGCGAAGCGAGCTACGCCACCTTCATGCGGGAACCGCCGAGGCCGCAAGAACGATCGCGGTGGGTTGAAGGGCAAGAAAGCAGTGAAGTCGCCGGGCGAATGCTACACGACAGAAAGCTATCGCCGAGCAATTCACAATGCGTGCGACAAAGCATTCCCACCTCCTGCCGATCTCTCCGAAGAAGAAGCAAAGAAGTGGAAATCCGAACACCGCTGGAGCCCGAACCGCCTTCGTCACACACGCGGCACCGACATCCGCAAGCAGTTCGGACTGGAGGCCGCCCAAGTCATGCTCGGCCACAAGAACGCAGATGTAACGCAAGTCTACGCCGAACGTGACATCGCCAAAGGTATCGAAGTCGCCCGCCAGATTGGCTAGCACTGCTAGATGGAAAATCCATGCAGCTTGTATCGCTGCAACTATGCTTTGCGATACAGGCTGCTTCAACAAATTGCCCTTGTCCGCAAGTGACGCGGCTTACCTGGCGACATAGTGGCTTCATTAGCGAACGAAGGCGGCAAGGCACATCCTGGCCTCTAATTTACTGCTTCCACCAACCAGTCACTGAACAGAAGATGGCGGGAACCAGAGAGCCCTTAAAAATTATTGCCCCGTGCCCGCGTCCTTCCACCACAGAGACAAACAGGTGGTGCAGCGTTCTCGCAGCTAGCGAAACGCACCAAGACGCTCATGCGTCGAGCGATTGAACGCCTGCCTTCATCAGCGTCGCTGTTGCATCAACAAACCCAAAACTTCATTCAACACCCAAGCGTTTTCAATGCATCTAGATAAGGACGACCGCGAGTCACTGGAACGCTTCATCTGGAGAGACCTCGTTGCTGAATTCTTGGAGCAAGAAGCAACTCGCCAGGGCCTGCAGGAGTACATTCCAGTTCGACTCCGCTGCGCTCAGTCTTTGAAGCCGATCGAGCATCTAGTCATGCTAGCTAGCTTAAAGTCCCAGACCGAAGGTCAGGTGAGCACAGGATCCCTTGACATGACGAAGCCGTTCGAATTTTCAAGCCAGGACCCTGTCATCTGGTACTCATCAGAGTTTGCGGCAGCGTACCGCAAACTGGAAAACGCATTGAACAAAGATATTCAGACAGCACGGAAGGCCGGTCTCAAACCAAGAGAGCTCGCGAAAACCGAACGAGAGCTTCGAAGACAGTTCCACAACGACTACGAAATGATAGCGAAGAAGATCTGCCAGAGAGCGACTCTACCTGCTGTCAGCAAAGATGCTCAAGATGTCTGGTTCGAATGGATGGATGCGTTCACTGGCCCGGCAACCGCACTGCACCATGAATCGGGAGGCGAGCTCCTGACGCAAGAGGTTGACTTTGTACTCAGTGAGTCCGACTCAACCAACTCGCAATCGGGACTTGGAATAGCTGACATCCTGAACCCTGATGAAGACGCAAAAAAACGACGCGAAGGACGGCGACTGGCTCGCGAATGGAAAGCAGCGAAGCGAATTCCCGTAGAGAGTTTTGCGACTAAATACCATCTCGCCTTGAAACTGGCAAATGCCTTGCTTCCTCGAAGAAACAAAAGGGCCGAACGGAGCGAGCTAGCTGGAGCAATCTACGGAGACCCCAACCACGATACGAGCGGTACACAGATCCCGTCATTGCGGACGAAGGGCAACCAGTTCTTTGACATGATGCACATTCCCTGGGCAATCGGCACGGAGGGAGAGGACGTTTTCCTGGACTGCGACTGATTTTTTTCAGATTTTGCAGCCGAGCTTGCCCAAGCTCGCCGTGAGCTCGCTTCCAGCTTGCGACGTTTGCTCTGTTCCGAGTGTTACTTCACTACTCAAGTGATTTCTCACTACCTACTCGGAATTGCGACAAATGCAAAAAACCAAGTTCGCTTCATTGCTCCGTGCAATAGAAAAGGGAGACGAGCCTGTTTCATCGCTCGATGCAGACGAAGAAGAAAACAAGTCCCGTCCATTACTCAGTGCAATTGAACTAGAAAACGGACTCCGCCCGCACCCGAGCACAGCAACACGTTGGTGCTTAGAACCCAATCGCCATGGAAACGTGCTCAAGTCGTGGCTAATCGGCGGGCGCCGAATGACGTCCATTGCCGCCGTCAAAGAGTACAACGCTGCAAACAACCAGCAGTCCATGGCGTCAGATTCTACTGCCGCAGCATCTTCGATTGCTAACTCCAAGACGCACTCGAAAGCCATGCAAGACCTCGAAAGCGAGGGCCTGTGATGTCAAATCAAACTGAAAAAAATGGAGCTGCGCACGAACCCAGCAAGGCCAAGGCAAACGGTAGCCAAGGTAAAAAAAGTGACACCGACGAAATCGTGCAACTAGGGATGCAGGGCGTTGAACTGTGGCACGACAAGAGCAGTGGGCGAACTTTCGCCACTATTCAAATTGACTCCCACGCTGAGAACTACTGCCTCGACAGTCAATCGTTTCAACGCTACCTGGAAAGCCGCTTCTACTTTGAGCATCAAAAAGCCGCTCCGGCCAACAGCGTCACGAACGCGATTGCCACGCTCAAAGCAAAAGCTCTGTTCGAAGGAAAAGAGCATACCCCTCGCCTGCGAGTCGCTGGCGATGATCACTCGATTCACATCGACCAGGGCGATGACATCTGGCAATCAATTTCCGTTGATGCGAACGGCTATGCCATCACCTCCCAAACGCCGGTTAAATTCGTCCGTCGATCGGGAATGATGCCCCTCCCTGTGCCCCGCGGATGTGACATTCAACTGTTGCGTAAATACATCAATGTTCCGAACGAGGTTTGGCCGCTAATCCTGGCGTGGCTGCTCGCCTGCATGCGTCCCAAGGGCCCCTACCCAGTCCTAATTCTTACTGGCGAACAGGGGTCTGCGAAGTCGACGACGGCAAAAATGCTTCGTGCTCTTGTTGACCCGAACAAATCTCCGATCCGGGCTGCCCCGAAGGGTTTGCAAGATCTCGCCATTGCTGCAAACAACGCACACGTTCTTGCATTCGATAACCTCAGCCACATTTCCCCTTGGTGTTCAGATGGGCTCTGTCGGATCTCGACGGGAGGTGGCTTTGCGACGAGAACGCTCTATGCCAACGACGAAGAGACCATCTTCGAAGCTCAACGTCCTATCATCCTGACTGGAATTGAAGACGTCGCTTCCCGTGCGGACCTCGCTGATCGTGCTATCGTCGTGACACTGCCAACGATTTCCAGTGACGAGCGTCGAAGTGAGAAAGAAATCTGGGAGAACTTCAATCGAGATGCTCCCGCCATTTTTGGCGGCCTACTCGATTTGGTCTCCGCTGCGATTCGCGGACTGCCCAACGTCAAACTGACCAGTCGCCCGCGAATGGCAGACTTTGCTGAGTTTGCAGTTGCGGCAGAGCAGCAAATGGGACTGCAGAAAGGCGAATGGATGAAGCTTTACTTGGCGAACATCGACAGTGTTAACCAAGGACTGGTCGACGACAGCTTGATCATCCAAACCCTCCTGCCAGAGCTTAGTACTGACGTTTTGGTTAAAACGCCAACCGAGTGGCTGGAAACCCTGAACGATTCCGCGTCGGACGAAGTGAAGCGTCAAAAGAAATGGCCAAAGTCCGCTCGCCAGCTTAGCGGAGAACTGCGACGCTTGGCACCGGTGATGCGCCGTGCCGGCATCGAAATTGACTTCGAGACCTTTTCAACACAGGGCCGAACCAAGATTTCAATGCACCTGGAAGAAGAGCCCGAATCGCAGGAGCCGCGGGGTCGCGACGTCGACGGGGTCGATGACCTAGGATTCTGATGGTACCAACCGTAGGGAACTAGCAGGTAGCCGACTGCGTCGTGAACCTATTGCAGTTTCCACACGATGTTCAAATCCAAAACGCCCACAGCGGAGCAATCCCCTGCGGGCGTTTTTCGTTTTTAGACCTCAACAACGAATCCGTTGTTGGTCAGTTTCGCGGCGAGGTTGCAGCACGAACAATTGATGAACTGCGTCTCACCCCGAGTAAACTTGCCGTAGTTGCTGATGCCTTTTTCGTCGTGCAGGTGTCCGAAGGCGTGAATCTTGGGTTGGATTCGTTCTTCGACGTGTCGACGCAAGGCAGCACAACCGACTTGAACGAGTGCTTTCGATTCGATGTCGTGCGTTAGATCCAAGACGCCTTTCGGCGGACCATGAGTGATCAGAATGTCCACATTGTCGGGAACTGATTGCCAAACGAGATCAAGCTGCCCACGCTTCTTCATGTATGCCCAATCGTGAAATCGAGGCGTGTAGGGCGAGCCAAACAGTTTGAGCCCGTTCAACTCCATGGAATCATGGATCAGAAAACGAATGCCGGGATAGTCATCAGGGCGGATGAGCCCCTATTCCATCGCGGTAGAGTGATTGCCTGGCACGAACACCTTGGTCGCAACGTCCAACTCCGAATACCACTCAAAGAATGGCCTCGCTTCCGGTTCATTCATCCAAGCATTCCCATGCGTCGACTCGTCGCCGCAATGGATCACTAAATCGACATTGGGAACGGTTAGCTCCCGATGTCGATTGTGAGTGTCAGAAATGAACCAAATCTTCATTCGCTAGTCGCCACCTTTGGCGAGGAATCGGTTTGAGATCGTTTTGAACGAGATACGATCGTCGCCACTACCGTAAACCCAGACCAGCCCCTGGCGTTCGGTTTTGGGATTGAGCACGCTCTTTCCTTCGGCGGACGCAAGCATCTCGTCGATACTCTCAAGTACAGGGAAGTTGCCACCTTTCGCAGTCGAAAGCCTTCACGCTCGTCCATCGTCTTCAGCGACGACTTGCGCAGAAACTCGGACTCCTCCCGCACTGGCAAGAACGAGTCGATCTCGCAATAGATCACCGCGTCGCCGGCAGCGTACTCATCCTCCTTGGTCACACACTTCCAGCCATCAACAACAGTCAATTCAATCATGTCCGCGCCATCAATCGGCCGAGTCTCAAGCACCGATCGCATCGCCAGCAGGTTCGCCAACCACGATCCCCTAGTCCGCTGGCTTGCCCTGCAAGTCGACGCACGAGCGATTGATCAACTGAATGCCGTCGCGGGTTTCTTCGCTGTCGTTTCTGGTCGACGTGCCCTGCTATTTCCCCTCGATAGGTTTCGATAGACTCTGACAAGGTTTGTGCAGTTGTCTTCCCAGTCGGGTGATTGCGAGTGGAAAAGTTGAGCGATTACGTCAAGGTGGCCGAGGCTGCTGAGATTCTGGGGGTTGCGCAGGCGACTTTAAGAATTTGGGCGGAAGACGGCAAAATCCCGATGCACCGAAACCCGGCCAACGGCTACCGCCTCTTTCGACGGGCTGACCTCGAACGGTTCTTGGAGGAAGTCGCAAAGCCGCTCAAACCTAGATAGCACGCAATTCCCTAGCAATTTGATTAGTCCGCCGTAGGGCACCCTGGAGACGACACCTCAATGAAGACTGTCCGCGACGCCTGCGAGTTGCAGCCTAACGCCCTGAAAATTCAACTTAGCGATCAGGTCGAGCAGCTCGATGAACTGATCCAGACCGAAGGTGACGGCACCGCATTCTTCTCCAAGACATTCATCACCGACGGAATGCGGGATCTGATTGACGTCGGCATGTCTCGGCTGGCAGGCCAGTCCGGTGAAGCGATCTTCCACCTCAAGCAAGCGATGGGCGGCGGTAAAACGCACCTCTTAGTCGGCTTTGGATTGTTGGCGACCAACCCGGCACTTCGCAAGACCCACTGCAATGGGTCATCGGCCGCCGACGCTTTCGCCTGCGCCAACGTCGCCGCGTTCAACGGACGCAACAACCCCGACCATTTCTTTTGGGGTGAAATCGCACAACAACTCGGTAAAGCCGAGACTTTCAACAAGTATTGGGCCAACGGCCCCAAGGCTCCCGATGAGAAGGCATGGCTAGAGCTCCTCGACGGTGACGATCCAGTCTTGATCTTGCTCGACGAGATGCCGCCCTATTTCCAGTACTACGACACGCAAAGCGTTGGCAATGGTACCGTCGCCGATATCGTCACCCGCGCATTCGCCAACCTACTGACCGCGGCCGGAAAAAAGAAAAATGTTTGCATCGTCGTTTCCGATCTCGATGCCGCCTACGACACCGGTGGCAATCTGATTCAAAAAGCGTTGACCGATGCACGCAACGAGTTGGGCCGACAAGAACGCAGCATCACGCCGGTCGACCTATCGAACAACGAAATCTACGAAATCCTCCGCAAACGACTGTTTTCGTCGCTGCCCGATAGTGCCGAGGTCGACAACATTGCTGACGCGTTCGGACGGAAACTCGAAGAGGCCGCAAAGAGCAAAAGCGTCAATCGTGGTGCCGAAGCGATGGCCGACGAAATCTCCGCGACCTATCCCTTCCATCCGCAACTCAAGAATGTCATCGCACTGTTCAAGGAGAACGAGAACTTCCGACAAACACGCGGTCTGATTGAACTCGTCTCGCGTCTCTTGCGATCAGTGTGGGACCGGGACGCCAACGACGTGTTCTTGATCGGCCCTCAGCACTTCGATTTGTCGATCAAAGAAGTCCGCGAAAAATTGACCGAGATTTCCGGCTTCCGCGACGTCATCGCCAAAGACCTGTGGGACAAACAAAAGTCCGCGCACGCTCAAGTCATTGACCTGCAAAGCGGCCAAGAATCCGCGTCACAAGTCGGATCGTTGCTGCTGACCGCCAGCCTTTCCACGGCAGTCAACTCGGTCAAAGGACTGACCCTCGAAGAAATGGTCGAGTGCCTCGTGTCGCCATTGGGCGAGCCGGCCGAATTCCGCACCGCGTTTGAGGAACTCGAAAAGGTCGCTTGGTATTTGCACCATACCGGTGAAGGTCGCTACTACTTCGACCGTCAGGAGAACCTGACCAAGCTGTTGCAAAGCCTGGCCGAGAAAGCACCGCAAAATCAAATCGACGCGCTGATCGACAAACGGCTCAAGGAGATGTTCAAGCCGACCCGAAAGACCGTCTACGAAGAGGTTTTTCCGCTACCGAAGCTCGAAGACGTTGCCGATCGTGTTCGCAAAGGACGTGTGCTGTTAATTGTCAGTCCCGACTCGAAAATTCCGCCCGAAGATGTCCAGAAATTTTTTGACGGACTAACGCGGAAGAATAACCTTTGCATTCTGACTGGCGACAAGTCCGCGATGGGCAGCATCGACAAAGCCGCCCGTCAGTTTTACGCAGCCGGCGTTGCCGACACACGTATTCCCGAAGGCCATCCACAGCGAAAAGACCTTGAGGACAAACAACAGTCATATGAGCAGGATTTCAACAGCACGATCTTGAACCTGTTCGACAAAGTCCTGTTCCCGATCCAGCGCAGCGGTCAACCACCCAAGCTCGTTCACAAGGCACTCGAAACAGCTCGCGATACCAGCCAGCCTTTCGACGGCGAAGAGCAGATCGAAAAGACGCTCACGTCGAATCCCATCAAATTGTTTCTCGACATCGAAGCTGATTTCGACGCGATCCGCGACAAGGCTCAAGACTTGTTGTGGAACGAGGGACAAGACGAAGCTCGTTGGGCAGACGTTGTGGAACGATCAGCAGAGAAGTCCGGCATGTGCTGGCTCGTGCCGAGGGGACTCGAAAGCCTGAAGTCACTCGCCTGCAATCGTGGACTCTGGGAAGACCTGGGCAATGGCTACATCACCAAATCCCCAAAAAAGAAACAAACGTCCGCGCAAGTGACGCCCGAGAGCGAGCCCAACGACGAAGGCATGGTGCGCTTGCGGATTTCAGCACTCAACGCCGGAGCCGCCGCCCGGATTCACTATGCCGAAGATGGTCCGGTCAGTGAAAAGAGTCCCGTGCTGCAGGACACCTACTTCGACACCAAGGCGATGAAGGTGAATCTTCTGGTCGCCGATCCATCGGGGATGTACGAGACCGGTGATCCTGTCATTTGGCCAAACAAGCTGGTGTTGCGAACCGAAGAGATCGGGACCGGCGATGGCCGCAAGGTTGCCTTATACGTTGCGCCGCGGGGGACGATTCGCTACACAACCAACGGCAGCGAACCCCGTGATGGCACGCCCTACACGGAACCCTTTGACATCGAGGACGGCGATGTACTGGTGCGCGCGTTTGCGGAAGTTGACGACTATCCAGACATTTTTGCCAAGAGAGATTTCCCGTTCCCTGCCGTCGGGAAAACGGGCGTTCAGATTGATGATGTCAAACCAGGCATCATGATCTCCCGCACCGGTCGCAAGCTTGACTCACGAGGCAAGGTGTTCGACGGCTTGAGCCACGCGGCCGAAAAGAAAGTCACCTTTGAAGGTGTTCAACTGACGATTGGTCAAGGCAGCCAAGTCATCGCAGTCACGATCGGCGAAGTATCCACCGAAGCCGACTTCATCGAAAAGCTACTAACTCAAGTACTGACCAAATTCCCAGACGACACACCGGTAACCATGTCGTTCCGCAAAGGACGGTTTTCATCCGGCCATGACTTAAAAGACTTTGCAGCCAAGTTAGGTATTGAACTTAAAACCGAAGACATCGAGCAAGGATGAGCAAAAAAGCCAAGACCGTTGATTTTGGAGCCCCCGACACGTTCGGGGCACACTTGTTTCGTGTCGAGATTCCGTCTTCACGCAGCGAGTCGATTTTGATTGTCGAGGATTATGGCTACGGTGGCATGGAGAACGGATCACCGCAAGACGAAGAGCGGGTGATTTTGAAACGAGCGGCCTGGTCCGCGATCTCGGCTGCGGCGCGTACCGAGTTCAACACCCGGCTCAAAACCGCCAAGGTCACCACGGGCCGTTGGCATTCGGGCACGAACCTAGTAGATCGCTTGCTCGGTAAAGAGCTTTGCGTGTTAGCCTGGGCCGCCGAAACGGCCAACGTGGATCAATTGCCGGTGGTCTGTGTCAAATGGGCCGCCTTACGACCAGAAGAAAGATGGTGGTTGTTCGCGATGACCGTTGCCGAAGCGGGACTTCCGGACGACACGCAACGAGGATGGCGGCGGGCGCTCTATCACGCACTTTCCGACGGCGAGAAACCCAACCCGGCCAAGAGGCGTCGTCGCCCGACCGAACGCACCCTGATGCCATTGTTCAAGGAAGCTGAATGAGCACCAATAAGATCGTCCCCTTTTCACTCAAAGATGCGCCGTCGCTGATCGAGAAACTGCTTCCCGTGCAAAAGCTGTCGGCGGAATCGTACAAGGAGCAAATGGCCGGGAGCGGAAAAACGCTCACCGCTTTGGGAAGCTACTGGAAAGGTCGCAAACCGCTCATTCTCAACAAGGCCTGCATACTCGGTTGCTTGCTGCCAGCGACGGACGATCCCAAGCGTGACTTGGAGATTTTTGAGATGTTGATGGCCATGGATGACGAATCGTTTGTTGCGAGATGGAAGCGACGCTATCGTCCGAAAGAGATTCTTGAAAAACTCCCACTCGACAATGTCAGAGATCTCTTCACGAGTGAACCTGAAGGCGTTTTACCAGAGTCCTCGCCGATCAACTGGTCTGAGGATGAATACGAGGGTGTCCGCGTGCAATGGCGTGATGAAGTTTCTGAACTATCACGCCGTAGAATTGAAAAGCGGCTTCTTCCAGCGACGGTCTATAGAGAACGGGTGCATGTCGCGCTCCGCCCAGAAGAGGTCGGCGAAGAAGTGCACGAACACATCTGGTCTTTTGTTAACTCTCATTTAGGGACAACAGCCGCGTCATTCCCAGAACTGACCGAGCAGCTCGGAGTAATGCGATTTGGCAATCGTCCCCGCTTTGCAGACACGTTTAGTGGCTCAGGACAAATACCTTTTGAGGCATTGAGGCTCGGTTGTGATGTACATGCTTCCGACTTGAACCCGATTGCGTGCATCCTATCATGGGCTGCACTTAACGTAGTTGGAGGCAACCTGGAAAGTCGCGATAGGCTCGTGCACAACCAGCAAAAACTTATTAGAGAAGTGCAGCGGATAATCGACGACCTGGGCATCGAAATTGACGGAGATGGATGGACAGCAAAAGCATTTCTTTACTGTCTTGAAGTGAGATGCCCTCAAAGTGGTTGGTTGGTCCCGCTTCTTCCATCGCGCGTGGTAAGCCGAGGAAAAAAAGCAGTCGCACGATTAGTCCCTGACTTTGCTAGCAAGCGATACGACATAGAGATTGTTTCGAATGTAGAAGATGATGAACTGAACGCAGCTGCGATCGGGACCGTCCATTCCGGGGGACGTGGACAAGAATCATTTATGGTTCATTGCCCCGAAAACTTGGAGTATCGCACGAAAATACCCACCATTCGCGGCGATTACCGGACTACAGATGGCGAGAAGGGAAACAAGCTGCGGCAATGGGCAAAGGAAGACTTTCAGCCGCGCAGTGATGACATATTTCAAGAACGCTTATATGCAATTTTTTGGATGAAACGTAAGTCATCTGGCAAGCGATATGACTTTGAGTTTCGTGGAATTGGAAACGACGACATTCAACGCGAGCAGACCGTAGTTGAATATGTCCGTAGTCGAATTAGCAAGTGGCAGGGCGAAGGGAGGGTGCCTGACAGCAGGATTGAGCCTGGTGAGAAAACGGACGAACCAATCCGAACTCGTGGGTGGACCCATTGGCATCACCTCTTCAACCCAAGGCAGCTTCTGGTTTGCGCGTTAATCAAGGAGCACGCTGTCGGGAGCCAGATCCCAAGTGTCGCGAATTTCTTGAACTACAACAGCAAGCTTTGTCGCTGGGATTCGAATCCTGGACCGGGTCGAGTAGGCAAGTCACAAGGCGTATTTGACAATCAGGCGTTGAACACGCTTTACACATACGCTTGCCGATCGTTTGGTTGGTCGAAAGAGTTCTTTTCCTCGGACTACAAAACTTTTCCAACTGAATTGGGGCACATTGTCAAAGCTGAAAGCGCGGATCAGCTGTCAACCGATCATGACATTTTCGTAACTGACCCGCCTTATGGTGACGCCGTCAAGTACGAGGAAATCCTTGAATTCTTCATTGCCTGGCTTCGCAAGAATCCACCCGCCGAATTCGCCGATTGGGTCTGGGACAGTCGGCGGTCGATGGCGATCAAGGGCGAGGATGAGGACTTTCGTCGCGGGATGGTCGCTGCTTACAAACGGATGACTGAGTGCATGCCCGATTACGGCATTCAAGTCATCATGTTCACGCACCAATCCGGTTCGATATGGGCCGACATGGCCAACATCGTCTGGGCCTCTGGGTTGCAGGTCACCGCCGCTTGGTACGTCGTCACCGAAACTGAAAGCGCTTTGCGGGATGGCAATAACGTCAAAGGCACGGTGTTGCTGGTGTGTCGCAAACGACTGGGCAAACACAAGACGACTCGTGATGAGTTGGCGTGGGAAATCGAAGAAGAGGTTCAGTCGCAGGTCGAATCGCTGACGGGATTGAACCAACAGGCCAAGGGCTTGTACCGCGACGAGAATGTTTTTGAAGATGCCGACATTCAAATGGCCGGCTACGCCGCCGCCCTGCGAGTGCTAACTCGATACTCGACGATCGACGGACGCGACATGGCCAGCGAATCCATCCGCCCGCGTGTCAAAGGGGAAGTCACGTTCGTGGATGATTTGATCGGCTACGCGGTCAACACGGCCAATCAATGCTTGGTACCGCAAGGCGTCTCGAAATCGCACTGGGACAAGCTGTCCGGTGCGGAGCGGTTTTACTTGAAGATGATCGACATGGAGGCACGTGGTTTCAACTCAATCGACAATTACCAGAACTTCGCCAAAGCGTTTAAGGTGAAAAACTTCCAAGCTTTGATGGCGAGCCAACGCGCGAAGTCAGCTCGACTGAAGAGTGCCGTCGAATTCGCTCGAGCCGAAATGGGCGAAGGATCGGAGTTGCATCAATCGGTGTTGCGGGCGGTTTTGTACGGCGTCATGGAGTTGACCGGTGACGTCGAGACCGACGACGTGCTGAGCCATCTGACCATGAACGTGCCGAACTGGTTTGGTGACATGAACGGACGCGAGATGGCCAAGGAATTCGCCGACTACCTGGCCAAACGGCTCGAAGAACTTCGTCCCGAGGAAGCGGCCTCGGCTCGGGTGCTGCGTGATTTGATCCGGAACCAACGGATCGGATAGGGGATTGTCGTGTAGCTGATGGGATCAGCTAAGGGATGGTGGTGGAGTAGAATAATTCAATGTAAGCGAAATGATGAGAAGATCATCAACCGAAACGGTACCAAACCATGATCCATGAAATACGCATTCAGAACTTCAAAAGCATTCAAGATGTGACGGTCGAGTTTTCGGACGTGACCGTCCTGGTCGGGCGTAGCGGAACGGGCAAATCGAACTTCGTCGAAGCGGTGCGGTTTCTGCGTGATTTGCTGAGGGGGCAACCCGGTGGTTCCGGCGGTGGTATGGGCGGCGTCTTTGGGGGTGGCCAGAATCCATTTGCTCTGATGCGACCTCTTCCCATGACGGAAGCACCAACCAGATTCGAAATATGTTTCTCTGTTCGCAGCTCGAAAGAGAGATACCGTTACCTTTTAGACCTCGGAAAGTCGCCAGAACAGGGGCGGTTTGGAGAAGAGAAGCTGCTGCTTGGTGACACGATCCTGTATCACCAATCTAGCGACAAGAACGCCATGGCCTGGATCCAGGAACCGCGTCTGGTGGATATTCCGAAGCCGGGCGGCATCGCATTAGGCCGAATGCCATCGTTATCTGATGTGGTTGTTGCGTACGCTGCGTTGACTGAAGGCATCGGCTGCTACACGTTTCCCAATAGCGTGATGCTCATCGGTGCACCGGCGGAAGCGGGGCAATCGGGGTTTCAGGATTCAGGTGCCAATTACCTGGATACGATGAAGAAGATAGTCAGCAATTTTCAAGACGCTTCGGCTCGCCAACGAATCGTGAAGTCGCTGCAACGCGTCAACGAAGGTGTCTCATCGGTCGAATTGAATGATCTTCGGCAACCTCAATATGCGATCGTCGGACATCTGTTCAACGACAAAACACTTGAACTGAAGTTGTCTCAGGAATCCGAGGGCTTCCGTCGCTTCTACGCCCACCTGTTGGCGCTGTACCAACAGCCGCCCAAGTTGGCGATGCTGTTTGAGCACCCTGAGGATGCAGTCCACCCCGGTGCCTTCTCACTGCTGGCCGAAGAGTTCTTAGCGGCACCGATGGAAGGACGTGGCCAAGTGATTTTGACAACTCACAGTCCTGGATTGCTGGACCGATTCACGGCGTCGCAAATTCGGGTCGTTGAAAAGGAAGGATTTTATACGCAGATCGGACCTCTCTCCGAGGAGCAACGGGCGGCTTTGGAAGAGAGATTGACCGATCCGGGAGAATTACTGACCGTTGATCCGGCACGACGGCAGGGAACGTCTGCTGTTGAGGTGGTTGGCGAATGAAGAAGATCGTTTCATTCGTTGAAGGTGAGGGCGACGCGGAGGCCGTCCCGTTTCTGCTGCGCAAGATCCTGAGCAGCCAACAAGCTTTTGACGCCGTTTCGATTGATCCATCGCCATTTCGCATCGGGCAAGTCAACAAGCTACGTAAGAACGGCTTCCGAGACTGGCACAACAAAATTCGTGCTGCGATGAAGCAACCGAATGTGGGCGGAATTCTGTTGCTACTCGATGGAGACGTCGACCTGAAGAACAAGCAACCGTTTTGCGCGATGACGGTTGCGAGGGAGCTTGCCGCGGAGGCTCTTAAGGTCGGTGCTGGCGCGACCTTTTCGGTGGCATGTGTATTCGCGTGTCTGGAATTCGAGTCTTGGTTGATTGCGGCGGCGCCGGGGATGGGGACTTTGCCCGATGGACGCGAATTGAGGCTACCGGATTCGTTACCGCCAAACCCGGAAGAAGCGCCACGGGCCGCCAAGGCGTGGCTCAACACGGTGCTTCCTGGCGGCTATCGGGCAACGACGGACCAATCAGTCTTGACCAAAGCGATTGACTTGGAGGTGTTGCGCGCCGCGAACCTGCGTTCCTTTCGACGCTTGGAGAATGCTCTCGCTGAACTGGTGGCAGCGGTGCGAACCGGGAACCATGTCGCTAGCCCCATGATCGGCGACTGAACTCCATGTCTGATATTTATCGTTTTTCATCGCGTCGCGAGCGATTAGACCATGCGTTTCTCGCTAAGCGATTGCAGAGTGCCAAGTCGTACAAACGAATCGCAGGATATTTCCGGAGTTCAATTTTTGAATTGGTTGGCGAACAAATTTCGTCGATTCCGAAGGTTCAGATCATTTGCAATAGTGAACTGGATGCCGCCGATGTGGTGATCTCGAAACACGTACGAGATACGGCATTGAAGGAACGATGGAATGAAGCTCCATCGGAAGTCGAGGCCCTGTTGCACCGAGACCGGTACCGGCAATTGCATTCTTTATTGACTTCAGGACAAGTGGAGATCCGGGTCGTTCCCAAGCACCATGTGTTCATTCACGGCAAGGCGGGCGTGATCGAGGCGGGAGACGGATCAAAGACTTGCTTTCTTGGCTCGATCAATGAAACGAAGAGTGCGTTTGCACACAATTACGAGATCCTGTGGGAGGATCGGTCGGCAGAGGGCGTGGCGTGGGTTGAGGAAGAGTTCGATGCGCTTTGGTCGGACGCGTACCCGCTGCCTGACGCGATCATCGAGGAGGTGAAACGGGTTGCCGATCGTATCGAAATCCGTTTCGAGGATGTGAAGACTCAAGAGTTGCCGGGTGCGGCGCTTGCGGAGAGTCCGATCTATCGCGGCGGCGAACAACTGCAACCATGGCAGCGATCGTTCGTGACGATGTTCTTGGAGCATCGCGAGATCTACGGGAAGGCGAGATTGCTATTGGCCGATGAAGTCGGTGTGGGCAAGACGCTATCGATGGCGGCTAGTGCGATGGTCGCGGCATTGCTGGGCGATGGGCCGGTGCTGATATTGTGTCCGTCGACGTTGACGCAGCAATGGCAAGTTGAGTTGCAGGACAAGCTCGGAGTTCCAAGCGCGGTTTGGTTGTCGAACAAGAAGTGCTGGAGTGATCCCAAGGGGCATGTGATCAAAACACGAGGTCCGGAAGACGTCGTGCGATGCCCGTTCCACATCGCCATCGTGTCGACAGGCTTGCTCGTTCACCAGACACGGGAGCGAGAGTTATTGCTGGAGCGTAAATACGGGACGCTGATCCTTGACGAGGCTCACAAGGCTCGACGGGGTGGTGGCGTCGGGCCGAAGAGCGGGCAGCCGAACAACCTGCTGGACTTCATGCTGAAGATCGGGCCGAAGGTTCGCAACATGATTTTGGGAACTGCGACACCGATTCAGACCGAGGTTCAAGAAGTCTGGGATCTAATGAGCATCTTGAACAAGGGTGCCGACTTTGTTCTGGGGCGTGAGCTTTACGGATGCTGGGCTGATTTTCAGCGATCGCTTCCGGTCGTGAAGGGCGATGAGGTGCCGGAAACCGAACAGGATGCGTGGGAGTGGCTTCGCAATCCGTTGCCACCAGCGAAAGAAGATGCGTTGTTCGCAACGCTGCGGATGGGCTTGAGTTTACCCGATAACAAATTCTTCACAGACCGTGGGTTCGGATCGCTTGAGTATTTGGAACAGCAAGCAGTCAGCCAGTCGCTAGAACCGGGGTTCTTGCAGCAACACAATCCGATCGTTCGTCACACGGTTCTTCGTCGCCGGCAAACGCTTGAGGAAGCTGGACTGATGGAAAGAGTCGGTGTGGACGTTCATCCCGATCCAGACGCACCCGCAACGTCCTACGCCGGCGTTGGTTTCAACGGTTTGGGATTGATGACGAACCATCCGTTTGATTTGGCCTACGAAGCGGCGGATGCCTACACGGTCGAACTGAAAAAACGCACCAAAGCGGCTGGTTTCATGAAATCGTTGTTGCTGCAACGGATATGCTCGAGCTTTGCGTCAGGCGAATCAACTGCACGCAAGATGCTCCGCCAGGAAGTCGCGGATGAAGAAGAGCAACCGATGTTGATCGAACAGACGCTTCAAAACACAACTGATAAGGAAGCCGAGTATCTGAACACGATCATCGAAGAGCTTTCGCGTGAAGAGGCTCGCGATCCGAAGTTGACCGCGATTCGGTATTTCCTGACTCAGCATCGCACGGAGGGGAAAACTTGGTTGGAACATGGTTGCATCGTCTTTAGCCAGTACTACGACACGGCGTTCTCGGTCGCGCGAGAACTGGCGTTGGTACTGCGTGATGAACCGGTTGGTGTCTACGCGGGAGCCGGAAAAAGTGGATTGTTTCGCAACGGGGATTTTGCCAACGTCGAGCGTGAAGAGCTTAAGCATGCTGTGAAGAAACGGGAACTTCGCTTACTCGTCGCAACTGACGCCGCCTGTGAGGGGCTGAATCTGCAAACGCTTGGCACGTTGATCAATGTCGACTTGCCCTGGAACCCGTCACGTTTGGAACAGCGTCTTGGTCGCATTAAACGCTTCAACCAAGCAAGGCGGACGGTCGACATGCTGAACTTGGTCTATCACGACACACAAGACGAGCGAGTTTACCAGGTGCTTTCACGGCGGATGAAGGACCGCTATGACATCTTCGGCGGTTTGCCTGACACAATCGACGACGGCTGGATTGAAGATATTGAACAGCTCGAAGGCAAAATGGACGAGTACATCCACCTTCGCAAAAAAGCACGTGATGTTTTCGAGATGCGATACCAAGACACTGTCGACGCCGACGCGAATCGCTGGGAGACTTGTTCCCGAGTCTTATCACGCCACGATGTCGTTGATCGTTTGTCCGAGCCCTGGTAAAGGAGTAGCACCATGATTGATTGGGCCAATACCACGACCGATGATTTTCTGCAAAGCGTTCCGCTAGCCGAAGATGATCGCTGGGAGTTTAAAAGCGCGATGTTTCTCGAACGATCTAATAAAGGCGAGTTTCAGAAAGAATTGTCAAAACAAGTGTCAGCTCTTGCAAATTCAGGTGGCGGTAATCTCGTCTTTGGATTGAGCGACAGTAGAGTTCTTGAGCCGTGCGAACAACGTGTTGGTCGTCAGCCGATGAAGGATTACCTCGCAACGCTTGTCGAGCAGTCTGTAGAGTATCCGCTGCGGCAATTCAAAGTCCACCGAATCCCGTTCACAGGCGACGATTCCAACAGCGTGTTTGTCGTTGAGGTCGATGACAGTTTGGCAGCGCCAGACCAAGCGAAGTCGGATAGGGTCTACTACTACCGAATTGACGGGCACACAAAGCCAGCCCCTCATTTTTACGTTGAATTGTTACGGCAACGAGAGACTCGTGCGGTCTTGGAAATTCAATGCGTGGAATATCACGTGGAAAAGTTCCTCGGAACCGAAACCGGTATCGTTGAAGTTTTGATGGTGCTTCCTATTCGCAATGTCTCGTTTCAATCGGCAACGAGTTGGGGTGTGCTCATCGAACACACAAGACAAGACGATTCGTGGGAAATCCGTCCTACTGGAGAGAAACTCGACGAGGCGAGATGTTTCATGGGTTCTCCCACACCTTTGTTGCCGCAAGCTTCCACCCGACTTTGCATTCCACTTCGTGGACGTGCGTACGATCAAGCGGGAGCATTGGCGGCAGTACAGAAATTGTGGAAAAGCGTTGGTTTTTCGTTTCGACCGGTGACGCAAAACCACGTCGGTCAACCGATCGCCTTCGGCGACTGGCCGGATCGAATCAAGACTGCGGTTGCGATGAGAGAGCTTGACGAACAATTGAGCGCCGTCTTACCGCGAGATTGACTTCCAGGAAACAACACTGTCATACGAATTTCAATACTCGGAGTTACGCCCATGCTGATGCCGCGACTGAGCGAAGCGGACCCAGCGGAATCGGCGGAGGGTTCGATTGATCCTTTGGGGATGTATCCGATTGCCGATGCGTTGGCCTCGCGGATGGTGCCGGGGGTGCGGGAGCGGCAAACGCTTCCGCGATTCCTAACCACGATTGCGGTGTCGCTTTCGTTGTGCAGTGTTTTTGATGAGGACACGGTCGCCGATGATGGGGTGAGCGAACCTTGGCAGGTGTTTGAATGGTATGTCGTCGAAGGTTTGGCTCGGGCGACGAGCGATCCGAAGTTGCTGCGTGGCTTGCCGGGGCGTGACAAGGCAGACAAAGCGAAAGCCGCAGGCGACTGTCGGAGCGACGTTATCTCAAGGGAGCAAGAACTTTCGATTTTCACGGTATCTACCGAGCGCTGGCCAAGGAAATCGGGATCGAAACGTCGGGGCGACTTGGTGATGCCGGCTATGAGGTGCTGTTGGCTTGGGTATCCGAACCAAACGATGCGTGCTCGGTCGACTCGATGCCAATTCGGAAAAGATGCTTGGTGATCGAGATGTGCAATTGAATGCCGACTACCTGAATGGTCTGAACAAAGCCGAACGATGTGTTCATCGGTTCACGATCTCGCGTGGTCAGGAGTTTGTCGAGACGGCGGAGAAAACGATTCACGCTTTGGCTCGAGACGAGTGGGGAGGATTGAACTCAGGTGGCGAGTTGTTGGCGGCAATCGTGGTGCCTAACGAACCCGCCACCGCAAAGGTGCTGAAACTTGCAAGCGGTGGGTGGCGAAGCGTGGCTACGCCCTGGCGCTCGATTGTTACTAGAGCCTTGCCCCGCGCCTCGCCTACTTGCCTGTCACGGCACTTTGGTCGGCGACTACGTAACGATCATTGATGCTTTGAAAGATTTAAGACACGTCGACAAAATTGACTGATCCGTCAATTGACTCGCGATTGCTGCCAGAATCTCGTCGCAAACGGCATTGGGCGCCACTCTTCAACGAGACCAAATATCGGCGATGTCACCTACGAAGTCCAAACACTGACACGATATATATCGCGTTAGAGACAGAGGTGTGCTGCGGGGTCGCTGGGTCTGCGGCGTGGTAACGAGGTTCGCTAAGATGCATCCGTGGATGGCGAAATGGTTCATCCTACGGACGGATTCGCGGAAGGTTTTCAAGGCATGACTCCGGTGCGCCAAAGTCGTTTGCGAGCAATGGTACTTACTGCTAAGTTGCATTTGTCAGGCGAAACGGAGTCAAGCTCTGCAGAGGTGCAACTCGACAAGGGATAGCCTGGCCGACGGTGCGCCAATGGCGTGACTTGTCCCCGGCGAACGAAGTTTCGTCGGGGACTTCTTTCGTCAATACCTGCGATAGCCCACGAATGACGGACACCTCGATTTTGATTTTAGACGGCAAGGTTAACCGTGTGTTCTGCCTTGAATTGGCTGAGTGATCTACACCCGAGCGTCTGATGAATCTTTCTTGAGTTTTAGAACATTTCGACGTCGCGAAACACACTCATCCAGGCTTCTTGAATATCGGCAAAGAATTCAAACTTGGTCCATTCATGTTTGAGTGATCGGAAGAAGCGTTCCTCCACTGCATTGTCGAATGCAAAATCCAATGCGGCTCATCAGACAAATGATGTCATTGTCTAGAGCATCTTCCGGAACTCCGAACTCGTGCATCGCCAGCCTCGAACACTGTGGTGGGGAAGTTCGCCAGTCGAAGGCCTTCGGTTTCCAATCGCTCGACGCAGGGCACTAGTGACCAGCGGAGTGGCCAGGCTCTTTGACACAGACCAGCCAACGATCTTGCGACTGAACAGGTCCGTTACGACGGCTAGGTAGCCCCAACCCGAGTCTGTCGGCAGGTAGGTACCAATCACGAAGCGATCGAGTCTCGACACCAACGGCTTCAGCGGCCGCCTCGAAGGAATAGTCTTGATGCGTCACGAGACTGACTGCCTCCTGCTTGAATTAATTGCTGAACGTTTGGCGAGTGTGTTTCTCTGACATAGAGGGGTACTGAAAACAGTTTGGAAAACTTTCCAGATGTCCGCCAGTCGTGGGCTATCGCAACCATTGGCGCACCGGAGAGATGCCTTAAAAAACCTTTCCAGCACGCAACCTCGTCCTTCAGATAGGAAGTGAATCCCGAATTTGTTTTGGGGAAACGATTCTCAATCCCGAATGCAGTTCCCGATGCATTCCAATCAAGACTCTGGAAGCGTGCGAACCGATCGAAACGTCTGATTCCCTGCAAATTGAGCAACGTTCGTTCCTGAATAAGCGTGACACAAGCGGAAACGACGCCGCATAAGTCGCACACCGCAACTCGCCGCGGAAGGTGAGCTATCGTCACACGACGTGTTCCGTTGAGTTGAAGAAGCCAACCCGGCTGGCATGCGCAAAGTTTGACACATTGAAACGGACAGATCCTGGGACCGAGCTCTGATACCACGTTGGGGCATGCTCGTCGGTTCTACGCTTCTGGGTATTTACCCAAAGTGATTCCGAGAATACCCGAAATGACTGCGTTTCATTGCGTCCGTCTGCGGGTATTTGCATTGGTCAATCTCGCGTGTAAACTGCCGTTTAGCCTATAAGCAAAAGCGTGATTCTTGGCTATCACGAGAGAAGCCTGTCGATCCGGAGGTTGCGGGTTCGAGTCCCGTCCGCGTCGCTTTTAAAAAGCCCTGCTGTTTCAGCCGGGCTTTTTTTATGCGCGGCCGCAACGCCCTCCGGCGTCACCCGTAGCCGGATTCGCCAAGAATTCGGCTCCAGCCTCCCCGGATTTGACCCAAGACACGATCGAGCCCACATCGATCGCGTCCACGATGATTGAGCCAGCTTTCGACGGTGGCAGCCGGATCAGCGATCGATGGTTGCGACGGGGTTGGCGAGAAATTCTTCGGGAACGGCTTCTGGCCATTCACCCTTCATCACGACGTTTTGAATCTTCGCCGGTGCGCCGCGGCTAGATCGATACAGCCCGAATTGAGTGCTGGCGCCGGGTTCGAGATCGCGTTGATACACGAGCTCTTCATTCAGATGGACCAACGCCTTCCCGTCAGAAAGCTCGACGCGAACATCGTTGTACGCATTCGATTTGAGCGGCAAAGATCGCGGACCGCGACGGCTGAGTGGTTCCAGTGCGGTGTTGTCCATTGGCAACGTCGTCCAGTCGTTTCCGCCTGTCGTCAGCCACCGGACTCGCATACCAGTCGGTTCGAGCAAGAACGCCATTCGCCCAACGGCCGGATGAACGATGGAAGCGTCTTCGCCAAAGAAAAATTGATAGGCAATTGATTCGCCATCCAACAGAGGTCGCTGGTATTGCAACAGCCCGGGTTGCTCCGCTTCGTCCGCGTTTTCCTTTGCCGTGCCAAGCAGCACGCCCGACTGCACTTGCCAATCCAGCTCTCTCGCGTTTGGTGCGGTATCCTCTGGCGAGGGCTCAAACACTGCGCCAGCGATTTGGTTTCGAAACGGAGGTTGAACTTCGTCATAAAAACTGGATTGCCAACCTCGAAGCTCATCACCGGCAATCAAGCTGACTTGTCGAGGAATGATGGGCTCGCCGGTCAGCATCACATTGCGAAACACTGGTCGCTTGGTGCCCGAACTTCGCAGACCGATCCAGGGACTCGTTTGTGCGATCTCGTCGTCGAACCAAATCGGATGGAGGTTGGATTCGAACTGACTGGTTTGTTTCGTCGATCGAATGGAGACTCGGTTGAAGACAGGCTGCGATCCAGTACGAGCGAACGGGGAATGCCGATTGACGCGTTGTTGCGAGTCGGCATCCCAAACCGAAAGCGTTGTGTTGCGACCGGTCGCTTGAAAGTGAAG
This sequence comes from Rhodopirellula baltica SH 1, assembly GCF_000196115.1. Lineage (NCBI taxonomy): Bacteria > Pseudomonadati > Planctomycetota > Planctomycetia > Pirellulales > Pirellulaceae > Rhodopirellula > Rhodopirellula baltica. The sequence goes on from NC_005027.1 coordinate 254,656, forward strand.
CCCGCCATAGACCAGCCCACCGTCGGTGCCAATGGAACCGCCAGATTGCGTTTCGCAGATGAAGTCAAATTCACCGGTCAACGGGAATCGACAGAACAGCACATCGGCGGTTCCTCCTGCCACGTGCAAGACATGTCGCTCGTGAGTCAGCCACATGCCATCCCTCTGTCCGCGTTGAATGTCTTTGGAGGTTTGGACGGTCGCGGGAACCCAAAACTTCATCGGGTTCTCGAACAACGTCGCCGGTGGCGATTCACCGCGATGACTTTGAACGGCGACCGCGTGTGCGATCCGCAGGAAAGGACGCATCCCGATCGAGCGTTCATCCACGGCACGGTCCACCAACGAGGCCAAGTGAGCTTCCGCGGCCGCTTGGGTACTGTCGTGCAGCATCGCCGCCGCCGCGATTGCCGCGACGGTCATGTCTCGCGATGTCAGCGGCGTGGATTCAACGGGCAATGCTGCCTGAGCTTCGAGAAAGGACTTTGCCATGTCGAGATCGCCGCGACTGCCCAACAATTGGGCCAACACCAACAACTCTTCTGCTCCCGACACGTTCTGTTCGTGCAATTCCTCCAGCGTGATTCGCAGGCGAGGCAGTCGCCCCAATTCATTTGCGGCCTGAACCAACGTCCATCCGCTGCAAAAAAAACCTTCCACCGGTCCGACCGAAGCGACGGCAAACGTGTTGTCTCGAGGACGTTCACCGATCGAGCGAGCGAAGACCTTGGGCGGGGCGTCGGTTGGGACAGGCGTCGAGAGCACTCGCACTCGCTTGCGTTGCTCGGTCGGCAACGTCCACTCCTCCAGCCATTCATATTGCTGATCGCTGCTTGATTGCACCAGCGCCCGATTCAAGGCTGCCGCTGCCGAGGGCAAGTCGCTGTAAAGCATGTCGGAAATCGTCAGCGAACTCGCGGACTCATCGAGCTTTTGCAATGCCGCCTCTGGATTGCGGTCTCGTAATGCCGGCAACACGAGTTCAGAGTAAGAGGGCTTTGATTTCGCGACGGATGCCTGCCCAAACAAATCCGTCAATCGCGTCAGTCCATCTTGTGCCGCACAGTGAGAGGGGCATGGGATCACGCAAAGGAAAGCTGTTACGCCAACACATGCGAGCGAGATCCATTGCGATGCGAATTTGATTTGCCGTGAACACATTGTCGAGTTCATTTGAAAGTGACGGGGCGGGATGAGAATCATGGAGTGTCTATCAGCGGAAAAAATTGCGAAGCGAATCGAAAATACTGGGGGCTCGCGATTCCGGCTTTGCAGGAACCGGCTGCCCCATCACTGGAGCGGCGAGAGTGATACCGGCCGCTCTCACGTGGATTGATTTCAGCAAGACTTCGGATGAGCGTCCGGCCCCACCGGTATGCAAAACAACGCGAACTCGTCTTGGATCGATGGGTTGCTCGGAGACACGAACCGTCCCCAGCAGCAACGACTGCTGATCATCTTCCCGTCCCGCGATGCAGAAGCATCGATCACCGCGTCGAACGATGCGAAGGTAGTCCGGGTTATCAAGTGGTTGGCTTCCGATGATGCGATAGATCGATTTGCCGTCGCTGAGAACCCGGGACATCGCTCGGCTGGCGACCGTTCCAGAATCCGATTTATTCATCATCGCATTGACTTGGGTGCTGTCGTCGTCACTCCATTCGATTTGCAGATACAACTGCGTCTGCTGCCCTTGAACAGGCGTCTCCAAATGGACAGCATCAAAATAGAAAGCGATGTCGAAATCACCTTCGATCAGATGTTGCAGCGAGACTCCCGCACTTGTCCATTCATCCGTCCCCGGGGCGATGACCTTCACCCCGGATGGTGACCGGTGCCATGCACCCCAGTGATAAATTGCGTTCGGATCCTCAGCCGCCTTGGTGAAGTCATGCTCCAACGTGAAAGGCAGACGATCCCGTTGCTGATCTAACGAAGCCAAAGACGCTTCGTGGTCAATTTCACTCACTCCTTCCAAGCGTTCGGCACGGACCTGAAACTCGGTGAACCTCGCGTTGACTCGCCCATCGGGACCTTGAATTTGAACTCCGAACTGAATGCTCATCGGCTTCAAATCTTCTTTGACAAACTCTTCTTCGCCAATCAGATAGAAGTAATCGGAGTCGCCATCGGCGGCCAAGTAGAACACTTTGTCACCACGTCGTGACAAACGCAGACGTCCAGCGTCGCCATCGCACGGAATCTTGCCAAAATAGTGACGGCGTTGCTCCCCGTTGACCGTCGCCATTCTCAGACACTGCATCATTTGGTCGTTGCCGCGGTCGTTGACCCACTGAATCAACGCGGTGTCTTCCGCGGGCGTGTCTGCGACCACGTGCATTCGGATGCTGCCGATCTTTTCCTTCTGTGATTCACATTGAAGTTGATCGTAGGTGACGGTGATGTCAAAGTCGCCACCGACTCGAACGTCAGGAGCCATCAAGGTCCCCCGGTAACCGGCATCACTGGTTTGATTGAGCACCACTCCTTCGTCGGTCGCCATCAGCGTTTTTGCGGGATCACCTTCGATCTGTAAGAAACGGCCTCCCACCATCGCATCTCGATCGATGCGATAACTCAATTCCTGACCAGGTTCGCTCGCCGTCCAATCCAGTTTCCCTTCGAAATCACCCGCCAACTGCTGCTCGTCTATCTCGGGCAGTTCCTTGGGCCAATCGCCACTCCAACGCGCGTTCCGAACTCGCAAAGCGGACTGATCGGCGAAGTGAAACAGTCCAAAGCAGGGGGACAGAGAATTGCTTTCGATCTTCGACTCGTGAATCGTTTGACCATTTAGACGCAAAACAACTTCGTCGCCACGACGTTGAAGTTGCATTTGGTTCCAAGCTTTGACTTGCAACGGAACCGGCGGCGAGTCCTTGGCACTGACACGTCGCTCATTGTCCGGACGCAAGCCACTTTTGTCGTAGCGTCCATCGGTCAACTGATGCTCACTCACCCCGTTTTCACGAATGAGGTAACACGTCCGTCCCAAGGCAGGGTGAGCCGCCGATTGATCACCGTCGTACCAAAACTCGTATTCGATCACACCGTCTTCCACCATCGGACGGATGTACCGCAGAAGATGCTCGACATGACTGCCTCGAGGCAGATACGCAATTTGCGGGTCAGTGATCTCGGTGATCAATCCTGCTGATAAATCTTGAACTCGATAGGCCGACCAATTTGCGAGTTGATTGGAACGATTGCCTGGATCTTGGTAGTAATCGTACCAACCCAACAGTTCGGCGGACTCGACCATTTCAATGCGGTCTGGAATGATCGGATCGCCCGTGATCCGAAGATTGTCGACGCCACCTTGGACGCGATAGTTTGTCCGTACCGCAATCCACGGGTAGGCAGAATCGCCCAATGGTTGACGGTGGATTTCGCGTCCATTGATGGATGTCACGACCTCGCCATCTCGCACCTGGGCCCGCGTCCGCAAAATTCCGTAGCGATGCGTGTCGGTGAGTTCCTCGCCAATGCTTGTCCGCCCTAGCTCCTGACGAACGTTGCCCACCATGTTCTGAGTGTGGTTGTAAACCAACCCTGCGTAGTAGCCACCGACCAACAAATGAGCCTCGCGATATCCGAATCCGGTTGCCATCGCGTCGACGGTGTATTCGCCGTGCAGTGGCGACTGAAAGAACAGAAAATCGTCGCCGTAGTTGGACTGATTTCGATACTGGCCTTGGACAACGGATGGATTGGGATAAGGGAATGCGTTGCCGTGATCAAAGGCACGTTCAAGACTTCCCATGAACCATTGCGGCGATCCTTCCATCGCGCTTCCCACCTCTTCGGGCTCACTCAAGCGAACCTGAGCGGCAACGAGGTGACGAATCCAAGCGGGGCGATCGTATTCTTTTCGGTAAGCAAGCGTTGTGAACAAAACCAGCTCACGAATGGCGGTTGTTGACGGCTTCGATTGAACCGCTTTCTCAGCCAACAACACGATCCCATCCCGCGAACGATCTAGCAACGCGCTGACCGGGCGGACGAGATTGAGCAGTTCATCCACGCCTTTCTCCACCGCCGCCACGTCGTTCTTTTCCAACGCGATCAGAACACTCATCACCAACTGATCGCATCGATCCTCTGGCGTCGTCGCGGCGAACTGATTGATGTCTTTTGAAAGCGAATCAAGCTGATTCGATTGCCCCGCCAAGCGAATCAGTTGCAATGCGGGTGAGATGACCGCGGGATGCTCTGGTTGGTCATCATCGACGTGTCCGAAATCAGCGGTGATGCGAAGACGCGGCGAGTTTGGCCCAGGAATCACCCATGACTTCAAATATTGCAGACGTTCGGTCGGTTCGAGACCTTCCGCGTGCTCGCAAACCATCGTTCCTGATTCCGAGACATGATGGTCATCAAAAATCCAAGCGAATGCTCCCGCATCCGACCGAGCGGCATCATCAGCTTGCGACGGTTGGTTCGCATTCGCGAGCATCCAAAACGCGACCAGCACGGAGACGCTTTTCAAAACACGTTGATTCTTTAGATCGTTCATCATGCCAGCTTCAGCGAAACAAGTTGCGAATGGAGTTGTAAATTCGCGAAGGCACGCCGTCCTGAGTCGGGCTTTCCGCTGTCTCGTCTTTCACAGGCATCACCATGATTGGAGCGGCTATCGGATTCGTTGCCGGCGTGGTTGGATCGGTGTGGATCGTCATACGCTTTAGCAGAGCTCGCATCTCACCGTTATTCAAACCGCCGATGAACCAAGTCTCCGCCCTGGTGGCGACGGTCTTGCGTTTCAGTTTGTAAGTCGCGACCAAATTTTCTTCTTCTGTACCGTCAGCTCGATACAGATAGTACAGAGTCTGATCCTTCAGCGCGATCCTCAACTGATCGGGCATCTGGATGGTTAGATCTCGTAGTGGCTGATAGACCGTTTCCCCATCCCGATTGCGTCCCACAATTCGTGGTCGCAATTCGATTCTTCCATCGGGTTTATAGCGTACGAGGAGAGTCGCTTCGGTGATGGTCGTTTGCGTGGGAGCAATTTCTTCGGTCCCAATGTCCAATAAATGCAAACCAATCACCGCCTCGGTGGTCATGCCGCGTTCACGATTGCCAACTGCTTTGACGATCGAGAACTCCGATTGAAAATCAGCCGTCAACGTTTGCCACAACGGTTTAAGAATCGCGATTCTTTCGGCCGTCTCGATGCCGCCCAATGCTGTGAACAAAAGCCCATCGCTCGTTTCGGCAATGCTTTCAACAGGACCATCCACAACGATCCAATCACCGTCGTCCATTCCCTGCTTCGACAGATTGAGATCCAAAGCACGCATGCCACGCCGAGCTTGGTTGATTTCTTCAAGCATTTCGGGAGTATCCGTCAATTGCAGATCCACCGTCTCTGCTCGAATGCGAAGGTCCGTCCAGGTCCCGCTGACACTCATTCCATTGCCGCCCACGCTGTAGTTATAAAAACCAAATGGTGGAACCGGGCCCAGCGGAATTCCCGTCGAACCAATCAGGTGAAACTGTGACGAGTCACCTTGAGCGAACAAGCCGTAGATCGTTCCGCCTCGCCGGACCAGACGCAATCGCCCGGAAGTCGAAAGCTCACGCCGCGTCCAACCACGAACCCACTTGTAGCCTCCACCCAGGTTTTTCTTGTTGTGCGCGAAGGCAATGTCATGCAGACCATTGATTCGGTCTCGACGAATGCAGACATCCAAACAATCGCGATGCCCGTTGTCCAGCTGGACGGTCATCCCGAGTCCGCAGTGCCAAGTTGGTTCCTCATCGCCAATCTGCAGGTCTTTGAATCCATACGTGATCTCGAAATCGCCATCGATGGTACCGTTCAACCGGACCGCGACTTTGTCGGAAGGCGTTGCTCGCACCATATGAATGCCATCGGGCAATGAGAACAATCGATCCGCCCGCCCATCGACATCGAACAATTCTGCTGGGACACCATTTGCAAAATCATGTTCGAAGTGTTCGGGCAGCTTTTCGGCGGCCGCTTCCAATTCCTTTACCAAGCTGGACGCGAGTTTCTGTTCCGACACCTCCGACAATGAGTCATGCCAATCGCCGCTCAGACGAAGATTGCGAACCACCGCGCGAGTTTGATCGCGATAGTGGAACAAACCGAACGTCCGTGACTCATTGCCACTGACCTGTTCTTTCGCAATGACTTTCCCATTGAGCAATACGACGACGCGGTCGCCCTTGAACCACAGCTCGACCCGATTCCAACCTTCCACCATGTCGGGCTTCCCACCGCTTTCCAACCTCATTCTGTTGTCGGGACGAAGCGGCGTCTGTTGATGCATCCCATCGGTGGTTTGATGAAACGATACACCGGTGGAATCGATCAAAAACGCTTTCCTGCCGACACAAGGGAACACGTCAGCCGACATTGCGTCGTGCAAGAACTCGTATTCAATACGTGCATCCCAAACGATGGGCCGGACATAGTACAACAGTTCCTCTTCATTGGAACCAAACCATTCGCCGGTCCGGTCGCTCACTAAAGTGAACACACCGTCCTCGGCTTGGATGCTCCAATTCCCCAGCCCGTTGTTCGTATCCGCGTTGTAGTAACTGGCCCAACCTCTCAACGAGACGTCGCTCAGTAAATCGATCGTTGGAGGCGTCTCCGGACTTCCCGCGATTCGCAGATCGGCGATGTGCCCCTTTGAACGACGCCAACCGCGGATGCCCACCCACGGTGCCGATGCAATGTGCGTCGATTCGGTATGGGTCAGATAGCCATTGAAGAAGTGTTCGACTTGTCCGTCTGAACTGCTCGCCCGCAACAGGCTTTCGCCGCCCAGCGGTTCGATCGGTTTCGAAACCGGCACCTCCCAATTCCCCTTGGCAAAGCTGCCCACAGAAGAAACGGCACGCGAATCGGATGGGCTCACGGCAACTCCACCAACCATAAGCTCACTGAAGGCGCCGTTATGGGTGGCGACTTTCGCGACAGCTTCAAAATCCCCCAGCAAAGGACTGCGATAGACGAGGTAGTCCAGTTCGTGCCCAGAGACCTTCTCCACACCTTGATCATGCATGGCAAAGCGTGGCAAAACGTTTCCGCGTCCGTGAGACGAAGCATCCACTCGGCTAAAAACATCAAACGACTCGGGAACACTCGTCATCGATTCATGCGACCGTGCGGAACAATATCCCAACAACAAACACAGGTAGTCCGCGGTCAGGTCCAGATTTGCATCGGGGATGTAGTCCCGAAGACCAGAGAACGCACCAAAGAGATCTTCGATCACTAAATCGGTCGTCGATGGATTCTCAGCCGCCGCCCAAAGAATGATCAAATCTTCCCACCACAAATCGGCAGCGTTGGGATCTTGCCAATGTCGGTTCTTAGCGAATCGCTCGATCAAATGATGCCGCACACCGTTCAGGTCCGACTCAGCGATTGTTAGCAATGTCACCATCGCTTCCTTCGCCCGGACCTGGTCATTGCCAGCTGGATTCCATTCCGCAATTCGTTTTTTCAGTTCCGGTTCCCGCCCCAACTCCACCGACAAATGGACCAATTCACGAGCGGGACAGTGGATCCATTCGGTTTCCGGATATTCCGACAACGGAATCCAGTCTCTCGCCGCGACGTCAGCGGTAGCTCCTGCGGGCCGAGCAATCGAGCCTCCAAGACGTAGTCCGTGGCCATTGCCCGGCAAGACCCATTTCGACAGTTCTTCGTACCGCTGAGGCGGATCCAGATCATCCATTCGTGCCAGAAACTGGACCGCGTTGTCTTGAATCGCGTTTTCACCAAACAAGTGATTCAGAGCCACCGAATCATCCTTCACCAATTCTTCAGCCAGTGGCGTGTCCGCGATGCAAACGTTGAGGCTCACCATTAGACCAACAACGCACGCGGACAGACGACAAGCGGTCTGAAGCAAGCTTTTCGAATCAACAGAATGTGTTTCAAATTGCATTGGGTCTCGCGCGGCCAGGCTTCATCGATAGTCCCCCACTTACAGAATGTCGCCGCACGCGAATGGATCACACGCAGAAATTCTCAAAAAATGCCCTCTTGGTTCGCGAAGCTCCGGAAGCGACAAATTCATCCAATTGATTTATAGCGGAACGAAAGAGCCGAGGGCATTTTCAACCGGTTTGTGTCGTTCTTCTTCGAACTTGATTGGGCATCGCAAATGATCCGGCGCACTTGCCTCCGCTATGATGGATCCTCCTCGGAAGCAGTTTTCAAGTTTTTTGATTGTTTCTGCGCGTGAATTCTCGACCAGGTTCGACTTACCTCTGAATGCTGGTGGACCGCGGGTCCGTGATCCTGCCGATTGGCGAGACCGATTTTGAATAATGCTGAACTTATCGAAGGACTGCGAAATCGTGAGCCAAGTGCTGCACAGTATCTGAACGATTGCTTTGTGCCATCGATCTGGCGGTTTGTTTATTGCCGCGTGGATCGTGACGCGCACTTGGCAGAAGACATCGTCGCGGAGGCTGTGTTGGCGTTGATGTCAGCAGCGGTCTCGGACACCGACATCGAAAATCCGGGCGGATGGTTGAGAACCGTCGCTCACCGACGCATTCAAGATCATTACCGAGCCGCCGCTCGTGTTCGGCATTTGATGGAAGACGCTCAACATCAAGGTGAGCCGACTGACGACAACGATCCCGCCACTCAGCACGATCAAAAGATGCGACGCGAAAGTGTTCGTGAAGCAATTGACACTTTGCCAGAACATTACCGGCAAACGCTCGAATGGAAATACGTGGACCAAATCAGCGTCAAGGTCATCGCCGAGCGTTTGGACACGACCGAAAAAAGTGTGCAAGGAACTTTGTTCCGAGCCCGCCAAGCTCTGCGTGATCAATTGAAAACCGAGCAAATCGTCCCGCCTCAAACCAAGTGTTCGGGGCCGGACAAAGAGACTTCACGCCCAACTCAATCAGACGATTCTCCATCCCTGACATCGCCGACACCTCCGAAACAGGTATCGGCTTGGTTCTTCCTGTAAAGACGAAGCCAGGTTGCACAGGTTCGCTTCCATGACATCCGAACGTCCACAACATCCGTCGTCGATCGACAACGATCCGTCCGAGTTGCATCGCAACGAAGACGATGAATCGTCGGTGGCAATGCTTCTGGCTGACGCACTCGATGCGCCTCCCGTGCCCCGTTCTTTGGTCAAGCGTTTGGATGCTGAGATCACCGAACAATGGGGACATTCGCCGCAGCTGACTCGTTCTCACGCCACCGGAACGGTCACCCTCGCCAGTGCCAAACGAGTGATCAAAACTTCTTGGTGGTTGGCCGGCAGCGTCGCCGCTTCCGTGATGTTGATCGTTTTCTTGACCGGCGGCACCAACACCTACGCTTGGGCCACGGTCATGGAAGCCATGCAGCAGCATGGGTTGATCCAGATCGCCGACGAGGATGGAAACCGCTGGCTCGATCTTTCAAATCAAGTCGCGTGTCAGCAAACGCCTGAAGAAACTCGCTGGGTCGATGTGCGCCGACGGACGGTAATGGTCCGCTCTCATGATGTGGAAACCAAGAGTTCGACACTAGCACTTCCCGGCAACGCTTCACCGACCAAGGAAGAGTTGTTGGCAATGGTGCTGCTGGACCGTCCGTTGACGGCGGAATCGATCGAGCAATTCCGTGGCGTTCGAATCACTCACCAAGAGTGGGAGCAACGACCGGATCGTGGACGCGAAATTGTCGAATTGCAGGTCGAATTCGCAACCCAAGACGACCAACGATATGAGTTGTCGTTGGAATTGGATCCAAAATCAAAACTGCCGCTGGCCATCAACGTCAGCGATCCGCCACAGGATCGGTTGAACACGTCTTCCCTGACTTACCTCAAAGAATCAACAACGGAACTTCAAACAAGATTGCAACTTGCGTCCGCGGATCTGGATACGCCGGCCGACGTTCGATCGCTCGATCGGATTGCGGCAAACAACCGTGCAAGCTCGCCTGAAACGAAGCTTCCCGGGATGCTGGATGACTCACCTGCCAAGGCCAGAACGGACGATGATCCAGCGAGCAACGAAGTTAAACCAACCGTTGACGCTCGTGATTCGATCGTGTCGTTGCCGGTTGGTCCTGCCAACAAGTGGCAGCCCGTGTCGGTGATTTCGCGAAACGACGAACAAGTCATCGCACGTGCGGATTTGATTTTGGATGAACTTTGGGCCGAGCGACAGATCCGTCCGGTCGACCGGGCGACTGACCTGCAACTGCTTCGCCGCGTCTACTTGGACTTGGCCGGACGCACACCAACGGTCACGGAAGTCCGGCGTTTTCTCGAGAACGATTCCGAGAATCGCTATCGAGAACTGGTCGATCATCTGCTCGACTCGCCCGACTACACCTCGCAAATGGCAGCGGTATGGCGATCGTTCTTGATTCCGGAAGGAGTCGACTTGGACGCCTTTGGAGGTCGCGAAGCGTTTGAGAAATGGCTCGCTGAACAGTTTACCAATGATGAACCTTACGACAAAATCGTCCGCCGATTGCTTTTGGCCGAAGGTCGCTTGGCTCAATCCGGACCTTTGCTGTTCTACAGTGCGTTGAAGCTGGACGCCGACCAATTGGCCGCTCGCACCTCACGTGTTTTTCTGGGCATGCGGTTGGAGTGTGCCCAGTGCCACGACCATCCATTTGAACCATGGTCGCAAGAAGATTTCTGGAGTTACGCGGCATTCTTCGCCCAGATTTCACGTCCCAAAGCGATGCTTGAGAACGTTTCGACGGTCATGCAAGTTCGTGATGTCGATCGCGGTGAAGTCATGCTGCCCGAATCGGAAGAGGTCATTTCGCCGCGGTTCCTGGGCCAGGAATGGGAAGACCAAGACGACTCGCAACCGCAAGCCCCACGTCGCCAACGGCTGGCGAATTGGTTGACAGGACCGAACAACCCGTACTTTGCTCGAGCAACCGTCAATCGGGTTTGGAGCCACATGTTTGGCCGAGGAATCGTGGATCCCGTCGATGACTTTGGTGAGAACAACCTGCCCGTCTCGGCTGACTTGATCGACACGCTCGCCAGCCAATTCATCGACAGTGATTTTGATCTGAAGCAACTGGTTCGAACCATCGCTCTCACTCGCGCCTATCAGCTCGCCAGCAGCTCTAACCGCGACGACGATTCACCCGATGCGATCGAAGAGCGTCTGACAACGTTCGCTCAAATGAATGTCAAAACACTGACGCCCGAACAGGTTTATGACTGCATCGCGGTGGCAACCTTATTGGACCAACGGAACGAGGCCTCGGACTACACCCTCGCCCGATTTGGAAACAACCAACGAGACACGTTCCTTCAGCAATTCGCTGCTCCGGCGACGAGCCGTTCGGAGTATTTGGCGGGAATCCCGCAAGCATTGATGCTGATGAACGGTTCGTTGATCGGGCAAGCCACTCACGAACAGAGCAGCGGTTTGATTCGATCGCTCAACGCACCGTTCTTCACCGATGAACAAAGAATCGAAGTGCTGTTCATGGCGACACTGTCCCGACCACCTCGTCCCTCCGAACTCGAATTAGTAGCGGAGTTCATCCCTGCCGATTCCAACCGAGAGCAACGTTACACCGGGATGGCTGACTTGTTGTGGGCCTTGATCAACAGTTCCGAATTCACCCTCAACCATTGACGGAGCGTTTCCATGTCATTTCCAAACATGAATTCACCATCACGACGCCGCTTCATGCAGTCGATGGCCGCAGGTATCGGCGGAGTCAGTGCGAGCGGTTGGTTCCCAGCACTCGCGGAAGCGGCCGCGAATGATCCTAAGCGTCGTCGTCACTGCATTTTATTGTGGATGAGTGGTGGCCCAACGCAAACCGATACCTTTGACATGAAACCCAACCATGAAAATGGCGGTGAGTTCAAAGAGGTGCAAACATCGGCTCCTGGATTGCGTTTCAGCGAGCACCTTCCCAAGCTCGGCTCGATGGCCGACAAACTCGCCGTCCTGCGTGGTTTGTCAACCAAGGAAGGGGACCACGGTCGTGGGTCCTACCTGATGCGAACCGGTCAAAAACCGATGGGCCCGGTTCAGTACCCGTGCATCGGTTCCGCGATCGGCAAACAGCTTGCCGAGGACACGATGAGTCTTCCCAGCAACGTCAGCATCGGAACCTATCGGGCATTCAATCAAGACGCGTTTGGTCCCGGTTTTCTCGGGCCGCGTTTTGGACCGCTGTTCGTCGGAGCGACCGATGTGCCGGGTGGAATGTCAAACGGAGAAGATGGCTATCCCAACCTCAAGGTTCAGTACTTGGATCGAGCCGAAGGCATCGATGCCGAACGGATGGACAAGCGATTGAAAATTTGGCGTCGTTTGCAATCGCACTTCGTGACCTCACGCCAAGCCGGTGCGGCGGGAATGCACAACGAAGTTTATGAGGGTGCCGTTCGGCTGATGAACAGCGATGACGCGAAAGCGTTTGACCTATCGGACGAACCTGAAAAGCTGCGTGAGGCTTATGGCAACAACGTGTTCGGCCAAGGTTGCTTGATGGCCAGACGCTTGATCGAACGAGGCGTTCCCTTTGTCGAGGTTTCGCTCGGAACGGACAGCACGTCGGTCGGATGGGACACGCACACAGACAATTTCAACGCCGTGCAAAATCTTTCGACCATCCTCGACAATGGCTGGGGGACGTTGATGCAAGACTTAGAAGACCGGGGCTTGCTCGAGTCAACCACAATCGTGTGGATGGGAGAATTCGGTCGCACACCAGCGATCAATCCAAACGCGGGACGCGACCACTTCCCGAATGCTTGGTCCAGCGTGCTTGCCGGCGGCGGAATCGCCGGTGGGCAAGCGTATGGCAAGACGAGCGAAGATGGCACGGAGGTGATCGATGGCAAGATTAGTGTCCAAGACTTAATCAGCACGCTCTGCAAAGCGTTGGGTTTGGGCAGTGCACCTAGCAACATGTCGCCTGGCGGCCGCCCCATCCCCATCGCCGAAGGTCGAGCCATTGAGGAAGTGTTGGCATGAGTCGTCTCGGTAATCGAAACGTTGCGTTGATCGCATTTGCCGTTCTGAGTGCGTTCGTTCCATGCTGCATTGGCGTTGCCGTTTGTGATGACACATCGCAATCGCTCGACGCTGAGCCACTGGCAAGCTCGCCGGTCAAGATGCTAAGCAGCAGCACGTCAGAGACTCGGCAGCCGAGCATGATCATTGGAGTTCCCATCGCTCCTCCGGCCAGTTTGCCAGCCGAAAAGCTGCCTCAGTACCGGATCGAACTGCCACGCCACAACGAAGCGGATGAGTCCTTCGCAGACGGTCAAATCCAGTTCGCCATCACGCATCCAGACTTACTGACGCAAATCGGTCGTCCCTTGCGTGTCAAAGCAAAGGTCCAAGTGGATGGCAAACCATTCAGTGAAGTTCGGTCCGCCTACGCAACGTCCGCTCAAACCGCTGAGCAGCCACCGTTGATGGAGCAATTGTCGGATCTAGTCGAAGCGGTTGCATCAGCGTCCGAGTCCGTTGCGGACGAAATAGAAGCTGCATCCGAGGAGGGGAAAGAAGAGAACGGGAATGACGAGGATGCAGATGAAGACGACGATGCGGACGACACAGAGGATGAAGACGCGACGCCGCCCATCAGTCCAGCTACGTTGGATCCCTACCGCATGACCACCGCCCCAGACGAAACGATGCGTCGATTCGCAGAGGCGATCGGTGAGGACCTAACTGATATCGAATCGAATTGGTTGCTGAGTCATTGGACGATCGGCCCGCCGTTGCTGGTGGTCCATCCCTATTTCCAAAGTTTTCGATCTGATCAACGTCCCGCCTTTGATATCCTGGACCGAGATCGTGACGGCACCGTGTCACAGCCAGAGATGTTGCAATCGGTGGAATCATTCAACAAATGCGACGCGAATCGTGACGAAGTCGTCGACGCAATGGAACTGGCAAACGCTGCCGACAACCTCAAGGACCCGGCACACATTCCACTTTCAAACGGTCCGCTGCTCTGGTTGCCCGATGATTTAATTGGCGTCCAAGAAACCGATCCGCTGCTGTATGAACTGGTTCGATCACTCGACGAAGACCAAGACGGAACCGTTTCTGAATCCGAAGTGAATGAATGGTCGGTCCAACCAGCCGACATCGAAGTGTCGATCAACTTCTCCACCGCATCGCCCGAGTCGGCTCGTGTGGACGTCGTCAGAGTTGGCAAAGAGGTTTCGGCCAATATCGTGCCCACCACGAATGCCAATGGAATCGACGTCGCATTTGAAGCGGTCACGATTCGTTTGTGCGGGGTCCAAGAAAGTCCATCGCCAGAATTCGCGAAAGCGATGTCGGGACAGGTTTCTCTCGGAGCGATCGTGGATGGTTATCCGCTGCTTCCGAATTTGGACCCGAACGATGATGGTCGATTCACCATTCGCGAATTGCGGAAATTGGAACAGCTTCTGCGAACGTTCGACCGCGATGGCGATCAATCCATCACCCGCTCGGAAGCCGCGTCGCCGATTCGTGTTTGCATCGGACTCGGGCCAACCGCACACCGTGAACTGGCGAACGTCCGAGACACAAGTCAACCAGAGACTTCGCCCAGCGTGACGGCACCCGAATGGTTCCAAAGAATGGACCGAAACCTCGACAACGACCTATCCCGCCGAGAGTTTCCGGGCACCGACGAACAGTTCCGTTCACTCGACGCTGATGGTGACGAACTGATTGACGCCAGCGAAGCACAAACTTTCGAACAATCAGCCGAATAACAGCCCCCCACGAACATTCTTTTGGCCATTGAACTGGCCAACAAAAAACTGACATCCATTGGAAGATCCATCGGAGAAGACCATGCCCAGCCGTCTTGAGACCATCAACGCTGTCAATTCGAACCACACGAACAACCATGTAAAACAACCGGAAATGGATGTTGCTTTGGTGGTTGATCAAATGCACGAGAAATTATCCGAGTTGCGTGAACAACTGGCGGGCGTGATCGTCGGCCAAGAAGAAGTCGCGGAACAATTGCTGATCGGGATTCTTTGCCGCGGTCACTGCATCCTGCAGGGCATGCCGGGACTCGCCAAAACGATGATGGTGTCGACGCTTGCATCACTAACCGACCTGAGTTTTCGCCGCGTGCAGTTCACACCGGACCTCATGCCCGGCGATATCACCGGCACAGAAGTGTTGGAAGAAGATCACACGACCGGCAAGCGCATCTTCCGCTTTGTCGAAGGGCCATTGTTTGGCAATGTGATTCTGGCCGACGAAATCAACCGCACGCCGCCAAAGACCCAAAGTGCGTTGCTCGAAGCGATGCAGGAACACCAACTAACGGTTTGCGGAAAAACCTACAAGCTTCCGGATCCGTTCTTTGTTTTGGCCACCCAAAATCCAGTCGAAACGGAAGGCACGTATCCTTTGCCGGAAGCCCAACTGGATCGTTTCCTGCTGAAAATCCATGTTCGCTATCCCACTCGGGATGAAGAACGTGAAATCGCAAGACGTCAAACCACCGATTACTCGTTCGAAACGAAAACGGTTCTGGACGTCGAACAGATTTCACAGATGCAATCGCTCGTCCGCAGCGTCGTCGTCTCGGACCACGTCTACAACGCCGCATTGGATCTCGTGCGAGGCACGCGTCCGGACGAGGGGAGCATGTCGGCCGAACTAAAGAACATGGTTCAGTTCGGAGCGGGCCCGCGAGCCACCATCGCCCTGTTGATGGCGGCGAAAGCGAGAGCTTTGGTCAATCGTCGTTGTCACGCAACGGTTGCTGACTTGGTCGCTGTCGCGAAGCCGGTTCTGCGGCACCGCGTCATCCTGACGTTCAACGCCGAAGCCGCCGGAGTCGACGCCGACTCAGTCCTGGAGAAGAACATCGCACAAACTCCATCGCTAAAGAACAACTCGCCCGTCGTCAGCTAACGACCTCTCGGCAAGCCGGCAGAAGTCTTTCGGCATCGGAACTGTTTTGGCAAAACGCCACTGTTCCCACGTACAACCGGGACGAACGCTCAAACAGCTTGCTTGGTTCTGCCCGATCACTCCCGCGTACCTGTTTGCGTCCCCATCCGTCTTTCCTACCAACGATCGTCACCGATTCATGCTTGGACTGTTTCGACGTCAATCCAAATTCGACGCTCACGCCCCGACGAAGAAGTCCGGGGCTGGAGCAAGTGATTTGGTTGATCCGGTCGTGATGGACCAAATCGGGCACTTGGAACTGCTGTCACGAACGGTGGTCGACGGATTGTTGGCTGGCAAACATCGTTCGACCACGAAGGGCGGGTGTTGCGAGTTCGCTCAGCACCGCCAGTACGCGCCGGGAGATGAGATCCGACAAATTGATTGGCAGGTGTACGCCCGAAATGATCGCTACTTCGTTCGACAGTTCGAGGAAGAAACCAACTTGCATGCGATGTTGGCGGTGGATTCGAGTGGCTCGATGAACTTTGGGCTCTCGACGATCAGCAAACTCGATTATGCACGCCGCGCCGCAGCGTGCCTGGCGAGATTGTTGCTGCATCAGCGTGACTCGGTTGGTTTGACCGTCCTCCACGAAAGCAATTCGCGATTCATTCCTGCCAAGCAGCACGCCGCACACCTGCGAACCCTGATGGCGGCTCTGCAGTCCGCTGATGCAAGCGGCGAGGGGAATCTAAGTCATCAAGTCCAGCACTGCGTCGCAAGACAACGACGTCGCGGTTTGCTGGTGTTGCTATCGGACTGCTTCGGCGATCTCGACGAATTGGCCACGGCCCTGCGGATCGCTCGCGCACGGGGCCACGATGTGGTGGTGATGCACATCCTCGCACCGGAAGAACTGACATTCAATTTTCGTCGATGGTCCGCCTTTCAATCTCTCGAAATCGCTTCGCAGCGTCTCCATTTGGACCCGCCCGCGGTGCGTGATCAATACCTGCAACGCATGCGAACATTCCTTGCCGACTTGGAAGAAATGGTCGTCGGTTTAGGTGGTGACTACGTGCGGATGACGACCGCCACGGACCTGGCCGACACGCTGGGGTGGTTCCTGCGAAATCGAATGGCACGCCGAGGACTCGCGACGAATCGGGGGGCAGTGGGACGATGAGTTTTCTCAGTGTCGCGTTCTTGTTTGCATTGCCATTGGTCGCCGCGCCGTTGCTGCTGCATCTGTTTGATCGCCGCCGCAACGAAACGGTTCAGTGGGGTGCGATGCAGTTTTTGATGGAGGCGTCTGCTCGCAAAACCAGTTCACGAAAGCTAAAGCAGTGGTTGCTGCTGTTGCTGCGTTGCTTAGCCATTGCCGCATTGATTTTTGCATTGGCTCGACCGCTGCTGCCGACCGGATATCTCGGTGGAAGTGAGCAGGGCGAGACGATTTTCGTGATCGACAATTCGATGTCCATGTCCCGCAAAACGGACTCCGGAACGATGATCGCGTCAGCAACCCAACATGCGGTGGACCAACTCGAAAAGATCTCGGCCCGCGATGACATTCGAATTCTGACAACCGCCCCGTATCCGACGTGGCTCCATTCAGGAACGACGCGCGGGGACCAACGCAATCGCGAATGGATCACCGAACAATTGCGGAGTATTGATGCCACCGAGGGACGCAGTGATCTGCTTGCCGCTCTGTTCACCGCGGTCCAACTCGAACATCAACCCACACAAAACACCAGACGAATTGTGGTGCTGACCGATGGCCAGGCCACTGATTGGAGAACCGAAGACGAAGTCGGCTGGCAACGACTTCAATCCGTCCTCAATGAAACGTCCATTCGCACGGAAATCGAAACGGTTCGTTTGGACGACCAGTCTCAGAGAACGAACAAAGGCAACATTGCGGTTGATTCGATCACTCTGGATCGAACGGTGGTTGGTTCTGAAACACCGATCACGGCCATCGCGACTCTACGAAACTATGACATCGCGACGGTGGATGCCGCCGAACTGACTTGGAGCGTCAACGACGTTCCCGTTCATCAGCAAACGATCGCTTCGATCGAAGGCGAGCAGTCCGCTGAGGCCAATTGGAATCACAAGTTTGACGATCCCGGGATCTATCGATTGAGTTGTCGTTTGGATCGAGACGACGATTTACCAGCCGACAACGTTGCCAGTTTGATTGTCGAAGTGGTCGACCGTTTGCCCGTTGTCGTGGTCGAATCTGCAACTGACTACGCAGAAATGCAACAAGACTCGTTCTTTGTGCAAGCGGCTCTTGGATGGATCGATGGACAACCGCTTAACGACACGTCGGTCTATGTTCCGACATTGATCACGCCCAACGAACTTCCAACGGTCGATCTCAGCGAGCAGCGGGTTGTCATCATCCCCAATCTCACGGAGTTGCCTTCCGATGCTGTCTCGCGATTGACCGAATTTGTGTCCGATGGTGGTGGACTATGGATTGGATTGGGACCGCGTACCAACGTTGATTTCTTCAACCATCAACTGTTCGCCGACGCCAGCGGATTGGCTCCGCGAAGGCTTGACCAAATCGTCGATGCGTCGCCGGCAGGAACTGGCACCGACGCGGAGCAACCGTTGGACATTGAGGAAGATTCTTCGACGGATCAACCCGTTCGGATTGATCCGTTTCGCAGCGATCATCCTGCGACGCGACATCTGGCGGACAACGCGCAACTGGATTTGGGTGACGCATCCATTCAGCGTTATTACCAATTCAGTTCCGTCAATGACGACGACGATGACCGGGCGACGCTCTTGCGATTGAGCAACGACGCACCACTCGCCGTGGAAAACTTTGTGGGGCAAGGCCGCGTGATCGTGCAATCCATTCCGCTGCGGTTGCAATGGAGTGACCTGGCTCGAACGCAGTCATTTGTCGTGATGGTTCGCGACTGGATCGATTACTTGGCTCAGCCCCGTGCGACGCAATACAATTTGCTTCCTGGCCAACCCATCGTGGTTCGAGTCTCGAAGGACACGATGAATTCAGACTTAGCGGGCGATCTCAACACACCAACGGGATTCCTGCAAACGCCGGGCGATGAATCAATCGAGCTGACCGCTCAGTATGCCGACGAGGGTTTCGAATTTCGGTCCAGCCAAACTCGTCGACCGGGTCCATACAGATTGCAAATTGGTCTGGACGAAGCCGGCGTTCCTTTTCAAGTCCAGCGTTCATCGGACGAGTCCAATCTGATCTCACTCAGCCGTGCCGCATGGCAACAAATCGCCAACTCAACGACGCCCAAGGCGTGGACCGAAGATCGCACGCCGGTCACGAGTGCACACACCGATCCAGTTTGGCCGTACTTGCTGCTGGCATTGATTGGACTGATCACCGGCGAGTTGGTTCTCTCAGGCATCATGGCTCGCGAGCGATTTGGGTCGGCGGGAATTCCTGAGTCATCGGAATTGGATGCATCGCACCTGAGTTCGTTTGGGCCGAGGGGATTGGACCTGACGCCAACGTCTGTGCAACCAAGGTCATCCGCAGAGGCGGAAACGTTGGAGGCGACCAACCGATGAACCTCACCGAAACCTCCGCCAACGAATACCTCTCGTACGAACATCCGTTCAACTCTGGACTGCTGTTGCTGCTGGGTGTGGGTTGCTTGGGCATTCTACTTTGGACACTCTATCGAGAGCGAAACATTCTGGGCCGGGCAACGACCGGACTGTTTTCGGTTCTACGTTTAGGAGCCCTCTGCGTTGCATTTTGGATGCTGCTCGCTCCCACCAGCGTCGTCGAACAATCGACCTCCACTCGAAAAGCCATCGTGTTCGTGACTGACTCCAGTGCGAGCATGAAAACGGTCGATCCACCCGGATTGTCTGACGATTGGCGTTGGG
The DNA here is from genome assembly GCF_000196115.1 of Rhodopirellula baltica SH 1. Classification (NCBI taxonomy): domain Bacteria; kingdom Pseudomonadati; phylum Planctomycetota; class Planctomycetia; order Pirellulales; family Pirellulaceae; genus Rhodopirellula; species Rhodopirellula baltica. Next base: position 274,435 of record NC_005027.1, read on the forward strand.
CGATGTCAGGCTCTGACGACGACACGCAACAACCGTACGCTGAACCACTCAAACTCACCGATCGGTCTCTCGCGGCGATCGGTTTCGCAACACAACAGATGACCTTGGCGGTCACAGAACTCGATCAACACGGCGCCGAAACCTCCGTCGCCGAGCGTCTGAAATTGGCGAACCAGTCGATCGTTCGGGTTCGAACTCACCTCGAGAACATTCGCGGCTCGCTGCCCGCGTCCGTTGACAGCGAAGTCGACTCTTCGCTTCGTCGTTTGGTCCTGATGATCGACAGCCCGGAGTTTGATGCGTTCTCAGAACTCACCAAAATGCTGGAGCGGAATCGCACGCCCAACCAAGCCGGATGGCGTGAAAGCCTTCCAGACTTGGCCGAACGACTCGTCACGGCTCGCCGAGTCCTCCATGAATTGGCAGGCCAATTTGAACGTGCCATCGGCGATCAATCACAAAACGCACCTTCGCAATCGACCGCTTTCACCGACCGAACTCGTGGTGATCGGGTCGCGAAATTCCTCACCGGGTTGGAACAATCGAAATTGAATGCGATCTCCGAGGTCGCCGACATTCGCTGGATCTCGTTTGATGACGCCGCGACGGCGATGACGAGCGTCGCGGACACCAACGAACGTCTGGCGTCTCTCACCGATCAAGAGAATTCAGCCAAAACGACCGATGTCGGTGCCGCGTTGCAGTTCGTTGACCAACTGCATCGCGATCAACCCATCGCCGCGGCGTTCGTTTTGTCTGACGTCGCGCACAACCACGCTCATGAACGAGAGCCCACTGAAGTTGCCGCCCAAATGGATTCGACTCCCGTCTACGTCATTCCAATCGGCAACGATTCGCGTTTGCGAGACATCGACCTGATCTCCGTGTCGGCCCCCGCCGTTGCCATGCGAAACGACGATGTTGTCATCGAAGCTCACCTGGGGATCTACCAATGCAAAGGCGAACGATGCTCCGTCCAGTTGTTGCAATCCGGTGAGGTCATAGATTTCCGAAATGTCTTGATCGATTCCGATGCGGAAACACGATCCGTGCAATTCCAACAGCGTGTCGCGGAGATTGGATCGGCATCCTTTCAGATCGCCATTCAACCACTCGATGGCGAAATGACGACGGACAACAATTTTGACGAGATCGAGATCAACGTCACACGAAGCGACATCAAAGTCTTGTTGGCCGATGAGATGCCTCGTTGGGAATACCGATACTTGGCTCAACTTTTCCGACGTGATCCAAAGATTGAACTCGACGAACTGCTATTCCGACCTCGACTGATCGCAACCGGGCATCGCCAAGAAGCGGGCGGCTTTCCCGTCACGGTCGAAGAATGGAACCGATACGACGTCGTCATCTTGGGTGATCTTCCCGTTGAACATCTGCCGGTTGCCTCGCAGACTTCTTTGCTGCAATACATGCGAACGCGAGGCGGAACGGTCATCACCATCGCCGGCGACCACGCGATGCCTCAGGCATACGTCGACCATCCGCTTGAAGAAGCCATTCCGGTTCGACCGATCGACCAGCCAGACGACGCCGGCCAGCAATACTCCTTCCAGGTCACCGAACAAGGTCGCTCCCATGCGGCATTGATGATTGCTGAAACCGAACTGGCGACCAACAACGCGTGGGCGTTTGTGAACCAGTTTTCGCCTCTGCACAGCGTTTCGAATTGGCGTGCTCCCGTCCCGACGGCTCAAAGCTTGATCGCGGTTGTCCCACGAGGTGAACCTCTCGCGATGAATGATCCCGCCCTCAAACAATCCAGCTTTCTTTGTTGGCAACCTGTTGGGCGTGGACGAATCATCTACCTGTCTGGACCGGACACCTATCGTCTGAGATTCCTTCGGGGTGACACGCTGCACTATCGGTTCTGGGGTCAATTGATGCGATGGGCGATCGCTTCGGATCTGTCATCCGGGAATCAATCGGTTCGACTTCGCACCGCGAAAACGCTTTATGAAACGGACCAATCGGTTGACATTGATGTCGAGTTATTGGATGCCGATGGGCAACCAGTGATTCGCGACGTCACCGACACGGACACCCTCAGTGTCCGTTTGTCCGTTGGTGAGGACGTACGCACGATCCCGCTCGTCATGGACGATGAACGTCCCGGACACTACCGAGCCGACGTCCGCGAATTGGCCCCGGGCGTGTACCAAGCCAAACCGGAAGGCTCTTTGATCGATGAGCTGACCGCGATGGGATCCGACGATGACCAATCGCTCAACGAAGAAGTGATCACGACGTTCACAGTCCAGGCCGACCTTCCGACCGAGCTGGTCGACACGCGATCCAATCTCGTGTTGGCAGACCAAATTGCGACCGTGACCGGCGGGCAAGTTCTGCCGCCCACCGCGGTCGAAGAAGTTTTGGAACTCACTGACTTAGAACCTGTCGTGACGCACAGCGTTCAACGTCAACCGCTATGGCAACGATGGCGATATCTCTGGCTGGTGCTGGGGTGTTTGCAAGTCGAATGGATCATCCGCAAGTCCAGAGGGCTATCCTGATCATGTCTACCACCATCACATCTCGGCCATTTTCGCACCGAATTCCTTCGGCAATCGAAAGCAAACTGCGGCGGATACGACTGCGGCATGCAATGCTGATCATCGCGTCGGCGATGGCATTTTCAATCGGTGTGTTGCTGCTGTTGATGATCCCGTCGATGTTGATCGATTGGATGTTTCCATTTGCATCGCCGTTGCTTCGCATCACACTGACTGGCATCACGATTGTTGCAACGTTGACCACCGCGGCCTATTGGTTGATTGGTCCGCTGCGGCAATCTTGGCAATGGCTGCGAGCGGCCAACGCGGTCGATGACAATGTTCCGGAGTTGGAAGAACGCTGGTCCACCGTCGCCAGTCTTTCCACGCAAGACCGTTCGACGATGTCCGCCACGCAGCGTGCAATGGCGAACCAGGTGACCAGCGAAGCTGTCGCGATGGAGCGAATGGTCCAGCCCCGTCGCATCGCCCCGCCAATCAAAATCCGTCCGGGCCTTCTGCTCGCGGCGTCCGGCATCGTGCTCTTCGCGATCGTGTTCGCGATCAGCCCCAGCCGCGTTTCGGTTCTGCTGAAGCGGTTTTGGTTTCCCACGCAGAACATCACCGCAACGCAGCTCGCCAGCGTAACCGGAGAACCGTTTGTCCCCCGCGGCGACTCGATCGAATTGGTCACTCGTGCCAGCGGTGTGGTTCCATCCTCTGCCACCATCAGTGTGATGCAGCCGGACGGTCAGATCGAAGAGCATCGCCTGACCGCGGACGAGACCTCACCGGACACGTGGTCCCACAAAATGCGGGTGGACGAGGATGTGTCGTACCGAGTTCGTGCGGGTGACGCACAAACGGAATGGCTGCGTCTTCAAACGATTGATTTCCCAGAAATCGATCAGATCGAATTTGGCGTCGAATTCCCGGCCTACACCAAACGTGCCCCGATCCTGCTCGACCGATTGCCTCGGCGGGTCAAAGTTCCGCAGGACAGCGTGTTGCGGCTCGCGATCAAGCCACTCGATTCGCTGAAAAAGCTTTCAATCTCGCTGACGGATCCTGAAATCCCAACACCCGACACGACCGTGTCTGACGACGGCAAAACATCGCTCACTGACATGGACATCCGAGAGCTATCACCCGAGGCAGACGGATGGTATCGGCTGCAGTTGCCATTGATCGATGACGTGTTGCTGCGACCTACCTTGCTCAGTCCCCACGACCTGACCAACCAACGACGTCTGTTCTCACGAATCGATGTCATTGAAGACAAAGCACCGGTTGCCCGAGTGATCACGCCAAATGACGAAACCGCAGTGGCGGAAGATGAAATCATCGAGATCAAGTTCGAAGCCCATGATGATCACGGAATCGAGAAAGCCGAATTGGTGATCTATGACGAATCGCAACGGGATGCCGACGGCAACGCAAAGGTGCTGCATGTCCAACCCATTCCGCTCGGCGACCAAGCCAACCAAAAGCATTTGATCGCAAAAACCAAGCTGGACCTGAAAGAACTGGGGCTCACCGAAGGCCAAGAGATCAGCTACTCCATCCGCGTGACGGACAACAAACCCGAAACAGATTCATTGGCAACCAAACCCAATGGCCGGCAAGCCGAAAGTGAATCAGCTAAGAGTGAATCATCGAAGAGCGGTTCACCCAAGAACGAATCGCTGGCGAAATCGGAGAATACACAGAATCCTGATGCCACTCGCAAAGGCGACTCTCCTCAATCCGCCGACTCAAAGAACAGTGACTCAAAGAACAGTGACTCAAAACTAGCTGACTCGAATCCAGCTGACTCCATGCAAGCCGACTCGGAAAAAGCTGAAGCGAAGCAAGCTGAAGCGAAGCAAGCTGAAGCGAAGCAGGCTGATTCGGAAATGGATGACTCGGATCCGGCAAACCGCAAGTCTGGCGAAACCCAACCCAACGAAAACAATCCTGCAGGCGATGAACCTTCAGAAGCCGATCCGACTGACTCAACCAACGCCGACCTGAAGTTGGCTGATACAGGTCCGGCCGACCGAGACGATGCAGCCAAGAACGCTGGCGATCAGCAATCCGATGCCAAAACAAAACCAGCCCTCATGGACACCGCCAATCAGTCCATGCCACCGGAATCGGACAACAACTCGCAGAACAGCAAGACAGAACCATCGGGTGCTGATCGCTCCTCCAAACCCGCCCCGAATGCGATCGCGGCGGCGGACTCTCCAGCGCAAGCGGGTGCCACAAAACCAAAACCTCCAGGCAAACCCACCAATCCATCAGGCGATCAACCAAGGAATTCGTCCGACGCCAAGAAGTCCAACCCAAAGAATCCTGATGCCAACAAAATGGCTCAGTCCGATTCGTCCAAATCCAAACCTCAACCCAAAGTACCTGCAACCAAAGTCGCCAAAGAGTCGAAACCTCAGCCCAAGGCTCCTGCAAAACAGATGGAGTCACAAAATTCGACTGTCAGTCATGTGACCTCGTCCAACCGCCAACGAAAGCAAAAGGGCCAAAATGCGACGACCGGCCGGCGTCGGCTCAAAATCACCGACAAATTATCCGCGATCGCGGAGGCCGAAGAACGTCCGGGCGACGAACTCAAGATGCGAGAATCGGTCGTCGAGATTGATCAGATGCTCGCCGAAATTGAGACTGGATTGAGAAAACTCGTTGAGCGAAAGATCGCCGACTCCGATCGCAGTGAACAGTTTCGTCGCCTCGACACGGGTCTGGGCAACGTCGAAGATTTCGTCGCCAAGTTGAGAGAACAGACTCGGGAGAGCCAATATGCATTTGTTGGTTTGCAGATGGTCGACATCACGCGATCGCACGTCACGCCAGCCCGCGACCGAGCGTTCGCGGGATCACAACGTGCCGGTTCAGACAACGCCGACGCCACGATGGGACTGCAGCATGTCGTCCGAGCTCGTGAATTGCTGGGTGCACTGCTGAAACGGTTTGACCGAGTCAAGCGAGAGAAGAAACTTAAGAAAGAGATGGACGAAGCGATCACCATCTATGAGGTCTATTTGGAGAAACGACGCCAGTTGATGCGGGAAGCTCGACAAAACCGCAATCCACTGGATCGAAAGATGGCGATCGTCGAAGTCGACCAGGCCTACTTGGATCGACTGGCAGAAGTCCTCGAACTACGGCGGGCCATGATGGACGAGTTTGCGGCCATGCTCGGCGACGACCCACGATTGCTCTCGCGATACATGGAATTGGTGCAGCGCCGTCAGAAATCTCTTCGGAACGAACTTTCGGATCTCTCGCAACGGCAATACGACCTGACCGAAGAAGTGATGAATTGGCTGCAAATCGATACAACCCAGCGTCCTGACCTTTGGACCATCATCATCGAATTGCGATTGAGTGCCGCCGAAGATCTCGCCAAGGACGCCGCTCAGCTGGCTGAGCGAATTCAGAAACAACTGCCATTGGAGGTCAATGCTGAATCAGGAACGGCAGCGAATCTGATTCGAACGGCCAATCAAATTTCCGCGACCGCGAGAAACATCCAGTTTGAAGCCGACGAGCTATTCGCAAATTCCAATGGCGAAGCGAAGAACCAAGATTCGACCACCGGCGCCCGTTCATTGATCGACCAATGCGAACGATTGTTCTCGCAATTGGACCGATTGCAATTTGAAAACGAAGGCAATGATGCGTTGGCACTCTATGTCGAATCTCGCATTCAAGAAACTCGTGTCGTCGCTGACCAAACGGATGTGTGGGCCGACCTTCATCGGAACATTCAAAACAATGACTACGGCGGGTTGGTTCAGACCGAACAATACCGACTCGCGGTCTCCACTCAATTGCTGCGAGTCGAGATGCTGGATATGGAACCGAACTTGACCGCAGAATTTCTACGGACGGTCAACACTGACTTGCCAGGCGAAATCAAAGACATGATTCGCACGTTGCATCGATTGATGGAAACCATCACGTACAACCAAATCGCAGCGTCCATCCGATCCGGCCATCGCAATTTGGAATCGGGCAACGAACAACAACAATTGGCAACCGACCGACTCACCGAAGCGGAAGAATTGTTCGACAAAATCCGACGTACCGTCGTGACGCATTTGGACGAGTACGACCCTCGCGATCCGAACATTGGTGATTTGCGAGATCCAACGCTCGATGAATTCTTGGCGAGACTCGAACGCGAACCCAACATTGCTTCTCAATTGGGCATTCCAAATCGTCGAACGAACCTTCGGGTCCGGGCCGATACGTTGTTGTGGCAAGAATCTGCAAGCGGCGCAGCGCTGGCGGCTTCTCAAGTGGCCGCGGACCAGCGGGCAAAGCAGGCGATGAAGATGGAGAAGCCGAAGCGAAAAAATCGCAAACCCGGTGACAAATCATCGGAAGAATTGTCGAAGGAACAACGCGAACAGGCAAAGCAAGCGCAAGACATGCTCGCCAAAACGTTGCTGGAAATTGAAAAGCAAAAAGAGAACGGTGACCCGTCAGACGCCGAGCGACAACGGCTTGATGAAATGGCGGAAAAGATCAAGGGACTGATGAACCAAGATGGCGACAACGCGTCGGCCGAGCGAGCTTGGCAACAAATCGTGCAAGCCGACGAGGCCAAGGAACTGATGCAAGCGATCGCCAACGGTGAATTCATCGCGGATCAGCAATGGAACCGTCTGCTGTCGACACTCGACGATGGACTTTGGCAAGTTCAGGGCAACCGCCCGCCGGAAGCCTACCGCAAAGCGATTGAACAGTACCAAGATCAACTCCGCGTGTTGATGTCAACGATCGATTAGGTCTGAGCATGCAAATCCCAAACACACCTGCCCCTGACGCGGACACAACCACACACGAAGAAGGCCGACTGACCTTGCTGATCAAACGCTTGAAACGATGCAAGCTCATCGCAACGCAAACGACACTTGCTGCGTTGCTCATGTGCGTCGCGATGCCCGCTGCCGCACAAGACTCTCCGCCGGTGATTGCCACCTCGGCAAACCTGAGTTCGGCGCTGCCGGCGAGCGAATGGGCTCGCGTGGAATCATCCGTTGATGAAGGATTGAAATGGCTGGCCAGTCAGCAAGCCGAAGACGGCCGATTCCCGAGTGAAGAAGTCGCCCAGCCTGCCGTCACTTCCCTGGCAATCATGGCTTTCCTGTCTCGCGGGCACTTGCCCGACAAAGGTCCCTACGGCGCGCAAATCTCTCGAGCGATTGACTTTGTCCTCAGCACCCAACGTCGTCGTGGTTATTTTTCGCTGCAACCGGTGCTACCTCCGGTCGGACACCTGAAACCGTCTCAGACGGTGATCTACAACCATTCCATCGCTGGATTGATGCTGGGTGAGGTTTATGGAATGGGTTCCGGGGAACGGTCGGAACGGATCGAAGAAGCCCTGCACCGTGCACTGGTATTTCATCGCGAAGTTCAATCACGCACCAAGGGAAAAGAATCCGACCGGGGCGGTTGGCGATACGGATATCCCGAGAGCCCCGATGCGGCGTCCGATATGTCCGTGACCGGTTGGGCGTTGATGTTTTTACGGTCTGCCCGCAACGCTGAATTCAACGTACCGAAACAGTACTTTGACGAAGGCCTGGACTTCGTCGAGTTGTGCTACGAACCCGATCCGGGTGAACATGAGAAAGGCGTCTTCCGCTATCGACCTCATGCCTCGCAAGACAATCCTCAAATCACTCTCGCGAACACCGCGTCCGCGACGCTCACGTTGATCCTGGGTGGACGGCAAAACCACGCGAGCATTCCGGTCTCAGTGCGATGGTTCCGAACGAGAAGCTATCCCAGCCCGTGGCAGAACAACTACTACTACCTTGCGACTTACTACAGCAGCCAAGCGATGGCACAGGTCGGCGGAGAAACCTGGGAAGAAATGTTTCCGCAGATCGCCGCAGGATTGCTGAAGGAGCAGACCGAAAACGGTGCGTGGCCACCGGGCGGGTCGAACGAACAACACTTTGGTTCGACGTACAGCAGCTCGCTCGCCATTCTGGCTCTGACCCCCGCTTACGGCTTGCTACCGATCTATCAACGGTAGCAAACCGGCTCGCGTCGCGGTCCGCATTGACTCAGCAACGCTTTGTCCCACCATCGAACGAATCCTAGAACTTGCTGATTGCCTTCAGCACTGCTTTGAGCTGCTCATTTTCGGTGGTGTCCCATGCGACGCTGGCGTCCGATTTCAATTTCATCACCGCATCGTTGGTTCGTTGCTGAAGATTTTCTAGCGTCGTGTGACGCGTTAGCACGAGCTCATTCGAATCCAGTTGAAATTGGACCCACTGTGCATCACGTTCCTGAACGGCTTCCTCTGTCGTGAACCTTTGGTAGTTCGAACGACGCTGCATCGCAGGTGTCTTTCGCTGCACTTCCGAAGTCGCCAACTCGGCGATCATTTCGTCTTCTCCGTCGATCACCTTCGGATCAGCACGTCGACTGATGTCATCGTCGCGATCGCCCAGGTCAGCACCGGTTTCGGCGTCTGGCTCAGCAGCCAATGGATTGTCGACCCGGTAGTCTCGGTCCGGGTCGTAATCGTCCGCGTCATAAATGGAGTCATCCGAATAAGGCAGCGTTGCCGACAGCGTCTGGATCTCACGTTCACTGATTCGAGCACCCAAATCGCGTCCGGTGCCGAGCCGGCCCGCAGCCGAAGCAATGGCACCCTCCACGCCGTCTTCCACTGCATCCGCCATGTTGGCCTCTTCCGCAGGAGTCTCATCGACGTAATCGTCGACACGGTAGTTGTCGACGTCTATCGGAGTGCGGGCGGCAGTCCATTCATCATCACTACCAGGATCATCCACGCCGGCGGGAGTCTCGGTATCGAATCGTTCTAATCCATTCGCTTCCACGGCAAGTTCACCTGTCGGGCGGTCATTGGAGCGATCGTCGCTTTCTGTCTTCGTCGCCTTCGGTGGACGTGTCCGTCGCAATTCTTCAGCGAGCTTTTGCCCGACTTCTTTTGGATCGGGCAATCGCTCTTCGGCCTGACGTTCGGAATTGGCTTGGGAAGATTCCGTCACCGGGTTGCCGGATTGTTCAGCTTGTTGGCTTCGCAGCTTCCATCCAAATGATTCAAGCGACTGCTTCACTTCCGTTGACTGCCGCACCAATCGCTCATACTTAGCGATCTGTTTTGGATCGGTCGCACGTTGAGCCGATTCGGCGGCAAGCTTGCGGACCAAACTGGCATCGCTCCAGATCACTCCCGCCAATCCCCAGTCACTGATTCGATTGGGATCATCCTGCTCGCTCCCTACAACTTGACGTTGAGCATTGGCAGGCTCGGCAGTTCGTGAGTCTTGTGCCGACACATTGGTCGCAGTGGTGGTCACACCAGCCAATAGCATGGCCGCCAACACCGACCGTCGCCAACGACGGCGACTCATTGTGGATGAAGTGGCTTGGCGTTCATCATCGGAATGAGCTGGCTGGCTACCGACTTGATTGTGTTGCAATGAATACGAGCGTGACATGGAAGAGTCCTCTGTTTGATTGGAGCGAGCATTGAGAAGTGACTGAAGTCCGGCTTTCACCAATCGACCCAAACTGCCACGGCGATCGATGCAACGCATTTTGCTCTAGCATTCTTGCATCGTAAGCCAAACGGAGAGTGGTTTGGTGAGGAAGCTCAAAACGAGCTTGCAACTCACATGCACGAAGCGTGCCAGGAACCGGCAGTTGTCGCAGAAGTCATCGATCGCGAGATCGCTCAATCAGTTCGTCATTTGACGAGTCCACTCGCGCCGACCGCGAATCAACCATGCTGCCTGCTATGAACACAGCCCCGAATTGGATGTCGTTCCGTATGCATGAGCAAAGTTGCTGAACAGGGCAATTTGCTCCACCATCAGTTCGATAGGGCATCAGTTCAGCTTGCCACTGGCGGAAAATGACACACAGTTAAATTTCATTGTCGGGCCTTTCTTCGCATGGAAGCACCGCGTCGCTCATCGGCACCCGATTTGCGGTCTTCACCATCAGACGATTGAGCCATTTCATTGCCAATTAAGAGAGGACATCGACCGTGATCGCGTTTCCAACCAAAACACAATTGACTGAACTGTTGACTCATGAGAAAGGCGACTGCGTTTCCATATTGATGGGCACCTACCAAGCCGGTCGTGACACCAATCAGAATCCCATCCGATTCAAGAATTTGGTGCAACAAGCGATTGGAGAACTGAAGAAGAAGGAAAGCCCGCTGCTTCCACAAGTGAAGGAACTTGCCAAGCTCGAGCACGATTCAACTTTCTGGCAAAATCAGACCGCGGGCTTGGCGATTTACATCAGCGAAGGATTCGAAGAACGTGTCTTGCTGAGCCACGATCCCGGCGAGACAGTCTCGATCGCCTCGGAGTTCAACCTACGGCCAATCGCCAGTGTTGCATGTGGTGAAACGAATCTGATGACGTTGGCTCTCTCCTGGGAACGAGCCCGTTTGTTCCGCTCGGATGGTCATTCCACGATGGAGATCGAAGACGACATCTTCCCACTGACAATGGACGAACTCGTCACCGCACGAGACCCGGAGAAGCAGTTGCAGTATTCGTCACACGAAACACTCGGTGGCGGAGGATCAGAAACTGTCATGTACCACGGGCACGGAAATGGCGAGGACAAGATCAAGGCGGATCGTAGAGCCTATCTTTCGCGAGTTGGCGAGTACGTCGCAAAGCGTCTCTACAATACCGACCAGCAACTCGTTGCCGTCGCGACCGAAGAGGTAGCGGGACATTTCGATGCCGCCGCTGAGTCCGTCGAATTGACTCAGTGCATCCACGTCAGTCCCGATGGACTGAGCGATTCCCAACTTCGAGCTCGTATCACCGCATTCGCGAAAGAACACAACCAACACAACGATGATGTGATCGCAGAGCGGTTGGGTTCCGCCATCGCGGACAATCAGGGGTCCGACGATTGGAAACAAGTCGTTCTCGCGGCCGTCGAAGGTCGAGTGGACACCCTTTTACTCGGACAGGACCAACCCATCGTTGGTCGTTGCGATCAATCCAATCACCAGGTTTCACTCGACGACGAAGGAACCGACTTGGTCAACACCGCCGTCCGACTGACCCTGAAATCGGGCGGCACGGTCCGTCGGCTGCAAGGCAATTCCACCGCTCAACCCATGGCCGCCATTTTCCGCTATTGAGTCCGCGAGCGGGCGGCCTTCCATTCTGCTGCAGGGCGAGGCGTTGAGTACAACTTTAAATGACCAGCTCCCAATGGCCACGTCTGTGGTATCACCGCAAAAACGGCATCCCACGCGAGTAAAATAGCACACTCAACATGCTTTTTTTCCCGCAAGGCGTCAATCTTGATTGTCTATGATTGACGTCTTCGTGGGACCGAAGGCATCGCCAACCGGTTTCAGCGTCGGATCGCGAGGGCAAACCCTCGCTCCCAAGGTTTGATTTGTTGGACGAAGATGCCAAAGCAGAAAGCGGTCGCTCTCCTCATCGAAACATCCAATGCTTATGCGCGTGGATTGCTCGGCGGAATCGCCTCATACATCCATGAGCACGATCTCTGGTCGATCTACTTGGTCGAACAAGAACGCGGAGCGGCACCTCCGAGTTGGTTGAACGATTGGGATGGCGATGGATTGATCGCGCGAATTGAGAACGAGGAAATCGCAAGTTCGGTTCGCAACTTGAAGATACCAGTCGTCGATGTCAGTGCCGCTCGTCGCATCCCCAATATCCCTTGGGTTGAAACCAACGATGTCGCGATCGGCGAGTTGGCTTACCAACACTTCCGCGAACGCGGGTTTGAGAATTTTGCATTCTGCGGTGAGTCTCGGTTCAATTGGTCGATCCTGCGTCGCCAAGCCTTCGAGGCCCGAGTGAAAGAAGACGGGTTCCAATGCCAGTCCTTCAATTTCAACGTCGATGACCGACGCCCACAGTCACTCAAGCGTGAACGCGATCGCTTGGCCGAATGGGTGCTGTCGCTCCAACATCCGATTGGAGTGTTGGCGTGTTACGACATCATGGCACAGAAGATCTTGGATGTTTGCCGTCTGCATGGCATCAAGGTCCCCAGCGAACTCGCGCTGCTAGGTGTCGACAATGATGAACTTCTCTGTGATTTGTGCACGCCGCCACTTTCCAGTGTCGTCCCGGCCGCTCATCAAACGGGCCGCGAAGCAGCCTCATTGCTGGATGCGATGATGCGGGGTGAAGAAGTTCACGCGGAACCCCATTTGATCGAACCGCTCGGCGTGGCGACTCGTCAATCGACCGATGTGCTGGCCATCAAGGATCCTGAGATTGCCGCGGCAGTTCGTTTCATCCGCGATCATTGCTGCGACGGTATCAACGTTCAAGATGTGGTTAAAAAAGTCCCGCTGTCACGGCGAGTTTTCGAAAGCCGTTTCCTGGCGTTGATGGGCCGCACACCTCACCAAGAAATCACCCGCCGCCGCATCGAACGTGTGCGGTATCTCTTGATTGAAACCGACCTCACGCTGGTTCAGATTTCTCGTCGAACCGGGTTTCAAAATCATGAATACATGAGCGTCGCATTCCGGCGAGCCATGGGCCATCCGCCGGCGACCTACCGTCGCAAATTCCGGAAGATCTAATCGGCTGCGAAGGTCTCGGATATTCGAAGATCACTGAAGCGAGCAAATTGCCAGCCCGGATCTTCAACTTCACTATTACGCGCACGATGAAAACGCGGAGAGGCGGAGGAGCGGTGATCGCGGAGGATATCAGTCGGCCGCATGACTCCGCGACCTCCGCTCCTCCGTTCACTCCGCGTTTCAACCCTCGGAACCTGCAAACCCATCCAAGCGACCATCTCGCAACAGCGAGGTGATCGCGAGACCACTTGCGAAGACCGGGTCAGGGCGATTCAACCGTGATTGCCACAAAGATGGGCGAACTGCTGTCGTCGCCTTTGATCAGCTCGATCGTCTCGAGCGGTTCCTGGCGTTTCGGCGTCAGCTTCAGGTAACGAACCTGTTGGCCGCGAACATCAAACGCGAACTCCGATTCCGGAACATCGACACGGCGGATGTAGTCGGCGAAGTGCACACCATTGAGCAACTTGTGATCTTCCACTTGCCCATCGGCATAATTCAGACGGATCGTTGCGGTGTGTGACCCTTCCGACCCGAAGGGGAATCCCCATCCGCTGACCGCACCGAGAATGTGAATCGCGGACGCACTCGCGTTGCAAACGATCGGCACCTGCTTTGGCATCGACGGTGGCTTGCTGCCTTGTGGCCCGTGCAACAGAATCACGTTGGGCACGCGTCCATCTTGCGGATCGACCAGGGTAAACGGCACGCCGTTGTGCTTTTTGGGTCCCCAATCCGAGAAGATGATTTGGTCCGGGCCGTTGTCTCCGTTGCTGAACATGCCTTTGGTGCTGACCGCCGTGGCGATCCCCGAGAACGACAATGGAGTGTACTTGCCCCGAGCGGTCAGGAACTCGAGCAAGTTCGTCATCTCTTCCTTCTTGATTTGGCTTTCAAAACCTTCCGGCATCAACGATTGGCTGGAAGCATTCAATTGCTCGATTTCTTCCCGCAAGATCGTGTGCCGCTTGGCTTGAGCGTCGATCAATTCGATCGATGTTCGCGACTCGCCACCGAGCATGCCCGTGAAGACTTGGCCTTCGGTCGTCAACACGGCAAACGTTCGGAAGTTGCCTTCCACGCTTTGATTGGGATCCAAGATGTGCGTCAACAGTTCTTCCTTCGGATGAACCGCCATGCCGGTCAGGTCGGGACCAACATCGGCTCCTTCGCCGCTGTGACGATGGCAGTTAGCACAATGCTTCTTGAACACTTGGGCCCCCAACGTCGCATTGCCTTTCGCGTGAGCAACCGGCAACCATTCGTGCAGCAACGCCACACGGTTCGCCGTCGGAACACCACCGGACGACTTCAGAAGCTTTTCAGCTCGCTGCTTGATCGCCTTGTCAGGGTGATTGCTCAGAGCTTGACGTTGATCGAGCGAAAGATCCGACATACGCAGTTCCCCCGCTTCGATGCTGTCGATCAATTCCAACGTCGTATTGGGACGCGAAAGCAACACGCGAATGATGGACCCTCGAACAGAAGGGGTTGATGCTGCTGTCTGTTCGATCAAAGCACCCCCCAGTTCTTCACTGCGACTGGATTTGAGTGCATCCAGAATCCCAGCCGTTGCGGCGGGCGACGTTTGCGGACCGATGCTTTCCAGCAGATCGAAAACCACATCGTCGTCGGTCGGCTGCATCGCCACCAATTGACGAGCCGAGCTGATTCGATCGCGGTCGCTGAGCGAATCGTCTTGGACCAATTCGAGCAATTGCTCGGCCAATTCAGCAACCTTTTCGGTCAACGCATCGGTTCCCCACTTCTCGGACAACTGAACCAGTTGACTTTGTTGATCGACGGAGACGTGATCGAACAAGGCAACCAGTTGTGACTCTGCGGCTTCGGGAAGCTCAACGCTGTGATCCTTTGGCCAACCTTTCGCAAGTCCTTCCAAAACACCTGAGGCATTGCCTGTGGCAGTTTTGGCAACGGATTGGATCAATCCTTGCAAGGATTCCGCTTCGGGTTGCGACCGAGCGAAGTGTTCGCTGATCACGTTGAGTCGACCACGAATGGATCGCGAAAGATCGCGTTCGGGCGCGGATGCCAACACGGCCGGAAGCGTTCCGCCGGCGTGCATCGCTGTGGCACTTGTCCATGCATCGAGCAACCATCGATCGTCACCCAGGCTCTTCATCGACTGGACCAATGCACTGACAACCATGTCGGTTGTCGGCGTCGTGGGCTCTGCCAACTTCAGCAGCGCCGCCAACTGGACTTGAGCATTGCTGTCGCTCAGGACACCCGATTCAATCAGATGCTGAATGTCTTCTTCGGAGCTTCCAAGCACCTTCACTGCTGACCGACGAACCCCGGCACTGGGATGCTGCAACGCTTCGCGTACAGCGGCATCGATGGTCGCGTTGCCGTTACCAACCATCCCCAAGCCGTCCAGCGTCCAAAGTGCATGAATGGCACCGGGAGTCAAACCAATCGCGTCCTGTTCCTGGTCGGCGATCAATTCCAACAAAGACGAAACGGTCGCATCGTCGATCTGGCCCAACTCCACCAACAAGCGTTGAGCTTGCGAGCGAACCGGCATGGCGGAATGTTTCAAAACAGCCAACAAACCTGGCACATCGTCCGAGCTCAAACTCGGAACGGATACTGTCTTGGACGCATCTCCATCGGTGACCAAGCGATAAACGCGACCGTACTTTTTGTCTCGCAGGTCAGTTTCGTAAGCATTGCCCTTGCCGGTTTCAAAACCGTGAGGCGTTGGGTTGTGTTGGATGATGTAGTTGTACCAATCCAGCACCCACACAAACCCATCCGGACCGGTCTCCGCCATGATCGGCGCCGCCCACTCATCGTCGCTGGCGACCAAGTTGAATGGGCTGGTCGATTTGAATCCGGCTCCGTCGGGTGTCAACACAAATGTGCCGACCAAGTGCCCTGTGGGTCCGCAAACGAAAGCGGTTCGGTTCCACCACGCTTGTGGGTACTGGCGAGCGGTGTAGATGCCATGGCCGGCCGCGGCGGTGTATCCACCATGCTGGTCCACCTGACGAATGTTCGGCGTGATCGGATCGAACAAGTGAGTGTCCGAGATCATGCGCAACGTTTGCGGTGACCAACCGCGAACTTGTTCGTAGTAGCGGTTTGGAATCGGCAAAAAGTTGCTGGGGTTTCGGTTGGCGGTCGATCCGAACACCAGGCCTTCTTCGGTGAAGCCCAATCCCCATGTATTGTTGTCGGTCGCTCGCATGAACTCGACTTTCTCGACCCGCAAAGTGTGATCGGAGAACTCGTTTCCGGCGGTTGATCCGTCGATTGCGTTCGCTTCCCCGTTTGGATCGGCGTCGACTTTGAAACGCCAGAATCCCTGACGGAACCCTTGTTGGCGTTCACCGTTGATGACCGGGCGAGATGCGTTGTAACCCTGCATCCCCCAAATCCAATTGTCCAATCCGTAACGGAAATTGCTGACGCCACCGTGAGTGTCACCCAACGCCCAACCGGTGATCAGGGTTTGGCGGAAGTCCGCTTTGTCGTCGCCATCGATGTCCTTCAGATAAACCGTCTCTTGACCGTCCTGAACGAGGACGCCACCGCGGTAGCAAACCAACGTCGTGGGAATACTGAGTTCCTCGGCGAACACAGTGAACTTGTCAGCCACGCCGTCTTGGTCGGTGTCTTCGCAAATTCGAATGCGGTCTCGGCCTTTACCCTTGGGTTGCAATTCGTTGGGGTAATCCATCGTTTCGCAGATCCACAAACGCCCGCGTTCGTCCCAGGTCATCGCGATGGGCTTGCCACCGATGCCACCTTGCGAGTTGCTTTCGGGGCCGCCTTCGGAAGCCCACAATTCCATGTGCAATCCCTTCGGATTGACATAGCGTTTGATCGATTCTTCCGGTGGCAGCGGATCCTGCATCAGCGTTTTCAGTTCGCCTTGTTCGCCCCACTTTTTGCCCGCGGTGTAGTTCGGAATTTTGGCCCCGACATCCGTGAACGTGAATGGCTTGTCACCCTCGGGCAGCGATGTCATTTCGGGCACCGGGAACGCGGCCGCATCGGCGAACTCGCCGGCTTGTTGTGGATCTTTCTTCGCCACCCAGCGAATGCCACGTTCGACCAAGTTTAGAAATCCGGGATTGGTCCACGTTCGGCTGTCATGTCCCCAAGCGGTGTAGAAGACGCGCCCTTTGCCTTGGTCACGAACCCAAGTCCATGGTTCTCGTCCGTTGGAATCGACGCGGTATTCCAAGACCGTTCGGTTCGCTTCGTTGTGCAGATGATGAACGTAGGTTTCATCCCAACTTTCGAATCCGCTGTAACCCTTCATCACTTCGTGATTGGGCTTGTCAGGTGTCGTTCGGAAAACGCCCGTTCCGTGACGCTGGAATTGCGCTCCCATCAAAGCAACGATTTCTGAATTGTTGCGGAAGCAATACGTTGCGCAGTGCAGCGGCACAAACCCGCCGCCTTCTTCGACATACTGCAACAACGCGTCGGCTTGCGGTTTCGCGATCTCATCGATGTTGGCGTACAACACCAATGCGTCATATTGGTTCAGCTTCTCCAAACTCAGCATCGACATGTCATCGGTGTAAGTCAGATCGATGCCGTTGCGCTGCATCACAGGCTGTAGCTCATCAAACCGAGGCTTGGGTTGATGGTGCCCGTTGTCACCCAAGAACAGCACGTTGAGTCGTTGCTGGTCAGCGGCGGATGCGTTCACGGCATGCCACGCCGAGGTAGACGTCCAAGTCGCGAGGAAAGCGAACGCGATAAGCAAGGTGTTCTTCATAAGGTTGGGACGACAACAAATGCCGTGATACGAAGTGTTCGGAAGGAGATCGACGCCGAATCTTCCATGACGACCGCGCGGAACAGAGCGGTCAAAGCGGCGGAGTGAGCCATTGTGATGCAAACAACGACTTGATGCTAAACATAGCCACGCGAGCAACAATGAGAAATCACGCACGCCGCATGTGAAATTTCACCCGGCCGTGCGATCGTCCAATGCAAAGACGGCCAAACGAGGCGACCCATAGAAGACCGCTGTCACTGGGTCAGCATAACACCAGAGCTTCGCGGCGAAGCCGCAACCTTCCGGAGGATTGGCTTGTTAGAACACCGGAATGGGTCACCAAAGCAATCCTCATTCGGCCTCGACGGTTTTGCAAACGCTTTGGATCAGTTGGCGAACAGATCCGCCAAGGTTTTCGCCCAAGCGTCCCAATCCTCCGCGGCAGCTTCAAAATCAACTCGCATCCAACGTACCGGTTCGCTCGGCAAAACCGCTGGAGGGAACTTGCTCTCTTTGCTAATCGGCAACTGACTGCTTCGCCCCATCGCCAGTCGATCTTCAATTTCAGGAGTCATCAAAAAGTCAGCGAGCTTTCCGGCCGCGACTGGATGTGGAGCGTCCTTGAGGATTGCCAACGTGTTTGGGATTCGAAGCGTTCCGGGTTGCTCCGGTTGTTGATCGGGATAAATGATCTCGACTGGATACCCCAACTCCTCTTCGATAATCGCGTCATCGGTGTCGGTCAGTCCCCAAGCCACCTTGCCAGCCGAAACGGCCTGCGCCACTTGTTTGTTGCCTGACAACACCACCGCGTTGCTGTGGATGCTTTGCAATAACTCCAACGTCTTCTCTCTACCCATGATGTCTCGGAGGACCGCGAAGTGGGTCGCCGTGGTTCCGAACAACGGTCGAGCCATGGCGCAGTTCTGGGCCCACTTAGGATCCGCCAATTCGTTCACGCGATTTGGACGAGCGTCCGCATCGGGCAGCATGTCTGTGTTGACCAGCAACACGCGAGCCCGTGCCGCAAACCCGCACCAAGTCCCATCGCTGGCGACCATGTCTTGCGGCCAAGTCGAAGGCACCTGCCAATCATGAGGCTCGAGAATGCCAAGCTTCTGCAAACGCACGGTGTGCATGATTTCGTTGTTCCAA
Organism: Rhodopirellula baltica SH 1; assembly: GCF_000196115.1. NCBI lineage: Bacteria > Pseudomonadati > Planctomycetota > Planctomycetia > Pirellulales > Pirellulaceae > Rhodopirellula > Rhodopirellula baltica. Next base: position 293,468 of record NC_005027.1, read on the forward strand.
AACAGATCGCATCTTGGTGCGTCCGCTTCGGCGATCAATTGGTTCGCCAAACCCACTGTCTTGGTGGATTCGATGTCGAACTTTCCGATCACGCCCACTTCATTCTCGGTCGATCGCTCAAACGCCGCCAAAATTGGAGCCGCGAAGTCCTCGTCGAGAGCCGAATACACGACGACGTCCGATTCGCTACGAGACACACAACCGGAACAAAACGATAGCCAGACGGCGACGAAAACGAGTTGCAGGGCGGAAAACGAAGCGACGGGAACGCAGACAGTTTTCAATGACACGTGAAGCCGAGTACGCTGGAGGAATGATGGACAAGCGTTTGCAATCTCAATTATGGCGTGTGCTGCTCGCGATGGCGATCGGTGGGATCGTTTCGTTGACGACCGACTCGGTCTCGGCGGATGAAAACAACTTCGACGAAACCGGGTTGCTGACGCGAGAAGGTCAGCACCTGCGACTGACCAGCGACGTCAACGATGCCTTGCTGCTGAACGATTTGGTTCAGTCCTTCGACGATTCGGTGCCGCAGTGGTTGGCTTTTTGGGGTGTGCCTGAATCTCGGACCGCGAATTGGAAGATACAAGGTTACCTGATGAGGAACGTCGACACGTTTCGCAAATCAGGAGCACTTCCCGACTTTGTGCCACGATTTGACCACGGCTACTCTTCCCCACACACGATCTGGATCCGCCACCAAGACACGACGTACTACAACCGACACTTGATTTTGCATGAAGGCATTCATTCGCTCGCGTTCGAATTGTTCGGTGCCGGTGGCCCAAGCTGGTACATGGAAGGCACCGCCGAATTGCTGGCACTGCACCGCGATCGCGTTCCCACGCCATCCAAGCAACCACGATCGGAATTGTCACTGAACACATCCGTGCTGGCACAATCGATGGATCCATTCACCATCAATCAGCTGCCACGCAACCGTTTGGACACTCCGGGATGGGGCCGTTACAAAATTATTGCCCAACACCGAGAGGCGGGCACATTGCCCACTCTCAAATCCGTTCTCAAACTGCCGACCGAACTGAACGGAGAAGTCGAAGCATACACGTGGTGCTGGGCCGCATCGTCGCTGTTCACACAATCACCGGAATCCAACGCTGCGTTTTTAAAAGCGGCTCGCAAAGGTTCAGATCAAAGCGAAGCGTTCACGTCTGAGTTCTATCGTGATGTCGCGGAACAGTGGCCCGTTTTGTCGGCGCGTTGGCGATTGATGATGAACGACCTCGACTATGGATTTGATTGGTCGCGGCATCGAGTGGAGCTATCCACGTCCGATCCCCGTGCCAGTGGTGCTTCGATCCAAATGAATGTGACGCCAGATCAGTCCTGGCAATCGGTTGGCGTGTGGTTTCCCAAAGGAGCCCGCCTGCGTTTCGCGGCCGAAGGACGAGTCCACGTCACGTCTGATTGGATCAGTGAACCCGCGGGCATCACGCTGGAATACAACCGCGGCAATCCACTTGGACAACTGCAAGTCTGCGTGCTTCCAATCGCAACACCGGCCGGAGCAACGATCCCTGGTTTGGACATTCAGCCGGTCATCACGCGAGCTGATGTGGCAAGATTCAAATCCAACACGTCGGATGATTCCACCAATGACTCGGCGCCGATGACGGGAGCGAATGTGATTTCGCTCACCGAACCTTCGTGGGTCTTATTAAGAATCAACCTGCCCGCCGGTCACTCTCCGATCGAGACGACCGCCAACGCCCAAGAAGCCTACCAAGTCCAAATCATCCCAAGTCGGTGACAGAGCTTCTTGCTCATGAGCCGTAGCCGGATTCGCCAAGAATTCGGACGATCACCATCTCGTACATCTGAATTCTGGCGAATCCAGCTACGATGTGCACATCTGAATTCTTGCGAATCCAGCCACGATGTGTCGGTAGGCCATGTCTCACATGGCACCCCAGCCGATGCTTTGGAACAAAGCGAGGCGTCATCGCCCCGACTCGTCTCACCACCCAATTCGCAATTTGCAACGTCCAATTTGCAATTCCCCCGTCGCTCACTGAGCCGCGATCGTCACGCTATCGAGCAACCGTCGCATCTCCGCGACCGCTTCGCGCATCCCAACCATTACCGATCGACTGACGATGCTGTGTCCGATGTTCAGCTCCGCCATCCCATCGATCGCCGCAACAGGTCGGACATTGACGTAATTCAATCCGTGCCCAGCGTGCAAACGCATGCCGGCATCACGGATCATCTTGCCGGTATCCGCCAATCGACGCAGTTCGTGCTGTACCGCGGCACCTCTTGCCAACGCATATGGCCCCGTGTGCAACTCCACCGCATCGACTTGCAACTTCGCCGCCGCTTCGATTTGATTGGGTTCCGGGTCCAGGAACAGACTGGTCGCAATTCCGGCGTCCTTCAGCATTTGAATCGCATCGGCGATGCGGCCTGAGTCGCCGGCGACGTCCAAGCCACCTTCGGTTGTCACTTCTTCGCGACTCTCGGGAACCAACAGTGCCCAATCCGGTTGCACGCGGCAACAGATCGCCAAGACATCCGCGGCGCAAGCCAACTCAAAATTCGTTCGCACTTGAACCGTCTGCACGAACAGCTCCACGTCACGATCGGAGATATGTCGTCGATCTTCGCGAAGGTGAAACGTAATGCCATCCGCTCCCCCCTGTTCCGCCAGCGACGCCGCGGTGATTGGATCCGGTTCCTGCCCTCGACGAGCTTGTCGAAGGGTGGCGACGTGATCGACGTTGACGCCGAGATCAATGAAGTGCGGCATGTGCGGCAGAAAAAATGAAGTGGAGGAAAGGGTTGTCGCCATCAATCGGACATCGAACGTTCAGCCGATGGGCGCTAGCCGAATGGTGTTAGCCGAATGGCACTTACTTCACCCTCCCTCAGGGAGGGTCGGCCCGCTTAGGGCCGGGGAGGGCGAACCTAAAACCCGGTGTGTAGCCCTCCCCTCGCTTCGCTCGGCCCTCCCAGGGGGAGGGTGAATTGGTAAAGTAAGTGCCATTGGGCGTTAGCCCACGGTCACCGAATACGATCTAGTTGTTCGAAGACATCTCGCTTAAGACATCGTGCAACCAAATAAGTTCGGACGCAATGTCACCGGCCAAGTCACTTCGTCCGGCTGATTCAGGCATCACCGACCAAGCGTAGGTTTCGACTTCCAAGTGCCCGGTGAATTGAAGCGGTTGCCGACGCTTCGATGCATCCGTCAGTTCCATGATGCTCTTCAGCGTGTCCAGCACATCGCTTCGTGTGGTTTGCAGGTGCCCAAATTGTTCGGCAAAAATTGGCACGTGAAAATGAATCATCCAACGTTTGTCAGCCGCATAACGACTTGGATTGGCATCCAAATCCGCCAGCACAGCGGGCAAGTCTTCCTCCAAGACAAACTTCCCTGATGCCGTCACTCGGCCGGTTTGATGAAGGTAACGATCTTCCGCGAACGATCGCAATTGTGTCAGGGTTGCTTCGCGATCGGTGTCCGCGATTCGGCTCCAATCGACCACGATCGCACTGCTGATTTGAATTTTGCCCACAACGATCCCGGCTTTGGCATACGCTGCCAACACATCGTGCTGCGATTCACCCATCACAGCGGAATGGCAAACGTCGTGACAAACACCGATGTAACGACGGTGAGTCGCATCAGGCAATTGTTTGTCAAACCAATCGATCACCTTGGCCGCGGTGTCCAGAATGCATCCTGGTTCGGGTTCAATCGCCAACACGATTCGTTTGCCCGTGCGATCTTCCAATCGTCGTAGATCTTCGGCCATGCGTCGCAGGTTGGTTCCCGCATGATGCAACTGGTCATCGGTCACGCTGACTCGGTTACCGTCTTCGTCGGTCCTTTGAGGCCAACCGATCGGCAGCGTGCTGATGGTGCCCAAATTCGTATCGGCCGGCAGAATCTCAGCCAAGATCTTCGCCAAATCTCGGGTGTAGATAATTCGTTCGTCTTCCCACCAAGTCGGTGAGTACACCGCGTGCTTGACCACGTCTTGATGAAAATTGTCGTGCGGGAATCCGTTGAACGTGTAGGCGAGCAAGCGTGCTTGTTTCATCGCTGACGTCAACGGTTTCAGTCCGTTGCGTCGCAGGTCCGCGGTCGCTTCGGCGGACAACCACAAACCAATCCCCAATGGCGGTGCGGTACTGACGATGGTCGCGAAATTCTTTCCCGTTTGAACCTTTGGCGAACCGTTCTCGTCGGAGTACTGCGAATTCAAGATACGACGCCGAACTTCTGCGGAAATGTTCAGCAGATTATTCGTCACGCCCTCGACATCAGCTCCCGCGTGAATGTTGGTGCAATACCCCACCGTCCATCGGATCGACGAGTCGGAATCGTTGGAACGTTCCGCTCCTTTGGCGCCGTCCACCGCTTTGTCATGTGACTTTTCGATGACCGCTGTGACGTCGGGAAAACCGGTGGGCGTTGATGTCATGCTTGGTGAGTGTCCAGTTTGCGTCGAGATTTTGCGTCAGACTGTGCGGTTCGCTGGCGGGAAGGGTCATCCAACTCCAATGACGAACTGTCCTGCAAAGGTTAAGCTGCGTGACAAGATTTGTCGCCCCAGGTCAACGCGGCGAGCGGGTCTTTTCACCCTTCCTTTTGCTACCATTTTGTCACGCCAACCGAATGCCACACATCACGGCCGAAATCATTTCCATCGGCGACGAAATGATCACCGGAGCCCGATTGGATACGAACACCCAGTGGCTCAGTCAGCGATTGGGCGAATTGGGTGTTGACGTTCAATTTCACACCACCGTCGCTGACACCCTGTCGCACAACACCGACGTTTTTCGTATTGCCGCACGACGAGCGGACGTGGTCGTCGCAACGGGTGGACTGGGGCCCACACGAGATGACCTGACTCGTGAAGCCATCGCCGAATCACTCGGCCTGCCGCTGCAATTGCACGAACCTTCGCTAGAGTTCATTCGCGGCATGTTCAAGCGTCGCGGTCGCGAAATGCCTGAACGCAATCATTGCCAAGCCATGTTCCCGCTTGGATCCACCCCCATTCACAATCCGCAAGGGACCGCGCCCGGCATCGACGTGCGAGCGACTCGAGAAGACGGAACACAATCTCGCATCTTCGCCCTGCCTGGTGTCCCGGCGGAAATGAAAACGATGTTCGACGAATCGGTGGCTCCCGCCGTTCTGGCGGCCAACGGGCAACGTCAGCACATCGCCCACCACATCATGAAATTTTTTGGCATCGGCGAAAGTGACATGGAAGCCAAACTTGGCGACATGATCGCTCGAGACCGTCAGCCGCGAGTCGGCATCACCGTCAGTGCCGCGACCATTTCGCTGCGGATCGTCGCCACGGGGGACACACCGGACGCTTGCCAAGCCGCGATTGCCAACACCCGCGAAGAGATTCTCGAAAAAGCGGGCGAATACTATTTTGGCGACGGAGAAACGTTCGAACAACATCACGCCGTCATCCGACATCTCAACGAAGTGGGGCAACGCTTGTTGCTGGTCGAACTCGGCCGCGCCGCACCGCTGGGTGACTGGTTCGCCGCGGTTTCTGATGAGCCTGGGTTCACCGCGGATGTTCCAGCATTCGTTGGAGGAATTTCCCTCGCCAACCTCGACGATCTGCGACAATGGACCGGGATGCCCGACGACGCTTCCGCGGAGACATGCTTGACCGCTCTTCGCCAACGGTTGTCGGCCGACTGGGTGTTGCTCGTCGACGAATACCCCAGCCTGCATCAAACCAACGATCATCCGCTGCCGGGAAGCGATGTCACGTTCCTCGTTGCAGCCCCCGATGGCTCGTTCCCGTCCATCACTCAACACCTCGGAGCTCACCCGAGCATCTTGCACGCTCGCGTCGCAAAAGCGGGTTTGTTCTGGTTACGAAAGTGTTTTGTCACCGCCTCATCAGGAGTTTGAAACCATGATTCGATCGATCGTTTTGGCGTTCGCTTGTACTGCCATGTTTGCCAGCAACGTTGGTGTGGCGACCGCGCAAGCTCCCACGGAATCGACTGAGAACGCAGCTCGCGAGCTGCGTTTGGCCAAGTACCTCAGCGGCGCGACGTTCACAGGTCACTTCACCGTTGATGGCAAAGAAGATCGAGCGTTGAAACCCGAGTCGTACACCATCAAGTCGTGCGAGAAACTCCCCGAAGCCGATATGTACTCGATGAAGGTCGCAATCAAATACGGCGACACCGATGGCGAGTTCCCGATGCAACTGAAAATTCTTTGGTCCGATCGCACGCCGGTCATCACGATGGATTCGGTTTGGATTCCCGGTCTGGGAACATTCTCTTCGCGAGTCCTCATTCACGACGGACGTTACGCCGGCACTTGGCAACACGATGCAAAAGGCGGCCATCTGTTCGGCAAAATCACGCCAGCGAAAGAGTAATAGTCACCGTCTGACACTTGTCCAAACGAGAAAGATCCAACAGAAATCCGGAGCAGCCAAGCGTTTCATAAGCCAGTCTTCAAGAGCCATCACGCCACCACCGGGCTCGCCGACGTGTATATTCCATAGCGGCAAATGCACAATCGGCTGACCAGACGATCTTCCTCCATGATGGAATGTCAGGCTTATGACGCTCAATCGACAAGGCCGATCTTTCTTTCGAGTCCGTCTTTCTGTCTTTTTCTTCACAATCATCTTGGGTTGTGAAGCGAAAGCCGTTGACTTCATCAAAGACATTGAACCGATCTTTCAGGCTCATTGCATCGATTGCCATGGACCGGATGAACAGGAAAGCCAGTTTCGCCTCGACCGCCTGGCCGCTCTAATTTCCGGTGGCAACTCCGGCGAACCCGCCGTTGTGCCGGGAAAACCCGGCGAGAGTTTTCTACTGAAACTCATTCTGCACGAAGAATCCGGTATGGAAATGCCGCCCGATGATTCGCTCTCAGATTCTGAAATCGCGTCGATCAAAGCGTGGATCGCCGGCGGTGCCAAGACTCCCGAAAGCTACGGACCTGAGAAGACGGACATCGAGCTATCACACTGGTCGTTTCAGCCGGTGAAACGTTCGCAAGGAAGTACCATCGATCGTTTCATTCGAGACAAACTGGTGGCCAACGGTTTGACCTTGTCACCGACCGCGGAACGAAGGGTTTTGGTTCGGCGATTGTATCTTGTCATGCTCGGTATCCCGCCAACACCGGAGCAAGTCGAAGCGTTTGCGACCGATGAAAGTGACGACGCCTGGCAGAACCTTGTCGAGCGTGTGCTCGCCAGTCCGCATTGCGGCGAGCGATGGGCGACGTACTGGTTGGACCTGGTGCGGTTTGGTGAGACTCACGGCTATGAAATGAACCGTGAACGTCCGACAGCCTGGCAGTATCGCGATTGGGTCATCGAGTCGCTCAATGACGACAAGCCCTATGACGAGTTTGTCAGGCAGCAGATCGCTGGCGATGCACTGGGAGCGAATGTTGCAACCGGGTTCTTGGTTGCTGGTCCGGTCGATCAAGTCAAAGGGTCCGATCCGAAGCTGCGACAGATTCAGCGGATGAACGAGTTGGACGACATGATCAACACCACCGGCACCGCGTTCTTGGGCCTGACGACTGGATGCGCACGATGCCACAACCACAAGTTCGATCCGATCAGCCAACGTGATTACTACTCCATGCAAGCCGTGTTCGCTGGCGTCCAGCATGGCGATCGCGCACTGCCACCCACGCCGGAAACCGCGAAACGGATCGCATCGCTTGATGAGGAGATCTCAGAACTAACCAACCGATTGAAGAAGTTCATCATCGGTGATGAGTCGAAGCCCCGTCCGGCAGTCAACGCAAAGCGAAACGAAGAGGTCTTCGAAGAACGAGACGCTCGGTTCATTCGCTTCACCATTCGGAAAACCACCGGCGGGGAAGGGTGCTTGGATGAACTGGAAATCTATTCCAACGGACTCAATGTCGCTTTGGCGAGCAGTGGATCCAAGGCGATATCGTCTGGCGACTTCGTGCATCCAAAACACAAATTGATGCACATCAATGACGGACGTCACGGCAATGACCACAGCTGGATTGTCGATTCATCCAGTGGCGACTGGGTACAAATTGAACTCGCCGAACCAACCGTCATCGACCGCATCGTGTGGAGTCGCGATCGCAGCGGAAAGTACACCGACCGATTGCCGATCGAATATCGCATCGACTCCGCCATGGAAGCCGACAACTGGGAATTGCTAACTTCATCGGCTGATCGACAAACGTTCACCGGCAAAGAATCAGCGAGTCCAAAGTATCAGTTCGAAAAGTTTCCCTCTGCAGAAGCACAGCAAGGACGAGTTTGGCAAAACCGTTTGCAGGCGGCTCTCGAAGAAAAGCGACAACTCGAGAAGTCAACGCTCGTTTATGCGGGGACCTTCGTACAGCCCGGGCCAACTCATCGTCTTTATCGCGGCGAGCCGGACGCGAAGCGTGAGCAAGTTGCTCCCAACGCGATCGAAGTCTTCACGTCATTGAATTTGGCAACCAATGCACCCGAGCGGGACCGTCGTCTCGCATTGGCAAACTGGATCGCCAGCAAGGACAACCCGCTGACCGCTCGCGTGATCGTCAACCGCTTGTGGCAATTCCACTTTGGCACGGGAATCGTCGATACGCCCAGTGACTTTGGACTCAACGGATCTTCGCCCAGTCACCCGGAGCTACTCGATTGGCTGGCCAGCGAACTGATGGACCACAATTGGTCTCTCAAACATATCCATCGGCTCATTCTGAATTCAGACACATGGCGACAAAGCAATCGGCCCAACGAAGATGCCATCCGAGTCGATGCGACTTCGCGATTGCTATGGCGTTTCCCTCCGCGACGATTGGAGGCGGAAGCCATTCGCGATTCCATTCTTGCCGTCACCGATGCCCTTGATCTTGAGGCCGCCGGTGGGCCAGGCTTCAGCCCGTTTGAAGTGGAACTGGAGAACGTGCGGCACTATCACGCAAAGCAGGCGTTTGGCCCAGCAGATTGGCGACGGATGATCTACATGACCAAGGTTCGTCAAGAACGCGAGCAGGTGTTCGGTGCTTTTGATTGTCCCGACGCAAGCATGGTCGTGGCGAAACGCAGTCGCTCCACCACGCCACTGCAAGCGTTGAATCTTCTGAACAGTCGATTTGTCATGCAACAAGCCGACCTATTCGCGAAACGTTTGGAAAATGAATCAGACACACTGTCACATCAAATCACGCGAGCTTGGCGGTTGTGTTTTCAACGAAAGCCAACCGATGAAGAACTAGCTGATAGCGTCAGTTTCATCGAGCAAGAAGGCGTTCAACAGTTCACCCGTGCGATGCTGAATGCAAACGAGTTTGTGTTCATTCCGTAATTGGGGGCGAGGCGAAGAGAGTAAATCATGACTCCATTCCTAAACCGCAGACACTTTCTCACTCAAGCGACGTCTGGGCTGGGCAGCATCGCTCTGGCGAGTTTGCTTGATCAGCAACGATTGCTCGCTGATTCAACACCAATTCGCCCGAACATCGATCCGGCGAAACCGTTTGCCAGCCGACCTCCGCACCATCCTGCCGCTGCGAAGAACGTGCTGGTGATCTTTTGCGCTGGCGCTTGCAGTCAACTCGATACCTTTGACTACAAACCGGAGCTGATCAAACGCCACGGTCAGCCGATGCCGGGTGCGGAGTCCTTGGTCACGTTTCAAGGCGAACAAGGGATGCTGACCAAGAGTCCGTGGGCGTTCAAACCACGTGGCCAGTCGGGCAAGATGATCTCGGAGCTGGTGCCTCAACTCGGGGAACTGGCCGACGACATGTGCTTCCTCCATTCGTTGACGGGGAAAACCAACACGCACGGGCCCGGCGAAAACTTCATGTCGACTGGTCAAACGCTCGACGGTTTCCCCAGCATGGGAGCGTGGGCGACATGGGCCCTCGGAACCGAAAATAAAAACCTACCCGCCTACGTCGCGATCGCCGATCCCCGTGGCACTCCGCAGTCAAGCGTCAACAACTGGGGACCTGGATTTCTGCCGGCCGCCTTTCAAGGCACCGAATTCAGTGCCCTCAAACCGCTGGATAACCTAGACATCCCGGCGGGTGTCAGTCCCGAAACCGATCGAGCAACTCGTGGTTTTCTAGAACGGATGAACCAACGGCATCTCAAACAGTTTCCGGGTGACACCGAATTGGCAGCCAGGATTTCCAGCTATCAACTCGCGGCGAGAATGCAGTTGAGTGTTCCCGAAGTCACCGACTTATCGAGCGAATCGAAGAGCACCCTGAGGGAATACGGAGCCGACGATTCGCAGAACATTCTGAAGGCACAATTCGCGAAGAACTGCATCCTCGCGCGGCGGCTGATTGAGAGCGGTGTCCGCTTTGTGCAGCTGTTCAACGGCGCCTATCAAACCGGCGGTGAAGGTGTGAGCAATTGGGACGGACATAAATCGCTTCACGAACAATACAGCAAGCACGGTCCGGTGCTCGATCAACCCTGCGCCGCTCTGCTGAGAGACATGAAGCGGCGTGGGCTGTTGAAAGACACTTTGGTCGTATGGATGACCGAGTTCGGACGCATGCCAACGTTCCAAAAAGGAGCAAGCGGACGTGACCACAATCCGGAAGGCTTCACCGCATGGATGATGGGAGCCGGCGTCAAAGCCCCCTTCACATACGGAGCAACCGACGAATTCGGTTACAAAGCCGTTGAGAATGTCAGCACCGTTTACGACTTCCACGCCACAATTTTGCATCTGTTGGGTTTGAACCACGAGCGGCTCACCTACTATCACAACGGCTTTGAACGTCGCCTGACAGATGTCCATGGCCACGTCCTCAAAGAAGTCCTAAATTGAGGTTCGCGATCGGTCTTAGAAGTCGCTTGTCCAAGCCTCACTTCCGCGTGTACACCAGAACCGCGTAAGCACCGAACGACACTTCGGCTCTCGCTGCCAAACCGTCGTACGGTTGTTCCGTTGCATCAACATGTTCGACCGGATGATCGTCGAAGTCTTGATCGTAGCCGGACCAATCGGTGTTGAGCTTCAATTGCCAATCGCCCGAATCGGGAAAACCGATTTCGTATTGGTCCCATGAACGATTGGCGAAGTTGGCCAGCACAACGACGTCGTCCTGCGGATCCTCCGCACGCCGCACGAACGCGACGACCTTGTCATTTTCATTGACGTGATGCATCACGATGTGCTGCCCCGTCAATCCCTTGGACAAACCGTCATTGTTCAAACGCAGGTGAATGAGGTCGCGGAACAGACGCTTGATGCCTTTGAGTCGGCGAGTTCGTTCCCACTCGAGCGGATCAGTGTCTTCAAACCAATCGTCTTCCAACATCTCTTGGCCTTGAAACAGCATCGGAACTCCCGGTGCTGTCAGTGCCAGAGCCGCTGCCAGGATCGTCCGTTTTTTCGCAAACCGACTTTCAGGATCCTCCGCATCAATCTCGCTGGGAACGCGAGACTTGCCGTTGGCAACTTCATCATGTGATTCGCTGTAGATCACTCGCTGGAAAGCGTCTCCGTTGTATCGGTGACACAACGCGTCTCGCACCGCCCACATGTCTCGATGCGCATCATCAATTTCTTGCACCGCCGATCGGATCGGATGGACAAACGCCGCGTCCCACTGGGTTGTAAAACCGGCACCGCCTTGATCTTCCGTCTTGGTCAACCAGTTGTTGGTTTGCAGGTCTTCCGCGATCAAGTAGCAGCCCGGGAACTCGTTCCGCAAATCACGATTGATCCACTGCATCAATCCCCAACCTTCCGCGATGTCGTCGTCCCCGATACCGGAGATCGTGCGAATGTAGGCGGTCATGTCATAACGCAAGCCATCGGCATGGTATTCCCGCATCCACATCATCGCGTTGTCGTGGATGAACTGACGCACTTCACCGCGACCATAGTCGGGTCGCGTGTCGCCCCAAGGCGTGTTGGACCGGTGGTCTTGATAGAAGTAGATGCCACCCTTGTCGTTCTCGCTCCAACCATCGAACTGCCACAAATCCAAATCGCTGGGACCAAAGTGGTTGTAAACCACGTCGATGATCACCGCAAAGCCAGCTTCATGTGCCGCGTCGACGAACGCTTTCAACGCGTCCGGCCCGCCATAGGCTTGTTCGACTGCAAAGATGTGCGCCGGGTTGTAGCCCCACGATAAATCCCCGGCGAACTCGGCGACCGGCATGATTTGAATCGCATTGACACCGAGCTCTTTCAGGTGCTTGAACTTCGCAACCGCATCGGAGAACGTTCCCGGTTGATCGGGATCGTCTCGATGAAACGTTCCGATGTGCATCTCGTAGATCACCAACTCGTTCTGAGCCGGTCGATCAAAGGTCGGGTGCTTCCAGTCAAATGTGTCTGCGTAGACGACTGCATTGCCGATCGAATTGGTAACCTCGCGGGCGTACGGGTCGATGCGATCATAGGACTTGTCGCCTCGGATGATTCGATACTTGTATTCGTCACCCGCTTTGGCATCGGCAACGTCGACATACCACGTGCCGTGCTCTTCTCGCTTCAGCGGCGTGGCGTCTTCTTTCCATTGGTTGAACGTGCCCAGCACACTCACGCTGTCTGCGTTGGGTGCCCAGACTCGGAACGCAACTCCGTCGTCATGAACGATGGCCCCCATTCCTGACTTGGTGACTGACGACTGTTCAGTCGCATTCTCTTCCATTCCATCCAATAACGCAGTCTGTTCCATCTCACGCCCTTCAATGACGATCAAACGCTGAGCAACTGTCCGGCGCAGCGAATCAACCATCGCAAAACTCAACCGGAGCCAAATTTCTCAAGCCGGACCGAAGAAGGCAATTCTCGTGCCACGGCGTTGGAAGCTGTTCACTTCCCTGAAATGAGGCGGATCGCATTGGTCATTTTCGATGCGGGTATGGCACGTGCAATGCTTCGAGACATCGGGAGTGACCGTTCGTTGTCACTTTGCAAACAAAACTGATTCCAAATCGGCCATCGAGATAGCCTCCGCTGGCCGACAAACCACTCACACCAGAGATGTCTTATGCGTGCCCTCATCTTCGTCGTCGCGATCGTTCTGCTGATGGCAGTTGTTGGTTGGTTGCGATTCACATCGGACGATGGGGATCCATCTGTTCGAGTCGACACGGACAAAATGAAGCAAGACACGTCGTCCCTCGTCGAGACAACCAAAGAAGCCGCTGACGGCGCCGCCAATGCGATCGACCGTGCGGCAGGAAACATCGACGCCAGCATTGATCGCGAACCGGTGGAGACCAACCCGTAGTCGGAGCTTCCTAATCAGCCTGCTCCGAAGGGAGCGAACCGCCGGACGATCTCGCGTTCCGACACGCGTTTCGACTAACGGCCTGTTGATTTAATGAGCCGCACCGCGTTGGCGGCGGTTAAACAGATGCCAACCGGGGCTAACGCCCATCGGCTAATTGTTGTCACTCGGTATACGACTAAATCAACAGGCTGCTAAGCTCTTCGCTTTGTCCCACTGACACCGGAAAGCATGGCAAGTCCCGTCGCCGATGAGCTCCGCCCAAGCAGTCTCCAACCAGATTGATCGCATCTACCGAACCGAGTCGCGAAAAGTTTTCGCGACGCTGGTTCGGGTCTTGGGTGATTTTGATGTGGCCGAAGAAGCCATGCACGATGCCTTTGCCGCTGCCATGGAGAATTGGGCCCGCGATGGGATCCCGGACAATCCAACCGCCTGGTTGATCTCGACCGGCCGTTTCAAAGCGGTCGATCGGATTCGCCGACGGCGACGTTTCGATGACTTGCAACCTGAACTGGTGCAGCGAATCGACCAAATTGAGCTTGCCAATAATTCGCTCGCCGAGCAAGACATCCAGGACGATCGACTGAGACTGATCTTCACGTGTTGCCACCCTGCGATCGACCAGAAAGTTCAAGTCCCGCTGACACTGCGAGAAGTCTGCGGGATGACAACGGACGAAATCGCCCGAGCATTCCTGGTGGCCCCGTCCACTTTGGCTCAACGGATCGTCCGAGGCAAAGCCAAAATTCGCGATGCGGGCATTCCATTTTCGATCCCGAGTCTGTCCGAATTGCCCTCGCGTTTAGACGCCGTGCTTTCGGTCATCTACCTCGTTTTCAACGAAGGGTATTCGGCAACGAGCGGCGACACTCTTTTGCGAACCGACCTGTCAGCGGAAGCCATTCGATTGGCTCGGCTGCTGTTGGAACTCCTGCCCGATCCCGAAGTCGCGGGACTGCTTGCATTGATGTTGCTACACGAGTCACGTCGCACCGCACGAGTCAACGAAGACGGCGACATCGTTTTGCTCGAAGATCAGGATCGTTCGTTGTGGGATCAGGAATTGATCGAGGAAGGCAGCCAGTTGCTGCAGCGTTCGCTTCGTACTCGGCGGATTGGGACCTACACCATTCAGGCAGCGATCTCTGCCGTGCACGCCGAAGCCGAACGAGCCAGTGCAACCGACTGGTCGCAGATCGTTGCTTTGTACGATGTGCTGTTGCGGATCCAACCGTCCCCGGTGGTGGAACTCAATCGTGCAGTCGCTATCGCCATGCGAGACACGCCGGCGGAGGGCCTGAAGCATATTGAAGCGATCCTCGATTCAGGCCATCTTCGTGACCACTACTTGGCCCACTCCGCACGAGGCGAATTGCTGCGACGGATGGGCGAGGATGACGAGGCAATCAGAGCGTTTGAACAAGCACTCTCGTTGGCGATGAACGCTCCGGAACAAAGATTCCTGCACCAGAAACTGACCGCATTGAAAGACAATGCCGGTCATTGATCGCGCATGCAGAAGCTTACGATTGCATTGGCCGTTTGGGAGATCGCCACGGTTCCCTCGCACAATTCAAAAAGGTTCGTCTCGGTGGGGGACCACCGAGCTACAGGTTCAGACACTCAACAACCTGTAGCACGGCGGTCACCGCCGTGAAATCCTGACTTCGGGTTCCAAGCAAAAATGCCAGAGCCAACGACGACATCAGCCGTCGGCCATCAGCCCCGGTCCCCGAGCACAACTTACATCGTTGCGCTAGCCCCCCTCCCACCCCGCTTTGCTTGCTTTCGCATCAATCGCACCGAGTCAACGCGGCTCAAATCAACTCGCGCGGTGCACTACCGGCAGCGGAAACAAGGGACGAATCTCGGCCGTGCCCCGTCTTGCTCCGGGGATCTTCGCCGCGACCGAGATCGCTTGATCAAGGTCCGCGACGTGAATCAAGAAGTAACCGCCGAGTTGTTCCTTGGTTTCTGGAAACGGGCCGTCAACGATTTCTTGGTTGCCACCACGCACCCGCACACAGGTTGCGGTCGTCGGCGACTGCAGCGGTGACGCCGCGCGATAGCTGCCTTGCTCGTGCAATTCGTGGCACAAGCGAATTGACTCTTCCAACGCGGCGGCGTGTTCTTCCGGTGGCCAGGCTCCTTCGGCAGCATAAAGCAGGACGATGTAGTCTTTGCCGGCATTGGTCTCCTTCGTTCGCAGCGAACTCAGATCCTCGCTCAACGATGGCATCGGGATCGGCACTGGCAGCAAGGGACGAATCTCGACGGTTCCTTTCTTCGCTGGTGGCAGACGACTTGCGATGGCGACCGCTTCGTCGCGCGTGGGCACGTCGATGATGTAGTATCCGCCCAACTGCTCGGTGGTCTCGGCAAACGGACCGTCAGTCACTTCGGACTTGCCGTCTCGAACGCGAACGCTGGTTGCGGTGGCGACCGAATGAAGCGGCGAAGAGTCGAGCCATTTGCCGTCCACCGCCAACTCTTCACAGATCGCCATCGAATCCAGCATGCAGCGTTCTCGCTCCTCCTCCGTCCAGCCTTCCTCCGCCCCATAAATCATCAACATGTATTTCATGTCATTCTCACGTCGCTTGAATGTGTGTGCGTAAAGAGCCTGACTGGCTGTGATTTCAACGCGATTCGGTGGTCCAACCATCAGTCACCCGCTAGCAACGAGTGTGTTTCCCACTCATGAATTCGATCCACTGACCGTTTTCGTCTTGCAGTTCACTGGTCATCATCCACGTGTCCGCATCCATGATGTGGATCGTGTCTCGATAGTTTGCTTTCCCAGACCCGTCAAATGCAGGGCCACGTGAACTCAGCAGCAATTTCTTGCCGGACTCATCCAAGCATCCTTCGTAGGGCCATATGTTCGACATCATGGATCCGACGAAAGTTCCGACGTAGCGACCCTCCGCCGTATCAAACCCCAGCGTCATGATTGAAGACCACGGTTCGCCTTCGGCCGATTCACCGCCGCTCTCGCAGATCACCCACATGCCTCCCAACGATCGGCAGGACATTTTTCCGTGGGTGGTCGAATTGGACCCATCGGGCATTTTGCAGTCGTGGTCGAATTTCCATTCGCCGAGAATTTGCTCGAGCCATTGGTGCTCGGATTGTGGTTTGGCAAACATAAACAGACTCTATCCTGAAAGAAGTCGGGGCAAGCAAAGGAGTAGATCAGACAATCGCAACGCGAGTTTGGTGCGTCACGATCACCCGTTCATGGATTTTTGAACGCAGGCATGAATCTTCAAACGCAAGACTCTGCGCCATAGGACGGCTCATCCAACATAGCGGGATCTTTGATCTTCCACGCTTCGTTGGTCATCGGATTGAAAGGCAGCGAGACGTGTTCGTGCAACACCTTCCACTGCCCTTCTTTCTTGCGAAAGCAAATCGTCACCCTCATCCAAGATTGGCCAGCGGGGTGATCCGCCACCTCGGTTTGAAATTGATGCAGTCCGTGCACGAAAGCGACATCATCGCCGACCTCGAATGTCAGGTCGTGATGAACCGATTTGAATTCAGGAAAGTGTGGCAAGCAACCTTCCCAAAGCTTGCGAATATTCTGTGGACCAACGGTCTTGTACGGTGGAATGCCGCCGTACAGCACAGAGTCCTCGGTGTAGTTTGCAACCAAACCGTCGTAGTCGCGAGCCTCCAAAGCCGTGGACCATTGATGAATCAACCGGCGTAGTTCGGCTTCTCCGTCGCACTGCAATTTCTGTTGAATGGTGGCCTCTTGTTCTCGCAATTCCGGCGTCATCTCGTCACCGAAATCTTCCAGCTCAAAAATCGGGCGAATCTCGATGTCCGAGTCTTCCATCATCGGATTGGGGCAGCGACGCACCCAATCGATCGCTTCGCTCATCGAACGAACTTCCCAGATCCAATAGCCAGCAATCAATTCTTTTGTTTCAGCGAACGGTCCGTCAGTCACCGTCCGTTCCGTTCCATGAAAGTGAACGCGAACCCCTTGGCTGGTTGGCTTCAAACCTTCACCGGCTTTCATGATCCCGGCCTCGACCAACTTCTCGTTGAAGTTCCCCATGTCGGTCAGCAGTTTTTCGTCGGGCATTTTACCCGCTTCTGAACTTTCTGACGCCTTCACCATCACCATGACACGCATCGCTGTTCCTCTCTCTGGAAGTTTGCTTCACTCGAAAAATGTTCACGCAGAACCGGGCGAAAGTCCAAACAGCTCACACCATTTCACCCAACAATCCTGCCGATTTGTTAGTTAGTCGATCGCGTTCGTCAACGATCGACATCAGCCGCAAAAAGAAAGCAAACTTTTTCTACAAATCGAGTTCCGAGCCGGCGAACAAGAGAATCAGCGGGCCTGGCGTTGAAACGCCTTCACATGACAATCCGGCATGCGTGGTCTACCCGAGAAGCTGGTATCCGACCAAACCAAACGTGGCCACAGCGATGCAAACGGCGACTCCCGCCAGCAAGCCATCGCGGGCCAGGATCGACAACGCGAACGCAAAGATGGCTCCTCCGGCTAAGTTAGCGCTGAACGGGATGAATTCCAAAACAGGCGTGCTCATCGCCACCAAAATCGCCGCCACCGCCAGCGTGCTGATCGTTGCATGTTTCATCATCCAAGTCCATCGCTGAGCCGTCATGCTATCAATCCAAGCGGCAGGCTTCCGCAACCAGTCCAACATCTTCTGAACTTTGCTTTGACCGATCTCCCATCGTTCCATCCAACTCGGGATCCAAACATGGTCCGAGTTGGCTAGCATTTGGCCGCACAAGATGACCACCAGCAAACCCAACAACACCGGGACGCCCGGAATATCAGCAGGACCAGGCAACACCATGATCGCGCCCACGATCAGCAGCAACGACGCGAACGATTTTCGTCCAACAGCGTCCATCACCTGGCCAAACTTCACTCGCTCGTTGTTCTCGGCGACCTCATCGATCTGATGGATGATCTGTTCGATGGGGGCGTTGTGGTCGGTACTCATCTCCAATCCTTTGAAAGCAATCGAATTGTGAAAGGGCGTTTGAAAACATTCATGCCGTGCAAACGGTGAACCAAGACTCCTTTTGCCGTGCACACGCTTTCTGCCCCTTTCGATTTGGATGAGATGTCGACGCCGATTGTTCACGATGCGGTCCTCTTGAACATCTGTTTGGCGCGCAGATCGCTGGTGTTGCTTTTCGAAACCTGGTCGCGAGATGATCAGGGCCGAAACTTTCTCACCAAGGAGACCTCCCATGCCAGTTTCGAAAGACGCACCCCAAGTGGGCGACATGTATCGATGCGTGAACTGCCAAATGGAAATTCACGTGACCAAGGGTTGTGACCGCGAGGGTTGCGAACCTGAATTCCGTTGCTGCGGCAAACCTTTAGAAAAAGTCACGGAACCGCCGGCCAACAGCTGAAGTCGCCGCGCGCATATGCCCTGAAGTCAGCAGCCGGATGCGACTGACAAAAAATCCAACGAAATGCCACGAAGTTCGCGACCAATCGCGTCAACCGTTCGAGCCTTCGCCCGGGTTCTGCAAAGGATCCTTTGAAATCACTAAGCAATTCGCTTTTGGCATGAATTCCGCGTGCTGACTTCTCACCCGTGCATCTATCTATGGACAAATGGAACGGCGGCAGTTTTAATCATTCGACATCGAGTCGCATTGACAATGCGTCTCAATCGAGCTGCCAATCCAATTCAGTCACTTCAGAGAAACAACATGAAGAATTTTGTTCAGTCGCTCCGCTATCCAATGGGGCTCGCCCTCGTACTGTGCTTGTCTGCTGCAGGCACCAGCGTCTCCGCTGAAGACAACGCGAAAGCCGACGAGTCGGCCAAGTGGACGACTTTGTTCGACGGTGAATCGCTGGAAGGTTGGGAGAAGGTTGGACGAGACGACAGCAAGTGGGAAGTGGTCGATGGCGTGATCAAAGGCACCGGCGGCGTTTCCATGTTGGTCAACACATCCGGTCCCTACAAGAATTTCCGCTATCGCGCGGAAGTCAAAATCAACGACGGTGGCAACTCGGGCGTTTACTTTCGCACGACACGCAAACCCGGTTTCATGGACGGCTACGAAGCCCAAGTCGACAGCACCCACACCGACCCGATTCGCACCGGTTCGCTGTACGGTTTCTGCCATGTCTACCCGCAGTTGGTCAAACCAGACACCTGGTTCACCTACGAGATCGAAGTCAAAGACGACAACTGGCGTGGTCGCGACATGACTCGCATCAAGATCACTGTCGATGGCAACGAGTTGTACGAATACATGGATTTCGAAAAGACCTACGGCCCCGGCCACTTCGCATTCCAGCAGCACGACCCAGGCAGCATCGTGCACATCCGAAAATCGGAAGTCATGCCACTGGACGACTAGTCGCCCAACCACGCCGGCTCGCCATAGCGATTTTCAGAAACACCAACCTTCGAACACCGTGTCATTTCATGACGCGGTGTTTTTTTGTGTGAAGGTCGACAGGAATTCCACAAAGTTTTACACGGCAGCACTCACAAACCCACCGATCCGCATTCAACTTTCCGTTTCCGCCGTTTGACTAGCCGCTTCCCCCCAACCCTGCGATCGGAATGAATTAAACTCTGTACCTCGCTGCCAATTTGCACAACGGAGATCTTTGCCAATGCGCTCTCAGACTTACTCTCTTTCTCTGCTTTGGAGTCTGTCGTTCGCACTGACAGTGTTCGCGACAGGATTCGCCAACGCCGCTGAAACCGACGTCGATTTGCCATGGAAAGGCAAACTGTTTGAAGCACCAGCGGACGCGGTATTGGAGGGAGCAGCAAAGATCCCTCAACCCGAAGCGGACGAAAGCGAGTACCTGGTTTGGGACGAAAGAACTCAGATTTCTGCCGATCATCGTGTGACCAGAACCGAGAGGCAGGTGTATCGAATTCTATCGAGAGACGACATCGAGACGCGGGGGAGTCTGGCTGCCGCCTGGACTCCGTGGCTGGAGGAGCGTCCGTTGATGCGAGCTCGGGTCATCACACAGGACGGGCTCGTCCACGAATTGGATTCAAGCACGATCACGGAATCGTCCGCTTCCAATGTGCAGAATCAGGTTTACACAGACACGCGAATTCTGACCGCACCACTTCCCGCGATCGCAATCGGTTCCATCGTAGAGACCGAAGTCATCACCAAAGAACACACCGCGTTTTGCCCATCCGGCATCGTTGGCAGGGTCGTCTGGGAACGCTTCTCGAAGTGCCATCACCTCTATACCGAGGTGCGAGCGGATGCGTCTATCGACCTTTCATTGCACGGTGTTGGCAAGAGTGTCCCCTTGCAGATTCAACAAGTTGGGAACGAAAAGGTCTGGAGTTTGAAGCAATACCAGCCTGATCCGATCAAGGTTCTCTGGGACTACACGCCGTCTGATCATACGCCGATGTCCTTCGTCACTTATTGCACAGGGACCTCGTGGGCCGACATCGCTGCTTACTACGACGACATGGTCAATCGCCAAATCGCTGATAGTGAATTGGGCAATCTGCCCGATCAAGTCAAGCAAAATTGGCGAGCAAACCATGACGAAGATGATCGTCGAGCGTTGGTCACGATTGCGTGGGCTCAGATCATGAACTCCATCCGCTACACCGGAATCGAGTTTGGTGTTTCCGCGATCCAGCCCGCTCGCCCAATCGATACGTTGCGAAGACGCTATGGTGACTGCAAAGATCAAGCTTGCTTGATGGTTGCGATGCTAAGGCAACTAGATATCGAAGCATACGTCGCCTTGCAAAACACCCAATCTTTGGCGGACGCGGCTGCCGATGCGCCGGCTTTGAACGCATTTGACCATGCGATCGTCTACGTTCCTCGCCAAGACGATCTGAAAGAAATGTGGATCGACATGACTGCGTCGTACACGTCTTTCGGCGAATTGCCCGCCGACGACCAAGACAGGCTGACTTTGGTGGCGGCTCCCACCACCGACAATTTGCGGCGAACCAGTCCAAGTCGCTCCAGCGACAACATCCGGCGACATAAAACCGTTTATCAGTTAAAAACCAATGGCCCTTCGACCGCGACGGTTACTTCAAGCTCGACCGGTATTTTCGCTAGCTACTTGCGATCGGCTTATGCAAGTCAAACACGTCAGCAAGTTAGAGAGTCGCTGAAAGAACAATACGCAGAGGTTTATGGTGACGCGGAACTATCGGAGATCCAGTACGACAATCCAAACCAACCCACCTCACCCGAATTCACCGTCCAATATCAATTTGACTCAACTGGCATCTGCACAAACGATCTGGGCAGGCTAGTCATCGAATTGGCCCCCGGTGCCGCATTCAACTATTTGCCGTACGAATTCGTGGGACCGGAATACAACCAGCTTCCCGATGACCCGGATGCGATCGAACGAACGCTCCCGTATGAGATCAGTCGGTTCATCTATCGTACCGAAATGGAACTGCATCCGCCCAGCGGATTCGAAGCGGTTTCCCTACCCGAACCCAAAACGATTCAGGTCGGCAAATTTCAAGTTGCAATGACCTGCAAAACGAACCCAGACGGCTCGGTCCACTTCGAGCTTCAACTGAACACGGGTGATGGCAAATTGAGTCCAGATCAGTTGCCGGAATTTCGCGACAAGTTCCTGACATTGTCAAGCAACGCTGCTCCCTCGGAATGGCTTGTACCCATCGAATTTGCCTATCAGCCAACACTGAGATTTGAAAATGGTGACGAGGCGGGCGCGATTCGACAGATGCTTCAAATCGCTGAGGAAACACCGGAGGACGTCTTCAACCGCAGCGAGTTATCCAGTGCACTGCTCAACGTTGGTCTGGTTCGCGAGTCGCAGGAGGTCGCGGACCAATTGGTTGCTGACGCTCCCGAGTCCGAACTCGCACATTGGACCTCGGCGTGGGCTTCGATGCACGACCGACGTGGTCGCAACATGTATCCCGGAATCGATCGCGAGAAGGTGCTGACGCGTTTACGCCGCATGCTGGAACTGAATCCGTCCAGCGTCAATGGTCGGTACAACCTCGCAGTCATCCTCGAACATGACAACGAACTCACACGCTACAGCGACCGCGAGTCGATGCTGGAAGCCGCGAAAATCTATCGTTCACTTCTCGATGAGCAGGCGTTCGAGTCGGTGGTCGTCAACTATGGCATTCTGCTGGCCCATCTCGAAGACACCCAGGCCTTGCGACGTTTGGTTCGAACTTATCCGACGCTCAATGAGCCCTGGATCTTCCTGGCGGTGGCCGAGATCAATCGAAACGGAATCGCAGCAGGAAATCGAGTCCTCGATCAAGCCACCAACACGTTGGACGGCGACTTCATTCAAGCCAACGTCGCTGCTCGGCTGCGAACGTTTCGCCGATATGATTTGCTGCAAGAGTTCCTGGAGAACCGCCCGGACCTGAAGGGCGTGTCGTCCTCGCTTCGTCATCTTGAGCGTTACGAAGACGTGAAGCTCGAACCGTCGGATCCGGCATCCGCCATGCAGAGTTTTTTGGCTCGGGTCCTGAAGTTTGGTCCCGACGTCGAAAAACTACGTGAACTCTACACTTCATCCGACAACGACAAATTCATTGTTGCTGACCTCGAGAAATTGCCACCTTCTCTTTATCAAATCCCCGAGGTCATTCGAACCACGTTTGGACAACCTGACCTCGGTGAGGACATTGTGAGTCTGTATGAATTTGAAATGGAAGGTGACGACATCGGCGGCTACACCGTAACCGCGTCAATCATCGACGATGTCGACATCCAAGATTCGTTCATTGCGAGGAAGGTGGTTCGCGACGGCGAAACCTATCGGCTCCTTCATCCCGGCAGATTCATGCACAACCATGGGATCAAGGCACTTGAGTTGATCGACAATGGGCATGTGGAAGAGGCCAAGACCTGGATCAATCCGCACTACCAAGTCGAGCGTGATCGGGTCGGCATGTTCAACCAGTTTGCCGCGTCTCCGTTTGCGCAAAGCTGGTTCGCATCTTCTGAATCTGACGTTCAAGCCCTGCGACTCGCGGCGTTGCTTCTCGCATCGCGAAACACGGCGGATCAAAACATTGCCGATAAGCTCGTCAAAGTACGCGATCAATATCCTGCTCTCTTGCAATTGCAAATTGACCGTTCGCGACTCACTCACCTCGCCGAACAACAACACTTCGAAGAATTGCTCAAGCTCTCCAATCAGATGCTAGAGAATTACCCTCGCACTCCCGAGTTGTTGAATGCACGTCTCACAGCGGAACTCGGACTCAACCAACATGCAAAAGCGGAGTCGACGTTGAAGCTGCTCGATGGGCAGGACACGCAAATTGGCATCACCTCGCATTTGGCTTATCTAACCCAAACCGATGGACACGACCGAGCGTTGGAATACGCCCTTCAGCTACACAAGAAAAAGCCCGAGATGACTTCTTTGCTGAGCACAATTGGATGGCGCAGTTTGTTTACCGGAAAGTCTTCGCAGTTCGTCGATGAAGCCGAGGAGGCAACGATCCATTCCTTCACGATGCGTGAGCTGTCAGCAAATCGACACACACTTGCATGTGTCTACGCAGATGACGGACAGCTAACCAAAGCGTTTTTGACGCTCACAGAAGCAATCGATGCCCGCAATGGCGTGGAAGAGTCATTTGACCAACTCGTGAGAGGCCGTATTGCGCAGCGATGTGGTCTGCCCGAAGCGGCGGAAAGATATTACCGCGAAGTCCAGCCAGCAATGTTCAACGAACCAGCCGGTGCCAGCTGCGTCGAATTAGCCAACCGATGGATCCAATCGATAGAAACGCCTGAAGAATAGGTCAATCGTCGCCATCACAACGGATCAAGCAAAGCATCCGGCCGTAAGTCAAGCAAACACTGGGCCTAGCGGGCTGTTGAAAGAATGAGCCGTACCGCGTTAGCGGCGGTTAGTCAGACGCCAACCGGGGCTCCCGCCCATTGGCTCATTGTTGTTATTCGGTATACGACTAAATCAACAGGCTGCTAGCGCAGCCTGTTCCGACATCTAAGAAATCGCCTTCTTTCCTTCGGTGTGATAGAACCAACTACGGGATCAACAAAATCGTATTAGCAAGACACTTGCCGAACATGCAACAGCCAGTGCGGTGTTGTTCGAGTCGTGTTTCATAGGTTGCTCGCAATCTCGGTTCAACTCTGATCTGCAGATCATTTGCAAGCCTGGCCACGGCAATTCGTCCACGCGTCATTTTGCCGTAGCCAGTGTCCTTTGACGTTGGGCTACGCGTTGTAGACGACGAATGAGATGTGATCTTTAAACGTGGTCGCAGCGTCTAGTAGCAAGACGCCGCCTTCGTCGTTGTAGATCGCCGTTCCTTGCCGAGTGTAAATGGTCTCGTTTGCCTTGAAGAACGATTCGGAGATATCGATCAGGCCGATACTGGCATTGAATATCGCGCCGCCGTAAACGTTCGCTTGATTGAACATCAAGTTCGTGTCAACGATGTCGGTCGACCCTTCGTTGTAGATGGCTCCACCTCTGGAAAGACTGACGTTGTTGTTGATGACTGAGTCGACAATCGTGGCTTGCCCGCCAAGGACCGCCAAACCTCCGCCGTTTCCCCCCGCATTGTTGCCGTCGATGCGACTGCCTAACAGGCTCAAGGAGTTGCCGTCAAAGAAAATCCCGCCTCCCCTTGAGGCGGTGTCGTTGTCGGTGAATTTTGTGTCGGTGATTTCGGCGATCGATCCACCCAGAATACTGGCTCCGCCTCCATCGCCATACACCACGGTGTTTCGGACAAAGCGACTGTCTTCAATTCTTAGCGAACTGTCGTAGCTGAAGAGTCCGCCACCGGCGTAAAACGTTGAGTTTTCAGCGATCACACTGTCAGTGATTTCGACAATAGAATAATTTTCGATGTAGAAACCACCTCCTCCGCTTTGCGAAGTGTTGTTTGCAATACTGGAATCGTCGATTATGGCAAAACTGTTGTTGATTATGATTCCGCCGGCATTGTTGGGAGCTTCATTGTTGGCAACTCTGCTATCGGTCATCTGGAGAGCCGAGTCCCCAAGGATAGCTAGTCCGCCTCCATTAGATTCCCAAACGGAGTTGTCCAGGATTCGGCTGTCATCGATGCTGATACCGACAGCGTAGACGAAGATCGCGCCACCGATGTATCGCGTCCGATTGGATTTAATGACAGTGTCTTGAATATCGATCGTCGCCAGATCATCTGCGTAGATGCCTCCGCCGGCACTGCCGGACTCGTTCTCATTGACTCGGCTGTCATTGATTGCCAGGCTGCTACTTTTCACGTAGACCGCACCGCCATCAACCGCTGAAGTGTTGTTGGACAGGTTGCTGTCGACAATCGATCCGGCGCTTTGACCGAGCAATGAGATCGCTCCACCATCGCCTTCGATAGATTCGTTTCCGGTCAGGGCTGATTCGACGACCGAGAGATCGCTTTCAAACACGAAGACTCCGCCGCCCGCATACCTGGCTGTATTGTCAATGATTCTTGAATCAACGATTGACACATCCGAAGCTCGTTCAGCATAGACTCCTCCGCCACCACTGCCGGCAACGTTGTCTTTGATCAGAGAGTTGTCGATCGACAGCAGGGCATCCTCGACGAAGATTGCCCCTGCATTGGATCCTGCGGAATTATTTTTCAACGTTGAATCAACCACGTTGACTGATGATTGAGGAATCGTTCGGATTGCCCCGCCATCCCCCTGTGTCACCTCATTGTCTTTTAGGACCGAATCTCTGACTGTGAGAGTACCAGTGTTGAATATTGCACCGCCGGCATAGACAGCGGAGTTGTCAGTCAAGATTGAATCCAGAATCTCCAAGTTGCCTTGGTTGAACACCGCACCACCGATTTCAGCAGATCCGCCGGTCAGCTTGAATCCTTGGACGGAAGCGTGCGAGTCCGCAGACACATCGATTGCACGCTTGTCTAGACCGACTGCTTGACTGGCATCGAGAGTGGCCGTGCCATTGAGGCTTTGGATCAGGAGATGACCGCTAGTATCGTTGATACGCAACGGAGAATTCAGCAAGTATCGACCTGAAGGAACACTGATAGTGTCATCGCCTGCGGTGTTCGCGGCGACAACGATTGCCTCGCGAATGCTGGTGAGTCCATCATTTGGATCAATGCTGTCGTTGAAAGTATCGACCACAACAGCAAGCAGCCTTCTGTCTTCCATCGTCTCTAGCTGCAGTTTGCGACGTCGCTTGCTGATCTGCTTTTTGCTTCGAGCGCTGAAACGTCGCTTGATCATCTCTGAAATCTGCATGTGAATCCGATCTTGTGCAAAGAGGGGTGTGGGGACAACCATCCGGACGAACCTACCGGGCTCAGTTTCACAAGTCAAACAAATCTGTTCGTTATGAACACAGGTCGTTCTAGGTCAGCAACAGACACCTGACGAACCTGTTTGAAGTGAGCAAACCAATGCTCGAAGAAGTAACAAACCGGTTGTCGATGCCTAGATTCCACCGAATGACGAATCGAATGCGGCGATTTCAACAAAGCGAGTCTCGCTTCGCATCGTCCAATCGCTTGCCCGTCGGCCTTTCAGATTTCTTCTGAAAAACCGTGAGAGGATCCACGTGGTCTTCTCGCAGGTTCGTCTGTTCCGGCCTTTCGCTGATTGCGAATTGGGCGCTACATCGCATCAGCCCCTGGCTGTGAAAAGACGATCCCATGACGAACTGCATCGAAACAAAGCTGCGTAGCACGCCAACAAACAAAAAGAATCGCCGCGGCAAGAAGAACCGACGTCGCGAACGCGTGCTCTCGATGGAGACGCTGCAATCTCGCGGATCGATGGTGGCGAATGTCTGGATTGGATCTGCGATTCACGAATGGAAAGTATTTGGGAAGATGCACTCGGGGTCGAATGTTTTGACTTGGCCCCGAATGATCTAAATGCGGTGCCTCCGTTTGATTCAGACAACCGGATCAGTCTGCACGTCGAACTGGAAGGACAAACCGAGATCGCCGGTCAAACCGTCGTTGTCTTTGGCGCGGTCGAGGTCACCGAATCGGGAGTCGATCTGCATGTCGCAGGTTCAATGAACTCCTAGTCGGATGCGTTTGGAATCGACAGCTTTCGCTGAACATTCGCTCCAATGGCGCAGCCGTACGAAAGCCCTGGGTTACGGCTTCGTCCCGGTTTTCCGACGGAAGCGTGAGGTTTGCCCAAAACGGTTCCGATGCCGAAAGACTGCTGCCAACCTGTTTTGCATCCGAGAAAACCAGGCGTGGGGCGATCGAAGCAGTCGCACGCAAAGGAAAACGGATTCCCGCGAGGCGAGGACAAGGGGTGACGCCGCCCCTTTCCGGGTGCGTTCGGCTCGCTGATCGAGTACGATGGACCGCGAACTTTTGGTCGTGCCAGCGGTCACTCGCTTGCCCGAAAACCGGCGAGCAGAATGCATCCGGCGACTCCCCGGCCATTCCCGTTCTCGTCCCATCCTTTTGGATCCTTCCCAAGAGAACTCCTTTGCTTCGTCCCGCCATTGTCGTTGCCGCCGCGTTGATATTCGGGTTCGTCGATCCCGTGTTGGGGGACGATTCTCCGGACCAATCCGAACGGATCGAAGCGGTCGATTGCAGCACGCTGACCGGCAAGGTGATGTGCGGCTACCAAGGCTGGTTCAACTGCGAGGGAGACGGCGCCGGACTTGGTTGGCGACATTGGGGACGCGACTCGAAAAAGCCACTTGGTCCAGGCAATGTCACGGTCGACCTTTGGCCGGACATGTCGGAGTACTCACCGGGAGAACGCTTTGCCACCGAGTTCCAGCATTCCGACGGCAGCGTCGCTGAAGTGTTCAGCAGCGCCAACGAACAAACCGTTCGCCGTCACTTTCAATGGATGCGTGAGTACGGAATCGATGGTGCCTTTGTCCAACGCTTTGCGACTTCGCTGAGATCTCCTGCCAGTCTCGCGAATCGAACCGCGATTTTGAATCACTGTCGTCGCGGCTCCGAAGAGAACGGGCGAGCCTTCGCGGTGATGTATGACTTGTCGGGGCTTCGAGAAGGAGAACTCGACGTCGTTCAACAAGACTGGACTCGTCTGGTCAACGAAGAAGCAATCACCAGCAGCGACGCATACCTGCATCACAACGGCATGCCCCTCGTCGCGATTTGGGGTGTCGGGTTCGCCGAACGGCACCAGCCCGGTGCATACACGCTGGATGATTGCAAAGCATTGATCGCTCAACTGAAACGAGCCGGTTGCAGCATCATGCTGGGTATCCCGACCGGCTGGCGAGAACTCAACCGAGACTGCGTGACCGATCCGGCGGTCCGATCAATCTTTGAAATGGCGGATGTGATCAGCCCATGGACGCCTGGACGCTATCGCAATCCAGAGCAAGCCCAGCGACACGGCGAGCAGACTTGGCAACCTGATCAACAAGAGTGCGGTGCCAACGGACAAGGTTACTTGCCCGTCGTCTTCCCCGGTTTCAGCTGGTTCAATCTTCGCAACGGAGACGCACCCCTGGATGACATCCCGCGACTGAAAGGCCAATTCCTTTGGTCGCAAATCATCGCGGCGAAGAAGGCCGGTGCAGAAATGCTGTACGTTGCAATGTTTGACGAAGTTGATGAAGCCACCGCCATCTTCAAGTGCACCAACAATCCACCGCGAGGACGCGACGCAAAATTCGTGACCTACGAAGGCTTGCCCAGCGATCACTATCTCAAGATCGTCGGCCGAGCGGCTCAGTTGTTGCGCGGCGAAGTCGCATCCACCGAGACATTGCCCAGCGAGTGGCTGACGACTCAGGTCAGCACATCTGGAACTGCCGAGGCTGAGAACGATCCTGTTCAACCACCCCCGCCGCCAGCGAACCAAGTCATTTCAGACGATCTTCCCGCGATTCGCAAATTTGTTTCCGGTCAATGTCTCGATTGTCACACCGGAAGCGACGCCGAAGCGGGATTGGATTTGCAGGCGTTTGATTTCAACGCCGATCAGTTTGCACAACCTGACTTCGCGACAGCCGAGTGGGAAAAGATTCTGCGACGAGTCAACACACGTCAGATGCCGCCGCCCGATTACGGCCAGCCCGATGAAGCGACCTACTCTCGAGTCACAGCCGCGTTGGTTTCGGTCCTCGATCATCACGCCCAGCAGTTCCCACGCCCCGGCCGAGTGGGTGCGATGCGGCGGATGACTCGCGTGGAATATCAATACGCGATCCGTGATTTGTTGGCGGTGACCATCGATGCATCAGACTACCTTCCCAAGGATGAGTCCAGTCACGGGTTTGACAACATCACCGTCGAGGAACTCTCACCGACTCACCTGAACCGTTACGTGTCGGCCGCACAAAAGATCGCTCGCGTGGCCATCGGAGGTTTAGGAAACGGTCCCGCGGGAGTGACGATTCGCCTACCAGCCGACCGTTCGCAAGAAAAACATGTGGAAGGCTTGCCATTTGGAACCCGCGGCGGCGTGTTGTTCGATCAGCACTTCCCGCAAACGGGTGAGTACGAAATCGAATTGAAATTGACTCGCGACCGAGACGAACAAGTCGAGGGTTTGCACCGCGAACACGAAATTGACGTGCTGGTCGATCGTGCTCGAGTGCACCAGTTCAAGGTGTTTCCACCAAAAAAGACTGGCAAGTACGGCGGTCCCGACTACACGCATTCGGATTCCCATTTGAAACAGCGTTTGCACTTCGATGCCGGTCGCCATTCGATTGGCGTCACCTTCCCGAAAACTTTCTCGTCGCTGACCGAGGGCAAACGACAGCCATTCGATGCCAACTTCAATCGGCACCGGCATCCACGATTGACGCCGGCGATCTATCAAGTGTCGATCGTGGGACCATTCGTTCCGGAAGGTCCCGGCAACACAACCAGTCGCCAAGCAATCTTCGGCGAGCACTGGTCGGGCGAAAACGCGAACCGGGACGACGCCCAGACGATCCTTGAGCGTTTGGCTCGACGAGCGTATCGCCGCTCAGTCACTGACGACGAACTCGATTTGCTGATGAATTTCTTTGATGAAGGTTTCTCATCCGGCAACTTCGACGAGGGCATCGAGTCCGCTCTCACCGCGTTGCTCGTCAATCCAAATTTCCTATTCCGGATTGAATCCGTCGATCCAAATGCCGTTGCGTCACCAGAAACAAATGTCGTTGCGGTCAATGACCATGAACTGGCGTCTCGATTGGCATCGTTCTTGTGGAGCAGTTTGCCCGACGACGAATTATTGGACCTCGCCGACGCCAAGCAATTGCGAAACGATGATGTGCTGGCCGGGCAAGTCGCACGAATGTTAGTCGACCCACGTGCAAATTCACTCGTCACAAACTTCGCCTCGCAGTGGTTGCAATTACGCAACCTGGATTCGATCACGCCCGACCTGCGATTGTTCCCGGACTTCGACGACAACCTTCGCCAATCCTTTCAACGCGAAACTCAGTTGTTGTTTCAGGATGTTCTGACGAACGATCGAAGCGTTACGGATTTGATCGCCTCGCAAGACACTTTTTTGAACGAACGTTTGGCCACGCACTACGGGATCCGAGGCGTCACCGGCAGCCATTTCCGCCGCGTCAAAGTTTCACCCGAGTCGCACCGCGGTGGCATCTTGCGGCACGGCAGCATTTTAATGGTCACCTCGTACGCCACTCGAACGTCGCCGACCATTCGCGGCAACTGGGTGATGGAAAACATCTTCGGAACACCGGCCCCTCCACCACCGCCGAACGTCCCCAATTTGAAAGAAAAAGACACGCTCGCGGCGATGACGGTTCGCGAACGCCTGGCGATGCACCGAGCCAATCCGACTTGTGCGAGTTGCCATGACTTGATCGATCCGCTTGGCTTCGCTCTCGAAAACTTTGACGCGGTCGGGCGTTGGCGACAATTTGAAGGCACGCTGGATGTCGATTCGTCGGGGCAACTCCCCGATGGCACCGAGTTGCAGTCGGTCGATGAACTGGAAGCCGGCATCGTGGCGCGACCGGACATCTTCGCTCAAACCGTTGCCGAAAAACTGATGACCTACGCACTTGGGCGAGCCGTCGAGCCACACGACGGACCGGCAATTCGCCGCATCGTTCGCGGTGCGTCGCAGTCCAACTACACGCTGGCTTCTCTGATCAATGGCATCGTTCTGAGCGAGCCGTTTCGGTACCGAGAAACCTCGTCTGAATCGAACAACACTCAATCATCCCGATGATCCGTCACGCTGCCCACATCTAAACTGGAAGCACGATGAAACGATCCCATCTCTCTCGCCGAACCTTGCTTCGCGGCACCGGTGCCGCCGTCGCGTTGCCATTGCTCGACGCGATGATTCCGGCCATGACCGCATCCGCGGCGACCGCGGCCGCGCCGAGCCGGTTGAAACGCATTGGATACATCTACATTCCAATGGGTTACAACCCGGCTGAGTGGACACCCGAGGGCGAAACGCTCGACGAATTGCCGTCCAGCTTGTCACCGTTGGAAGAGGTGAAGGATCACTTGACCGTGATCTCCAACACCGATTTGCAAAACGCTTACCCCGGTTCACATGCGACATCGAACTCTGCGTTTTTGAGTGCCGCTCGAGCCAAGCGAACCGAGAGCAGCGATTACTACAACGGAACGACGGTCGATCAAGTCGCGGCTCGTAAGATCGGTGCGACCACTCAGTTGCCTTCGCTGGAACTGTCGATGGACCTGTTGTCCACGGTCGGGCAGTGCGACAACGGTTACGCGTGTGTGTACCAGAACAGTTTGTCCTGGGCTTCTCCGACGCAGCCGTTGCCATCCGAAGCCCATCCGCGAATTGTGTTTGAAAGCTTGTTCGGGGAAGGCGGGACGCCCGAGCAACGGCGAGCCGCGATGCAGAAACGAGCCAGCTTGCTGGATTCGATCAACTTGGAAATCAAGCGGATCAAGAATCGTGTGGGTGCCTCGGATCGCAACAAGATCGATGGTTACCTGGAAAGCATTCGCGAAGTCGAACGCCGGATCCAATTGGCGGAACAAAACAGTCACGAAAATCCGCTGCCCGACCTGGATCGTCCCGTTGGTGTCCCCACCGCGTACGCCGATCACGCGAAGCTGATGTTCGATCTGCAGTTGCTCGCCTTCCAAGGCGATATCACGCGAGTCGTTTCGTTCCAGTTGGCTCGCGAAGCCAGCACTCGAACGTATCCGGAGATCGGTGTTCCTGATCCTCACCACCCTGTGACGCACCACGGTCGCGATCCGGAAAAACTGGCCAAGGTCGCCAAGATCAACCAGTTCCATGTTTCGCTGTTTGCGGACTTCCTGAAACGGATGAATGAAGTCCCCGAAGGCGACGGGACATTGCTCGATCATTCGCTCTACATGTACGGCAGCGGCATGGGCGATCCGGATGCTCACGACCACAGCAATCTGCCAATCTTGGTGGCTGGTGGTGCAGCCGAAAACATGCGTGGCAATCGTCACCTTCGGTTCAAAGACCCTGAGCCATTGTCGAACCTTCACCTGACGTTGCTCAACAAAGTCGGTGTGCCGTTGGAATCGTTCGCGGACAGCACCGGAACGGTCGAGGACCTCTTTGATCCGGTGACACTGTGAGGTTGAGAATGTTCATGGCGGTTGTTGGATCGCTACTGGTTTGTCTTTGCGTTGTCGCGGCTGAGCCATCCGATCGGAATTCGACCAATGAGCGTGGCGTCGCTCCATCGGCATCCGATCACGCGTGGGTTTCCGCAGCGGAACAGCAACGTTGGGATTTGGTTCGCGAATCGCTGGCTGGCGATCGGGTGAACGTTGACGCGTCTCAGCCCGACGGAATGACCGCTTTGCACTGGGCGGCCTACCACAATCATTCCCGCACGATCACGGCCTTGGTCGCTGCCGGGGCGGAGGTGGATGCCGAAACACTGTATCAGGTCACACCGCTCAGCCTGGCGTGCGAGTATGGCAACCTCAGAGCGGTCCGAGCCTTGTTGGACGCCGGCGCCGATGCGAACGCGGCCCGACGCGGCGGCGAATCTCCGTTGATGTTGGCCGCGCGACAAGGCAACGCGAACGTTGTCGGTTCGCTTATCAAAGCCGGCGCCGACATGGAAGACAAAGAAGCCCGCGGGCAAACCGCACTGATGTGGGCATCCGCGGCCGGCAACCTGGATGCCGTCGATGCCTTGATCGAAGCGGGATGCAACGTTGACACGACACTGCAACAGTCCGGGCTGTCAGCGCTCATGTTCGCGGCTCGACACGGCCAATCGGCGGTGGTGATGCGTTTGCTCGATGCGGGGCTGGACGTCAACACGGTGGCGAAACCCAAACGCAGCGGCGGCCGAAACCCGCGGTCTGGAATGTCGGCGATGATGTTCGCGATTGAAAGCGGACACCTTCAGTTGGCTTGCGATTTGGTCCGTCGCGGTGCCGATCCAAACGACCAACGCAGCGGCTACGCTCCTTTGCACGCGATCACCTGGGTTCGCAAAACGGAATTGGGTGACAACCCGGAAGGCGACCCGGCACCGCGCATCACGGGATCCATTCACAGTTTGGACTTTGTCCGCCAAATGGTGGAAATGGGGGCCGACGTGAATCTGCAACTGAACAACGGTAAGTCACGCGGCCAACGCCTCAACCCCAAAGGCGCCACGCCGTTCTTCTTGGCCTCTCGCGGTGCTGACATTGAACTGATGACTCTGTTGCTGGAACTCGGATCCGACCCCACCATCCCCAATGACGACGGGACCACCGCGTTGATGGCTGCAGCAGGCGTCGGGGTGATCGCGGTTGGTGAAGAACCGGGCACGCCCGAAGAAGTGGACCGCGCGATTGAGATGTTGGTTGATCTAGAAATCGACCCCAACGTCGTGGATCGCAACCGAGAAACAGCGATGCACGGTGCCGCGTTGCGAACGTTTCCTACCGCGGTGCGAAAGCTGACCTCGGTCGGTGCACGTCCAGAAATTTGGAACCACAAGAACAAACGTGGTTGGACACCGCTGGACATCGCCGGTGGCAAACGTCCCGGCAGCGTCAAACCATCACCGCCGACAATCGAAGCTTTGAAAGAAGCGATTGAAGCTTCTAGCTTCTAGCTTCTAGCTTCTAGCTTCTAGCTTCTAGCTTCTAGCTTCTAGCTTCTCGCCTCTCGCCTCTCGCCTCTCGCCTCTCGCCTCTCGCCTCTCGCCTCTCGCCTCTCGCCTCTCGCCTACCAATCCCGTGCATCGCTCCTTCCTCGCACATTTGTTTGCATTCGTTTCGTCGGCGCTCTTTGCTGCCGAACGTCCTCATGTTGTTGTGATCTTGGTCGACGACATGGGGTATGGAGACCCGGGGTGTTTCAATCCCGATTCCAAGATCGAAACACCGAACATCGATTCACTCGCTCGCGATGGGATGCGATTCACCAACGCGCATGCACCGGGACCTCTGTGTCACATGTCGCGGTATGGGTTGATGACGGGACGTTATCCGTTTCGAACCGATGTCAGCGTTTGGCCACGCGAACCTCTAATCGATCCCGATCAAGCCACGCTGGCTTCGCTGGCGAAATCACAGGGTTACCGAACCACCATGGTTGGCAAGTGGCACTTGGGGTTTGAAGAACGTGCCAACGAATCCTATGACCGTCCGTTGTTGGGTGGTCCCGTGGATCGTGGCTTCGACCACTTCTTTGGCATCCGAGCCTCCACTGATATTCCGCCCTACTTCTACATCAACGATCGCAACGCAGTGCATCCGCCTACGGATCGCATCGAGGCCAACGCCAGCGAGGGTTGGTCGCCGATCCAAGGTGCCTTTTGGAGAGCCGGCGGCATCGCTCCGGATTTGGAACTCGCCGATGTTTTGCCGCACTTCACGGACGTGGCGATCAGCAGCATCCAAGCTCATCCAAACGCTGAGGACGCATCTCCAATGATGTTGTATCTGGCTTATCCCGCACCCCACACGCCTTGGCTACCAAGTCCTGAGTTCACGGGCAAAAGCAAAGTCGACTCTTACGGCGATTTTGTGATGATGGTAGATCATGAAGTCGGACGTGTGCTGGATACTCTGAAGGTTCATGACATGGAACGTGACACGATCGTTATCTTCACTTCGGACAATGGACCGGTCTGGTACGAAAATGACACAGAGCGATTCCAGCATGACTCAGCCGGCGGTTTTCGCGGCATGAAAGCCGACGCCTGGGAGGCTGGCCACCGGATGCCGTTCATCGTTCGCTGGCCAGGCCACGCCAGCGCATCTAGCAGCACGGATCATCTGGTTTGCTTCACCGATTTGATGGCCACTTTCGCCGACATTTGGGAGACAGAGCTTCCCCAAGACGCTGGGCCGGACAGCCACAGTTTTCTGCCGGCGTTGCTTCAGCAGCCATTCGAAGAAGGTACGAAGAGAACCGAATTCGTGATGCGAGCCGGAAGCAAATCAACGATGACGATCCGAGCAGGCGATTGGAAATTGATCACCGGCCTCGGCTCGGGTGGCTTCTCAAAACCATCACGAATCCCGCCAAAACCCGGCGGCCCGACCGGTCAGCTTTACAACTTAAAAAGCGATCCCGCCGAAGCCAACAACGTTTACCAAGACCATCCTGACATCGTTCAGCGGTTGCAGAAACGCATGAAACAAATCGTCGACGATGGCCGCAGTCGCTGAACTCGACGCACTTCTGAACAACGCCTCCCACCTTTGATTCCCACCAGGTTCCCGCATGAAAACCTTCTCTCTCTTGGCCTCCGCAAGCGTTCTGTTGTTGGCCTATTCGGCACTGTCTTCTACATCGGTTTCTGCGGCCGAAACCAACGCGGCCGAGCGTCCCAACGTGATCGTGATCATGAGCGACGATCAAGGCGTCGGCGACTACGGGTTCATGGGCAATCCAATCATTCGGACGCCTTCGCTGGACAAGATGCGAACCCAGAGCGGCTACTTGAGCCGGTTCTATGTCAGCAACGTGTGCGCCCCGACGCGAGCTAGCCTGATGACGGGGCGGTACAACTACCGAACGCGTTGCATCGACACGTACGTTGGTCGAGCGATGATGGATCCGGACGAAGTCACGCTGGCAGAACGGCTCAGCGAAGCGGGCTACCAAACCGGCATCTTTGGCAAGTGGCACCTGGGCGACAACTACCCCATGCGGCCAATGGACCAAGGCTTCGACGAGAGCTTGATTCACCGTGGCGGCGGTATCGGCCAGCCGTCCGATCCGATTGGAGCGGAGGGCAAATACACCGACCCGACCCTTTTTCACAATGGTGACGAAGTGGCCATGGAAGGTTACTGCACCGACATCTTTTTCGACGCGGCGATTGATTTTGCGCGCAAGCAAACCGAATCGGGAAAACCGTTCTTCACTTACATCGCAACCAATGCCCCGCACGGACCGTTCGATGATGTGCCAAACGAACTCTACGAAGAATACAAACAAGTCGACTTCACGCCGATTCTGGTGAGCGATCTCCCCGCCAAGAGACGCGACGCCGAGTTTGACAAACTGGCAAGGATCTCCGCCATGATCACCAACATCGATCAAAACGTCGGCAAACTTTTCGCGTCACTCGACGAACTCAAGATTCGCGAAAACACGATTGTGCTGTACCTCAATGACAACGGTCCCAATTCGCGACGCTATGTAGGCAACATGCGAGGCAACAAAACGCAGGTGGATGACGGCGGCATTCGTTCCCCCTTGCTGTTTCACTGGCCCGCGAAAGTGGATGCAAGCGACACCACGGACGTCATGCTGGCTCACATCGATTTGATGCCGACCCTGCTCGATGCGTGCGGCGTCGCCGCTTCGGAATCGCCCGCACTCGATGGCAAGAGTTTTCTGCCATTGCTCACCGGAGAAATGGACTACTCGCAGTGGGAAACGAGATTGATCGCCTTTCAAACTCACCGAGGCAACGTGCCGCAGAAATTCCATCACTTCGCGATGCACGAACATCCGTGGAAACTGGTTCACCCCAGCGGCTTTGGCAAAGAACGTTTTGAAGGCGAGCCCAAACTGGAACTGTACAACTTGGAAGACGATCCCAAACAACAAAACGATCTCGCTGACAAACATCCTGAGATCGTTCAGCGGCTCAAACAGGCCTACTCCAAGTGGTTCGACGATGTTTCCTCGACTCGCCCTGACAACTACGCGCCGCCCCGGATCGTCATCGGCACCGAGCATGAACCGCAAACGGTTTTGACACGGCAAGATTGGCGACACTCCAGCGGTCGTCCTTGGGCGAAGAACTCCACTGGCTATTGGTTGTTGGACGCTCCGGAAGAAAAGCGATACGAGATCGAGCTGATTCTGACCGACAAAGATCACCGTGGCGGAACCGCGACGCTTCACTTGAACGATGAAACGCACACTTTCGAGGTTGCACCGGGCGAACGACGCGGTCATTTCATGGAAGCATCGTTACCGGCCGGCCCTCATACTCTCTCGGTGACCTTGTCCGACTCTGTCAGTGCCGGTGTTCACCAAATCTTCCTGACGAAGCAGGATTGAGAACCAGAGGGGACTGTTGTCGTTCGCTCATCTGAACATCAGCGAGCGACACACCACTCGACCAACTTCACCAGATCGGCTGCCACCGTTTCGACACGCAACCGATCTTTCGCATGTTGCTGGACAAAGCCCAATGACGATGTGATCTCATCGTTGGTCGCCGCCGTTCGCAGATGAGTTCTCGGTTGCTTAACCGCGACGCGTCGAGGTGTGATGCTCGCCAACAAATCTGGCAAGTCGTAGGCGGTCAAAGCTCCGGCGACCAGCGAGTTGGCGTTCACGTCATACAGTTCATGATCAACGATGCTTTGGTAGTCCAGCAGAGAATCCACGAGCACCAGCCACTGAATCTGCTGCTCGAGAGCAGCCGCGTGCAACAACGCTGGCCCCACATCACCAATCGCGATCGCTCCGATCTGGTTTGGTTTCACGTCGTCTCGGTCCTGCAGGAACTCCATGACTCGAACGGCATCTCCCGCGTTGATTCCCGCCACGCTTCGGCCTGACATCAACGCATTGAAAAACGGTTGCACTGATGCGTGACCTTGCCGGAATTTGTAGGCTGTCTCGCCGTATCCGAGCAGGTCCGGTGCCGCGACAACGTACCCGCGACGCACCAGTTCCTCGATCTTTCCACCCGCAGCGGCATCCGTTGTCTTGCCGTCGCTGTGCACGTAAATGACGGCCGGCCGAGCTCCGGGTTCATCGGGAGCAAACACCAACGTTGGAATGATGGTTTCGTCTTCACCCGGCACACCCCACTTTTGAACCCGGTAACCTTCCCGTTGGTACTGGCCGCGAAACACCGGAGCCACGGTTGCATCGGGTTTGCGATAGCCGGACAACTTTGCCGCTTCGCTCAACGCCTGCGGAAGATGCTGGCCCATATCACGCCTGCTCTCGATCAGTCTCTCCAGCATCGGTTGTGCCTCCCGACGGTTGATGCTGAAAACGTTTTCACTTTCCAATGCCGTGGAAACCTGACCGGTTTGAGTGACCGTCAATTCCGCTTCGGTCAAAAACGGGTAGGTCTGTTCCTCCGGATTGCCGGGCAGATCTAAAAACGTTTGAAAGAATTCGTACGTTGATTCGTTGTTCTGTTTCGTGAAGCCGTGTCCAAAGTCATCTTCCACTTGATCAAATCGCTCGGGGTGACCAAGGATCCGAAAGGCGTGACGCACTTCAGCGGCCGTTTCGCGAGCCCCCTGGATACTGAAGAAATCTCGCGTCGTGGTGACTTGCAATGTCGGCTTCGGTGCTCGGACCTCAAGCAAGTCGGCGTGATCGATTCCCAGCAACGGCCCATGGTAGAAAACTTGCTCGGCATCTTGCGGTCCAATCGATCCGAGCAAACGACTGATGCTGGTGATATATCCAGTCGGTGCGACGGCACGAACTCGTTGATCCACCGCGCCGATGTAGCTGCTTTGCGTGCCTCCTCCCGACAGTCCCGTGACACCGATGCGGTTGGGATCGACTTCGGGCCGAGTCAGCAGGTAGTCGATCGCGCGGATGCCATCCCAAGTGAAGTAACGAGCAATCGAACGCCCCGTCAAAAAACACTGCACGCCGGCGTGGGAATGTTCCTTGGTGGAGGAACCGACGGTCGACTTTCCTGTTTTGGGATCAAAGTATTGCAACCGTTCGCCTTGTCCCAACGGGTCGATGGCAAAGACCACAAAGCCCTTGTGAACTAAATTCAAGATCACGTTTTGATACAGGTCTCGCCGGAAAGCTTGCGCAGAGTGCCCGATGACTTTCAAAATGGCGGGACGCGGCTCTTCGAGTCCATCCGGAATGAAGAGTGCTCCCGTCCCGTAGAAATCGGGCATCGACTCAAAGACGATCTTTTCAACTCGATAGCCATCCTTTTGCAATGTGCCGGTGACTTGCGGATTCAGTGGTGTGCGATCCGGCCAGGGTCCGAGAATTTGATCGAGTGTCTGCCGTACTTTGGTTTGACGAGTCTTCCAATCCTCGGCCGTTTTCAGTGAGCTGACTTCGTCTTCACGTGCTGCCAAACATTCTCGCGTCAAGCCATTGAGGTGTTGCACCAGCATCAAACCCGGGTCGTTCCAATCGATCCAAGTTGGACCGTTGGGGTTCCCGCCGTCCAGAACGTTCAAGTCCTCCACGACGGGTGGACCGACAACATTGAACGTCAGTAATAAAAGGAGAGTGTTTATCATCGAGGTGGCTCGCAGTTGGCATATCAAATCGCGTTGGAAATAAATTTTATCAGAACCGAACACGTTCGAAACGAATCGCTGCCGCTTGACGACCAATCCATGTCGCACGTCAATTACAATGCTGTCGCTGATGCTCCCTCCCCAACGCCCACCGTGTTTCGTGCAAGCGATCGTTATGACTCGATTGATTTTGAACTCTCTTTACGTCGCCGTCTGTTTCGCGTCGTTGACCGTTTCTGCACCGAATGGATTTTCGCAGTGGCCTGATCGTCACGGGCCGAATCTGGACGGAGTGGTTGCTGACGCCGATGCCGAGCGACTGCCGATTCACTGGACGGACACCGAGAACGTTGCCTGGAAGGCTCCTTTGCACGATAAAGGTCACTCGTCGCCGGTGATCCGTGACGGAAAGATTTGGCTGACCACAGCGACGAGTGACGGGAAGCAGCAATTTGTCATCGCGATCGATGAGCAAACTGGCAAGATCCTTCACGACAAATTGCTGTTTGAAAATGAGGAAGTGGAGGAGCTTGGCGGCGCCGTCGGATTCAACAACTACGCAGCACCGAGCTGTGTGCTAGGACCGGGAGCCGTTTACGTCCACTTCGGCAGCTATGGAACCGCGAAGCTGGATGCGGAGACCGCTGAGGTGATCTGGGAGCGACGCGATCTGCCGTGTCAGCATTTTCGAGGACCTGGTTCCTCCCCCGTCCTGCATGACAACAAGTTGGTGCTGACGTTTGACGGCGTCGATCAGCAATACACCACAGCTCTCGATGCCGAAACGGGCGAAACGATTTGGCGAACCGACCGCAGCACCGACTACGAAGATCTTGGTGACGACGGAAAACCACTGCGTGACGGGGACCTGCGGAAAGCCTATTGCACGCCCGCGATCGTCCAAGTTGGTGATCAAACGCAAATCCTTTCCGTCGGTGCTCGAGCGATGCAGAGCTACGATCTTGAAACCGGCAAAGAACTTTGGACGCTGCGACACAACAGCTACAACGCTGGCATTCGACCGCTGTGGGTGCCGGAGAAGAAGCTCGCCATCATCAACACTGGATCACGCGGTGCTCAGCTTGTCGCGGTCCGTTTGGATGAGTCCACAAGGGGAGACGTCACCGACTCGCACGTCGAATGGGTTCGTGAACGCGGCAACCCTCGTTTCGCTAAACCGATTGAGCACGATGGATTGATCTTTCAGGTCACCGACAACGGTGTGCTGTCATGCATTGATGTGAACACCGGCGAGGAACTTTGGAAGAAACGTATCTCGGGCGACTACTTGGCGTCACCGATTCTGGCCGGCGATCGTCTGTACTTCTTCAATCAAAGCGGGCTCGGGACAGTCGTGAAGGCTCAGCGAGAACCTGAGATCATCGCCACCAACGACGTTCCAGAGATGGCAACCTCCGCCTGTCCAGCCGTCTCCAACGGCGCGATCTACGTTCGTGGAAAAGAGTACCTGTTCAAGATCCAGAAACGTTGAACATCCACGTCGCCGACAGAGGCCCTCTGTCGGCATAAGCACCCTGCCAAACAACAGACGTCTGCAACGTCGTTGCGTCCTGCATGCCGGGAAGATCAATCGCTTGTTGCGACTGGTTCGCTCAGGCCGACTGAGGGCCTCAGTCGGCTACGTGATTCTGGGAAGGTGGCGGCCACGAATGACTTCTCTTGAAGGGAGTTTTCGCCTGGAGACTTGCGCTCGGTCGTGGCGGCTTCGATATACTGGACTCCCCGACGGCAGCCAGGCGTTGTGAGTTGCCTGGAGGTCTTGCCTCTCTTTTCTTTTGACTGATCGGAAGTCATGCGATTCACGTTCTTTTTGCTGCTGCTTGCGATCACGGCCCTCTCTTCTTTGCAAGCACGAGAATGGACCGATGCGACGGGGAAGTATCGCATTGAGGCGAAGTTGGTGGTCGTTCACGGTGACAAGGCTGTCTTGGAACGTCCCGATGGAAAGATCATCAGCATTCCCATCGCGAAATTGAGCGACGCGGACCAAACCTTCCTGAAAGAATTGGCCGCGAAAAGTGCTGGGCCAAATCGCACGACCAATCGCCCTGCCGACAGGAAGCCGTCCGCAGCGTCCCCGAATTCGGCGTCGACGCTGAACGTCTCTCCGAAGGACTTGGCCGTGCAAACCGAATTGCTTCTTCGCGATGCCTGCCATCGTTGCCACGGCGAAGATGGGACCAGCGAAGGTGGCTTCAACTTCGTCGTGAATCTAGGAAAGCTTGTCAAAACAATCGCAGTCCCCGGGGAAGACTCGCAGTTACTCGAACGCATTCAAGCGGACGATGACAGCGTCATGCCACCGTCCGGCGAAGAGCCTCGTTTGAGCGAGCGTGACATTCAGGTGATCGAGCAGTGGATTGCTGCAGGAGCCCCAATATTCGATGACGAACCCACTCGTCCTTTCGTGTCCAATGAACAGCTCGTTCAGTGGATCGATGAAGACCTGCAAAAACAACCCGAGCGATCGCAACGGTTCATGCGGTACTTCACTCTCACGCACTTGTACAACTCGGGCGTCAGCGAAGACGAATTGCAAACGTATCGCAACGCGTTCGCGAAGTTGCTCAATAGTCTGTCGTGGAATGCGGACCTGATCATTCCCGAAGCGATTGATTCCGCCCGCACCGTTTTCCGGTTGGACATGCGGCAAGTTCATTGGACTCAAACCATTTGGCGATCGATCGAAGAAGCCAATCCGTACTTCCTGATGCCGCGGACGCCCCACGCGGAGTCATGCTTTGACCGGACCGAAACCACCATGCCGTTCGTCCGAGTGGATTGGTTCGTGTTCGCTGCGTCCAAGCCGCCGCTGTATCACAGCGTGCTGAACCTGCCTGAAACAGACGCGGATCTGGAAAACATGCTTCGCGTCAACGTGCAAGCCAACATCAATCAAGAGATGGCCATTCGTGCCGCCTTCAACCGATCCGGCGTCTCGCAGAACAACCGTTTGATCGAGTGGCACAAGTCTCCCTACGGTTCGTATTGGAAGAGCTACGACTTCGCCAGCAACACAGGCCGTCAAAATTTGTTTGAGTACCCGCTCGGCCCGAGCCATCGTCGCGATTCGTTCAAGCACGATGGTGGCGAAATCATTTTCACACTTCCAAACGGTTTGCAAGGCTATTTGCTGACTGACGAGCAAGGGCTTCGCATTGACCAAGGGCCAACGCAAATCGTCAGCGACCCGAAACAACCGGATCGCACGGTGACCAATGGTGTGTCTTGCATGTCGTGTCACTACGCCGGCATGATTCCCAAACGAGACGAAGTTGGACCGGCGGTTCAAGCCAATCGGTCCGCGTTCGATGATGCCGATGACATTTTGGCCCTTTACCGCGACGCCAGCGAATTGGATCGCATCATGGATCAAGATGCGAAGCGGTTCGCTGACGCTTTGGACGATCTTGGGATCACCACGCTGAGTCGCAGCGGCGAGTCAATCTCCGCGATGTCATCTCGATTCATTCAAGACATCGATTTGGAACAGGTCGCCAGCGAATTTGGTTTGCAGGTTGAGGAGTTTTTAGAACGATTGCAAGACGCTTCTCGAGTGGCGAGGATTTTCAGTTCGCTACAGATCAGCGGTGGCACGATCAAGCGAGATGTTTTCAAAGAAATGTTTGCCGACGCGTGCGTGGACTTGCAGTTGATTGAAGCGAACGTGGTGAGTCGCCCGAACCGGTCCAATCCCTCCGTCGCTTCGATCTCCAAACCTCGTTCCGCTTCATCGACTGTCTCGGGAAATCCGATGCACGCCGCAGGGGACGCAAAATCGAACACGCCCGCCGCACGTCCTCCGAATGGAATCACCGAGCCGATGAAGGTGGGATCGAAATTGGTGCCGGTTGCAAAGTTCTCCGACCTCAGTTGGGGAGTGAAGTCGCTCGCAATTCATCCCAATCAGAATGTTGTTGCGGCAGGGCGACCGGATCGAAAGATCACTTTATTCAACATCGATCATGAAAGCGTTCTAGGCGAGCTAACCGGACTGGACATGCTCCAAGCGGT
This sequence comes from Rhodopirellula baltica SH 1, assembly GCF_000196115.1. Lineage (NCBI taxonomy): Bacteria > Pseudomonadati > Planctomycetota > Planctomycetia > Pirellulales > Pirellulaceae > Rhodopirellula > Rhodopirellula baltica. Next base: position 337,418 of record NC_005027.1, read on the forward strand.
GACGGCGTGCGCGTTCACTCCCGATGGGAACCACTTGATTGCCGGTGGCAGCTCGGGGCACATCGTGATTTACTCGGTCACCCAGAAGGGGCTGCTTCGCCCGTCAGGACAATTCCCTGGGCACAATGGCGAGATCCAATGCATCGACATCTCGTCGTCGGGACGATACGCATTGACCGGCGATGGCAAAAAGGTCGCTCGGTGCTGGGAGATCGCAACTGGAAAGGAAATCTCGATGATTGGGAACTTCGAGGGACCGGTGAAGGCCGTGCACCTTTCAGCCGACGAAAGAACGATGTTCGCAACCGATGGAGCCACGCTCGTCGAAGCCGACATGCACACCGGCAGTCCGATCAGCAAGCGTCCACTGAACCGATCTTGGGCTTCGGGGCAGTCGGCTGCGTTCTCGCCCGATGGTGCCTGGCTGGCCGTGGCGGACACTTACAACATCCGGGTTTGGGACCTGAACACATTCCGCGAACTGGAGCCTTTGATCGGCAACGAAACGTTGTGGACCATGTGTTTTGCTCCCGACAATCAGCACTTGTTCGCTGGCGCACGCGGGAAGGTTGATGTTTGGGAATTTCAACGCAACGCGAGGCTTCAGCGCCAATCCATTGAGCGAGGTTACATTCAGTCGCTCGCCGTGTCTGCAGACGGCCGTCACTTCGCCGCAGTCGGAAGCATCGGCGGTTCACTCGAAGTCTTCTCTCGCGACAAATGATTCAAGCAGGCCTCACGGATGGTTCATCTCGCGTTGCAGCCAAGCTCTCGCGTAGGCCCAGTTGCGTTTGGTCGTTCGTGCGGAGACACCGAGAATCTCAGCGGTCTCTTCGATGGTCAGGCCTGTGAAATAGCGAAGTTCGACCAGCTTGGCCAATGCCGGGTCTTCGCCGCCCAACTTGTTCAACGCTTCGTCCAGGGTCAACAGTTCGTCGACGTCATGGGAATCCACCGAAGCAACGTCGTTGTTCAATTCGCGACGGACCAGGTCTCCACCACGTTTCGTGCGTTTCTTGCTGCGAGCATTCTCGATCAAAATCCGACGCATCGCCTCCGCCGCGGCGGCGAAGAAGTGGCCTCGTCCGTCCCAGTGTTGCGAATCATTCCCGCCGACCAATCGCAGGAATGCTTCATGAACCAGTGCAGTCGGTTGCAACGTGTGCCCCGGCTTCTCATGGTTCATCCGGCTCGAGGCCAGTCGTCGCAATTCATCATAGACCAACGGCAGCAGATCCCCCGCCGCATTGGGATCGCCTTCGTCGATGGCCGTCAATATTCGCGTGATATCTCGATTCATCGGCCTCATCATAGCCGATCAATCCGGTTTGCAATCCTTGCCCGATTCGCACTTCGAACGATCAAACATAGCGATCAATGACAAAACCACCTTCATCGATGTCACCAGCCAACGACTGCGCGAAGGCTTCGGTGTCGACGCTATTTTCTTCCAACACACTGTTCAACGCCGATCGAATCTCTTCGGAGGTCACGTTGCCATCTGAATCCGCGGCAAGCTGTTCCAACGAGTCAATGATTTGACTCACCAACTCATCGGCCGACGCTTCCTCGACACCCGCCGAGAGCAACGCTGATTCGATGGAGCTTGCTGAACTGTCGTCTTTGGGTGGCGGTGGTCCTTGAGGGCGTCCGCGACCGGATGGTCCGTTGGCCCGGAGTGCTTGTTCGACTTCGGCCGAGTCGATTCCATTGGCATCCAAGACTTCTTCCACCGCCGACCGAAACGCTTGGCTTTGGTTGCCATCGGACGACTCCGATTGCAACTCGGAAATGGCATCGTCAATTTGGGCCAACACTTTATTGGCGGTTGTGTCGTCCACCCCGACGCTCTGCAACGCACTCGCCAACTGTTCTTCGCTCGGCGGCGGTGGACCTTGCCGGCGAGCCTGAGTGGAGGAGCTCTGAGCTGAGAGGGCTTGAGTGCTAACGGAGGAGGTGAGACCGGAAAGATTCATCGGATGGGATCCTTCAATGGAGAGCCTTGATATCACGCAAACACTTCGCGTTTTCATCAGGTCGGCAACACCGATGTCGGTGCGGCAGCAGTGAACTCTTGGCCTATTTTTGCCGAAAGGCCAACGATTTCCCGATGTTTTCCGGCATTGCCACAATTCCCCAAAAAAGGTTTGAAAGCGTGTCCCCTTGCAGCGTCCGATGACGCATTAGGTCTTCGGCAAATGTTATTAGGTCTTCGGCAAATGTTATTTCGATGCCTGATCTGCTCTTTTCCGTGCGAATGAGGAGGTCAAAGTTCCCTTCTCCCAATGGGGCTTGTCGATCGTGCAGCGGCCGTTTTCTTGCGTTGCGTCCTCATTCGCTCGTGCCCTTCTCTCTCTTCTCTTCCAAGGTCCAATCGTGAATCGAACACTGCAATGCTTCGTCGTGGCGGGAATGATCTTCATTCCCAATCTTCTTGCTGCTCAGCCTCCTGGACGCGGGGGACAAGGTGGAATGAATGGACGGGGTGGCCCACCACCTGAAATGATCTATCAACTATTCACCACCGCGGATGCCAACAACGACGGCAGCGTCACCAAGGCGGAATTGATGGCGGTGATGCAAAACCAAAGTCGCGGCAATCAACTTGGTCGCGGTGGACCTCCACCAATGAACGGTGACCTTCGACCGGGTAATCCCGGTGGGGATCAACCACCGCAAGGCGGACGCGGTGGCCAGCATGGACCGCCACCCGAACCCGGTCAGATATTGCCCGAACCGGTCGCGCTATCATTGAACTTGAACGACCGTCAATCTCGTCAGCTTGCCGCGTTGCAAGCCGATGTCGATCGACGACTTGCCGCGATTCTGACGGACGAGCAACTGACCCAACTTCGCACGGCACGTCCGCCCCAAGGCCACGCCCCAATGGAAGCAGGCGACGATGCTCGTCCCAATCAACGACCACAACGCCCTCAGTGATGAACTGCGACAACATCGGACGCTCGAGCGATAGCATTCGAGCGACGTTTGCGTTGATGGCTGGCAACCCGCCCTCGCCGACCGCTCCTATATCGCTGCTCGAACTCGCCGTCGTAAAGAACCGGCTGTTGCTGGCGACTCCCATCTTGTTCTTGCTCGGTTTTGTCGCACTGGTGATGGCTCAACCACCTTCACCAACGCGATTGCACGACATCGCCCCAATGCGTGGCGGGCCATGCGTGGCAACCGAGAGTGTGCCGTTTGAACCGTGAGCCGACGAGTTGGTTTCTTACCGTTCCTAGCAGCCTGTTGATTTAGTCGTATACCGAGTGACAACAATTAGCCGATGGGCGTTAGCCCCGGTTGGCGCCTGACTAACCGGCGCTAGCGCGGTGCGGCTCATTAAATTAACAGCCCGCTAGGAAACGATTTGCGGCTACGATTGTTCCATGACCAATCCGACTGAACGAGCGATTTTCCTGCAAGCGATCGAGGAAGATAACCCTGACGAGCGGCAGGCTTACTTGGACTCAGCCTGCGGAAGTGACGCTGCGCTCCGGAAGACAATGGAGGAATTGATCGCCGCTCATGATCAGCCTGCTGCTTTGCTGGATCATCCAATCGGAGCCAACCGCAGCCTCCCATCATTCGCGGCCCCCGCCCCGGCGGAACTCGTCGATCACATCGGCATGCAAATCGGCACTTACACACTCCGTGAACAAATTGGCGAAGGTGGGTTTGGGCTGGTCTTTGTCGCGGAACAAGAAAGTCCGGTCCGCAGACGCGTCGCGTTGAAGATTGTCAAACCGGGTGTGGGATCCAAAGAAGTGATCGCGAGGTTCGAGGCTGAACGACAAGCGGTCGCTTTGATGAATCATCCCAATATTGCCCAAGTTTTCGACGCGGGAGTGACCGCCGATTATCGGCCTTACTTCGTCATGGAATTAGTGCGGGGACTCCCCATCACCGAATTCTGTGACGAAAAACAGATGGACGTTCGCGAACGTTTGAATCTGATGATCGATGTGTGTTCCGCCGTCCATCATGCTCATCAAAAAGGCGTTATCCACCGAGACATCAAACCATCCAACGTCATGGTGACACTGCATGACGATCGGGCGGTCGCGAAGGTGATCGACTTCGGTGTGGCAAAAGCGCTGGATCAAAAACTGACGGACAAGACGGTTTACACGCGGTTCTTTTCAATGATCGGGACACCGCTTTACATGAGTCCCGAACAAGCCGAGATGAGCAGCCTGGACGTCGACACCCGAAGCGACATCTACTCGCTCGGCGTTTTGATGTATGAGTTGCTGGTCGGCGCCACGCCGTTTGATCGCGGCCGTTTGGATTCGGCCGGCTTAGACGAAATGCGGCGAATCATTCGCGAAGAAGAGCCGCCGCGTCCAAGCACCCGGTTGTCGACTTTGACCGCAGAACGCATTCGCAGCTTGGGTCTTCAGAACCACGGTGCGGGCGCCTCGCAATCACGAAGTCTGAGTTCCGATCTGCGGGGTGACCTGGATTGGATCGTGATGAAGGCATTGGAAAAAGACCGGACGCGTCGATACGATTCCGCTGCGTCGTTGGCCAATGACATTCGCCACTACCTCAACGGTGAACCGGTCACCGCCAGACCGCCCAGCAAATTCTATCAGTTTCAAAAGTTCGCTCGCCGCAATCGCGTGGTCATCGGTACCGCCACCTTGGTCGGCTGCACGTTGGTACTGGGCACTGCTGCGAGTCTTTGGCAAATGTCGGAGGCCATTCACGAACGCAACGCGAAAGACGAAGCACTCCGTGATGCGATGATCGCGAAAACAGAGGCGATCGCCGCGAAACAGAAGGTCGAAAGATTCGCGGAAGGTTTGACGGTTGCCAACGAATTGGTCGCCAGCGGCCAAACGCACGCCAACTCAGGACAATGGAAAGAAGCCGCTCGAGATTTTGACGCCGCGGTTGAAATCCAACCCAGCTACGACTTGCCACGGGTCCAACGAGCTCAGCTGTTTTCTCGATTGCGTCTTTGGCCAGAAGCCGCTCAAGACTACGCGATCGCACTCGACACCGGAGCGAGAACCTTCCAGCCACAATGGTGGGGCGTCCCGGCGTTGTTTCTTTATCAGGGATACACCCAGGAATACCGTCAATTGGCAGAGCAATATCAAACGCAACTGCTGAACGAACCGGAGCGGCCTCATTGGTTGCTCATCCGTGGGTTGGCGGCCAGCGACACGACTGAATCGTCGATCGATCGCAAAGCGATTTCGGATTTGGCCCACGTTTGGTTATGGCAACGCGAATTTGAACCGCCCCGGCGTGAGAATCGATCTCGGTCATCGGATGATCCTCGAAAGAGAGATTACCTCGGACGACTCCCACCGACCGAGGATTCTCCATTGAGCGTTTGTCAATACAGCACCGGCTTGGCTGAACTTCGAACTGGCGAGTACGAATCCGCCGCTGAACTGCTTCTAGATGCTGCGTCCGATCATCGTTGGCCGGCAAACTACATTGTCGATTCGCCACTGGCCCTTGCCTATCACCACCAGGGCAACTCTGAACTGGCCCGACAAACCCTGGATCGTGCCTCGCAAAACTTGAAAAAGCAACTCGAGAAACTACAACGCCCAAGTCAAATGGCACGTTCATCACCTTGGTTTGATCTGATCGAAGCACTGTTGCTACATGAAGAGGCGTGCCGGACCATTACCGGCACGCAGTCGACGCTACGTCCCCAACTCGATCAACTTCGGCAAGCATCGTTGAAGCTGATCGAGCAAGGCTGAACGTTCCCGCTTACACCAACACGGCAAAGTCCATCCCGCGAAGAGACTCTTCACCGTTGCTGACTTGCACGCTGAGCGAACCACTACCAAGCACGGTGTACTCTTCTGATGTCGCCATCTGGATGGTGTACGATCCGGACTCAGCAAAGTCATTGAAGCGGTAGTTCCCACGTTCGTCAGTGATCGCGGTATCGACCACTTCGCCGTTGCTGTCAAGCAGTTCCACCATCACGCCAACCATCGGTTCGGCGCTGCTGTCATCCCGACGATCGCGCTGGCCAGGCCGGTTGCTGGACTGATCGCGAGCCAACAGATCCACATCCGAATCCGGCACGATCCCGGCGTCCCCGTCTCGAAGAAGCTGCCCACGGTTGTTGTTTTGTGGCGTCAACGGCTGCTGAGCAACCACCGAACCGGTAATCGTTGGTGAGAAGAAAAACACGTTTTCCTGCAATGAATCAACGTTGGTGTTTCGAGCGATGATGTCACCCAACGAAGTGTTTTCAATGTCGCGGACTTCGCGATCAGTCATGGTGTTTTCGTACCAGAACCGATCGCCATCACGAAGCCTTTCGAATTGATCCGCGATGATGGCTGTCGCGGTTTCGCCCAACGATCCATCCTCGGTATGGTCTTCCGCCAACAAGCCAACCCACAGATCGATGTTGTTCACATCTCCGTACAAGGCTTCCAAATTGGCAGCTACGTCGGCATCACTGGTGATTTGATCGAATGAATCGACTGCTTCCAATCCATACGCTTCTCGCGTCGAGTTGAAATCAGCCAATCCGTGATCGCGACCACGCTGAATGTTGAGCGATACCAGATCAAATCCGCCGGCTCCGGGAGGCCCGAACAAGAAGTTCCGCAGGCTATCGACCACCTCCAAATCCACTTCTTGTGACAAGGTCGACGCGGCATATTTCAACAGTGGGTCGATTCCGGTGTCTTCTAATAAACCCGGTTGAAAAAAGGCATTGGCGAGGGCAATCGACTCGGCCGTCTCGTTGCCATCGTCGTCAACGAATCGGAATTCTTCATTGAGCGTCGTGTGACCAAACCGGAACGCGGCAGTCGAGAATTCATTAGCAATCGATGGGTCGACGGTTGAGTCGTACCCGGTGTATTCCGCGATCGCGTTTTCACCCAACAATGCGGGCAAATATTCGTTCAACGTGATCGACTGCATCTGCGCGATGACGGTTGCCCGAGCTTGTTGGTAGATCTCCTCATCACTGAGCGAAGGATCTTCCGCAGAGATTTCATCCGCCAATCGGTTGTGTTCTCGCAAGAACAACGCGTGCATGGATGTCAGCACAACGTTCTCGGCCGCACGAATGTCACCCGCCAGCAGTCCGTCGTTTTCATCCGTTGGCAACAATCCGTCGTCCGTAATCAGCAAACGCCCACCGACGAACTCACGCAGTGCATCGGCGGTTTCTTGATCGCTGCCATAAACTTGCGAACCATCAATCCAAGCCGTGATCGCGTTGACTTGTTCAGCCGGATTGTCGACGGAAGTTCCTGTTCCTTCCGCGAAATCGGAGCGTGTCAAACCAATCGTGGCTTCGCCCGTGTTGAATGGGTCGAAGTAGGCGTCACCTGCGGGTACATCAATGTCAAACGATTCCCCATCGACGTCAGGTGACAAAGACAAGTCGATGTCATGATCGATGAATTGGCCCCACGCGAAAACGAATGAGCTCAGATCGCGATTGTTTGTGGTTCCATCGGGGTCCGCCGCGGCCAACGCGTTGCTGATCTCACGTGCACTTGGTCGGTCTTCACCACTGGGTTCTGAGATACCGTCGGCATAGTCATTCTCAGCGACCCGCAGTAGCTCCGTATCAGTCGATCCAAGCTCAGGATTCTCCACGTTGTTGCCTGTTCCATCGATCGATCGGACTTCGTCGGCAACGGTATCCGTTTCATCAGGATTGTCAGGACGATCCTGCGGCTGATCATGACCACCGTGGAAGTCGCGATCGCGGTTGAGTCGATTGATCACCATCAATGCATCGAGCGCCGTATCACGACCATCGTTGTTGACATCCGTCATCCGGCCACGGGAAGGACGTGATTGATTGACGCGTTGACCTTCCGAACCCGCGCCATCGGCTCCCTGCAATTGGGAACTGAATCCGCTCACCCCGTCACTGTTCATCTGGTTAATGATCGCCAACGCGTCGATCGCAGACACCTGACCGTCTTCGTTGACGTCTTCTGGAAAAGCTTCATTGTGGAACAAATTGGCGGCCAGCAATTTCCTCGTTTCCAGCGTCTCGGTCCGCAATCGACGCCGCTGCGAACTTCGCCGCCGATTCTTTGAACGAGATGATTGGTGGCCTCCGATCCAACGATTCCAGAACTTTGTCATCGCGATACCCGTGCGGTTTTCAGAAGAGAAGAGAGAAGGGCAAGCCGCGTCAGCCGAAAGCGACACGCCTCTGCTTACAGGTACGATTCGCGACACAATGCGCAACACTTCGGACGAGAAAATCCCCACAAATGTCGATGGACATTTTTTTGTTGCAAAAACTTTTCAAAATCGTCCTCCATTCCTTGGCCCGGTCGCCCCACCGACGACGCATTGGGTTTCAGAACAATCTGAAGTCGATCCACCCCCGAGCCGCCCCATGTCCATTCATACACTTGATCCGTCTTCCACGGATGGCTCCGTCGAGCGGCGCATTGACGAAGTTCGACAAGGAAATCGTCAGTCGCTGGGGGACTTGCTGCAGATGTACCAGAGCTATCTCAGCCTTCTGTCGCAGGCACAAATTGACGGCCGACTTCGTCGACGAATGAGCAGTTCCGATTTGGTGCAAGAAGCGATGTTGGCCGCACACCGCGACTTCGATCAATTCCGAGGCAAAACCGAAGGAGAATGGTTGGCGTGGTTGCGGCAAATTCTCAGCAATTGCTTGAGTCATGCCATCGAAAGACACTTTCACGCCAAGAAACGTGACCTTCGCCGCGAAGTCGCATTGGAATCAATGGCCAAACGACTTGATGACAGTATGGCGAGGCTGTCCCATTTCGTCACCGCCAAAGGCAACACACCCAGCGAGGACATGCACCAACGCGAGATGGCAGACGCGTTGTCGCTTCAGCTATCAAAGCTGAAAGACAAATACCGAGACGTGATCGTGTACCGCAATTTGCAAGGACTGTCGTTTGAAGAGATTGGCAGCTTGATGGATATGAAAACAGGAACCGCTCGAATGACCTGGGTTCGTGCCATCGCGAAATTGAAAGAAGTTGCCACTCCGGTCAATCAGTGAGACATCCGGCCGTTGATTGACGACTTGTCCCCCTCCACTACTTCTCTTCTTGTCAAAAGGCTTTTCGGTGACCCGATTCCTAGTCGCATTCGTTTGCTTGTTCGCAACATTGAATCAATCCCGCGCCGGAGATTGGCCCGAATTCCTCGGCCCCGCCGGAACCGCACACTCCAACGAAGTCGTTCCGACCAACTGGAACGAATCAACCAATTTGGCCTGGAAGGTGGATCTGCCAGGAAGTGGATCTTCCAGCCCGATCATTGTCGGCAACCGAATCATCATGACGTGCTATGTCGCCGAGGGTGCCACACCCAAGCGACAAGTGCTGTGCTTCGACAAGAGCACGGGCAAGCCACTCTGGTCTGCTGACTTTCCAATCGACTACCGCGAAGACGGTTACCAGGGTTACATCACCGAACATGGTTACGCCAGCAACACTCCGGTGACCGACGGAGAGAACGTTTTTGTCTTTCTCGGCAAAGGCGGTGTTCATTGTCTCGATTTCAACGGCCGAAAAATTTGGAGCGTCGACGTTGGGAAAGAATCCAGCAACCGTCGTTGGGGCTCCGCAGCCAGCTTGGTCATGTTTGAGAACATGGTCATCGTGAACGCTGCGGAAGAATCCAGCGCCATCATGGCGTTGGACAAAAACACCGGAGAGGAACTTTGGCGTCAGGAAGCCGGCATGCTGGAGTTGACCTACGGAACACCTCGCGTGGCAACAACCGCCGGTGGCGATGCCGAATTGGTGATCAGCGTGCCCTCTGAAATCTGGTCGCTCAACCCCAGGACCGGCAAACTGAATTGGTTCGCCGAATCGCCAATGACCGGCAATGTGTCGCCCTCGGTCATCGTTGACGGCGACACCGTTTACAGCTTCGGTGGATACCGCGCGTCCGGTAGCATCGCGGTTCGAGTTGGCGGTGATGATGACGTGACCGACTCTCACGTGCTCTGGACCAACCGATCGAGTTCCTACGTTGCGACACCGTTATTGCACGAGGACCGGTTTTACTGGATCGACGACCGGGGAATCGCCTACTGCACGTCAGCCAAAGACGGCGAAGTCATCTATCGTGAACGGGTGAACAATCTCGAGAGCGGGCGGCCTGTCTACGCCTCACCAGTCCTCATCGGTGACCACATCTATGTGGTTACTCGTCGAAGTGGAACCGTGGTCTATCGACCGGGCGACTCGTTCACGCCGATCGCACAGAACAAGTTCGAATCTGATGACTCGGACTTCAACGCGTCTCCCGCCGTTTCAGATGGCAAACTCTATTTACGGAGCGATCAATCACTCTATTGCCTTTCCCAAGACGACTAGCCTTTCGTGTGATCGTATCCGCTCAAAACCGCTGAACCTCCCCGGCAGTTTTTCGGGTGAGCCTTCCGCCCGAAAGTTTGCAGAAGAGTAGGATGTATGTCTGAAATTCACAAACTGGTAGCATGCTGCTTGGGCACGATTGTTCGTCGCTTCCCTGACGAACAACGTAAATTGGCGGCATGCGAAACGAGAGCCGATGATGGAGGAAGATCGATCCGCAATTTTGATTGCCGAAAGCAATGACCAACGACGAGCACACCTGAAACAGGTCCTCGATCGCCAACACGATTTGGTCACGGTGGATGGCGGCAAATCGGCATGGCAACAACTGACCCAAGGACGCTTTGACGCCGTCGTTGCTGGCTTTGATCTTCGCGAAGTTTCCGGCGTCAAACTACTCGCTCAAACTCGTGCCCACGCCGAACTTCGCGGCGTACCTTTCGTGTTGGTCGCGGATGAAGCCAGCCCGATCGATCCGACAACTTGGCAGCAAGTCTTTGAGTTTGGTCGCAGCGACATTCTGTGCTCTCCGATCAACGAACACGAACTGCTAGCTCGAGTTGACTCGATCATTCGACGAGCGAGGGTGAAAAACGAATCGGCTGACATGCTGCAACGTCAGAAGTCTCGGTTGCAAATGGCACTGCTGGCTTCACGAATGGTTGCCGTCGAATGGGACATCTCGGCCGACACGGTTCTTTATTCCGAAAATGCGATTGAGATCTTTGGAATCAAGTCGTTGTCCGATCACGCGACTGGTCCAACCGCTCGGAAACTCGTTCATCCAGACGATATCGATACGGTCGAGAAGACCATCCGAAACACGCTGCAAGGTTCTCGCGAATTTCAGACTCAGTTTCGGATCATTCGGCCCGACAATGGCGAGATCGTTTGGATCGAGGAACGCGGGTATGTCGCAACTGACGCCTCAGGAAAACCTACCAAACTGATCGCCGTCGCGGTGGATATCACCGCAAGACGCAATGCCGAACAAGCGATCCAGGAACGAGAGCACTACCTGCAAGCGATTTTTGACACGACACCAGAATGTATCAAGGTTGTGAAGTCCGACGGCACGCTCACACAGATGAACGCGGCGGGCCTGAAAATGATCGAAGCGAACCCGACCGCCAATGTTGCGGGTAACTCAGTCTACGAGTTGATCGCCCCCGAATTCCTTGATTGCTTTCGTGAGTTCAATGAGCGAGTTTGCAGTGGCCACAGTGGCGTCTTGGAATTCGACATCATCGGTTTGCGAGGCAGTCGCCGACACATGGAAACCCATGCGGTGCCGCTTTCACTGACAAGTGGCGAAACCGTCCAGTTGGCGGTCACACGCGATATCACCGAACGCAAGCGATCCGAAGCCACCCTTCGCGAGAACGAACGACGATTTCGAGCACTCACTCAGGCGACATCCGACATCGTGTTTCGGATGAATGCGGATTGGAGCGAAATGGGCATGTTGGAAGGGCGTGCCTTTATCGATAGCACAACCGAACCGAGTCGTTCCTGGTTGGATCACTACTTTCACCCCGACGATCAAACCGAAGTTCGAAAGGTTGTCCAAAATTCTGTTGAAAAGCAATCGTTCTACGAACTGGAACACCGCGTCATTCGGATCGATGGAACACTCGGGTGGATGCACAGTCGAGCGGTCCCGATTCTGGATGACGCCGGCAATGTCGTTGAATGGTTTGGTGCCGGCACTGATGTGACCGAAAGAAAGCAGAGCGAAGAGTTTCAGCATCGCGCCACGCAAACGCTCCTTACCGTGATCGAGCAATCCCCTCTGGGAATTTACTTGGTCGACGGCGACTTCAAGATCGCACAAGTCAGTTTGGGAGCGGGCCCCGCATTCCAGAACGTCCAACCGGTCATCGGGCGAGACTTTGAAGAAGTCATGCACACGATCTGGCCGCCTGAATTTGCCAGTGAAGCCGTTCGGATCTTCCGGCACACACTGAAAACCGGCGAACCGTATGTTTCACCGGGACTGACGGAAAAACGCAAGGACTTGGGCGAAACAGAATCCTACGAGTGGCAAGTCAATCGCATCACTTTGGCCGACGGCAGCTACGGTGTGGTCTGCTATTTCTTTGACACCACACGTCTGCAACAAGCCGCGGACGCTCTGCGTGAGAGCGAGGTTCGATTCCGAATGCTCGCCGACAACATGTCACAACTGGCTTGGACCTGCTGCGACCTGGGCGAGTGCAATTGGTACAACCAACGCTGGTACGAATACACCGGTTGCACTTTTGAGGAAATGCAAGGTTGGGGTTGGCGACAGGTTCACCATCCCGATCACGTCGATCGAGTGGTCGAACGGATCCAGCGTGCCGCTACCGCCGGCGAGGTTTGGGAAGACACCTTCCCGCTCAAAGGTCGAGACGGTCAGTACCGTTGGTTCCTCTCACGTGCTGTCCCCATTCGTGACGAAGAAGGCACGATCGTGCGGTGGTTCGGAACCAACACCGACGTCAACGAATTGCGTGAGACGCAGCAATTGCTCCACGACGCCGATCGTCGCAAGGACGAATTCCTGGCCATGCTCGCGCACGAGCTACGCAATCCCTTGGCTCCGATCCGAAGTGGATTGGATCTTCTCGCAATCGCGGATGATGACGAACACCGCGATGTCGTTCGAGTGATGCAGGAACAGGTGACCCACGTCGTGCGGTTGGTCGATGACCTCCTCGATGTTTCGCGAATCATGCGAGGCAAAGTTGAACTTCGCAAGGAACGGATTGAGTTTCAATCGACGGTTCGAAAAGCCATCGATGCGGTCCGCGATGTGATTGAATCTCACGGGCATTCGCTCACGATCACTCTGCCGGAAAAGACGGTTTGGTTGGAAGCGGATCCGGTTCGTATCGTTCAGGTACTCGAAAACCTTCTCAGCAATGCGACGAAGTACATGGACGGAAGCGGAGCGATTGAACTGTCTGCATCCGTGAAGAATGAGTCTTTGTTCATTCAGATCAAAGACGAAGGGATCGGCATCGACCAGGAATTCCTCCCGAACATCTTTGAGCTGTTCGCCCAATCCGATCGCTCCCTCGACCGTTCCAAGGGTGGCCTGGGAATTGGGCTGACGCTTGTCAAACAACTCCTTGAGATGCACGGCGGGAATATCCATGCCGAAAGCGACGGTCTCGGCAAAGGCAGCAGCTTCCACATCGAACTGCCGATTGCCTCGCCTCCCGAACCCAATCAAAATGTTCCGCTGGAACTGCAAAGTGACGGTCAAACACGCCGAATCGCGGTGATCGATGACAATCGGGGTGCAGTCCTACTGCTCTCAAAACTGTTTGAAAAACTCGGTGCTCACGAAGTGCACACTGCTAACGATGGCGAAGCAGCACTGAAACTGATTCGTGAAGTGCATCCCGAGATCGTCCTGTTGGACATCGGGTTGCCTAGTTTGAGTGGCTATGAAGTCGCCGCTGCGATCCGGCAAGATCCTCAGTTCGATGACATTTTGATGGTGGCGCTGACTGGGTATGGACAGGATCAAGATCGATTGAAGAGCGAGGCCGCCGGCTTTGACGAGCATCTGGTCAAGCCTCCTTCGATTGATCAAATGCGGTTTGTGCTAGCACACCCAAAGCTCAAACCATCCGGCAAAGGCAACGGCGGCCAATCCTAACAGGACCACGTCGCGTTGGATGAATATCACCTTGAATTGTTGGCACCTGCATTCGCATGAACCGTTTCGGTGAAAGCTTCCAGCCTGTGTTCCGCGTAGTCGCAGGCTGGAAGACCATGCCACGGTTCCTCCATGAAAGCCAACCAAACCTCACTCCGTTTCAACTGGTTCGTAGAGCGGTAGATGTCGGTAGTAGACCTCCAGGCAATAGATCGACAGACACGTTGTGTACAACCGCCCGGCGTAGCTTCCCCAAGCATCGCCAGTGGGTGACCAACTCCCACGCTCTCGACCTTGTTTCTCTTGACGTGCCGGCAGCGTCGCTTTCATCTTTTCGTTCCATTGTTTCCACAATGGTCCACCGTAATGATGCAACGCTTGGGTCGCGTAGTACCAGTAGTAGACATCGGCTTCTCTGGTGTTGATGGGATGATTCTCTACCAGAGATCCCAAGCTTTGCACCATTCCCGGCATGTTGCGATGCCGACCGAGGTACTGATGGCACAAGACGCCTTCCGCAGTCATCGAGGGACTGGCGGCGACGTTTGGCATGTAGGAATAGCCTCCTGAGTAGCCCTGGCTGACTGAATCGAAGTAGCGTTCAATCTTGGGCCAGATAGAGGGATCGACCTCCAATCCGCCAGCATCGCCGCTCTTCAGGCCCATGACGAACCATCCGGTGACCGATGTATCACTGTCTCGTCGAGGTTGATAGCGCCAACCGCCTTGTCGAGACTGCGACGCGACGGCGAAATCACATGCCGATTGCGAGTAGGGACGAATCCACGAATCGCCGGTCATCGCGTACAGTTCGCAAAGCACAATCGTTGCTTGGGCTTGCGAGTACATTCGTTCGTGGCCCATCGTCGATCCCGCCAGAAAGCCTTGGTCGTCTTGATTGGCCACCAACCATCGTGCCGCTCGCAACAACTCTCTCTGGTACTGACCACCACGGTGTGTGCTTCCAGCGCCCATGAAGGCGAGCATGGCCATCGCTGTCGCACTGATTTGGTTCTCGCCGCGAGCACCGTTGGCATACGGCCCGTGCAAACTCCAACTGCCGTTGCGAAGTTGCTGACGCTTCAACCACACCAAGCCCGCTGCAACAGCGTCTTCGGTCGTCTCGTCGCCTCCGTAAATCCTCAGCAGACGTTCCTTCATCGTCCCGGATCGCCCCTGGAACATCTTGTTCGACTTGTCCAATTGGCCCGTCGAAGCAACCACCGGATCAAAAAGACTGGCATCCAACTTTGGCACCAGCGAGAACATCTCGGCTTCCGCGTCGATCACGTCGATCGAGACCAACTGTGTGGTGGCAATTCGCTCTTCTTCCATGGAACGTTCGAACGATTCCAACGGTGCCGCAGCGGCGATGGTGAACTCGGCCAATTCCATGCTGGAGCTTTCAGACGATTGCCGAAACAGCAATTCGATTTGTCCGACCTTGCTCGTCGAGCGTCCGATCAAAGCCAACACAAGCAGCAAGGTCAGATGAACGACCATGCTGACCAACCACGACGGCATCTCCGTCAGCGTTTCGCGTCCCCAGATTCGTAACCGAGATATGAGTGCGTGAAAAGATCGAGGATTTTCTTCAGAACTCTGATCCTGCTCGGCACCCTGTGGCGATGCCGGTCGAGTTGACTCGCTCCATCGAGGCGATCGCGATGCACGCTCCCGTGATGGAGCGGGATTTCGCAACTTCGATATGGCGACAGATGACACGAACATGAAAAGGCTTCCAAGAAAAGAAGGCCTCAACCATCCGTATCACGCGGTCAATTGGTTCACGCCCCTGTGTACAAGGGCGTTTTCAACAGCGGAATGTCACACACGCTTGTCACTGCGATTTTCACAGCGTCAAAACCAAAACAAGTAGCGTCGCAAAAATCGCGATTGGAACCCACACCAGAACCAACGAAATGATGCCATAGCCAAATAGCAGTTTGGAGGGGAAACTGATCGGCAGATTGTTCGCCCGGCGATACTCCACACGGTCCTTCCACGCCAACAAGGCTCCCAACAATCCGCCCACGACCGAGGACAGGACCAGCAGCAGTCCAATGGCGATCGGGTCGAGATCATATTGCTTGTCCGCATTTCGAACCATGAATCTCCGAGTCATGCCCCCGACAACCACCGGGGTGACGACCGCCCCGATCAGGACCTTTTTCCAAACACCGGTTTCAATCAAATCGGCCGCTTGGCCGTCAATGCCCATCCCGGCCGAATACGCCGTTGAAGCCGAGGTCGGAGACGAATTTGGATGCACAGCGGGTTGGTCGAATGGGTCGTGGCTCATAAAAAAAGCTCCAAGGCAGCGGTCAGTTGTCGCCGGCAATTGTACGTATCGCCGCAGCCAATTTTGGCAAGACAGTCATGGAGCCCTGGTCTTGGAATTCATACTCGGACGTGATCGTCACACATGTTTTCCGTTGCAAAACACGTGTGTCAACGAATCAACGTCCGAGTTCTTCACTACTTTTTCATAGGACCTTCTAACGCGAGTGGATCAAAGCAGCCTGATCATTCGACGCGGTCCATCAGTTCGCTACCGCGGTCTGCTCCGCTATCTCCGGAGCAACCTTACTTCGCAGATCATGGACATAGGCCAGCTTGTCTAGCACCGCAGGCGGTAAGCGTTCCGGCAACAAGGGAGCAAGCCCCAAGTCAAAGTTGTATTCGCTGACTTCAAGCACAATTTGCAGCACCGAATTCACCAATTCTCGATGATCAGCACTGGCGGATAGATCTAGATTGCGACCGGCCAATTCGTTCGAAGTTGTCGCGATCGCCATGATGTCCAGATAAACATTTACCGTCTCAGCGAAGTCTTCCCAAGGGTGCATCGTCGCATAGGCACTGACGTGGTTGTCGGCCCAATTGGCCGGTGCTCCCACCTCGTAGTGCTTCTTCATCGCTTCTCCATAATCAACCGAATCGGGATCACCAAAGAGGGCGTGGTATTCGTCGGGCGCAACTCGACTGGCCCAAGCCCAATCGATGTAGTGACCAACCTCGTGCCTCATGTGCCCGATCAGCGTGCGTTGTGGCTCTCCGAGCTTCACTCGCAATCGTTCCCGATGCACACTGTCAGCTTCGGCCAAGTTGATTGTGATCAAACCATTTTGGTGTCCCGTGATCACCTTCTTCGGCTTGCCCTTTTTGTCCACGGTGTTTTCCAAAAACTCAAACAAAAGTGGATGAGTCATCTGTGTATCCGCGACGTAGGGAGGCAATCCCAGATCTTCCAACTGCAACAGCAACCGCCGCTTTGCGGATTCCATTCTCGCCCAACGCTGAACACTTTCAGAATTGTCGAGTGGCGGAATCACATTGGTGAGCTGACACCAACGACAAAGAGCGTCAGGTTCGGCGTTGTAAGATTGGCAAACATCGTGTTCTTGGTTGACGCACGAAAAGACCTCGGTCTTGCACGTGTCACATTGGCTCGATTTTTCCTCTTTGGAAAAACTCGTGAGCGAGTTGCAAACGTTGCAGCGCCCGAGGGACGCGTCGCACGAGAGACAGCGGTGGTTGTTGAAGAAAATGCGATTGTCGCAACGACAAGTTCCAGTTTTCATTGACTGACTGATTGTGTGATAGGAGTGTGTGAAGAGGGAATGTTTTCGTGTTGAACATGCTTCTTTGCCGAATCGGCGTTCGAAGCGGAAGCGTCATTCTCGGACGCTTCTTTGGGTTTCTCTGGCTCAGGAATCTCCGCGCCAAGAATCATCGCCAACGGCCGTAGATCTTCATAACCTTCGCAGGCCATTCGAGCGGCGATCAAAATGGGGACGCTCAGGAAGACGCCCATGATCCCCCACATCCAGCCCCAAACGACGATCGACAAAAACACCAGGACCGGGCTCATGCTCATTGAACGTCCCAAGATGGCCGGCGTGATGAATTGTCCCTCAAGCGATGTCAGAGTCATGAAGGCGAGCGTCACAACAAAGGCGTAATAAGTGGGTTCGAAATTCAACAGCGCGACAAAGAAAATGATCAACGCGCCCGCGATGGCTCCGACAATCGGAATGAAGTTGAAAGCAAACGCCATGACTCCCCACATGATGGGCGACGGCATTCCCAGCATCCACATCACAACAGCAACACAAACACCGAGTCCCGCGTTGATGGCCGAGACCTGAGCGAGGTAACTGCCTAAACCTTCCTGCACGTTTTCAATCACCTCGACCAATTTTCGACGGGAAGAAAAGTTAGGCAAAGAACGCATCACGCTCCGCAACAAGTCATCACCCGTGGCGAGCAGAAAGTACAACAATGCGATGCAAATCGTCAGAAACGAAACCACATTGCCCGTCCCGCTCAGATAGGACCAACCGCTCGTCCAAGTCGGTTGCTTGATTTCGACGGGCACGGGCTTCTCACTCGCGACTTCTCCCGCCGCGACGTCCTCCGTTTCAGCGAGCTCTTCTGTCGCTTGATCGACGTCCTTCAATCGATCGGTGATGAATGACAACTTCTGCTTCGCCACTGCCAAATGCTGAGGAGCCGCACCGATCGTTTCTTTGGCGGGTTCGAGAACCAAGTAAGTTCCCAAACCGAGTGTCAACAAGATCCCGGCAATGATTCCGATCGCTCCGACCGGTGAGGGGACACCGATGCGTTTGGCATGGCGAACGATTGGCCGGAGAGTCAGGTAAAGAACGATGGCAGTTGCAACGGGAATCACCAACGATCGAGCGTAATACAACGCGTACAACACCAGCATGACAGCGCAGATTCGCATGGAGATGAGTCCGGCGCGATGATCGATTGACGAATCGATCTCATTGTCTTTAGCGGGTGTATTCACCGAAGGTCTGCATTTCCAAGGCGGATGTTATGAAACTTTCATCCATTGAAAAGCAAAGGCCGTACCGCGACGGGTTGGAAACCAAACAATCTGATGAATCAGCTGCCAAGTCACGTCAAAACACGAGCTTCGACCTACAGAAAAGGTCTCCGTTCCGCCCAAGTGGTCAATCGTCAACCAGAAACTGACGCAAATTCAATTGCAAGCACAACGAAGATTTAGCAACGATTACCGAAATCAAGTGTTCCGATCGGTCACTCGGCGAGGGCGTTTTCGAAGTTTGATCTGCCCGTAAGCTTCACGAACGAGCGGTTGGCCGTGCTCCCGTTCAAGACGCCGAATCGTGAAGTGAGCTCGGGCAATGTCTTGGTAATGATCAATGAAGTAACTGTTGATCAAAGCCCCGCCAACCGCACCAATGATTGGAATCGCTTGTGCCGCGACTTTTTCACTGACCACCACGCCAAAACGCTTCCCAATCTGCGTCACCAGACGAACCAAAGCCGGTGCCGCAGAATCCCTGATTCCGTGCTGGACGATGTACTGGGACGCATCCTTGATCTGCTTGGCCATCGCCGCTCGCACTGCGAAGTAACCGATTTCGGTTTCGTCATCGATATCCGACGACTGACCGGGATCCAGTGCGAACACTTCCAAACACGCCAAACGTGACTCGAGTTCGGACAAGTCCTCGCCTTCGCTACGAGCGATGTCGGCAACGCTACGCAGGATCAACACCGTTGAAACCGGCAATTCGGCAGCAACGGTCGCTCCGCCCAAAGCACCGCCGGCGGCACCGCTGAGCCCCGCCAACAACTTGTGCGTCAGCAACTTCGGCTTCCCGCGTGCGGCTCCAGTTGCGGAATCTTTGTCGTCACCTAGCGTCCGCAATGCAACATCCAGAGCGACATGCAACGACTTTTCAATTGCTTGATGGATCGCCGACTCGACACTGTCCGGCAACATCTTCAACGACGCTGTCACCGGCGTCCCAATCATCTCGGTCAGACGATCTGCGATGCCATGGTGTTCCAAAACCTTCTTAGCTTGACGAAGCTCTTCCAACGTTTCCTCAGGAAGGCTTCCAGTGATCAAGTTGTCGCTCAAGGTTGATTCCAGTTGGAGGGAGATGGTGGACACTCAAATTCGAGCGTCCTCAGTCGCTTGAAGCCGCCGCAGTATGACAATGAAAACGGCAACGTGCCCGAGCAGGGTTGCCGCCATGCCATCATTGAAAGCGACGAACTGCGAGCACGCCAGCCACCTTGCAAACCTCGCGCCCGTCGAACGTTGGCACGATGGTTGCGTCCGTATTGGCTTCGTTAGCTTTGCGTGGTCTCGCATGTCGACGCACGAGCGTTGCTTTCCTGCAGAGAACACGCAGTCAGATTCGAAGTGATGGAATCATTTCCATCGACAGCCCCAATCATTTCCTGAGGAGAAACCATGGCCAATACAACAACCGACCACGAAACCATTCGCAATTGGGTCCACGAACGCGGCGGAGTGCCTGCCACAGTCGAATCGACCGCCGACTCCGACGAGGGCATCGGCATTCTGCGAATTGATTTTCCTCACGGAGGTCGCAACGACACCTTATCGACGATCAGTTGGGACAATTTCTTCAACAAGTTTGAAGAATCGAACCTCGCGTTTTTGCATGAAGACAAGACTGCCGGGGGCGAGCTCAGTCGGTTCTGCAAGTTCATCGATCGCGAACAAGAGTGACGTCATCCAACTCGCTTCTCTGGACGCACGCGTAAAGTGTCCTTCCACCGACCGGCATTCAACCACATTCGTTTCATGGCCATTGCAATCGACGAATCAGCACTCAACACTCCCAACGGACGTCAACTGCACTGTCGCCGTGCCGGGCCATCATCCGCTGAGCTTACCTTCGTGGTCGTTCACGGATTGGGTGAGCACTCCGGGTGCTACGATGACTTCGTCGATCGCATGCAGGCACTGGATCGTGGTGTGGTCATTTATGATCAGCATGGGCACGGTCAAAGTCCCGGTGCCCGCGGCGACGCTCCCAGCTTTGACACATTGGTCGACGATATCGCAGTCGCCCTCGAATTCGCCGCGAAGCAATTCCCACGAGCGGAACTCGTGTTGCTGGGACATAGCATGGGCGGAAACCTGGTGTTGAATCACCTGCTTGGCCGCGATCATGAATATGTGAAGCGAGCCATCGTTACCAATCCGATGATCCTGCCGCCGAATCCTCCCACGCGTCCGCAAGCCTTCGCGGCGTGGTTGACTGGCAAACTCATCCCACACATTCGCGTTTCCGCGTCAATCGAACCAACGCAATTGACGCAGGACACCGAGGCACTGCGTGAACTCGCGGAGGACGATTTGATGCACGAAAAGCTGTCGATTGGAATTGGCAGTCAGCTGGTCAACCATGGCATTTGGTTGACCGACCATGCGAAAGAGCTGAATGTCAAACTGCTGGTGCTGACCGGTGAGGAAGACGAGCTTTGCGATTCGGAAACTACGGACGAATTCGTTGCCAGCGCCGGCCGACGATGCCATCGTGTCTCCTTTGACGGCCTGCGTCATTCATTGCTGATCGAGGACGAACGCGAACAGGTTTACGACGCAATCGAAACCTGGTTGCTCGACACTGCCTCGCTCAGCATTGAATAGATCGCAATGCCGACTTCACTTCTACTTTTTCTTAAGCAGCTTCCACAGCGATCGTCCGCTTTCGCGATCCAATCGCACCAATTCGTGTCGCCGGATGTCAAAGCAAGTGACCGGACCACGTGGGCGTTTGGCATAGACAAACGGCAAGCAAATCACGGTGACCTTGTATGGGGTCCCGGTGGCTGTTGAAAGGAAGCGAGCCCGTACGGGTTCGTCCGGTGGCAACGAGACGTCCGAGCAGTTCCAAAGAAAGGTTGGGACTTCAAAGATCTCGCTTAGAACGGTGACGAAGTCACCCTTTTGGATGTCTTCCCCCGCGATTCGTGCAGCGACCTTGGTCGCCGACTGGGTTTCGGATGTGATTCTCATTGTTTCGCATTGTGTGAACAGTTGTTTGGGACAAATCGTTCTTGTCAGGCAAACGAGTGGCAATCACTCGCCACCTGACTTCGTTGCAAAACAGAATGGTAAAACTCGCATCATTTCAACTTTCGCGAAAGACATATCATCGGCATCGGGAGACGGCTCCGAATCGCATCGGATTCCTTGCCCCCATGGACCGAACTCACGACACCAAGGTTCGCGAAAGAATTTTGAATGCCGACACATCGAACGCGTCGACATCAACACCTACATTCGCGTCTCTAGATCTCGACTTCCGCCGCGTCGACCGGCAATTTCCGGCTCATCCAAATCGGTGTGAAGACGAACCATCCGATCGTGCCAAACAACGCGATGGATTTGACCATCGGAAGGTCGATTGCTCCCGCAAAATACAACGAACACGGAACGACAATCAAGCAAAGCGTGATCAGCGACATCATCTTGGCGAAGTTCTTCATGGCGACAGCGAGGGAATGTTGTAAAAGTGCAGAGATGGATGGAATCGAATGCAAACGTCAACAACCATCAGGTGATCGTTTCTTCAGCGGGTGAACGCTGAATCATTTTGCTGACGAGCAGGTAAAGGACTCCGCAAATGAACCAACATGGGATCACCGCATAGGCCGCAAAAAAACCTTTGGCCAGAATGAAGTACAAAGCCACCGCCACCGGGAGCACCCAAGCGATCAAGACGGCGGCATTGATGCGGGCTCCGGTGACTGCAGCGTATTCGGCACGCAGACCAAACTTTTGAATCAGGTAGAAGTCGACGACGATCACGGCTCCCATCGTTCCTAGGACCGTTCCGTAGGTGCCCACAAAATCGAGCAGTTGAGCCGACAGGTTTGGGAATGCTCCGGCGATGGTTGCAACGACACCGGCAACCAGCGTCATCGCGGTTCGTGAACTTCGGGGGAACATGCCTTGGAAGGCGAGCCCCGCACGATAGATCGTTGGGTTCGCGGTCGTCCAACCAGCGATCACCACGCAAATGATCCCTGTCCATCCGATCGCTTGATAGGCCAGCAGCCCCGGATTCGCTGTGACTTTGCCGTCTTCACCGACCACCAAAGCCGGTTGCAACTTGATGAGCGCCGCGAGCAACAGAGCCGCCGCGATCCACGCCATGTAGTGACCGAGAAACATCCCAATCGCAGGCGCCCATCCCGCCGACTTGCTTTTTGCAAAGCGGAAGATGGTCAGGTCAGCCATCCCGAAATGCATCGCTCCATTGCATAACCAAGCGAAGACCACGATCTGCCAGAAACCAAACGTCCCCGGTCCATTCTTTTCCTGAACAAACGTGATCGCATCGGACCAGAACTTGCCTTCGGACAATGCGGATGCGTTGGTGGCCCCCATTTGCGTCAGCGAAACGATTCCGCAGCATGCGAAGACGGCGATCATCCACGGAGCCGCAATGTTCGCGAATCTTGCCACTCGTTCATAGCCGCCGGCCGCGACAGCGGTGATCACCGCTCCGACAATGACAACCAACAATGTGAACGATGGGTTGCTCAGACCAAAGAAGCTCTCCGGAACATCGAAGCTGATGTCGAAGGGCACTCCCACGGCCGACGCAGAGACCGTGACCATCGCCCCGGCGAGAAAGCAGAAGAGCAGTCCGTTGACCAAGTTGTAGAACTTGACCAGCGAACCGCCGGCGATGCGTTCAAGCTGATAGTAAAGCGTCATTCGCTTCGCCATCGCGATCGGGACGACGAGGAATCGCCAAGTCAAAACGGCCAGCAAGTTGCCGAGCAACAGCCCCAGCAACAAATCTGACAGGCTGGCCCCCGCAGCGAGGAACAACGGCCCAATCATGAACTCGGTGCCCGCCGCATGCTCACCGGCGTACATTCCCCAGAACTTTCCGTTTCCCATTTGTGCGGATTCGGGAACGGGTTCGCGTTCAAATTCGCCGCCCGCGTCTGAATTTTCTTCGCTCATCAATTCTCTCGAGTGCTAAAGATCGGTCGATTCACCGTCGTCTTTTGTTGGTCCGCCACGACCGTGACTTTGTCGGCACGGCTTCGATCAAACCAAAGCAGAACTGTCACTTCGCTGGGACAAGACTTGGCTCTCGTATTGCCGCACGTTCTCCAACCAATCCGATCCCGCAGGCACGTCGACCGATTGGCAATAGTGATTCCAAACGGCACCGAGCGGGAGCGTTTTCTGCTCTTCGAGCAACGCGAGTCGACCGGTCAGGTCTCCTTCCAGTTCCATCTTTCGAAGCTGCTCGGTTGGTTCCAACAAAGCCGCCAAGACCGCTTTCAATGCGTTGCGAGTTCCAATCGCCCAAGCCGCCACGCGATTGATGCTGGCGTCGAAAAAGTCCAACCCAATGTGCACGCGTCCCAAGTAGTCACCACGAACAACTTCTTGCATGATCGATTGCAGTTCATCGCTGTACGTGACCACGTGGTCGCTGTCCCAACGCACACCGCGACTGACGTGCAACAACAACTCGGGAACGTACATCATCACCGCCGAGATTTTGTCTGAGATCGTTTCGGTTGGATGGAAATGCCCCGCGTCCAGACACAGGACTTTGTAGCGAGACATCGCGTAGCCCATGTAGAACTCGTGTGAACCAACCACGTAGCTTTCGCTGCCGATGCCAAACAGTTTGCATTCGACGGCATCGAGAGTTTGCTCGGCGGGATATTCGGTTGCGAAAATGGAGTCGAGCGAATCCGCCAATCTTTCCCGCGGTGCCTTCCGATCGGCGGGCACGTCCTTGTATCCGTCCGGCACCCAAAAGTTGTTGATGCAGGGATTGCTTTGAGCGGCGCCCATCGCGGCCGCGATCTTTCGGCAGGCGATACCGTGATCGATCCAGAATTGACGAATCCCTGAATCGGCGTGAGCCAGCGTGAAGCCATCCGCCGCGTTTGGATGCGAGAAGTAGCTTGGGTTGAAGTCCAAGCGGACCTTTTGATCGCGTGCCCAATCGATCCAGCCTTGAAAGTGTTCGACCTCGATCTCGTCTCGATCAACTCGGCCTTTGAACTCGCCATAAAGAGCATGCAGGTTGAGCCGGTGGTTGCCTGGGATCAGCGAATAAGCCAATTCCAAATCGCTCTGCAACTCGTCGATCGTACGAGCCCGACCGGGGTAATTCCCGGTCACGGCCAACCCGTTTCCGAGTGCTCCGTCGTCGCCTTCGAAGCCCTTCACGTCATCGCCTTGCCAGCAATGAACCGAGATCTCGACGTCTCGCATCCGCTGCAAAGCCGAGTCGACATCGACTCCAATCGCCTGGTATTCCTCTCGGGCCAACTCAAAAGCCTTCTCGATATTGCCAGCTCGATTCATGATCTCAATGCCTGATCTAAGGGCGGTGCGTGTGTCTGTCCGGCCATCTGGTGTGGCCCATCTTTCCGTAGCCTACCCGGCGGAGCAACGCCAAACCTTGACATTCTTGCCGGTAACAAGACAATCGTGCCACCTGGAATTGCTTTTTTAGCACAACCAATTCGAGCCAAAACTCCAGTCCAAACTGCCCCGGAGACATGCCCGAGATGATCCCGACGCTAAAAAAGGAGGACTGGTTTCACCCCGACGGATTTCCGATCGTGGTCGAACGACGTGACCCGCAAGAGCCATTTGGCCTGCATTGCCATGAGTTCGCCGAGATTGTCATCATCACCGGCGGCAAAGGCGTTCATATCACCGGCGAAGACAGCTACGAACTGGTGACGGGAGACACGTTTGTGATTGGTGGCGACCGACCACATGATTACTTGAACATGGACCAATTGAGCCTGATCAACATCCTGTTTGATCCGCTCGAGCTACCGCTTTCGATTGGCGATCTGCAATCGTTGTCCGGTTACCACGCGTTGTTCACGCTCGAACCGGCCTGGAGGAAGCGGCATCAATTCACCAGCCGCTTGCAACTCAACCCAGCGGAGCTGATCGAGACGCTTCGCTACGTTGAATCATTGGACCAAGAACTGAAACAACGATCGGCTGGTTTTCGAACGATGGCAACGCTCACGATGTTGCAATTGGTCACGTTCCTTTCACGGTGTTACATCCGAACACGCAATCCCGAGAGCAAGAAGCTACTTCGTATTGCCGAGGCCATCTCGCACATCCAGCGACACTTCGATCGCCCGATCTCATTGGATGACTTGGTCGAGATTTCGGGGATGTCTCGCCGAAATTTCATTCGCACTTTCGAAGGCACGATGGAGACTTCACCGATCAAGTATTTGATCCAAGTGCGAATTCAAGAAGCCAGCCGTTTGCTTCGAAGCACCGATCGGTCCATCACCGACATCGCCTTTGATGTCGGTTTCTCGGACAGCAACTACTTCAGCCGGCAGTTCCGCACCCACCTTGGTTTGTCGCCTCGCGAATACAGGAAACAAATGCGTTGAGACATGCACGGGATACCGGCGAGAAGATCGTTCTCCGCGTCACGACAAATTGAACTGTTCGCAAAGTTCATCGATGACGTCTTGCTGCATCACCGACACGTCCCCGATCGCTTTCGCATTGATCACGGCTTCGGCGGTGGATTCGAGCACTTCCAATCGATCGAACGCGTCCAACACCGTGGTTCCGGTCACCAACACACCATCGTTTTCAAGAATCGCCGCTGGGTTACGACTGCACACGTAGTCGGCAATGGATTTGTCGCCTGAATACTGGACTCCATAAGGAGCACGTGCCACGTCACGCAGGAAGACGTAGCTTTCCGGAATGGTGCGAACATCCAAGGGAACGCTGGTGACACTGAACGCCGTCGCGTTGACCGGATGAGCGAACACGATCGCTTGCACGTGCGGATGTTTTTCGTAGATCGCGCGGTGAGCGTTGGCGGCTCGACTGGCCAGTTTTCCGTATTCACGAAATTCGCCTTTGACCAGCACAAAGTCCTCCGCCCGCAGTAACTCGCGGTCTCGCTGCGTTGGTGTGATCAGGAACGAATCGTCTTTCAAACGAGCTGAAAAGCTGCCTTCGGTGCTGATCAACAATCGCTGGCGGCAACCTCGACGCACAAACTCACACAGTTGCCGTCGTAGTTCTTGCTCTCGCGTGGTGGCAGCGGGCGGTTCGTAGCTGATGAAGTCAACGCTCCGATGCGCCGCTTGGTCCAATTGAGAATCATTGAGGTATCGAACCTCGCCGATCTGCTTGGCTTTGATCAGCGTCTTGCCCGCGAATTCGAACGCTTCGAATCGTTGGAACGCGGATGCGAAGTCTTCCCCTGCCACGACGACGCCGTGGTTTTCCAGGATCACGCTATCGCATCCGTCTTCGAACTGTTTCGCAATGCTGACCCCAAGAGCTTCCGTTCCCGGGCACGCGTAAGGTGCAAACCCGACTTTGCCGCAAACACTGTGTGCTTGGTGGAACAACCGCGTATCGGGTGTCCCGCGACAAATGCTGAAGGCGACCAACGCGACCGGGTGAGCGTGCACGATCGCTTTTACATCCGGTCGGGCTTCGTAGATCGCTTTGTGAAACGGGAACTCCGAGGATGGCGGGTGCGGGCCATCGACGGATCCATCGGCGCGAACGCAGATGATGTCGTTCCGTGTCAGGTTGCCTTTGTCGACTCTCGCTGGCGTGATCCAAATGTTGCCTTCGCTGTCTCGGATCGACAAATTGCCACCCGAAGTCGTCGTCATGCGGTAACGATAGATCCGATCCATCGTTTGCATGATTCGGTCCCGTGGATGTTGGACATCTCGCGAATGGCTCATTCTATTCCCGTCGGTGAAGGATCAATCAAAGGTTGGCGGAGGTGATTACAGGGGGCGGACAACCGACGTGCTGCGGTAGTAATCCATCAGTGTTTCAGGCGATAGCACGCCGCCGCCCATGCCGCTTTTCTTGACGCCGCCGTAAGGCACACCGTGTGCGAACACGTTGTGAGCGTTGATCCAACTGTTGCCAGCGATCATCGATTCGGCGACCCGGTTGGCTCGTTCGACATCCGTCGTCCAAACACTGTTGGCCAATCCGTAGTCGGTGTCATTCGCTTTCGCGATCGCATCCGCTTCATCAGAGAACTTCGCCAGGTAAGCCACCGGCCCAAAGATTTCTTCGCGAGCGGCGACGTTGTCCAGCGAACCGGCCAACAACGTTGGTTTGACATAGTTTCCGTTCAGCCCGTCGACGGTCGCGGGGCCACCACCGCAGAGACACTGAGCTCCTCCCGCTGTCCCCTTTTCTTGGTACCCGAGAACACGTTCTCGTTGCTTGGGATTCACGACCGGCCCCATGTCACTGTTGGGGTCCAGCGGGTGACCGATGCGGACTTTCTCCATCAACTGTTTGCACTCAGCGACGAACTCATCGTAGATGTTTTCGTGGATCAGCCAACGCGTTGCATCGCAACAAACTTGCCCGGTGTGGAACGTGATCGCACCGACCAAGGCTTGCGCGGTGGCTTTGACATCGACATCATCGAAGACAACCGCGGCGCCCTTGCCGCCCAGTTCCAGTTTGACCGGCACCAAGTTGCGTCCACACGACTCACCGACCAAACGGCCCACTTCGGGTGAACCAGTGAACGACATGCGTTTGATTTCAGCGTTGTTGGTCAGGGCGGCACCCGCCGTTGCACCTCGGCCGGTGACGACATTGATCACGCCATCGGGCACGCCGACTTCTTTGGCCAGTTGAGCCAAGTAGATCGCCGAAAGTGATGTGTCTTCGGCGGGTTTGATCACCACGGTGTTCCCGGCAGCCAGCGCCGGTGAAATTCCCCAACCGATCAACAGGAACGGGAAGTTCCAGGGGAAGATGAAGGCACAGGCACCCCAAGGTTGTTTGACCGTGTAAGCATCGTGGCCGGGCACGTCCAGCTTCGTACGCTTTTCGACTTTGTCAGACAGACCAACGAAGTATCGCATCGTGTCGACAAAGTTCTGCACATCGCCGGCGGCTTGGGCTTCGATTTTGCCAGCATCGAGTGCCTCGATTTGAGCGATGATCGCTTTGTGGCTCTCCACCGCATCGGCGAGTTTGAGCAGGATGCTGCTGCGTTCTTGCTGGGACAATCCAGCCCAAGCGGGGAACGCTTCGTTAGCAATTTCCACCGCACGATCAATCTCGGCCGCATTTAAATCGTGAATCTCAGCGAGCTGATCACCCGAGCCTGGATCGATCGTTGCGAGCACGTTTCCCTGTTCGCTCGGGTAGTGCTTTCCGCCGACGAAGCTCGCCAGGGGGGATTGATCCAGGAACGATTGAACTTCGGGAAGCAATGTGTGTTGGGTTGCGACGCTCATATTCTTTCTCGCTCAAACTTTCTGTGCGGTGAATGGGTTGAAATAGCAGTGTACAACGATTGTCGATGGACTTCATCGAGGCAGTGGGCGTTGGACGGGAAGCCCATCCAACAAACCTGGGCGGGCGGGCCCCGTTCGAAACCGGTACCAGAACGCTCCATCGTTCAAACCCCCGGCGGGTTGATTGCCAACTGTGATCCATCCCGGATCTGACAGCGCGAAATAAGTCGTGTTCGGCTTCAGTCGCGGGAGATCGTTGAATGTGATTTGTCGGGAGCCCTCGTCAGGGTGCCCAGGTTCAGGATCCGCTTGCCAAATGACCGTTTGGGTGTCACCGGCTTCGTACAAGCGAAGGGTTTTGCCGGTTGAATTCGCAAACCGAATTGGCTTCGAAAAATGGAAGCTCAAATCTGTATCGCATGGGACATCCATCGCGGACATCGCAGGAACGGCACGCACATAAGCGGGCATGATCATGCGAATGCGGTGGTATCCCCAACCTTCTTGATATTCCTTCAACGGTGCACGCCACGACGCAGGCATCTTCGTGTTTTCGCGCGCGAACTGGAACCAAGCGTCGCTCATCGCTGACAACACCTCGGGTTGCTCGGCCGCCAAATCCTGTGACTCCGCCGGATCGTTTTGAATGTCGTGCAGTCGCCACGGCCCATCACTGATGCTGGAAATTTTCCAGTTGCCCTTGGTCAGTGCTTTGCCCGTTTGGTTGAAGCACCAAAATATCTCGTCGTGAATCGCGAAATCCGGCAGGTCAGGGTTTCGAAGCAAGGGCAGCATCGAATTTCCATAAAGCGGTTCCAGCTGGCGATCGCCATCATGAGTTGGATACGTCGCACCCGCCAATTCAAGCAGCGTTGGATACAAATCCGTGACGTGCAATCGCTGTTTGCGAATGGCTCCTTCTTGTCCCGACAATTGCGCTGGCCAACGCACGATCAACGGCACGGACACGCCGCCCTCTTGCGCACACGATTTGTACCATCGGAATGGAGTGTTTTTCAGATACGACCAACCGTTGGACACAAACGCGTTGCTGCCGGGTTCCCACGGGATTTGTTGGTCGTAGGTGCGGATGTCGCCGTTGCTGTAAGCACCACCATTGTCCGCCATGAAGATCACGATGGTGTCCTCATCGAGTCCTTGGTCGCTCAAGTGTTGAAGCAATCGCCCGACGTTCCAGTCCAATCGATCAAGCATCCCGGCGTAGGCTGCCATGCGTCGGCTTTCTTGCTCTTGAATCGTCGCCGGCAACTCGTCCCACCGTCGCACTTCTGCATCCGGCTGGGACATCACGTAACGTTCGTCGATCAAACCCATCGCGATCATTCGGTCATAGCGATCTCGACGCAGCTTTTCCCAACCCGCTCGGTAGCGTTCGTAGTACTTTTCGACGCTCTCGCGAGGTGCGTGCAGCGGTGTGTGCGGCGCATTGAACGCGACTTGGGTGAAGAACGGTTTGCCTTGCCTTCGTGCCGAATCGATCTCTTCCATCGCACGGTCCGTGAACGCGTCCGAACTGTACCAGCCCTCACTCACAGGTTTGGGTGAATCCCGGTTCGTTTGAATCGCGGGTTTGCCTCGTTCGAAGCCGGTCCAACTGTCGATCGCACCGCCAAGGAATCCGTAGAAGGAGTCAAAGCCAGCGTCGAGCGGATTGTCGGGTTGATGCCACTTGCCCGAGAGCGACGTCGCATAGCCGGCCTTCTTCAGCAGACGAGCCACCGGTAGCGAACGTCGATAGTGATCCGACTGAGAATGCGTGTGGCCGGTCATCAGGCTGGTCCGCGTCACCACGCACATTGGATTGACGTGAAATTCGCTGAAGCGAACTCCATCGGCTGCCAACTGATCCAAATGGGGCGTGTCGATCTCACCGCCGTAGCAACCGAGATCCGAGTAGCCCACATCGTCCGCGATGATGAGCAAGACATTTGGCCGGTCCGCCGCAGAAACGTTTGGTTCAGCGGGCAGCACCAGCAACAGGGCGGCAGAAAGAAGAAACGAACTTCGCACCATCAGTTGGCTCGCTTTGATGGGTTCGATCCGTCCATCGAATCACGCAAAAACTGATCGCGTAATTCCCACCAACGATCCGCCATTTGTTGGACTCGTTCAGGATGCTTGTCCGCCACGTCGTTTTGTTCAGCCCGGTCGTTGGCCAGGTGATAAAGTTGCCAATCACCGTCTTCTTTGGACTCGTTGGCCGCGGTTTCGGAACGCAGCCAAGGAAAGGGGCGAGAGATGTTGGAGTGAATGATCTTCCAATCGCCCTGCCGCAAGGCCCAGTTGCCTTCGTGATAGAACCACAACTCGTCATGAATTGTGGCATCGCTGTCATCAAAAGACGGTTTCAAACTTTGGCCGCTCATCGGTGGGCCAGCCGTCTCGTCGAGCTCGACCCTGGCGAGATCCAGCACGGTCGGTGCAATGTCGATCGCGTGTCCAGGATTGGTCCGCAACTCGTTCTTCGAACGAATTCCCTCAGGCCAATGAACGATGAACGGCGTCGAGATGCCTCCTTCATGCACCCACGTCTTGTGCCGACGGAACGGGGTGTTCGCCGCGCTGCTGAATCCAGGTCCCAAGCACAGATATGTCGCTGCCGAGCCGGGTGACGCGGAAGGATCGTGTCCTTCGCCACGGACCATGATCTCCGCACTCGCACCGTTGTCCGACAGAAAACAGATCCAAGTGTTTTCGAATTGGCCCATTTCTTTCAACTGGGCGAGCACACGCCCGATCTCTTGATCCATGCGATCCACCATGGCCGCGTGGATCGCCATCTTGGTTGCTTGGAATTGTTGTTTCTCTTTGGTCAGCTCATCCCATGGCAACGGGCGAGTGATCTCCCCTTCGCCGAGCACCTCGATCTGGTCGGGAAAGGCATAAGGCGGACCGACCTCTTGCTCGATCGGGGACAGAGGTCCAACGTCCATCCCAAGTTCGCGTTGCCGGTGTTTGCGTTCTTCCCGCAGTGCATCCCATCCGGCGAAGTATCGGTCTCGATAACGCTCGATGTCTTCCGGCAAAGCGTGCAACGGAAAGTGGGGAGCGTGGAATGCGAGGAAGTGAAAGAACGGTTGGTCGGCATGTTCCTCGGCGTGTTCCTGCAAACAATCAATCGCGTGTTGAGCGGTCGCGGTGGTCCGATAGAACTTGGGATCGCGGTTCTTCTTGCGGATCGAGTCAAAGAACCCCGGACTTCGGGTGGCTTCGTCGGAGAGATCAAACCCGTTGTCCGTTGGCTTTCCATCGATGTGCCATTTGCCCGAGTGATAGGTGCGATACCCAGCCGGACGAAGGTATTCCGCCAACGTCTGAGCCCAATCGGGGCGTTTTCCACCGCCGCCATATTGTCGCGTCGCCCCTGGCATGCTGTCACGACGCACCTGTTGTGGGTAATAGCCCGTCATCACCGCCGCTCGCGTCGGCCAACACCTCGCCGTGTTGTAGAACTGCGTGTACCGCAATCCGCCGGCAGCCAGCGCATCCAAATTGGGAGTCGCAATCTCGCCGCCATAACATCCAGGATCTGAAAACCCCAGGTCATCGGCCAGGATCACCAAGAAGTTCGGTTGCTCGGATGCCATGGAGGAATTGCAAGCCACGCTCATCCAAGCGACTGCCATCACCCAAACCAGATTTCGCACGTTTCGAAAGTTCATCTCAGTTGTCTCTAGAGGTTGATTGCAATGTTTTGCAGGTGGTGTCCCGTAGGTTGGGCTTCCAAGCCCGACCAAAAAAAAGACGCTGTTCTCCCGACGGTCTAGGAAGACCATCGTACTGTTTGATTGGTGACGGTCTCGGAAGACCATCGTACGGTTTCTCACGTTGCACTTGACCAGTCTCATCCCTCATTTCCCGTCTCACGAATCCCGAAAGCCCCAGCCTTTCGATTCCCAATCGGGGTGAATCCAGCGAACCCATTGCCGCTCTTCATAACCGGCCTTCTTTGGGTTGTTGCCGATGTACTGAATGACGCGATAGAGATGTTCTTCATCTCGGATGATTCGGTCGTGGCTTTCTTGCGTCCAAAGTGGACCCTCTCGATGCAGTTCTCGATTGACCATGCGGCTGACATACCCTTTCAAGTCTCGAAGAATCTTTTCAAGAAGGTGGTCACCCAAAGGTTTCATCACGAGGTGAACGTGGTTGTGCATCACGCAATAGCAAGACGTGAGATAACGATCGTTTTGGAACTGCAACATCGACTTTGCCATCACATCGGCTAACGTAGGGTTCTCAAACACGCACTCGCCGTAGCCTTCGTCCAGCCAGGCTTCGGTACGGTGAGTGATCTGTTTTGCGAGCAGTTCCCAATCGGCGTCTGTTTGTGGTTGTCCGTTCGATCGCTCCCATATCTCTCGCCATCGTTGAAGGCTTCGAAGTTGATCTTGTGGAATCGAGTCTGACAGCCGAAATGTGATCGCATAGGTCGCTCCGGCCTGCCGCCAGTGTGGAAGGTGCCGGTGATAAGTTTCGATGGGCAGATCTGGGTGCAAACCGCGAAAACCGGGAGGAGCATTCAAGTGAAATGTTTCGCTCACGTGAGACTCCTTATTCTGTTCGAAAGATCCTTCACGCCTGGTTCCTCGCAGGTTGGGCTTCCAAGCCAAGCACCCGTAGGTTGGGCTTCCAAGCCCGACCAAAACAGAGGACGTTATTTTCCCGACGGTCTAGGAAGACCATCGTACTGTTTAGCGGCCTGCGTCCGCGAAGTTCCATTCGTGAATGGGGACGCCGTTGCCATCGAGCAAACGCATTTGCCGGATTTCGATTTGGCCAGCTCCATTGGACGGATCGATTCGGACGCCCTGCACTGGGCCTTGCGGCGAGAGCTGGATGGAATAGGTGTGAACGTTTCCATCATGAGTCACATCAAAGACCTGGCTTCGCTCCGCTGAATACGGCTGACCAACTTCCTTCCAGAACACCTGCCCACTGCCCGATGATTTTGATTGCATCTCAACGGTGAACGTCATCGTGGATGCCTTCACCACTTCGGGAAGCGAGAAACTCAAGTGCGGATCACCGCCGGTGCTGCTGACTCGCAGCACACTGTTGGCGACGGAAAGGTCGCAGGTCCCACCGGGCAACCAACCAGCGACCGGTTTCCGTTGAACTCGCTGTTTGCCCTTCTTGGGTTTGTTGCCGCTGCGTTTCAGATTGCCTTTGCCTTCGGCGCCCGCGTTGTATTTGGCGGGATCAAAGTTTTTGTTGACCAGCGGTCTGACGGCCTTGGTTTCAACCAGATGCTGCCCGATCAACTTGTCCATCTGCTGGACCCGGTCGGGATGTTTTGCCGCCAGGTTGATTCGTTCACCAAGGTCGTTCTTCAAGTTGAAAAGTTTGTAGCGATGCGAGCCGTTTGGACCGCCATGAAAGATGCGGATGAGTTTCCAATCGCCTTGATGCACGCTGACCGAAGGCGGCATCCAATTCGGCACAGGAGGGTCATGAGGAAAGTAAGTGAAGATCGCGTCTCGCTGCAGCGGTTTCCCCTGCAACGCGGGAACAATGCTGACACCATCGAAACGCTGGTTCGGCTGAGCGTCGATCGCCAACATCTCCAAAAGCGTGGGATAGAAATCGATGCTTTGAATGATCGCATCGCTTCGTGATCCGGATTCCACCACACCGGGTTGGACAACGATCGCCGGGCCACGCACACCGCCTTCGTACATCGTCGCCTTGCCGCCTCGCAGCGGAGCGTTGCTGGTCGCGGTCGTGCCATCGACCTCGTTGTACATATTGCCACCGTTGTCCGATGCGAAAACGATGATCGTTTCGTCGGCGATCCCCAAACGGTCCAGCGTGTCCAGCAACGTGCCAATCGCATCGTCCATGCTTTCGATCATCGCGGCGTACGTGGGGCAACGTTGCGGATCCTTTGGGTCAACGCGATCTCGATATTCTTCGATCAACTCTTTCTTGGCATCAAACGGTGCATGAACGCTGAACATCCAGTAGTTCAGGAAGAATGGCTCGTTTGTGTGTTGTTCGAGGAAGCGGACCGCTTCCTTGGCCATCCGATCTTCGAGGTGCTCGTCCGGGATCACCGGATCGTGATCGAAGTCCTTGAACTTCCAAGGTGCGACATAGCTGCCCGCAGGACCTGGCCCGGGATGGTGCGGCACATCGACGTCGAAACCATGTTCCAGAGGTGAGTAGGGTTCAGGGCCCAAGTGCCATTTTCCGAAATGCCCGGTCGCGTAGCCGTTGTCACGGAACATCTCTGCAAGCGTGTAGTACTTGGTGTCCAGACGTGTAACCGATTCGGGGACCGTTGAAAACTTATTCGGCGGGCCGGTCTCAGACACCTTCGGTTCCAAAACCACCTTCGGCAGGTGACAGGTCGGGGAAGTGATGCCGTGCCGTGCGGGGCTGAGCCCGGTTAAAACACTCGCTCGTGTTGGCGAACACAGCGGACTGGACGAGTATGCCCGAGTGAACGTCATCCCACGCTTTGCGAGTCGTTCGATATTGGGTGTCTGATAAAGCTTGGTGGTTCCAAACAGCGTCGTGTCGCTCCATCCCAGGTCATCGGCCAGGATGAACAGCACGTTGGGTCGCTTCGATGCACTGGCATTTGGTGTTGCGGCGGGTTCATTCTCGAGCTCTTTCACTCGGATGTTCTTCCACAACACGGTGCCTTTCGCACCTTTGTGAACCTGCAGACCGAAAAAGCCTTTGGGGTAGGATCCATCGTCGATCCAGTGAGCCGCTGGCACGCCGTTGATCCAGGTTTTGACGACGTTGCCCTGAGCAGAAATCGTCACGCGATTCCAAATGTCTTCCGTGGTGGCTGCTCTCGCTTCCTTGTGCTCTTTCAACCACAGTGGATAAAAGTAACCGCCGCAGCTCTGACCATAGATGCCGCCCGACCAATGGCGATCTTGAGTGAAGCCCTCCATCTCTGCCTGAGGACCAAACACCGTTTCCGTTCCGTTCTTGCCCGGTTTGGATTGAGCACGGAACATCACACCGCTGTTGCAGGACTCTTCCCACTTCATGTCGCAGGTGAAAATGAAGTCGTCGAAGTCATCTCGTTCGGTTGATAGATAAGTGCTGTTGGAACCTGGCACCACTTGGCCAACCAGGATCCCGTCTTTCACCTCAAACGTGCAACTGCCACCTTTGGCTGTCCAGCCACTCAGGTCTTTGCCATTGAACAGCGAAGTGAATCCCTCCGACAGATCCGGCTCCGAGTCCGTGTTGAGCAACATCTCCTCGGGCAAAGGAGCGTTGTCTTGGCCTTTGTACTTTGCATGCCAAGCATGCTGTTGAGGTTCGAGTTCACCCGCCACGACATGGTCAGTGCAAAAGCACATGACGAAGGCGAGCAATGAGAGAGCGATTCGATTCATGGTGGTTGTCCGGTGGGGATTGGCAGCCGGTGTGGCGGCAGGCCAGTGTTGAGGCAGTAGGGATGCGGGGTTGGTTGAAATGGGAGTGGGACGGATGACTGAGCGATCAATCGACCAGTCGATAAATCGAGATCGATTCGATCATCATTTCGCCAGCATTCGCGTACTCATCGTAAGTCGCGAAGGGATCGAATCGAAGTTTTCCCACGGTCAAGGCATCGGGAATTGCGAAAAGATAGGCATTCACGGCGTCCGATTGTCGAAGCAACCGCTTGGTTTGTTGCTGACCGTTGAAACCTCGGCCGGGAATCGCCCAGTAAAATTGGCTGGTCGAATTCTGTGAGGGCGATGCCCGTAGCTCGATGACTAATTTCCCTTCGAGCGGTTTAGTCATTCGAACTGCCATCTGCGAATCGTCGCCAGTTGCGACCAGATAAGCCGAGCCATTTCGTTGTTCAATATCAACACTTTTTCGCTCGCCCCATTTCGCCAAGTCTTGTGGGTTTCGGAAGTCCCACGACTCCAGCTTTGTCGCATCGGTCAGATCGATCTCGCCTGGATTGATGGAGTTGTCTTTGGGCTCCGATGACTTCAGTGAAACTTTCGCTGGTACGATGCCACTGGACGCCAAAAACTCGTAGCTGCCCGAATGAACCGTTAATGCAACCACGTTGGTTTCTTTTCGAAGAAGGCTGACGTTCGCTGTGTCCGCTAATGCGTTTCCGCTCTCTGTGATGCTGTTGGCATCATTCGTCGGAAGGTAGACCGTCGCCGTCGTGTTGGCCGGGATCGTGACGTTCAGATGAAATCTACCGTCGACCATTTTCCATTCGCTGCGAATCGTTCCGCGAATGGATTCATACGAAGCTTTGACCCAGTTGATTGGTTCGTGCATCGCGTTGCTTCCGGGTGATGGCGGCGTTGGCCGGATCACAATCCGCTTGAATCCGGGACCGTCGGATTGGATCCCCGCCAGCGTGGCAAACATCCATTCACAAACCGCGCCGAAAGCGTAGTGGGAGAACGAGTTCATCGCCGCGTTATGTCGACCAAATGCATCCTCTTTGGTGTAGCTGTCCCAGCGTTCCCAAATCGTAGTCGCACCGTTGGAGATTTCGTAACCCCAAGAAGGAAATTCGCGAGACTGCAACAAGAACGTGGCCAGATCATGTTGCCCCGAACCCGACAAAACAGGCAGCAACGGTCGTGTGCCGAGGAAGCCGGTCGCCATGTGATTGCCGTTCTCCGACAAACGTTTCGCCAGGTATTTCCCCGTAGCTTCGCGTTGTTCCGCGGGAACCAAATCCGCGAACAATGCCAGTGCTTGAGCGGTTTGAGTTCGGACGGTGATGCTGCCATCTTCGTTCAGGTACTTTGCCTGAAACGCTGCTTGCGTCGCGGCACGCTGCTCGCGGTAAAGCTTGGCTTCTTCATCGCGACCGGTTGCTTCGGCCATCTCAGCCATCATCCGTGCCGAGATTGCAAAGTAAACGGTGTCGATGTAGTCGAGCGGTGTTTCTTCTCCTTGAGACAACCAGTCGCCCCAAGCGTTTCCATGTGACACGCCGAGATCGTTCACGCTGGTCTGTTTCCGCCACCGCATGAAACGTGTCATCGGTTCCCAGCAGTCATCGATCACTCGGGTGTCGCCGTAAAATTGCCAGATCGTCCACGGGCAGATGACACCCGCGTCAGCCCACGCCGTTCCGAAGTCCCAACCGTGTTGAAAGGGATACGGAGCGTAGCCGGGGAAAGCCCCACTGGGACGCTGTGACTCCATCAACTCGCGAAGCCACTTGGTGTAGAACGCACCGATGTCTGCGTTGTAAGCGGCAGTCGCAACGTAGGCCTGAGCGTCGCCTGTCCATCCCATCCGCTCATCGCGTTGCGGGCAATCAGTGGGCAGATCGAGGAAGTTAGCTCGTTGGGTCCAGAGCACATTTTTGAAAAGTTGGTTG
Organism: Rhodopirellula baltica SH 1; assembly: GCF_000196115.1. Classification (NCBI taxonomy): domain Bacteria; kingdom Pseudomonadati; phylum Planctomycetota; class Planctomycetia; order Pirellulales; family Pirellulaceae; genus Rhodopirellula; species Rhodopirellula baltica. The sequence continues at coordinate 375,867 of NC_005027.1, forward strand.
ACCATCGGGTCGCTGCATTCAAACGTGCTCGCCATGGGCGTGTCGCTGTGCAGCACCAAACCGGTGACCATGTCCAACGGAGGCGTCTGAACATTCTGCGAGTCTGTCGCTTTGCCTGCGTCCTCGCTTGAATCCGACAAGCGTTTGACTTCCACGAATTGAAATCCGTGAAAGGTGAATCGAGGTTGGTAAAATTCCCCGTCGGGATTGCCTTTGCAGGTGTAGTAGTCCGTCGCTCTTGCCTTGCGAAGGTTCTCGGTCATCAGGCGACCGTCGGGATGCAACATCTCTCCGTAGCGCAGTTGAATTCGCTCGCCCTCGCGTCCTTTGATCTTCAGGCGAATCGTTCCGGCGAAGTTTTGCCCAAGGTCAAAGACAAACGTGCCCGGTTCCAACTTCGACACGGTTTTCGCGGGGATTTCTTGAGTGACACGAACCGGCACACCGGGAAACGCTTCCAGTTCGGGCCGTTTGAAACCAAAGTCACGTTGCTCGCCGACCTTCTTCACGCCGGCACCAGTCGTGGTTGGGTTGCGGAACTCGTAGAACGCGGCAGTCACCTGGCCATTCTGCTTGGCCAAAATCGCGTCGTCCCAATGGTCATGATCAAAACCAGGTTCGGACCAACCAACCATCTCGCGGCGTGCGTCGTAGGATTCTCCCATCAGAAGGTCAGCCTCTTGAATCGGTCCTTCGCCAGTTACCTTCCACGTCGTGTCGGTTCCGATGGTTTGTTTCGTTCCGTCTTCGAATTCGATCTCGAGTTGCGACATGAACGAAGGAGTCTTTCCGTAGGTTGATCGCCCGTTCTTTTCCGGCCCCATCCCGGTCAACAATCCAAAACCTACATAGCCGCTGTACCAACCGTCAGCGACCCAAGCACCGATCGCGTTGTCGCCTTCGCGAACCAAGTTGGTGACGTCGTATGTGTTGTAGTAAGCTCGCTTTCGATAGTCCGTCCAACCAGGCGCGAAGCTGGCATCGCCGACACGTTGTCCGTTCAGATGCAGCTCATAGATGCCGAGTGCCGTTGCGTAGACAGTGGCACGTTTGATCGATTTGGAAGCCGAGAACTCTTTTCGGTACTGACGCGCCGCTGGCAGGTGAAGCGTTGAAAGATCGGTGTGGATCGGCGAGTCATCGCGATAGCTGATGTACTCGGCGGACCAATCGCTTTGGTCGAGCAATCCCATCGACCAGGAGGCGACCTCGCTCTCGGTTGCGTTGCCAGCCCCATCCCAGACCTGGACCTTCCAAAAGCATTCTTGGCGACTTGAAAGCGGCTTACCCGCATACTCGACGAACAAGGTTTGATCAGATTTCACCTTGCCGGAATCCCAAAGGTCACCGACGCCAGATCCAAGCTGCTCTTCCGAAGAGGCGACAAGCAACCGATACGCGATCTGCGATTGCCCCCGTTGATCGGATGTGACCTGCCAACTCAATCGAGTCCGAGCGGCGTCGATCCCGGTCGGATTCTCCAAGTACTCGCACCGCAATCGTTGTGGCTCGAGAGCGGAAACGGACGACGAGGCCGCGACAGTGATTACCGTCAGAAACAGAATGGAAAGGAGCATCTTCAATGGTCGAACCGGGATGGAGGAAAGCTCAGCAGATCGCCCCTTAGCGAGTCGAATCCACGAAAAACGGGGCAACTGGCGTCGATCTTGCCAGCCATCCTCGTTCACGCGAAATTCGGCTAAGGGCCGCGAAAACCTTCGTCCGGCGCACTAGCGTCGCCAGGACATCCCCAATCTAGCTAGGGTCGTGACCGCAAACCTTTGCGATTGCGCAAGCGACCAGCACGATCGTGCCAAGTCAATAGAGGAGCGGTCTGGCCGTGGAGGTTGCGTTTGATTCAGTGCTGGCCACTCGCTTCGCTCGACCCTCCCGGGGGGAGCGGTAGAGTGTGCTGTCTAACAGCCTGTTGATTTAGTCGTATACCGAGTGACAACAATTAGCCGATGGGCGTTAGTCCCGGTTGGCGTCTGACTAACCGCCGCTAACGCGGTACGGCTCATTAAATCAACAGCCCGCTAAGCTCGTTGCAATGGAAGCGTGAAAACGGGCCCCAGCGGAGCGTTGATTCTCAGTCCTTGTTGGCTTCGAACAACGCAGTGAATTCCTCACGCAAGCCTCGCTCATCGGCTGCCAAGTTCACCGTTTCACCGGGATCGGAATCCAGGTCGTACAGCTCAATGTGGAATTGCCCACGAAAAGTTGACAGTGGGCCGGCGCACGTCAGACTTCTCTGACAGGAGAACCGATCCATGGACAAACGTCGAACATTTAGCCGCGAATACAAGCTGGCCGCAGTCAAGAAAGTCATCGAACAAGGCTTGTCGTACACCGCTGTCGCTAAAGACTTGGGGATCGGGGACAGCTTGATTCGCAAGTGGAAGAAGTCTTTTGACGAAGACGGAACATTCCAGGCCGAAGTAGTTGGTAGCCAATCCATTGAAGCCGAGCTGAGACGACTTCGCGAAGAGAATCGTCAACTCAAGATGGAACGCGACATTTTAAAAAAAGCGACGGCATTCTTCGCCAAAGAAAGTCACTGAGGTTGAAGTTCATTGGAGAGTGCCGCGATCGCTGGCCGATCGCAGTGCTCTGCCGAACCCTCGAAGTCACTCGCGCCGCTTATTACCGATTCGCCGGTCGCGGTCCCACAGCCACCGAGATCAAGCAAACCCAAATCATTCAAGCCGTCAAGGAAATCCGACTGGAAAAACATCACGATGCGTATGGAAGCCCGCGAATGCAACGAGCAATAGTCAAACGCGGTGTGGTGTGCTGCCGAAATACCGTCGCCAAATGCATGCGTCATGCGGGAATACAAGCCAATCGCCGCACCAAATTCAGAATATCGACCACTGACTCCAATCATGATCAGCCCATCGCCTCAAATTTGCTTGGCCAAAACTTCACGACCGAGGCAATCAATCGCGTCTGGCTAACGGACATCACCTACATCCCAACCCAAGAAGGCTCCACTTACCTCTGTGCATTCGTTGACCTGCATTCCCGCAAGATTGTCAGCTGGAAAACGAGCCGGAACATGGATTCGGAATTGGTGGTCGGGGCATTCGATCAAGCACTTACTTTTCGCAAGCCAAACGCGGGCCTGATCGTTCACAGCGATCGTGGCTCCCAATTCGCGAGCGATCATTTCCGCAGACGCCTGGCAGCCAGTGGGCTAGTTCAAAGCATGAGCCGTCGCGGGAACTGCTACGACAACGCACCGATGGAATCGTTCTTCAAGAGTTACAAAACCGAGGAAGCACAGCAGATTTACGACACGCACGAACACGCCACACGCGGCGTATCTGACTACATCGAACGATTTTACAACCCTCATCGCTTGCACTCGTCGCTGGGCTACCTCAGTCCAATCGATTTCGAGCAAGCGATCAAAGAACCGTCACTCGTAAGTGAGTCCTGACTCACAGGACTCACCGTTTACCTTTCCCTTAAGACCGGTCCACTGTCAACTTTTCGTGGGCAATTCCAATGGGCCCGTCGATGTCGTAACGAACCGCTTTCCATTTGCCGCGGCGGGCCGCTTGGTAGACCTCTCCAACCACTCCGGAATTGGGGTCTCCCGCTTGCTTGCCAAATTCCCAGTACAACGTCCGGTTCGGCAGCGGACGTGGATCGTCGCGAAGTCGCGGTAACACCGACACTCCGTTCGTCTTGACTCGCGGAACGATGTCCAGAGATACCCCCGCGATATCCGCGAAGGTTGGCAGCACATCGGCGAACGCCCACGGAGTGTCGTCCACTCGTGGTGACCGGATGGCGGCGGGCCAGTGAGCGATCATCGGCACGTGAATACCGCCGTCGTACAAGTCACGCTTCATCCCTTTGTAAGGTTCCGAAGCCCGAAAGAATGTCGGGTCACCGCCACCTTCATCGTGCGGCCCATTGTCCGACGTGAACAGGATCAACGTATTGTCCGCGATCCCTTTGGACTCTAGCGATTGATAGATCTGGCCAACGTAAGCATCGAGTGCTGTCACCATGCCGGCCAGCACCGCATGCGGTCGTTCAACAGGCTCGGGATAATACCAAGCGTATTTGTCCGACGGCGTTCCATTCGACATGCCTCCATAACGAGTCTCGGGAAACGCATCCTTGTAGCGTTCGACAAACTCAGGCGGCGCGGCGAGTTCAGCGTGAGGGGACGAATACGCCAGCAGCACGAAGAACGGATTGTCATGATCTTGTTTGATGTACTGGATCGCTTCGTGGGTGAACAAAGCTTGCGCGTACGCTCCCTTCCTTCCGGCTTCGTTTTCCTCGATTCGTAGTTTCTTTCCGTCACGCCAGAGAATGGTTGGGTATTGCCGATGCCCTTCCAAGATCGAGTACATGCCGTACCAAGTGTCAAACCCCATCGCCAACGGATCCGTCACTCCCATTTGAGAACCGATGGAGTATTTGCCGAACAACGCCGTGTCGTAACCAGCATGCTTCAGCACATGGGCAATCGTAACGTCGATGTCTTTCAGTTGGACCGTGTTGGAATTGTTGTCCATCAATCGCCCGTCGCGACCAGTGAACAACGACACGCGGGATGGCGAGCAAACCGTGTTGCCAGAATAGGCCTGAGTGAACCGGATTCCGTTGGCGGCGAGTTGATCCAAGTGAGGTGTTTGGATCGGCGTGTCGCCGTAGGCTCCGATTTGATTGAAGCCCAAATCATCCGCCAAAATCAAGACAATGTTTGGTGGTTCGGCATCGGCATCATCGGCCAAAGCAGACGACGGCATGCACGCGAACAACGCCAGTGTCCATGCAAACAAAATTGACTGCCAAGGAGCTTGAGACGACATCATCATTCCGACGAACAAGTTGAAGTAGCGTTTGGAATCACACGAAAGCTGGCAGAAATTCGCGTCACTCAAACAACGAGAGAATCTGATCGGCCACGACTTGATGACCGTCACGGTTGGGATGGTTGGACTGCGAAAGATAGTCCGTGACATCCTCGCCTTCCCCGACCAAACGTTGAAACTGCGAGTAGGAATCCACCAGCGGCAGTTCAAACTCGCGAGCCAACTGCCGGATCGATTCGGCGTGCTTCGCAAGAGGAGAGTCCGGATCCGAGATGTCTTCTTTCGAGTCTGGGGTCGGAGTCAGCAAGACAACCATGACGCCTTTTGCCACCGCCTGCTCGACCATCGTTCGCCAGCAATCCTGAGCCGTATCCACGCCGACGCGACGATCATTCAAACAGTAGTCGATGAAGACGACGTCTGGCTTCAACGTCAACACATCGTCCGCGAATCGTTTGGCCCCGCTGACCGAGTTCTCGCCGCCAATCGCGGTGTTGCAAACATCGATGACCGCCGTTGGGTATCGCTCGCACAGTCCTTGGTGAAAGAGAACCGGGTACGAATCAAAACGTCGAACGATCGGCGTGCGGAAATATCCGGCGGGCACGGAATGCCCGTGAAAGACAAAACGAACCAGACGGTTGTTCGGCCAAGTTTGCGTGAGCTTCTGCTTCAGGTCACCAAAGTAGTTGGCTTTTGTGGACTGAACTTTTTCAGCCGAGGCTGTTGCGACATCGTCTGCTTGGCAACAAACGCCAGCACCACCGGCAACCAGAGTCACGACAAACAACGCACGAACAAAAATCTGCATGGAAAGGCTGAACAGCAAGGGTGGGAGTCAAGTTGACGAGACCGAAATTTCAAACTGAATCTCGCTCACATTTCCGCCAGGATACTCGGCCATCAGTGGCACCGCTTCCGTCGGGGCCACCATGTCACAATGCCAATGATTCTAGGCCACTTCAATCTTTGATGAGCAGCCACCAACACTGTCATCCCGACATCTCCGCAATCTTTTGCGTTGTTTCCGAGAAACGAGTGTGTTTTTCGAAAAAACGAATCGATCAAGAAAAATTGCCCGCAAAAAGCTCTCCGTTCAGGAGGACAATCACTGCTGCCTCGTGCGAGTACCGTTTCGCCGAGACTCACCGCTGTGCTTTCAACTGATCCCGTTCGATCTACACTGATTGAATCCCGCCTACTATCCTGCCGCCGAACGCTGATTATCACCTATGCCATTCCACCGGCGATATTTCCCATCCCGACTCGCCCGCGAGACGCGCCTGCCTCGAGTCTTGATTTTGGCGACCGTCCTTTGCTCAGCCGTCCTCGGTCCGTTCTCGCCACTTCGCTTGGATGCCGCGGACGTTGATCGCGAAACCGAGGATGCCAAGCCGGTCTCGGAATCGGATGAGTCATCGGTTTCGTTCAGTCGCGACATTCGGCCGTTGCTTTCGAACCGATGTTTTGCCTGTCACGGTCCAGACGCTGGTTCGCGAGAGGGCGGTCTGCGGTTGGATCAACCCGATGGAGATGAGGGGGCGATTGGATACGCGATCGAACCTCACTCGGTTGAGGAAAGTGAAGTCTGGCACCGGATCACTGCCGATGATGAATCGATGTTGATGCCTCCGCCGGATTCGCACTTGGATCCGTTCAACGAAGAAGAAAAGGAACTGATTCGGCGCTGGATCGAAAGCGGGGCCGTCTACGAAGACTTCTGGGCGTTCCGTGCACCCAAACGGCCACAACCACCGACCACCAAGAATGCTGAGTGGAGTGCGCAAACGGTTGATCAGTTCGTGTTGCGAAAGCTCGAGTCAGTGCGGCGTCACCCGTCAGAAGAAGCCGATGCCAGAACGCTTTTGCGGCGAGTCACTTTCGATTTGACGGGACTGCCCCCCAGCCGAGAAGCGATCCGCCAGTTCGAATCGGCTTACGCCGACTCACCCGAATTGGCGTGGGAAGAACTGGTCGACGACCTGCTCTCGCGTCCTCAATTCGGCGAACACATCGCCCGTCACTGGTTGGACCTGGTGCGTTTCGCTGACACCAACGGGATGCACAAAGACTTTTATCGCAATCACGTCTCCTATCGCGATTGGGTGATCCGGTCATTCAATGAAAACCTTCCGTACGATGAATTTGTTCGAGACCAGATCGCTGGCGATTTGCATCCTCAACCGACTCGAGATCAACTCATCGCGTCCGGATTCAATCGATTGCATTTGATCATCGATCGCGGAACCGCTTTGCCAGAGGAAAGCCACGTCAAGAACGTGCTCGATCGTGTCACCGCCGTCGGCACCGCCTTCATGGGGCTGACCGTTCAGTGCGCACAATGCCACGACCACAAGTTTGACCCGATCACGCAGAAAGAGTTCTTTTCGCTCTACGCATTCTTCAATAACATCGATGCCGAGCCCGAAACCAACCCGCGACAAGTCGTGGATGGTTTTCAGGAGCCGTTCGCTCGATTCCCCTCCGAAGCTCAGCAAGCCGAACTGGAACGCCTGGATGCCGAATTGGCAAAACTCGATCAGCAAATCGCTCCTCTCAACAAACGAGTGAACCAAATCACCAAACGGATTCAGCAGATCAAGGCGATCGAGCCTGCAAACGAAGAGGCTGCCGAACCGGAAACGAGTCAAGCGGAGAATCTCGAAGGGACTGCGACCGATGCGGAAGCCATGACGCCAGAGGAAGAGGCTCACGCGAAGACAATTCGTGCGTGGGACGCTCTTAAAGAGGCTCTCCACAATGAACTTGGGCAGTCGAAGTCGTCGTTGGCGAAGTTGCAAAAACAGCGTGCGAAACTTCAACGAGATCAAACCACGGTCGAACGTGCTGTCGACAAAGCCATGGTGATGAAGGAACGCGATGAGGTCCGAAAGACGTTCGTTCTGATTCGCGGGCAGTACGACGCTCCCGGTGAAGAAGTCCAACGCGGCGTCCCTAGTTTCCTTCCGCCGCTGGAGCCCCAATCTGAAACACCGTCCCGCATGAATTTGGCCAATTGGATGGTGGCTCCGGAAAACCCGCTGACTGCTCGTGTGGCGGTGAACCGTTTTTGGCAACTCTTCTTCGGCGTCGGGCTTGTCAAAACGTCGGAGGACTTTGGCAACCAAGGCGAGGTCCCCAGCCATCCTGAATTGCTGGATGAATTGGCGGTGACGTTCGTCGAGTCGGGATGGGACATCAAAGCGTTGCTCAAGCGAATCGTGATGAGCAAAACATACCGCCAATCTTCGCGAGCCACGCCGGATGAGTTCAAAGCGGACGCGGAAAATCGGCTGCTCAGTCGCGGCCCGCGTTATCGGCTGGATGCTGAAATGATCCGCGACCAGATCCTGTTTTCCAGCGGATTGCTGTCCACGCGAATGCACGGACCGAGTGTCAAGCCACCGCAACCGGACGGGTTGTGGAAAGCGGTTTCGATGACGGGCGAACGCTTCCGTCCTGATCAAGGCGAATCCATTTATCGTCGTAGCGTTTACACGTTCTGGAAACGAGCGATGCCACCGCCGCAAATGACGATCCTCAACGCACCCAATCGCGACGCATGCATTGCACGCCGCGAAAGAACCAACACACCGACACAAGCCTTGCTGTTGCTCAACGAAAGTGAATACCTTCGCGCTGCTCGGCAGTTGGCTCAATCCGTTGTGCATGAACCCGCCGAAGATCGAATCGTGTTTGCCTACGAAACCGTCACGTCCAAACTCCCCGATGCCGAGGAAATCGACGTCCTCCATACGCTGCTGAGCGATCTGCGTGACGAGTATGCCAGCTCTCCCGCATTGGTTGACGATTTGTGCGAGGGAGTGTCCATCGACGAATCTCAGGACAAAGTCGAACTCGCCGCTTGGACGGTGCTGTGCAACACGCTTTACAACCTCGATATCACCAAGACCAAAGATTGATCGCTATGCATAACCACATCAGCTCGACAAGCGAAAATCGTCGTCGGTTCTTGGCCAATGCCGGAATGGGATTGGGAACCACGGCGCTCGCATCGTTGGTCCTGGGGCCAAAGTTTGCCAACGCAACGGCCCCCAACGCCGCGTCCGAAGCGACATCCGATATCCCGGCGGGTTGCCACTTTGCTCCCAAAGCGAAACGCGTGATCTTTCTATTCATGGCGGGAGCTCCCAGCCAAATCGACTTGTTCGATTACAAACCGGAGCTGGTCAAACAGTTCAACCAACCGTTGCCGCCGTCGGTCAGCCAAGGCCAACGCGTGACCGCCATGACGCGTGGCAAAGAGCAACTGATCGTCCCCAGTCGTTTTGGTTTCTCGCAGCAAGGCGAGAGCGGCATGTGGATGAGCGATCTACTGCCTCACCTTTCAACCCAAGTCGACAAGCTGTGCTTCATTGATTCGATGCACACTGAATCGATCAATCATGACCCTGGTAAAACGGCGTTCTGCACCGGAACGGAACTGCCGGGCAAACCCAGCATGGGAGCTTGGTTGAGTTACGGATTGGGAACGCTCAACAAAGATCTGCCGGACTACATCGTGATGCCGTCGGCCTACTGGAGCGGCAAGGTCAACGTGCAAGCGTTGTATTCGCGTCTTTGGGGCAGCGGTTTTTTGCCTTCCAAGCATCAAGGCACCAGCTTTCAAACGTCGGGCGATCCGGTCCTGTTTCTTTCCAACCCCAGCGGCATCGACCCAACGATTCGGCGACGCATGCTCGATTCGCTTGGCGACCTCAATCGCAAACACTTTGGCGAGATCGGCGACCCTGAAATCGAAACGACGATCGCTCAACAAGAGATGGCGTTCCGGATGCAAACGTCGGTTCCCGAACTGACGGACATTTCCGACGAGTCTCCCGAAACGCTCGCGATGTATGGCGAAGAAGTGAACAACCCGGGTTCCTACGCCCGCAACTGTTTGCTGGCCCGCCGGATGGCGGAACGCGACGTTCGCTTCATCCAATTGTTCCATCGCGGGTGGGACCATCATTCGAAGTTGCCGGCCAATCTGCCCGGACAATGCCAAGATGTTGACCAACCAACCACGGCCTTGCTGAAGGATCTCGAGCAACGTGGATTGCTCGAAGACACACTGGTTGTCTTCGCTGGTGAATTCGGGCGAACGGTGTATGGCCAGGGCAAGTTGGACATGGACACCTATGGTCGCGATCACCACCCGAGGTGCTTCACTGCGCTGCTGGCCGGTGGCGGCGTCCAAGGTGGAATGCGGCACGGCGCGACCGATGAATTCAGCTACAACGTCGTCGCCGATCCTGTTCACGTTCGCGATTTGCATGCCACGATGCTTCATCTGCTGGGCGTCGACCACAAACGGCTCACGTTCCCGTTCCAAGGCCTGGAACAAAAATTGACCGGAGTCGAACCCGCCAGAGTGGTCAAAGAGATCATTGCCTGAGTCGATTCAAAGGCTCCTCTGGTAAAGCCGACCTCTGGGCATCGAAGAGGTCAGGCCGAGGGAAAGTCACGCAGTTTTTAAATGCTGTGTTCGTGACGTTTTGCAAACCCCGCCCGTGCAGCGGGAGGGGTCGGAAAAGGAGCGTTCAGCGAGATTTCCGGGGGAGGGTAACACGCGCCACTTCCATGCCCGGCCTTCACCCTCGCGCACGCCTGAACGGCGTCGCTCGACCTTGTACATCGCTCTCCCCAAACTTCGTTTCGGGAGAGGTACGCCACGTGGAAATCTGCCGAACAGCGGCATCAGAATGCTGCTCGGCCTCCTAGGTCAACGTGGTCGTCGTTCAAAACGTTTCAATGAGTTCAGTTCCCGATGACCGGCGTGCTCTCGAGCCACTCGTCGATGATGTTTGACAGACGTTCGACTTTGTCGGCCTGCTTTGCTGCGAGATCGTTTCGATCATCTGGATCGACTTGAAGATCAAAAAGTTCTTTTCCGCTTGGTCGGACGATCAGTTTGTCCCATCCGTCGATGACAACTCGAGCTTGCAAGCCATTGTCGAGGTCATCCAGTTGGTCGAGATCGCTGTCGTGATCATAGACGTCCACAAAGATTCGGTTTCGTTGACGCAGCGTCTCGGGATCACGCAGGTCCAATCCGGGCATCGCCTTCGGAGGTTCAATGCCGCAGGCTTTCAAAATGGTCGGAGCAACATCAATGTTGCTGGCAAGCGTTTCTGAATCGCGGCGAGGTGTCACGGCACCAGCATGAGAAATGATGATCGGCGTCCGAATCCCAGCTTCCACGGGCTCTCGTTTGGAGCGAATGCTCGCGTTCATTTTGTTGGGATCTTGGACCCAACCGTTGTCACAGGTGTAGATGAAGATCGTGTCTTCGTAGAGGCCCTTGTCTTTCAAGTGCTGGATGATCTGTCCACACCCTTCGTCCAACCATTCCACGTTGGCCCAGTACCGAGCGGTGGGTTCATTGGGAGCGATGTCTTTGTACTTGTTGAACAAACGGTCGGGAGCATTGTGCGGTGCGTGCGGCAGAAAGACTCCGTACCAGATGAAGAATGGTTTGTCGTCTGCGACGGCGGAGTCGACGAAGTCATACACCGGTTTCATCGTGGTTCGACCGATCTGCAAACCCACGTCCCCGTGCCGGCCGCCTCGCGAAACATCGCCGTGGGTCATGGCATCGGTGAAACCATGATCCAGTGGGTTTTCTTCCCACCACTTTCCAGTTTGCAAGGTCGCGTAGCCATTGTCCTTGAGCGACCGAATGAACGAGGGTTGCCGGTGCAGCGAAGCGGTCATTTTCGTCCGCAACGATGCGAAGAGTTGCATGTTCTTTCTGCGATTCTGACCGGTCGGCATCACGGGATCGTTTCCGCGAATTCCGGTCTGATGCGGATACAGGCCCGTCGCGAGACTTGCCAGCGAAGGCCGGCAAAGAGGCGCGGTGACATAGCCCCGCTCATACACCAAGCCTGACTTCGCCAATTGATCGATGTTAGGTGTCTGGATATGTGGATGCCCCATGAACCCATAGTCCGTCCACGATTGGTCGTCACTCAACAGGAACACGACGTTGGGTTGTTTGGCCTGCGTTTGATGCGACGGCCAAACTCCAGCGATCAAAACAAAACACGCGACAACGGCGGACAATCGGAAACAGTTCATGCTTTTTAACTCAGTCATCTCAGGTGCAGTGAATTTCGATCGTAACTCAGGCGGGGCGGGAAGGTTCTTAGCAATGAGCGTAGGACAAGTGTCGAACAGAAGCCTATTCAGGCTGTTGATTTATTGAGCCGCACCGCGTTAGCGGCGGTTGATTAGACGCCAACCGGGGCTAACGCCCAACGGCTAATGATTGTCATTCGGTATGCGACTAAATCAACAGCCTGCTATGCCTCTTGTTCTAAGCAACGCGTGAACAACAAGTGACGATGTTAGCGGTGTGGCGCAAGCCGCCCGGTGAGGAACCGGAGGGCTCGCGCCCTTCCGCTACGTCACTTGTTGTTCACTTGTTTCAAGCACGTGAGCGGGAGTCGTTGGGCTTGATCACGTTGCGGTGTCTCTCCGAGACGCTGTCATTTGCGAGTCTCAGAGACTCGCCTACGTGAGGTTCTGCCCGATCATTCCTACCGACCTGTCTTGGGTTTGCGAGGAACCCATGTTTCGGGGGCGTCCAGCAGGAGCGGTTCGTGAAAGACCGTCCGTTCGTCGCCTTGAGTCTGCATCCAATCTTTCAGTTCAGCCAGCAAGCGAGATCGAACGCGTGCCAGTTCTGGTTCGTCCGCCAAGTTCTTGGTCTCGTTTGGGTCGTTGGTCAGATCGAACAGTTCCAATTCAGGGCGTCCGTGATGTCTTGCAACAATTTCTGCCGCGTGAGCGTCACTCTTGGCCGCCTCGGTCCATTCTTTGAAGTAGTCCCCCGATGTGGCCCGCAGCAACAAATCGATGTGCGTCGTGAACGCAAACTCCGGGTGTGGGTTCCATATCAATTTGTATTGTTCGGTTCGAATGCTGCGACTCAGATAAACGTTCATCATCTTGTCGCCGCTGTGCGTCGCGAAGATTCGCTCGCGGTGGTCCTTGGACGCATCACGCAACACTCCCGCGAATGACTTCCCGTCAATGCCTTCGGGCACTTCACCACCACCGACCTCTATCAAGGTCGGCCAGATGTCGATCCAACTGACCATCGCATCGGTGTGTGATCCCGCCTCGATCACTCCGGTACGAGAAACGATGAGCGGGACGCGGATGCCTTCTTCGTAGAGCGTCCATTTACCGAACGGGAACTGCGCTCCGTGGTCGCTTGAAAAGAGAAACAGACGATCACCGGACAGGTGTTCGTCGACCAATTGCCGCAGTTCACTCAGGTAAGCGTCCAAGTCTTTGACCTCTTGCAGGTAGCGAGATCGTTGGACCCGGGTTTGCGGTGTGTCGAGCAACTTCTCAGGCAGCGACATGGATTCCGGGTCCACGGTGGATTCACTCGGCCACGGAACGTGCGGGTTAGAAACTCCGACGAACAATGCCAATGGACGCGAGTCATCGCGATTTTCCAGGAAGGCTCGCACGTTCTTGCGAACCGCAGGAATGTCCTGCGCTCGGTCATGCGTGTCGAACTGATAGTCTGGTGCACTGCGGGAATGAGCCACCTTTCCGAACGCAACCGTCTGGTAGCCGAGTTCATTCAAGACGACCGGCAGTTTCAACACATCCTCGTGCGGGTACGTGTGATTTTCCTCCGCGCCATTTCGTGCGGGCATCAAGCCCGTCAAGAGCGCAGCCCGACTGGGGGCGCACGATGGGCTGGCGACGAAGGCACGATCGAACGTCATGCCTTCGGCGGCCAATTGATCAATTGCTGGCGTTTCAATGTTGGTGCCGCCATACAATGCCAAGTCCGAGGCGGACAAATCATCCGCTAGATAGACCACGATGTCGGGTTGGCGTTCCGTTTCCTTCGCGGTTGCTAACGCAGCACCGAAGAAAACAGTGATCGCCAGTCCGATCAAACCATTCGTGATTCTGCTCATCGCTATCTTCCGTAAACTTTGGCTTTGGGGTCACCGCCGGACAACAAGTACGCGATCAAGTCACGGACTTCGTCTGCGTTCAACGAATTCAACATGTCCGTCGGCATCTGCGAGATTGGCGAGTCTTTCGCGGAGATGACTTCAACCGGATCCACGACGACTGGATTCACCGTTTCGCCAGCCTTGCTGACCGGATGGATTTCGATTTGGTCTTCGTTTTCGATCATCAGGCCGGTCAAAACGCGACCGTCTTCCAGCAGCACCACCTTCGATCCGTATTGATCGCTGATGACCTTGCTGGGTTCGATAATGGATTCGAGCAAATAATTCGCGTTGAATTTGTTCTTCACCGTTGTCAGGTCCGGACCGATGTCGCCACCCAGCCCATCGAATCGGTGACAGGAAGCACACTGAGCGGCATGGAAAAGATTGCGACCGCTTTCGTAGTCGGCCTGACGCAATGCACCACCAGTGTGCTTGCTTGCTTCTGCCAAAGTCCACTTTTTGCCGGGGCCTTTGGGAGCGGTGATTTCAAAGTCGGGGACGGGGTTGAAGTCCTCGCCGCTGATGTCGGAGAGTTCTTCCCGCTGGGCGTTGCTGAGATGCCCCAGCACTTCGTCACGCAAATTTGCGAGGAACTTGCCGTAGCTGTTGCCGCCGCTGTACTTTGCGGCTTGGTTGATGAACTGGATGTAAGCCCGAAGGTTGTCCATGGTCCAACCGTCACGCAGGTTTCTCAGCATGAACGCGTAGTTGATCTCGTGAGATGGCGGTTGGTTCTCGAGCATCTTCACGACTCGCGAACCGTAGCGTTGGTTGCGTTGGAAATCGACGTTTTCCACCCAAGCCGGAGGCGTCGGTTTCGCGTTCGTCATCATGGCAATGGCCTTGTCGATCACCGTGGGTGATTCCAGATAAACCAACAAGCGAACCAGTTCGGTGTTCACGTCTTTGCTGTTGTTGGGAAGCATAGCATCGAGTTCTTCGATGACCAATTCGCGTTCTTCGGCGGTTGGTTCGCCAAGTCGAATGAACGTCAACGCGTAGGCTCGCAGCAGTCCGAGCAATTGCGACTCAGGCAAACTCGCAGGTTCCATGGCTAACAATGCGTTGATCAAAGCAGCCCGATGAGATTCATCCCCTCGGCGTGCCAGAGCGACAGCACCGGTGATCCGGGCTTGCGTGTCGGATTCTCCGAAGACCTTGTCGGCCCATTGCTGCGTCGGTTGCGACTCGACAGCGATTCGTGCCGCGTATCGAAGCCAACGATCGTTGCTCGAAAGGTGCGGCCATGCCTTCGCAACCGCGCCTGCGTGCTCTTTCCCGTGGAAGGCTTCCAAGCTTCGGCGTTGTTGGCGAACTTCTTCGCCTGGGATGGGAGCCGAAACAGGTTCGGTTGAGTCGTCGCCTTCGTACGTGATTCGGAACAGAGCGGACTGGGTGCCACGTCCACCAACGGTGAAGTACAACGCTCCGTCCTTGCCAACGATGGCATCCGTCACGGGCAAAGGTGCTCCGTAGCAAAACGCTTCTTGGTGAGCTTTCCAACCAGCCCCATCGGGTTCCAAGTGAATCGCGTAGATCGTTCCGAAGGTCCAATCCAACGCGTAGATCGCGTCTTGATACTTGGCGGGGAACTTGGCTCCTTGGCCGCCGACCACACCCGTCGGGCTGCCGGGGCCGATGTTCAACACGGCTGGCAGGCTGTCCTCGTAATATTCCGGCCATTTCCCGGATCCACTTCGCCATCCGTAGTCCGAACCGCTGACGGCATGGTTGATTCGCGTCGGGCGGTACCAGGGCGAACCGAGGTCCCATTCCATGTCCGCGTCATAAGTGAACAAGTCACCGGCACGGTTCAGTGCGATGTCGTATTGGTTGCGATAACCCATCGAGATGACTTCATGTTCGTTCGTCTTGGGATCGAACCGAGTGATCCAGCCGCCGGGTGCGAGTCGACCGCGAGCGTGTCCGTTAGCGTCCCATTCGCGCGGCAGCAGCAGGTCTTCGTTCCAAGTTGGGACGCGTGATCCAGCAATGATGGATTCGTCCGGCAGATTCGTGTGGTTGCCCGCGGCGACATAAAGAGCGTCACCGTCCTCGGTTGGAATCACGGCGTGGTTCCCGTGTTCTCCGCCGCCATGCGTGCCGAACAATTCTTCCGCATGATCCAGCAACCCGTCGCCGGTCGAATCCGTGACGCGATACATCGGGCTGCTTCCGCGGTTGAAATACAACGCACCGTTGTGCCAAGCCATGCCTTGAGCCCCGGACACCTTCACCGGCATCTTCTCGACTTGGACGCCTGATTCGCCAGTCGCGTTGGAAGATGATTCATCCAGCGTGATTCGATACAAGCCTGCTTCGCCTTGATCGCTGGCGTACAAGCGACCTTGATCGTCGGTCGTCAGCGAGACCCAGCTTCCTTGGCGGACCTTGGGAACTTGATAAATCAGTTCGACTTGGAATCCATCGGCCACCGTGACTTCGTCGGCGCTGAAGGAAGTGTCTCCAGATGCCTGGTCGGTCCCAACACCCGGTTTTCCCCAAGGCGACTTCCCAAAATTTCCCAGCGACTTGGCGGCGACGTTCCATTTGGCATCATCATAAGCGGTCGTCTTCCAATCACCGGTCACCTTGTTGGCCAGCTTCCAAGTCGGATTGGAGATGACTTGATGCACGGTTCCATCCTCGGTTTCGACTTCCAGTTTGAAAACGAAAGCCGCCACTCCACCGCGATTGCCGGCTTTCACTGCGATTTGATTCTTGCCTGGCTGGACAAATTGACGGGCATCGAGTTTTTTGATCGGGTACTTCCAATCGGGACAATCACCAACCGGTTTTCCGTTGATCCAAACCGTCGCCTCGTTGTCGCAGGTGGCATACAAGCGGGCCGAGCGAATGGCTTCTTTGGATCCCTCGGGCATGAATTCGAACTGATGCCGCAGATAGAGCAGGTCGTCGGACGATGGTTGGTCCCGGCGCCAAATCCATTGCGGAGTCGGTGACTTGGCAACCCAATCAAACGCGTTCGCAGCAGAAGGTTTCTTGACGTTTTTGCCTTCGGTCGCAGCACCACTTTGGACGTAGGAATTCAACACGGACTTGGCGTCCGTTGCAGTCAGCTCTCGAAGCTGAACGTCTTTGAACTCACAAGTCATCGGAGGTCCGGCGTGCAACTGCAACGCCAGGATCCCACTGCGGCGAGCTTCCGGATGGTTGTCGGTCAAGTCCATCGTGGTGACGCCGTTGACCTGGTGAATTTGCCGGTCACCCACCGCGATGATGGTCAGCTCGTTCCATTCCCAATCGACCAACTTTTGCGAGCGGTCGCCCACTTCGCCGACCACCTTGGGTTTGCCATCCGAACCGACTTCGACCTTCTGGAATCGCTTCGCGACGATACCACGCCATTTCTCTGCGTAGAGCATCCCAAAGAAGTCGGGCGATTTATGCAGATCCGCCTGGTAGCCTTTGACAACAAATTCTTTCGGATCGATCAGTTCGCTTCGATATTGCACGCCGCTGTTGTTGCCACGAAAACGGACTTTGGTTTTGAAGACAAAGTCGCCGACCTCACCGCCTTGCCAGACCAAGAATGTGTTGCCCTTGGTTGGATTCTCTTTCGTGGTTTCGCCATGAATGACTCCGTCGCGAACAGACCAGAAGGAATCGTTCCCAGCCCATCCGGAAAGGTCTTTTCCGTTGAACAAGTTTTCGAAGGAGTCTTCTGCCTGGACGGACAAAGAACAGACAAACGAAAGAACGAGACACGCGCGTGTCAAATATCCGAGGTGGGTCACAGTGGCTTTGCAAACAGGTGGGAGGAAACAAGTTGGCGTCGTTCCAAGCCAGCCTTTGATGAAAGCCTGAGCTTGGTGTCGATCAAACGCCGCTTTCGATCACGTCACAGTTCGAGCGTTTCGCTCGGGCGTGATGGAAACGAGCTTGTCAAATGAGTTGACGATGCAGGCAGGGAGCCTGCGAAGGTGAGTTTTTTGGGTGGGATTCGGGAGGGCAGCCAAGCGTATAGACTACCATCGCCAAGATGATCATAGATGCTCTGAGGCCTCGTTCAATTGGCCTCGACCAAAATCGAGCCACTGAATTCGCCATCGAGAACCCAACGGTTCTGTTTCTTGGTCACGGAAACAGCCGATCCGTTGACTGAAACCGATTCCGCGCCTTCCAATTCAGGTAAATCCAAATTCGCGGTGACTCCCTCGGGCAAATCGACGGAAAGCTTGAAACCCGATTCGCAATTCCAATCCACGTGGATGGGGCCATGCTTGGACGGCACTTTTCCGCGAGCAAATTTCAGATCACCCGGGCAAGGACGCACGAGGACTCGTTTCCAACCTGGGCGGACAGGTTGGACGCCAAGCACGTGACGCGGCAAGAGGTTCGCTGGCGCCGCACCCCAAGCGTGATTCCAATCTTGGTTGGGTTTGTACTTCATCTCCCAAGCCTCCCACGTGATGGTCGTTCCGCTGTTGACCATGTGTTTCCAACTGCGATCGCCATCGGCCAACATCAATGCCAGTGCTTTGTGCTCGCCGCCGTTTTGAAACAAGGCGTCCATGAAGTACTGCGCCGCATACACGCTGCAGTCCATGCCTTTGGTTGCCAGCCAATCGACAACTCCGGCCTGTTTGTCTTCTGGAACCAATCCAAACGCGAGCGGAAAGAAGTTCGCGTGGATGCTGCTGTGTTCGGTCCCAACGCCGTCGCGGTAAATGCCCGTCTCCTCATCGAACAGCGTTTTTTGGAAGGCGGCCACGGCCAATTCGGCACGGGCCGCGAAAGCATCCGCATCTTCGGTCTTTCCCACTGCCATCGCCATCTCGGCCATTTGTTTCAGAGCCTCGATGTGAAACGCGTTGACGACCGTGTTGATCTCGGTGAACACAAACCCGTCGCGTTCTTTCTGAGGCCAATCAACGATGTCGTGGCGACTTCGATCCAATTCATCACTGCGGACCAACCCATCGTCGCCGCTGCGATGCAAAAGTGTTTTTGACTTCAGCGATTCGTAGCGTTGTTGCAACCACTTTGTGTCTCCGGAGTTCATCCATTCCGCGTGAGCCATGAACACCATGTGAGGAGCCCATTCGGTCGGCCACGTGCCGTTTTCCATCAACCAGTCAAAGGTCCGAGCGGCCATCGTGACGTGATCGTCCGTTGAATAGTGACTGAGCTGATTCAAGTAGGCATCGGCTTCGTACGGGATCCGTTCCCGGTCGCCATCGACGTAGACGCCGGCAAAGGTGGTGGCTTTGATGCTGTACTTGCACAGATCCCAAATCCGATTGAGTGTCTCATCGGAACATTCAAACGAGCTCGCGTCATCGTTCCACGTCTTCGAGAACGCGGCCCGCCGACAAATTTGATCAAACGCAAAGTCGGCTTCCAGCCCTTCGATCTCGATCCAGCGAAACGGCATCACGGGTTGCCATGCGGATGGCGTCAGCACCGCGGGCGGATTCGCGTTCATCCGTCCCGATTGCTGAATGTTGCGGTCGTCGACGGGAGTCGGCACGATCCAATTGCCTCGTTGCTGCCCACGACGCACGGACGTCATTCCATACCGAACGGTTCCCGGTGGGGATCGGTCGATGCATCCTTCTTTAATCTTTTCACCAAAGTGCACGTTGACTGTGCCACGTCCGTCCGCGGGAACAGGCATGACGATGTTTCCAAACGCAACCTTGCCGAAATCAATCAAGGTGACTTTGTCGTTGATCCGTTTGATTGAGACGGGTTCTTGCTCGGTCAGCGACACATGCTCGCTTGCCGGAATCAAAGGCAACTCTTTGATGAACAGATTGCGGAAGCGATAGGTTTGCCCCTTTTCACCGTGATGCTGAATGCCAATGAAACCGCTGGAGTCCATCGCATCCCGGAACCGAACCGTTTGCACTCCGTTGAGTTCAATCGTGATGACATCATCGATGCAAGTGATCGTGTAGCGATTCCATCCATTGCGATTGAGTGCATCGCGGACACGCGGCTCGGCAAAGAACTTCTGCGACTCCTCTTCGTGCGCGCGAAACTGCGTTGTCGAACGGCCCTTTGTGCTCGGCCATATCCAGCGGCGTCTTGCTTCGTCAAATAATCCGCCGGACCAACGTCGCTCAGAGCCATCGCATTCGGCCTGATAGCCGTACACTTTTTTCTCCGCATCCTCATCGACGTGGCAGCGAAACATCACGCCCGAGTTGGATGGTCCTTCGGGCAAATGAATGTCAACGCTCAGCCGAAAGTTGGAATACTTCTGCTCGGTCACCAAAAAGAATTTGTTGTCCGCCTTCAGGTGAATTTCGCCATCCACCACGGAAGCTTCGCCGTGGGAATACGGATTCCGCCAACCGGACAGATCCTTGCCGTTGAACAGAGGTGTGTAGCCACGACTGAGAAAGCTGTCACGCTCCGCCTCGACATTGGCATCAAGCTGCGGCCTCGCAATGGTTGCCAATGTCTCGTTTGCCAGAGCAAGCGTATCGGCGACCAAGAACAGGGTGATTCCAACAACAAATCGACTGTACTTCACGGTGGAGAACTCAGGAGGGTGGGGATGCAGCAGGGAGGAAGTCGGCTATTCGCCTTTGCCGATGTCACCGGCTTCGCTCGCTTCTTTGGCTTCGGCCGCGATCATCGCATTGTATTCATCAATCTGGGACTGTTCCAAATCAGCCAGATCATTGGTGGGTTCGGAGGAGCCACATGCGGTGATGAATCCAAACGGTTGGACAACTAGACAATTGACGCGCGGGCCGAACCGAATTCGATTCAATCATCGAACACCGCCTTCGGGAGTGGTGTTAGACGGGACGAATCTGGTCTCAAAGGATCCATACCAAGTCCGCGTGTGGCAGCACGTTGTCGCTCGCAAATCCGGCAACGAGTTGTCGCTATGGATCGACGGGAACCTCGCGGCGCAGCAAGAGGACGACGCTCCGCTGCCGGCCAACATGCAAATCCTGATCGGGCAACTCTACCCGACCAAGAACTATCGTCCTTACGTCGGACAAATCGACGAAGTCGCGTTCAACGACCGAGCTCTGTCGAAACAGGAAATCCGCAGGCACATCCGAGCCTCCGGGCGACTCGTCGATTTTGACTGAGTGTTTGCTCGCGTTTTGATGGGTTGAGATTCACCGACGCATCGAACGGTGATGATCCCATTGCGTCCTCAATTCTGCGTTCGATGCTATGCCTTCAAATATTGATTGAACCAGGCAAGCGTTCGTTTCCACGCCAGTTCGGCTGCGGCCTCGTCGTAGCGAGGTGTGGTGTCATTGTGGAAACCATGATTGACTCCCGGATAAACGTGTGACTCACAAAGCACTTCGTTCGCCTTCAACGCTTCGTTGAAAGCTTCCGCGCCAGCCATGATTCGAAGGTCGAGCTCCGCATTTTGTATCGACAAAGGAGTCTTGATTTTGACGACGTCTTCCGCATCTGGTTGGCTGCCATAGAACGGCACTCCAGCGTCAAGAACGTTGGGCAGTCGAACCGCGAGTTGGTTGACCATGCCCCCACCAAAGCAAAAACCGACCGCACCGACCTTCCCCGTCGAAAGCTCATGCGTGTCGATCCATTTGACAGCGGCGACGAAGTCTTCCGTCATCTCGCCACGGTCACGACGCCTCTGCATCGCGCGACCATCATCGTCATTGCCGGGGTAACCGCCCAACGGTGACAAAGCATCCGGTGCCAACGCGAGAAAACCCTCCACGGCCAATCGTCTTGCAACGTCGGCGATGTATGGATTCAAACCACGGTTCTCATGAATCACCACAACACTGGGAAACTTTTCACCGGTCGCCGGTCGAGCAAGCAAACCACTGATCTGACCACCGCCTTCAGGCGAATCATACGTGACCGTCTCCGTCTTGATTCGCGGATCCGTCGCGGAGACTTGCTCGGCCCATGCGTAGTTAGGTGAAAGACTTTCTTCGAGCGCCTCGACCGTGACTCCTCCAACGGCAAATGCGGCGAGTCCCTTCAAGTAACCTCGTCGATCCAATCGCCCATGAGCAAAGTCGTCGTACAGATCGAGAACACGTTGTTCAAATTGGTCTGCGGTTTTGCGTTTCATCGAGTCGATTCCTTGTTACGGGGCAAGTTCAAAACAGGTCTCGGATTCACCCTGGTAAGTGGCAGCATTGATCGCATCAGCCGTTTTGACGTCAACCATGGTAGCGACGTCCAGGGAGGACATCTAGAAATTGGTCGCGTGGCGAGGGGGCCACGCGACCAATCGAAAATCTCAACGGATCAGTTGCTACTGGTGTCATCCAACGGCGGTCGTTGGGGACGATCAGGACGGTCGTCTTCCTGCTGACCGCCAAAGCCCCCGCGCCCGCCGCCTCGGCCGCGATCACCGCCACCACGGTTGCCAAATCCACCACCGCCGAAACCGCCGCGTCCGAATCCACCACCGGGGCCTCCCCTTCCTCGGTCACCGCGTTGCGCCATTTCATTTGAGTCCGGTGTCACATCCGCGGGCACCGGTTCGGATGAGTCATCGAAGGGACCTGCGACGACGCAGTAAAGATGTTTATTCGATCGAATGAACAACTTGCCATCGCTGTAGGCCGGCGATCCGCTGAACGATTCAGTCTCTGTCGTCGTGCGATTGACGGCGAGTTGTTTTAGTTCTTCTTGCACATCAAAGACGAACATGTCGCCGTTGCCTTTCATGTAGTACAGCTTGCCATTGACGACGATGGGTGACGCGTAGTCCGAGCCGCCACGTCCGCCGCCCGAACTGCCGCTTCCCCCTGACAAACGAATGCGGTCGACCATCTCGCCTGATTCCTCATCGGTGCGAGTTAGCACGTCGTTGGCGATCATGTAGACCGTGCCGTTGTAAGCCACCGGTGTCGCGAAACGCCCTGATTCAGAACCGTTCCAAGCCACATGAGAATCCGTCACGTCACCGGCTCCTCCGGCGCGAACCGCAATCGATCCGCTACCGCGACCTCCAACAACGATGACAACATCTTTGTCAACGACCGCGCTGGTGCTGGCTTGATCTGATTCGCCCGCCAACGCGTACCAGCGAAGCTTTCCGTTTTCTGGATTGATCCCCCATACCTCGCCGGCAACTCCGACGACCAAGTCCACACCGTTCTCCGTTTTCGCAAGCGCCGGTGTTCCCCACACGTTGTCGAGTCCCTTTGCTTCTTGACGCCAAATTTCTTTGCCAGTCGATTTGTCCAAAGCCACCAAAGCTTGGCTTTCCGAAGAAGCCGTCACGATCACCTTGTCATCCAACAAAATTGGACTGGAGGCGGAACCCCAACGGTGAGGATCAGATTCGGTGCCCAACGGAGTGTGCCACAACTGGTTGCCATCGAAATCAAACGCGAACGCGCCGGTCTTTCCAAAGAACACGTACACGTTTTCTCCATCCGAGACGGGCGAGTGCGAGGCGTAACCGTGCGATGGCACTCCGGCACCCGTATAAGGATCTTCCGGTTGAACCGCGTCGATCGACTTCTCCCAAATCATTTCGCCTGACTTGGCGTCCACGCAAACGAGATGTCTTTTCAGATCATTGATGTCGCCGGGATTGGCACGATCGAGCCCATAGCCGGAGTAGCACGTCACAAAGACTCGATCGCCAACAACGATGGGACTGGAAACACCCGCTCCCGGAAGAGCCAGCTTCCACTTGACGTTCTGTGTCGGGCTCCATTCAACCGGAACGGATTCGTCGCTGTTGACGACTCCTGATCCATTTGGCCCGCGAAACCGAATCCAATCCTCGGCATCGACAAGAGAATCGCCTATCGCGAGCGTCAAGAGTACGACCAAGTAACGTTGAAAACCGGTCATCGGTAAGATCCTGGGAAAGTGGGAAAAGACTGTTTGAAAAGAAATCACGGGTGCTTCGTTTCACCGCATGTCCATCGGGCCACGGCTGAGAGTTTAAGGAAGTCCGCGGCGGGTTGGTGAAGCAATGCTGGGATCGATACAAAACTGCATCCAAACGGCGTCCATCAGCCACCGGCGATCCCGACTTGGGCCCAACGGTGCCGCTCGGACATTGAGTGGAACCCCGCAACATTGGCCAGGTTTCTACACTTCTCTGCCAGCAATGCATGAGAAATGCCTGTCCGGAATGCACGGTTGGGCCCGTGATTTGCCACGTTGCAGGCGGATTGGACGGCATCCAATCGCGGCAGATGCTGGCGTCTGTGATCCGCTCGAATCCGCCAGATTCCGTTGGCATTCGGCGGACAACTTTTTGTAGGCTGCGGTTCAATATGGCATGAACTACGAAAGATGGAGCCAAAGTGTCCGGGAATCGCCTCGATCCAACGCCCGCCATGTGCCGCCTAAGTTCGGCCGGACGATTGCGCACGTGCATCGTCATCGGCGTCGTCTCGGTGTTTTGGGCGATCGCTTCTGCCGCTCAACTTTCGGCTCAGCAACCCGCCGCAGTCCAGCAACTCGCCGTTCAACCAATTGCACCCCAAGAGAATGCGGCCCCCGCAGAACGCTATTGGGAGAGCCAATGGGCGTTTCGTGAGATCGATGTTGCCAAACTATCCGAGCGACTGAAATCCATTGGGATCGATCTGGGCATCCCGCTCGAAGGCAAGGTGACGGTGCAGTTTGAAGTCGGCATTCCGCTGACGGCCCTCACCGACGGAGCCGCCTACCGATTCGATGGAACGCTGACCAGTTCACGCTTGGTCGTCGACCAGTTTGAGGTTCGCGATCTTCGAACCACGGTCAGCTATCGCGATGGCGTTGCCACGCTGAGTTCATTGACCGGCTCGGCCGTCGAATCAGACGCGACTTCCAACGATCTGGCGAAAGGCCGCTTCACAGGAAGCGGGTCACTTGAACTGGTCCCCCAAGGCGACGCGTCCGCAAAGTTGAAAGTGGACGACATCTCATTGGCTCCCATCAGCAAACTTGTTGCCTCCTTGTTCCCATCCTACGAGCGGATGCTCCCGAAGGATGGCGAGTTGTCCGGAGACGTCCAGTTCCGTGCACCCATCAAAAGCATCGACGACATCGCCAGCTACGATTTGGAGGGAACCTTTCAAGCCGACGCACTGCAACTTGGTGGGTTGCCACCAACGGATCTGAAAGTCGGCAAGGTGGTCCTACGAGACGGCCGTCTTCGAGCGGATAGAATCGATTTGCAAACCACTCCGACGTCCGATGCCCCTTCCGTTCGAATGATCGGCAAGGCGGATCTTCCGTTGACCGGCAATGGATCGTTCTCATTCGAAGTCGCCGCAGACGATCTTCCGATTGGACAGGTGTCCGATTGGATCGCCGCTTCCGACTCATCCGAAAAAGAAGGGATCGTTCAGGGCAAACTCGATTTCCGAATCCAAGGCCAAGGCGAACTGGACGAACGAGCGGAACAAACGCAATGGAACATTGCTGGATCGATCGCGTCCCCTTCGGTCCAAGTCGCAGGTGTTGATCTCGGTTCATTCGAACACGACGTTCGCTTCACGCCCACCGATTTTGCTCTCACTCCGCGCCGGCAAAGTTCCGAGCTCCCCGCACAATTCAAGATTCATCGTGTGCAGTCGGAATATCAACTCACCGAGACCGCTTTTGACCTGACCTCGCTGACCGCCGCACTGTTCGGCGGGCAAGTCTCCGGCCGAGCGACCGTGCCTCGCCGTGACGACGAGGACATGGTCGTGGATCTCAATTTTCGCGGCATCCGACCTGAACTGCGGCTGCCTGTATCCGAAAGCATCGAGCTGAAAATCGCATCGACGCTGTCCGGCGAGATTGATTGGAACGTTCCTCTCAACCAGCTATCCAATCCGGTTGCACATCGTGGGTCAGCGGAGTTGATCGCTTCGTCGATCATGCTGGGCGACGCTCCGATTGGTGATTTAAATGCCAGCGTTTCTACCAACCAAGGTGATTTCCAGTTCGAACTCAGCGGCGACCTCTTTGGCGGGACGGTGCAAGGCAACTCCACCGCACAACTGGTTGCTTCGGATCAATGGAATGATTTGCCAGCGCGTCTCCAAGCTTCCCAATTGAAGTTTGATGGAGTGTCATTGGATGCGTTGGTTGACTTGTTGGCACGCCGAAACGTCGGTCTGACCGGAAAGGCAACCGGCAATGTCTCCGTCAACTTCGCCGCACCAAGCGGACTCGGCCGAGGCATGCCAGCCACAGTCATCCCAGACACAACAATCGATCTCGAACTATCGCAATTGAACTATCGTGCTCGACCGCTTTCGAGAAAGCTGCGTTTAACCGGCCGAATTGAGAGCGACGTGTTCCGGATTCAGTCGCTCAGAGGCGACTACGCGAACGGTTCCGTCAGCCTGCATGGACTGGTCTATTTGGTCGATGGTGACAGCCAGATCCACCCTCGATTCGACACGCGATTGGTGGCATCCCGCGTGGATTTGAGTCGCGGTCTTTGGTTCCTCGGTGACACCGCGGATCAGTTTGTTGGACGTGCGTCCGGCAAGGCAACCGTCACCGGACACACCGAGTCGATTCGGGTGCGAGGCAACGTTGATGGGCGAGACCTGGACATCTACGGCCTTCCCGCAGGCAACGCTCACAGTGCGTTGGTCGCGACCGCGAATTTTCAATCGTCCAAGTGGAGCGTCAACTTCCCCTCCGTGCGATCTCGTGTCGGGGGAGGCCAATTGGAAGGCGGCCTGCTGCTTTCCTCCGGACGCTCGGGTGGCGTTGACATGACGAGTCACTGGAAGACACGACGGATGGACTTCGTTCGATTGACCGATCAGCTTGGCCGATCCAGTTCGCTAGCAAGCGGTGAAATTTCAGGCGAGATCTCGCTGCGTGGTAAGTCAATTCAATCCATCGATGATTTGTTTGGACGCTTTGATTTCAAGCTGGGTGATACCCGCGGTGCGGCGGTGCCCGGGTTGCTTGCCGCATCCCGCTTTCTCGGACCGATCTCGCTGGCCAACCAATCCTTTGATGTGGGCGAAGCGAAGGGCATCATCGGCCAAGGAGTCGTTGTGCTCGATGAGTTCTGGCTGGGGTCGGACAACGCACTGGTGCAAGCGGATGGCAAGGTGTACTTGCGTAGTGGCCGTATGGATTTGAATGCGTTGATCGCCACGGGTGACTATCGCGACATTGCCGCAAACTTTACCCAGTTGGCACAACAGTACGCTCTTCGCTCACTTCTTCCCGCTTCCGCGATCCTCAGCGTCTCAGAACTGCTCCGCGACCGGACGCTGGTCGTGGCGGTGATGGGATCCACTCAAAGCCCCATTGTGCGGCTACGACCCGTCGAAACATTTCGAGAGGAAACCGCTCGATTCCTTCTTCGCGAAGGGCAACGATTGATTCTGGCGGGAGTCACCGCCGGTGCCGTCGATGGCATGGACGGCGGATTCTAAGCTTGATCACGTTCGAAAGTGCTGATTGAGCCGCAGCAGCGATGAATCGCGGCGAGGTTTGCGGGTTGTGATGATCACCACGGTCTTCGTGAATCAGTCACGCCAGTTCTGTTCTTTGAGCCGATTGTTCGTAGGGAAAGGATTCCACGGCAAGAGGTAATAGGATGAGTTGTTCTGGTCATCAGATTCTGTTCACGCTCGGTTGCTTGCTCGCGCTGACCAGCACCGGCTGCAGCACGCTGGGGCTGTCGCTGTACCCGTCGGGTGCGACGCTTACCAGCGAAGCCAAAGAGGTGCTCGATGCCTCGCGAATCCCTGGCGGAATCGCTCGAGAGAATGCCAAGCAAGTCCTGCCGCCGCGAGCGTTGCAACCCGGTGACGCTCTGTTGATCGAACCCATCAACTTGGAGCGTGACCTGCGGTTGCCGGCCGACCAAGTTGTCTTGGCGGACGGAACATTGGATCTTGGCCCCTACGGACGCGTCATCGTCGCAGGCCGCGACCTCGAGCAAGCAGAATCACTCATCGAGCAACAGATCGCTCATCAAATTCGCCAACAAGAATCCGACTGCAAACAATTCACAAGCGAACAAGGTTCCGAGTCGAACCGACCAGAACCGCTGCCCGAAGATTGCGACTCCATCGCTGTCAACGTTCGACTTCTCGAACCGGTCGATCGCTTTTATGTATTGGGCGAAGTCAACGCGCCGGGTGCGTATCCGCTGTCCGGCTCAGAAACCGTGCTCGATGCGATCGTGTCGGCGGGCGGTTTGACGTCCAGCGCCAATCCATGCCAAATCCTGCTGGCTCGACCAACCGATCCCTGCGAATGCCGCGTCACACTGCCAGTGTGCTACCGCGAAATCGTGCAAATGGGAAACACCGCGACGAACTATCAAATGCAACCCGGCGATCGCGTTTTCGTCGCGTCGCGAAGCTGCTTGGATGAGCTGATGTTTTGGCGAGGCAGCCGGCCTTGCGAACGTTGTTCCGGATGCAATCGTGCTTGCCGGAACCCCGAGTACGTTACCGCCAAACCCATGGCCATGGTTCACAACGCCATGATTCCCCCGGGAAGCGTCGGTTGGACACGCCTGTCGATTGATGCCACGCAACCGGGCGGACTGATGGAACCCGAGAACAACGTGAGTGACCAAGACGCGAGCTTGAGTGACTACCTCAACACTCAAGACTCGCAAGTTGAAGCGAGCGATGCGGATGTTGACGGCGAACTCGAATTCGCTCCGTTCTCGCAATGAGTAAATAATCAGTGTCGGACAGAAGGAGTGGCATAGGCTTCTAGCCTTTTTGTACCCCACATCTTTTGGGAGCCGCTTGCGTTGGGAACACAGGCGTTTTGAAGCCAAACATCTCTTGTCCAAGAACCATTAGCGTTCGATCAGCGGAGATCAGTGTTCCCTTGGCCGCTCTAGCAGAACACTAATCCACTCTGATCGGACACTAATCTTTGGTGTTTCGAGATGTGGGGTATAAAAAGGCTTCTAGCCTGTGTTCCGCGCAATCACAAGCTGGAAGCCTATGCCACTTGTTTTTCGCTCCGTTCTAAGATGGCAGCCATTGAAACGGAGCTGAGCAAAGCCGAATGGATCAGTTCCAAATCGAACGAACTTCATCCAACAGGGTTCCGTCCAAGTAAGAAACATAGCGTTCGGCTTTATTGTATTCCGCGATCGCTCGCCAGAAATCAATTTCACAAAGCACGTATTTCTCTCGGCATTGCAGGACCACGTTGGCCGGTGTATATCCCTCTGCAAACTCCGCCGTCCTGACACTCGTTTCGTTGTGGATTGCCACACACTGTTCACGATTGGCTTCGTAGAGCTGGTACTGCTGATTCGTTTTTCTGATCGCCTCACTCAGCCTGCTTGTCAACAATCGCTTATCTTCCTCTAGCTTCGAATTTTCTCGAGCGATACGAAACGCAGCGTTTCGAATTCTTGCCAGTTCCCGTCTCGATCTAAATGGCGTCTTGGAATTTTCTCGTTCGATGATTGTTGACTCGGATCGAGCATGACTTTCTTTGACTTGCTCGAGGGCATCACCGCTACCAACTGGTGTGAGAAAGCGTTCAATGACTTCGACGTCGACGTCTTTCGCTAACTCCGCTATCGCCGCCGCCACTTCCGCCTCCTGTCGCTCGATTCGCGTGCGTGTGTTGCGCAGTTCGGGAATGGTTTCCATCATCTTTCGAACACTGGCAGCAAACTCATATTGCGTTGGCTCCCGTATCGGATCGTCGATCGGATCAATCACCGTGTCATCCGAGGAAGCCACGCCCATCAACTCTCGGAGCATTTTCTCTTGCCCCAGCAGCCCTGCCCGCTCCGATCCCGCTTCGTTTGTTCCTGAGATGGATTCGTCGAGCTTTGTTTGAAGTTTCTTCGCGAAGCCTTCGGCCTGTGAGAGCTCTTGAAGTGTGCAAATCCCACGCTCCACACGTTGTTCGATGTCTTCCGCGATAAGGTTCGCTTCTTCACGTCCTTTCAAGATGGCCGCTGACACCTGATGGGCTGCGTACAAGTCCCAGTATGCGTTCTCGATGTCGCGTGCCAAATTTCGCACGAGGACCTCACGCGAAACGTCATCCAACTTGGTCAGGTCTGGGTTCTGCTCGAACCGATTCTGAATCGCGATCGAGATGCACTCATCCAGCTTGAGCTTCCAGCGTTCCTGTTCGAGATATGAAACGGTCGTGCCCGCGTCCTCTGTTTCTTCCGTCGATTCCAATACAGAGACTGCTTCGGGCGGCGGAGCCACTGGCGGCTCAATCGCAACGGCAACGGAAGCCGGATTTTCGACCATCGCTGGTGCGAGCAACAAGACGAAAGCAATCGCAGCGACCAAAGCCCCGGACGCAAGTGAGGCCACGGGCGAGCAACCCAAGGAGGGCTCCACGTCGAGCGACAACCGGCGAATCCGCCGCAGCAAATCCCCGTCCTGAGCCGCCAAAGTAAATGCCGGCTTCGGTGGGCGCGAAGTTTCCAATTTCAACAGAGCCCGGCAGTAGTTCAAACGTTCTTCGCGTGATTCACTGACGCTGTCATCACAGCAAAATTCTCGGGAAACATGGATCTCTCGCGACAGCCACCAAACCGCCGGGTGGTAGAAGAAGACGGTCTCCATCAGAACCTGGATTGCATTGACGAAACAATCGTGACGTCGCACGTGCAACAACTCATGAACGATCAACAGATCCAATTCCTGAGGGGACAACGTTGTTAGCATCGAAACCGGCACCAACACGATCGGCCGAAGCCATCCCGTTACCATCGGGCTGCTGTGAGATGAGACCAGCTTGAATCGAACAACGCGTCGCACGCCGACTCGTTTCAATGCTCGCTCAATCGATTCTGCCAAATGATCCGGGATCTCACCGGTTGCATCTCGCAACAGTTTTCTCTGCGACCACCAACCCAAGATCGGTCGAATCGAAAAGATCGCCATCCCAGTTAGCCAACCGATTACCAACGCCTGCAAATGCCAACCCGTCTCGAAGCTCAAACGGATTGGTAGGTTGCTCATCCTGGTCGCAGGATCGGCTGACCTCGAGAGCATGAACCATGTGGTCATCGGACACAGTCCCATCGCCAGCATTCCCACACAAGCCAAACGATGACGTTGCCTCGCTGAAACCCGCAGCAAAGAACGGATCGCGGCGACGCCAATTGCGATGATTGAAAATTGCCAAACGCTGTTGAGCAACACCCATCCCAGTTGCGTTGCCCAAGTGGATTCCATCCAACTATTCATCGCTGCGGTTCTCCATTTCAGTGAGGATCTGACGAATCTCTTCGATATCGCTTTGGCTTGCCTTGCTGTTCGAAAGTGCGTTGAGAACCAAACTCGACACGGAGCCCTCGAACACCTTGGTAGCCAGATCTTTTAGCAAGCCCTTGCCCATTCGCTCACGACTCCAAGCCGCTCGGTAAAGGTGAGGACGTTGTGTCTCGTTACGCTTGACCAATCCCTTCCCCAGCATGACCGACAGCATCTTCATCGTGGTCGAATAGTTGGTGCCCTTTTCACGATGTAGATGTTCGTGAATGACGCCAACGCCGCAGGATCCGTTTGCCCACAAGATCCGCAAAATTTGCAGTTCGACGTCGGTCGGTGAAGGAACGGCAGAACGAGTCATCTCAGATCCGGGAAGCGTCATCGAATAGCGAAGTCTTTCGCTACATTAAGGCGAAAGCTTTCGCTATGTCAAGGGACGCTGCCAATCGACAATGATCGTCGATGTTTCATCTGAGCCGACCGCCGTCCGCCATCCACTCAACTGAACGCTTGACACGAGGCTCGAAGCAAAACGCCGAGCGGAATCTCTCGGCGTAATCGTTCTTGAGACTCACTTCGGTATTCATTGCCACGTGTTGAAAACGGTTTCATCACGAAAACGATGACATATTCGATCGGCACACATTTGTTCGATCTCGCACTCGCCGCGTTGAGCAGCGTCGAGGCGGATTCCAAAGTATCATGCGGGCGACACACTCCCCTTCATCCCGCCTGTGACGCTCACTCAAGCCGACAATGAACCTCCCATCGCGAATTTCGTTTCTTTGTTTCGCTTTCACTCTCGCGGTTCCGGCGACGCAATTGATCGCGGAAACCACTGACACGAATTCGCCCAACGTCATTTTGTTGATGAGCGACGATCAAGGATGGGGCGATGTCGGGTTCAACGGCAACGAGGTCGTGCAGACACCAAACTTGGATGCAATGGCCTCAGCCGGGGTGCGTTTCGATCGCTTCTACGCCGCCGCTCCGCTTTGCTCACCCACCCGAGGCAGCTGCCTGACCGGACGCTACCCATTTCGCTTTGGAATCCTAGCCGCCCACACCGGCGGCATGCGTGTGGGAGAAATCACGATCGCTGAAATGCTCCAAAAGCGAGGCTATGCGACTGGCATGTTCGGCAAATGGCACATCGGATGGGTGAAGCCCGACGAAGTCAGCACACGCGGTTTCTATTCACCTCCATCACATCATGGTTTTGATGAATACTTTGCTACAACCAGCGCGGTGCCAACGTGGGATCCAACGATCACACCACAAGACTGGGACAGCTGGGGTAACGGACCGGGCGAACCCTGGAAAGGTGGTTTCCCCTACGTTCACAACGGACGCGAGGCAAAAGAAAATCTTTCGGGCGACGACAGCCGCGTCATCATGGATCGCGTCATCCCATTCATCGAAGCCAACCAAGCCAAACCATTTTTTGCCACGGTCTGGTTCCATGCTCCTCACGAACCCGTCGTCGCGGGCGAAGAGTTCAAAAAGCTGTATCCCAAAGCGGGCAGCAAACGGAAGAACTACTACGGATGCATCACGGCAATGGACCAACAAGTCGGCCGCCTGCGTGCCAAGCTGCGTGAACTGGGCATCGAGAAAAACACGGTTGTTTTCTTCTGCAGTGACAATGGACCGTCGGACGGATTGGCCAAGAAGGGCGTTGCATCCGCCGGACCTTTCAAAGGGCATAAACACACGATGTACGAAGGCGGGCTGTTGGTACCCGCATGTGCGGAGTGGCCAGGCACGATCCCAGCGGGAACCTCCACCGAAGTGCGATGCAGTACGGTCGATTTCCTGCCAACGGTTGCCTCCATCGTTGGTGACTCGATGGTGCAAAAAGCAACCCGGCCGATCGATGGCATCGACCTGATGCCGTTGATCCGTGGCGAAGCAAAAGATCGAGACCGAGATCTATTCTTTGGCTATCGACGATTGTACCAGGGAATCGATGGGCAATCGATCATTTCCGGCGACTGGAAACTGCTTCAGGAAGCCAAGAAAAATGGACGGTTGCGGCTGTATGATCTTTCGAAAGATCCGTTCGAGACTCAAGACCTCTCCGAGGAAATGCCTGAGCAAACCGAGCAACTTCGCAAGCAACTCGAGGAACTTCAGGCAAGTTGCCAACGAAGCCGCGACGGTGGCGACTACCGGTATTGAGAAACGTATCCAGGCCGTCGTGGAGACAACAGTTTCCTGCCTCCAACCAAAAATTTTACAGATGCCAACCAGCTATCGGATGAGACCGAATGCTGGGCAGTATTGAAACCGTCCAACCCAAAGCGACTGAAATGCCTTCGTCTCTTTCCGCAATTTCATTCCGTGCAGCGGTGATGCTCGCATGCTTGTCGACGCATGCCGTCGGCCTCGCCGATCATCATGACGTCTACTTACTTGCCGGTCAGTCCAACATGGATGGACGAGGTCAGGTCAGCGACCTGTCAGAGGAGCAGAAACAATCAACGGGCGATGCAATCATCTTCTATCGTAGTGTCCCTCGTGAGAGCGACGGTTGGCAAACGTTAGCCCCCGGTTTCAGCGTGCCTCCGAAGTACAAGGGAGATCTGCCATCGCCGACGTTCGGACCAGAGATTGGTTTCGCGCGGTCGATGTCAAACGCCAATCCAAATCAAAAACTAGCGTTGATCAAAGGTTCCAAAGGTGGCACCAGTTTGCGAGCCGATTGGAAACCTGGCGTGCAAGGAGACCCCAAAAGCCAAGGCCCACGCTATCGCGACTTCATTGAAACCATACGCATGGCAACAAAGCAACTGAGCGATCGCGGCGACCAGTTCACCATCCGCGGGCTGCTGTGGCATCAAGGCGAATCAGATTCGAAATCCAGCACCGAACGGTACCGACGACGATTGGAAGAATTGATCGTGCGAATTCGCGAAGACGTAGGTGTACCGGACCTGCCCGTCGTCGTTGGTGAAGTCTTCGACAATGGCAAACGCGACAATGTCCGCACCGCAATTCAGGCGGTCGCCGCGGCCAGTTCCACGGTGGGACTTGTCTCGTCAGAGGGCACCACCACCTGGGATCCCGGCACGCACTTCGACGCCCGCAGCCAACTGTTGTTGGGAGAACGATACGCAGTTGCCATGAGTGAACTGCCGGCTCCCATACCGGCTACCGGTTCATCGACCTCGGTGCAGCAACGAACAGACCGCCCCAATGTCTTGTTCATCACTGTGGACGATCTAAACGACTGGGTCGGTTGTCTCGGAGGCAATCCTGACGCGCAAACTCCCAATTTGGATCGCTTCGCTCAGCAAAGTGTTTTGTTCAACAACGCACATTGCCAAGTTGCACTCTGTTACGCGTCGCGAGCATCGTTCATGACCGGAATGTACGCTTCGAAAACCGGCATCTACAACAACTCGTCGAAGTCCGCCCGTGACGCTTACCACCGAGCGAAACAGATGCCCGTATGGTTTGGCGAGTCTGGTTACCGAACAATGTGCATGGGAAAGATCTACCACAACGACCATGGTAAGAAAGCCTATTGGGATGAGATCGGACCAAAGACGTTGCGTTGGGGACCGGAACCTCCAAACGGTCGACAATTTACAAAACGTTTCGGCAAAGACGCTCAAGACTCCTTGGCTTGGGCGGCGTTGGACATCGAAAAGGGCGGCATGCCCGATGAACAAATCGCGGCTTGGGGAATAGAAAAACTAGACCAAGAATACGATCAGCCTTTCTTTCTGTCGCTCGGTTTTTACAAGCCACACACGCCGATGACGGCTCCCAAACGTTATTTCGAACAATTCGATCGAGATAGCCTGACTCTGCCGAACGTATTGGAGAACGACTTAGATGATGTGCCGGAAATCGGACGCCGCTGGGTGCTCGACCGCAGCAAACTAATCGCGGAAGAGGCGGTCAAACAATACAGCCCAACCTACCGACGAGAACTTGTTCACGCTTACCATGCCTGTGTCGCATTGATCGACGACTGCATTGGCCAAGTGCTCCGCAAATTAGACAACAGCCCCTACGCAAACAACACGATCGTTGTCCTGTGTTCAGATCACGGTTGGCATCTCGGTGAAAAGAATCACTGGCGTAAATGGATGCCCTGGGAAGAATCAACCCGCAGTCTTTTGATCGTGCGAACTCCTGACGCGGCTGGATCAGGACAGGTCTGCCAGCGAACTGTCGGCTTGATCGACATCTACCCAACCCTCGCAGAACTCTGCGAATTATCGCCTCCTGACGGGCTGCAAGGACTGAGCTTCCGAAAGCTGCTCGACAATCCAGACGGCCCCTGGGATCGCCCCGCACTGACGTCCACCAAAGCGGGCAACCACACGGTTCGCTCCGACCGTTGGCGTTACATTCGTTACATCGATGGATCGGAAGAACTCTATGATCACGACGTCGATCCAAACGAGTGGCACAATTTGGCGAATGACCCATCGATGAATTCCATTAAGAAACAACATGCGGAATGGATCGACCGCCTTACGGAATCAAACTGACTCGACCGAGTCGACATCCGCAATACGTTTCTCGCCCTACGCAAACTTCCCCAACACCGATCGCGACGACATGAAACCACAACTCGTTCTTGTAACTTCCCTACTTTGCTTCACCGCCAACATGGTGGTGGCGCAAGACGTCACTCACAGTTTTCTGGCGTGCGGCCAGAAGACATACATCATGGGGGCCGATGGGGAAGCAAGCTGGACATATCCGTCCGCCACTCGCGATGGTTACGTGCTCGACGACGGCACAATCATTTTGACGTTGAACAAATCCAAACGTCATCGTGGAGGAGCCGTCGTTCGCATCGCTCCCGATGGAAAGGAGACATTGATTTGGAAAGGCACCCAAAGCGAAGTCAACAGTGCCCACCCAACCGCCGACGGAACGTTTGTCATCACGGAAGCGGGCGACAACCCCAGACTGCTCGAGATCAGCAGCACCGGAAAGGTGATTCTCGAATTCCCGCTCGCGTGTCAAAAGAAAAATCATCACATGCAAACACGCATGGCTCGCAAACTTGCCGATGGCACCTATCTTGCCCCGCACCTTTTTGACTTTGCCGTGTTCCACTATTCGCCTGAAGGTGAGGTCCTGGGCAAATTGGACACCACCGTTCCAGGCGACAGCGATCACGAAATTCACACTTGGCCGTTCACTGCGATTCGCCATGGCGAGGGACAGACACTCGTCTGTTGCACTCATGGCAATCGAGTGATCGACTTTGACTCAGACGGCAACGTGGTCTGGACGTTGACCAACGAGGACCTTCCCGGCAAATGGCTGCAAGATCCTTGTGGAGCTCAACTGCTTCCCAATGGCAACCTTGTCATCACCAGCTACGCCGGCGGGCGAGCGGATGTGAATGCCCCAAAACTGTTTGAAGTGACCCGAGACAAAGAAGTGGTGTGGACCTACAGCGACGGACAAAAGGTTGGCATCCACAACTTCCAAATCCTCACCACCAACGGGGAAGAAATCGCAGGGCCGGTGCTCAAGTGAGTGGCATTGGCTTCCAGCCTGTGATCGCACGAAGGCCCCGAACACGCATACACCCGTGCACCCAAACATCCAACGCAGCGATCCCCAAACATTCCTGCTCGCCCAGCAACACCGATTGATCTTCCATGAAGCTCCGCCTCCAAGTCCTGATGTGCGTTTGTTTGATGCAGGGATTCTGTGTCGCCGCTCCACCTAACTTCGTTGTCATCTTCACCGATGACCAAGGCTACGAGGACGTCGGGTGCTTTGGCTCGCCCGACATCCGGACGCCGCGTTTGGATGCGATGGCAAAGGGGGGCATGAAGTTCACCAGCTTCTATGCTCAACCGATCTGCGGACCATCGCGAGCCGCTTTGATGACCGGATGCTATCCGATGCGGGTGGCGGAACGAGGTCACACCAAGCAGATCCATCCGATTCTGCACGAAGACGAAGTCACCATCGCGGAAGTGCTGAAAACAAAGGGCTACGCCTCCGCTTGCTTTGGAAAATGGGACCTCGCCAAACACGCACAGTCTGGCTTCTTCTCGGACTTGCTGCCAACCGGCCAGGGATTCGACTACTTCTACGGAACGCCCACCAGCAACGACCGTGTGGCGAACCTCTATCGCAACGAAGAGCTAATCGAACCGGAATCCGACATGGCCACGTTGACTCGGCGCTACACCGACGAAGCCATCTCGTTCATCGAAAAGAATCAGAACCAGCCATTCTTTGTTTACATCCCTCACACGATGCCACACACGCGGCTGGATGCATCCAAAGATTTCAAAGGCAAAAGCAAGCGTGGCCTGTACGGCGACGTCATCGAAGAAATTGACTTCAACGTTGGCAGGATCCTGGACTCGCTCAACGAATTGAATCTCGCTGACAACACCTATGTGCTGTTCACCAGCGACAACGGCCCTTGGTTGGTCAAGAACAAAGGTCACGCGGACGGGCATCGACTAGGTGACCACGGTGGATCCGCCGGTCCACTTCGAAGCGGCAAGGTATCAACCTTTGAAGGCGGTGTTCGTGTCCCCGCGATTCTTTGGGCACCGGGCAAGGTCCCCGCGGGAACCGTTTGCGATTCCATCGCGACGACCATGGATGTGATGCCAACTTTGGCCGCTCTCGCCGGTGCCGAAATCCCAACCGACCGAGTGATCGATGGGGAAGACATTCGGCATCTCTTCCACGGTGAATTTGACAAAGCCGATCCTGACAAAGCTTTCTTCTACTACTTGCGAGTCCACCTGCAGGCCGTTCGCCAAGGCAAATG
Source organism: Rhodopirellula baltica SH 1 (assembly GCF_000196115.1). Lineage (NCBI taxonomy): Bacteria > Pseudomonadati > Planctomycetota > Planctomycetia > Pirellulales > Pirellulaceae > Rhodopirellula > Rhodopirellula baltica. The sequence continues at coordinate 413,620 of NC_005027.1, forward strand.
GAAACTCCACTTGCCTCGCGAGAAAGAGCCTGTCGGAGCCGCTCCGTTCGGTCGCAACGCCCACATCGCTCCGAAAGATCGAATAGGCTTCAAGCAACCTTTCTTGGTTGACCTGGACAACGATTTGGGCGAAACCACGAACGTGGCAGCGGAGAATCCAGAGGTCGTTGAAAGACTGCTCGGCCTGGCCGAATCAATGCGAGATGACCTGGGCGATTACGATCGAGTCGGAGAGAACATGCGGTTCTTCGATCCACTGGATGTTCGCCCGACAAAACCGCCCGTCCCAGCTCCTCCCGCACGCAAGGGTCAGCCTTCACATTCGAACAAATGAATCGCTGACGCTGTCGCTCACACACGCCACATTCCATCCTCACACGCCAAACATGAAACACTGCATTGATTCGTTGGCCATCGCCATTGTTGCCGTTGTCTTTCTAGGCAGTTTTACGGAAGCCCACGCTGACGATCGTCCCAATATCATTCTGTTGCTTGCGGATGACCTTGGTTATGGAGACCTGTCCTGCTTTGGAAGCCCCGCTGTCAAAACGCCTCACTTGGACCGCCTTGCCAGTGAAGGATTGAAGTGCAATCGCTTTTACGCAGGTTCGGCTGTTTGTTCTCCGACGCGAGCCTCCGTGTTGACCGGGCGCTATCCCCTTCGGTTTGGAATCACCAAGCACTTCAATGACCGGAACGGATGGCTGCCCGAATCAGCGACGACGGTGGCCGAACTTTTGAAAGACGCGGGTTACAACACGGCGCACATCGGCAAGTGGCATCTCGGTGGACTGCATGTGGACGAACCTGGCAAGCGACTGACCAACCAGCCCGGCCCCCGCCAACACGGGTTCGATTTCTATCAAACGCAGATCGAGCAGCAGCCTCTTCGAGGTCAGATGGGGCGTGACAAAACCCTGTTCCGAAAAGGTGGAACGGTCCTTCTTCGAAACGACCAACGGATCAGCCAAGACGACCCGTACTATCACAAACACTTCACGGATGCCAACGGAGACTTCGCGGTCGAAATGATCGAAAAGTTGTCAAGCGAGGAAGATCCTTTCTTCATCAACATGTGGTGGCTCGTTCCTCACAAACCCTATGAGCCTGCTCCCGAGCCGCATTGGTCCGACACCGCCGCAGACGACATCACCGACGATCAACATCGCTTCCGCTCGATGGTGCAGCACATGGACGCCAAGGTCGGTGCGATCCTGCGAAAGCTCGATGAACTAAAAATCGCCGACAACACGCTGGTCCTCTTCACCAGCGACAACGGCGCGGCGTTTGAAGGTTTCATTCATGATTTGAAGGGCGGAAAGACGGAACTGCACGATGGCGGAATTCGCGTGCCGATGATCGTTCGCTGGCCAGATGCCATTCCAGCGGGTCAAACATCGCAGACGTTTAGCCACACGAACGATTTGTTGCCAACCTTTTGCGACGCCGCCTCCGTCCAGCTCCCGAGCGATTTGCCTTTGGATGGATTGAGTTTGCTATCGCATTGGAAGGGCGGGACTCCACCGAGCCAGGTAGAACGCGGGACGGTGTTCTGGCAGTTGGATCTCTACAAGAGTCTTCAACGCCACTATCCCAAACCCAAGCCCTACGCGACCGAAGTGGTGATGCGGGGAAACTGGAAGTTGCTCGCGTTCAAGGGCAAACCGGTCGAGCTGTTTGACGTGGGGGCGGACCCCAACGAGAAACGAAATGTGCTGGCCGAGCATCCTGAACTGGTCGCGTCCCTGAGTGCTCAACTCAAGGACTGGCTCAACGAGCCACGCGTGACCAAGTGAACCGGCCGAAGCAACGGCTGCCCAACCCATCGAGAGAGAGAACGATGATCCTCAGAAACCTGCCACTTCGCTCGCTACTCCTTTGCATGTTCGTCTCTGCATCGGTGAACCCGGCGTTCGCATCGGACAACACGGTTGCATCGACACTTGGTCAGCAACCGCCTGAGGATGCCGCCGTTTTGTTTGACGGCTCGGGGCTGGATGCCTGGAAACCGTTTTCGTGGCAGTGGATCAATCCCAACGACGACCAGCAAGAAGTGCAATGGAAGATCGTGGACGGCGAGGCGATGGAGATCGCGTTTGAAATCGAAGGCAAACGCCGAAAGCAGTTTCTTTGCACCAAGCAAACGTTTGGCGACTATCAATTGCATTTGGAATTTCAACTTCCCGATGGCGATAGCGGCAACAGCGGGATCTTCTTCGGGCCGATGTACGAACTGCAAATCCTCAACACCGCGGGCAAAGATCGTCCTGGACTGGGCGACTGCGGTGCGATCTACCAAATCCGGGCCCCCGACGTGAACGCAGCACTGGGGCCGGGCCAATGGCAAACGGTGGACCTGGAATATCAAGCGGCCCAGATCGGTAAGAACGGGTTCATGACGGAAAACGGTGCTGCTCGTGTCACCGTGCGACTCAATGGAACGTTGATTCACGATGACTTCAAACTGTCGCTTCGCCGGAATAAGTACGCTGCATTTCCCGAGGAACCAACCTCGCCAATCGTGCTGCAGGAACATGGCTCGAAAGTGAAATTCCGAAACATCTGGCTGGTCGAACAACCGTCTCAACCAGCGATTGCGAAGTAGAAATCATCTTCGGTGGCGGTGATCCCGACTGTTTCCCAGTGTTCAGTCCGGGGCTGCTTTCTCGGTAGCAAAAACATCACGAGAATCGGTGTAACAAATTGAATTCGTGAACGCTTTGTCAGGCAGAGACAAGTTCTTAGCCATGCTCCTGCCAGACAAAGGACCAACCGATGTGCGTCAACGTGAAATCCCGCTTCTCGCCAATCGTTGCCGGAACGCTGCTTCTCTTAGCGACCGTCGGATCGGCGGACGCGTTTGGCAACGACTTTCCCATACTGAGTGATGTCTTGCCGACAATGCCGGAACGGGTGAGAGACATCGACCTCGATGAAGATTGGATGGCCAACACGGTCGTGCTCGTCGGGACGGGTGACGACGACAAAATATCCGTTGTGGTCGACGACGAAAGAATTCGCTTCCACGTCGATGGCCGTTCCGTAGGTCGGATCGACCTGGATGATCTACCCAATCGCCCTCAAGACGAAGATGAGGACTCGCCGTCCGAACTGGAGATGCCGCTCAACATCATTGTCTCTGGTGGATCCGGCAATGATGACATCTCGCTCGAGATCGAGCCTTCAGACGATCCCTCAACTGACATTCGAAATCGGGCAATCTTCCTGCTCTACGGTGATGAAGGCGATGACACACTGACCAGCGTCAATGCCAACCAAGTGTTCTTCGTCGGAGGAATCGGAACAGATCTGTTGATGGGCGATGGATCAGGCTCCACCTATGCTGGCTGCGACATGCTCAATACTGATTTCGAGACGTTGCGTTTGATCTGCATGCCGGACATTTCGATGGACATCATCGTCCCCGGTCATGCCAGTAGCACGGCGTTTCGCAACTACTACCAACAATTTGAACCGACGACCTACGTCAGCCCAAGAGTAACGAGCGTTGAATTGACGCCGAAAAAATTTCCGAATGTGCCGGTGATCGCCAGTCGAGAAAAGCAGAACTCGACGATCATCGACCCCACGCCCATCGTGTTCGACTCAATCCTCCTCGACCGGGATCGCGTCATCAACAAAATTGGATGCATCGTCCAGGATGTCAGCTTCACCGATGACGGAATGAATATGGTCTTCACTGACGTGGAATAGATCGAGTCGTCCAGGATCAAATCGCCGGGGCCTTCGACTGATTCTCGCATTCCACGGCGCGGCGAATGCCCGGCTAGCACATTGCTTCTATCACGCCACGCATCAACGCAAGCAAAACGACGCGTGTGCAAACAAAAAACCTCGCCCGCAATGAACGGGCGAGGTTTCAAACCGATGTCAGTCTATGTCAGCGACAGATCAGAACTCTTCACTGATCACTTCTTTCGAATCACGAGTACCGAGAGATCCCCAAACCCCGTATGGGCTGGGTGAGCCGGGACGCAGCCCTGGCAAGTCACGACAAACAGTGTTCTGTTCCAAGTTGCCGGTATCGATGCTCTCAGTGATAAACTTCACCGCACCGTCACCCATCAACACGTGAGCACCGCCCGCGTGGCGACTACCTGCTGATGAGATCACACCGGAGTGGTTCCCGTCACCACCATCGTGCACGCAGTTGGCACTGTTCGGTGCTAAGATTGTGTGGAACGCGGTGTAGTAAGGACGCGAGTCAGCCCAACGTGCATGCTTGGCTTGTGACAAGTTATCGCTCACGTTCGCGGTCGGATCATAAAACTGCGGACGCGACGGATCGATGTGGGCACCTGTTGCACAACGCGCGGGAATCAAAATCGTTTCGTTTGGTCCCAGCATCGAAGTGATGTTGCGAACGAAGTCCGCACTGACCTCGCGTTTGCCACCTGACGTGACGACTTCACCCGCCGCGACGGTGTTGGAAAGTCCATCGAGAACATCGCGAAACTGGACCTTGTTGCGGTTCCAGAAAAAGCCACGCTGTGCAGCACGTGCACGCGTCACGGCCCAGTCTTCGTCGCGATTGTTCAGGTTGCCAAAGAATCCAAAGTCATTGACGCCACCGTTGTTGCCTCGGTCAACCGCGTCGCCGACAGAGCAAGCGTAATTCGTACGCGCCAACTGTCCGGGACCGTTCGCCTGGCCACTATCGCTTGGGCAACGGTAGGCAGGGATTTGAGTGACCCAAGGCACATAAGTTGTCTGCCAAGGACAAGGTCCCATCGCAGGCCATGCTCCGTTGACGCTACCGGGCAACGCTTGCCCCGCAGTCACCAATGTGCTGGGGTTTGAAATCTGTTCCCACAAACCTTGCTGCTCGATGTAAGGCAAAACCGGAACCAGCCAGCTGAGGAACAGCCGGTTACTTTGGTTGGTGCCGTCGGTCATGCTGATTTCTTGCTTCGTTCCGGTGCCGGACTGTGGCACTTGATTGAACGCGCTGTGGTAGTTGTGAATCGCAAGTCCGATCTGTTTGAAATTATTGCTGCACGACATTCGTCGTGCTGCCTCACGGGCGGCTTGAACGGCTGGCAACAACAGGCCGACGAGAACGCCAATGATCGCGATCACGACCAACAGCTCCACCAGAGTGAAACCTGGTCGCGCACGATGAGTTTTTTGCATGTAAGACTCTCCTAAGAAACAAAATGAAAATGGGAAGCAAAATCGATGCCCAAATGGAAGATTAGCGATGACCTGTCAGTCTGAGGAGTAGAAATCTCCAAAAATGTTACAAATCGCAAATCGTCTAAAACACCGCTATTTGTTGACCAATCCACTCTGGCCGGCCCGAACCTGCACGGCGCCCGGGCGAGCGAACTACCAAGAACCCAATTCGCCGCTCCGCCCCCATCAACCGCCATGCGGCCAGCGTCTGGTTCATCCTCAACTAGCAACCGCTCAATGCTTTGCCGCTACGGTTCCATCGAGAGCAATCCTCGCCATGCAAAGCTGATAACAACTCTCGTATTCAGAACACTGCCGGCAATCATCCCATTCTTTGATATCGGTCTCGATGTTTGGTCGTGAACGCATCATGCCCGCTGGATGATCGATGCGTACCGTGAATACCTTTCCGACACACTCGCCGACATTGATTGAATCGGGAAACATGGTTCCGAAGCATGCTTTGTGTTTCATCGCATCCATTGCCTTGCCTCCTTATCCGGTATGAACGGGAAGTGTTTTATGGTCAGCGTTTGTCGCTTCTGAAACAAACCAACCACGTGTCTTGAGACAGAACTTGACCAGGGCCAACATCAACGGAACTTCAATCAACACACCCACGACCGTTGCAAGCGCTGCACCGGATGACAATCCGTACAACATGGTCGACGTTGCGATGGCAACCTCAAAGTGATTCGACGCGCCAATCATCGCCGTCGGTGCGGCTGATTCGTAAGTGAAGCCCATCACTTTGCTAATTACATATCCGAGTGCAAAGATGACCAACGTTTGAATCGTTAACGGGATCGCGATCCAAAGAATCGTGAGCGGGTTTTCGACAATTGTTTCCCCCTTGAATGAAAACAAGAGTACTAGCGTTGCTAATAGAGCGGTGATCGTGATAGGTGTGAGGTAGTGCAAGAACTGATCACGGAACCAAACTTCGCCCTTCGCTGCGATCAACCACTTGCGTGACAGATAACCAGCGATCAACGGCAACGCGACGTAAACACCGATCGATAGAAGCAAGGCCTGCCATGGAACCGGTAGCTGCCCAACCCCGAGTAGAAGCCCACCCAAGACACCGTAAAGAACGAGCATCGTGAGCGAGTTGATCGCAACCATCACGAGCGTATGTCCATCATTGCCTTTCGCCAAAAAACCCCAAACCAGAACCATCGCTGTGCATGGCGCAATGCCGAGCAAGATGCATCCCGCCAAATAGCTACGCCAGAGTGGAACCTGCAGCATCTTCACGCCATCGACCAGCACCACTTCCCCGGATCCATAGGTTGCCCCCACTTCGAGATTGCTTCCCAAAGGAGCTTTCACATGATCGACCGCGTCCGGACCAATGAAGCCAAGAAACAATGTGCCCAGAAAGAAACTCGCGATCGCATACATCGTGAACGGCTTGATCGCCCAGTTGATGAACAACGTCAAACCGACCGGGCGAATCGACTTACCGGCTTTGACCACTTCGCCAAAGTCGATCTTGACCATGATCGGGTACATCATGAAGAACAAACATATGGCGATTGGAATCGATATCACCGGCGCCTCGTTCACATAGATCGCCATCCCGTCGAGCGACTTGGCAATCCCAGGAGCAACCTTGCCCAAAGCAATCCCGGCGAGGATGCAAAGCCCCACCCAGACAGTGAGATATCGCTCAAAGAAACCAATGCCCTTTTCATCTGTGGGGCAGACTTGCTGTTCACTCACGTTTCCATCCCTTGTTTTTTTCGTCAATCGGCGATAAACGTTTAAACAACGCAAAAAAAGCCGCCGCGACCATGCAACGAGCCTTTGAAAGAACCGGCTTCGATCAATCGGCCCGAGCCGGCCCGTAAGAACTCGAAGCCAATCGTTTCTCGGCCCAACGCCCAATCGTTTATTCACGATAAACGATATCGGCTAGTTCGCAAACAGCCAATCAACCAAAATCAGACGGCCTGCGAAAAACTTAGATACCTCCGATTCCAAAACCTGTGGCCCCATCCCGATCACGGAACAATCACGGTCATCAGCCGTGTCGAGATGATCATGAGGACGAGGAACACGCGTGAGCTGGTCATTGATGCCGATCCCTGCCTAGAAGCCAACGCGAGCGAAGATTGCGGGCTTTCTACGGTGACTTTCCTTTGACCGACCGAACACCCGAAGCCGAATGGCACTTACTTTACAAATTCACCCTCCCCCTGGGAGGGTCGAGCGAAGCGAGGGGAGGGCTACACACCGGGTTTTAGGTTCGCCCTCCCCGGCCTGAAGCGGGCCGACCCTCCCAGAGGGCATTGGTGTCTACACAAGCCGAACCTCACTGAGCGCGTCTTTTTCGAGTTGCCTCAGTTCGTCGGTGGTCATTTCCGTTTCGATCAGGAAGTCGAGCATCGTCAAGTGGATTCCATAGCCAGCAAGCAACGCCGGACCGGTGAACTTGACGCCCCGTTTCATCCGGCGTCCGCTGAGACGTATTAAATGGCGGCGGAATTTGATTGTTGATTCACTCTCGCTCGCTTCGAGTTGTTTCACTAGCACGCATGCCATCGACGCCATCAGCAAACGCTTGGTAATCGCCTCACCAGATTCCTGCTGCCAGTATTCCAGCTCCTGGCCGTGACTCTTGAGCAGTTTGAAAAAGCTTTCAATCCGCCAACGAAAGTAGTACCAACGGCCCACGTCCGATGCATTCGCTTGATCAGCGGGCACGTTTGTAAGCAAAGTCCACTCGGCAAGGATCCAGCCGTCCGCGTCGACTAAGCGGACAAACACCGTTCGCACTTCGATAGGCTCGCCAGTGACAGCCTTCTTCTCGCCGTCAATCACCTCGCTATGAGGACGGTAAAGCGTGACGGTTTTCTCGGCAACCTGACGCTGAACCTTCTTTCCATGATAGAGAGCTTTGCCAGCATCGGCGTATTCGCACTGACTGTCGAGCTCGTCATTGAGTTCTGACAACAGAACCGATCGGCCTTCACAGCGGACTCGGCGATCATCACAGCGGACCAGAAACAAGTGCCCTTTGGCGTGCCAGCTTCGCAGTCGGCCCAGTGAGTCGGCTTCGCGATCGATCACATGAACGACACGCCGAGGCAACTCCCACTGTGCGACCTCATCCATTGTCGGCTCGAGTTGATCGAGGTGGTGATCATCGTGGGCTGGCGGATGCTCGGCGGTGCTATGGACGGCATCGCCGGTTTTGACGTGGACCTGCATTGGTGCCAAAGTGACGCCCGTGTCGGCTTCGATCAGCAGCGAGGTCGTGAGGTCGTAACCGATATCCGTCTCGTGAGTGAGCTGCAGCAGATCTTTCTTGCGTTTGGTCTGCGAACCGTACGCTAGCTTGCACCAATCATGTGCCAGCAGCACGAAATCCGACTTACTGCCCGCGCAGCCGTCTCGACCGAGCTGTCGCAGCGGCTCGATGAGCTTTAGGAGCGAAACTCGTTCGTTTTGAGGAATCGCCAGAGGTTTTGGCTTGCTGAGGTGGATTTCTCCACGTCCAGCGAGCAACGAGGCCCATGGCTAGTCCTCGTGGAGGCTTTCATATGCGACTTCACCTGAGCGTGATATTGCTTCTGCAAACGCGTTTCCAACGCTATTTTTATCCCATCCAGCGACTCGTACCAAAGTCAAGCAGATGTGTAGACACCAATGCCCAGAGGGAGGGTGAAGTAAGTGCCATTCACCCGAAGCCGCGTTGAGGGCAATCACAACTTGGTTGAACTCGGAATAATCGATTGCGGTAGCCCACCGCTAACGGAGGCCCGATGGTCGCTTCGGCGACATACCAGTGATCCTCCGTGGGGAAGATAAGCCACGATTACGATCGGTCCGGCGTTTGCTCCTCTGTCACTGGAAGCACCGGCTCTTGAGCAACCTAATCTGCTCATCGAGCTAACAATCCCCATTGCACAAGGGTTTACTGCTCGTCAAGCAATCATCCACCTACACCGACGACGACCGGAGCACTTGGGAACGCAGACAAGACTAGACAGACCCCGGCAGCCGACGCATTGCCCCAATTACACGCATGGGTGAAAGCCAATGCAAACAATGAACGCCCTGAAGAACTTCACGCCGGCTTCCTGAGTGCCTATTGGACGAAATCGGCTACCTTCTCTTTACGACAGTGCCCACCGCAACTGGCCCACCAAACCAGTGCCTGATGACAAGGAAGCAACCATGAGCATGGAACCGGTGACCGCCTGGGCTCTCTTATCCGGTCTGATCTTTCTGCTCGCGGCGTTGGGACGTGGGCCAATGAGACGTTGGCCGGTATCCATGCCCGCGATCTATCTGCTGATCGGTGCCGCGATCGGACCGTGGGGACTGAGGTTGCTCGATTTCCAGTTGATCAAACATGTCAAAGTGGTGGAATCAGTGACAGAAGTCGCCGTCCTGATCAGCTTGCTGACTGCCGGATTGCAACTCAAGCCACGATGGCATCACTACCTAAGAGCCCCCATTCCACTGGCGTCTGTGACGATGGTCGTCACGATCGCCGGAGTTGCCATGGTCGGAACGATGCTCTTGGACTTGCCCTTGGGAGCCGCGATTTTGCTGGGAGCGGTTCTTGCACCGACGGATCCGGTGCTGGCCAGTGACGTGCAAGTCAAACATCACGATGACACTGATCGATTGCGATACGCACTCACCGGTGAAGCCGGCCTGAACGATGGTGCCGCTTTTCCGTTCATCATGCTTGGACTGGGATTGCTCGGTCATCACCAGCTCGGCGAATATGGCTGGCGGTGGATCACTGTTGATCTTTTGTGGGCAACCACGGCAGGACTCGGTATCGGTTGGTTGAGCGGCTACTCGGTCAGCCGTGTGGCGGTGTGGATCAAACGTCAAACCAACTCGCCCGCCGCCTGTGAAGAGGCTTTGACCTTGGGGCTGATCGGACTGAGTTATGGTGCGGCACTCCTGCTTCACGCCTATGGGTTTCTGGCTGTCTTTGCCGCGGGTGTCGCGATGCGGCGGTACGCGGAAAGACAATCCGACGACGAGCAGCCCGACAAACTGATGCACACGGTGACGGAAGTGAACGACCAATTCGGTCACATCGTCGAAGTCGCCGTTGTCGTGCTGGTGGGCGCTCTCGCGACCTCCTACTGGACAATGGCGAGCGATTGGTGGATCGCCATGCTCGTGTTCTTCCTGTTCCGACCAATCGGTGTGCTGCTCGCATTGGCGGTGAAGGACATTCGCTTCTCACAAAAGATCTTGATCTCTCTTTTCGGCATTCGCGGAATCGGCTCGCTCTACTACCTCAGCTACGCGATCAGCCACGGACTGGAAGATCCCATCGCCAATCGACTCGCTGGAATCGTTCTCACCACAATCACGCTTTCCATCGTGATCCACAGCAATGTTGCCTCGCTGATGATGCGAAGGTATGCGGAAGAAAAGGATGACAAGACCTCTGCCGCTACCAACTGACCGTTCTTCGATGCGAGGCTGAATGATCTTTCTCGCTGATTCACCGGGCCCTGGCACGGCCTCGATTGCCTTGTTCCAACGACCAATGGGAAGCGGACATGTGGAAAACGGACATCGCTACCCACGGGGAACCCCGCGAAAGAAGCCCCGTGGCTTCGCCCTTCTCTGTGCTGCGGGGCGAGTTACCTTGGGTGAAATTCCAAACCGAACTCAAACGACAATTCAGAGAGACCAAAGCAGATGGGACAACTTCAAGATGTGGGTGAGGCAGATGGTTGGCGGTGCTGGCTTTGCGACGAACCGGTCGACCCTGACATGTCACCTAACGATCCGCGCGGCGCAAGTTTGGACACTCGTATCAGCAAGGGCCGGGCAAAGAAAAAGAAACAGGAAAAGGGCGATATGCCAACCGAGCGACTCGCTCACAAGAGTTGCAACTCCGGCAAAGGGTCGAATGACCCGGTGGTGCCTTGGCCCGATCATCTCATTGTTGTCGATCCAGCTCCGATCATCGCTGCGGCTGAACGATTGCAGCGAAAAGGTGGCCGCGAAGCGATGGCTCGTTGCCCAACCCGCGAGGATGCCGATGCGGTGGCCAAGTGGCTCGTTGATCGACTCTCGCGTCTCACGCCGGGGCTAGAAGTGCGCACGGAAATTGCAAGTACCGGTGGCCAGCATCTAGTCAGCTTGCGGACGTCGTAGAACCACCTTGAACCATCGCGTTGCGAACATCCCGCTCTTCACCCAAATCGGAAGCCTGAACGTCGCCGAACTCTGGCGTCTACTTCATCACCCGCGATTCTCTCAGCAGACAATTCGTCTAATGCGGCCGATCCACCAACATCGCGTGACGACGACATCAGCTTCGATCAGACTGCACGTTCTGGATCGGGGTGGAACCATTCTCTTCCGAAGCGGTCCGCACCTCCCAAAGAAGCGAAGTAAAAACTGGACAACCGCTTCCATTTGGAAGAGTTCGGAATGAGGTCGAAGAAGCAAAGTCACAACCAGCCGCGTCAGCAAGGCCGCACGCTTACTCGGCCTGATCCAATTCATGCGTCACCTTCGCAACTAGCAATCGTTCGCAGGGCATGTAGCGTTGTCCCATCATGAACGTCGTCAGCTTGCCCGACTTCGAATAATTTTCGTTCGGGACGATCTGGTCCACCGTTATCGTGTCAGACGAATCCGAAGCCAACAGCATCATGACTTTCAATGGCTCTTTTTCGGACCGATAAACCAGCAATCGCTCCGTATCAGGTGATGGGCCAGCGGGTTGTCGTGAAACGAACAGACTTCAACCAGCGTCGCATCATAGCCAAGTACTGAGGGCGGGAGTCGAACCCGCAAGCACTTGTTCCTAAGACAAGCGGCTCGCCGTTGGCCTACCTCAGCGTTTCTCAAAAGAGAGTGGAGCACCGGGGAATCGAACCCCGATTTTCTGCGTGCAAAACAGACGTCTTCCCGTTGGACGAGCGCCCCATGAATGAAGCAAGAAGAGTGATGAGTGGACAACGAAAATGGTTCGCCTCGGGAGTTTCACTCTTGAAGCTTCCTTCCGTGCTACGCATGCAGTCGCGGAGCACTGTCGCCTGTCGACTTGCGATGTTTTTTGATCGCCTTGTGCGAGTCAGGAAGTTGGTCGTCTTCGACAAATACGTCACCGACGCTTTCGACCACCCAACCGTCGACCCAACGCTCCCATGGACCATTCATCAAGCGGAAGCCGTGGGACTCGAACCCACAACGGTTTTTGACCGCAGCTGTTTTCAAGACAGTGTCCTCATCCGGCCGGGTGACTTCCAGGAATAGCGTGTTAGCTTTTACCGGGTTAGCCGTTAGCAAAACCCGACCCCAAAAAGCTAATCGCTAATTGGCTAACAGCTAATGAGCTAACCAAGTGACGTGAGCGGGAATCGAACCCGCGGACTCCTGGATGAAAACCAGACGATTCTGCCAACAGAATCTACCACGCCGTTTTGTTGCTTCGGTCGAAGCGAGTACCGCATAGGAGTTTCGATCTCCTTCCTGCTGCCTGAGAAGCAGCCGACCTAGCCAGTAGTCGAATGCGGCGAATTAAAAGCGATGGCAACGGGAGTCGAACCCGCAGCGACTTGATAGACAATCAAGCTTCCTTCCCAGAGGAAATCGCCACCGAATATGTTCACAGTGTGACCGATCGGAATTGAACCGACATGGACTTCGTTCACAGCGAAGTTCCTGAAACCAATGCAGGACGGCCACAGGGCCGAGGACAGGAATTGAACCAATGGACTCCTCGTTCAGAGCGAGGTGCAGCGACCAACAACTGCTACTCCGGCGTTTGGTCTTCAATACATCAGCACTCCGTCCGGGAATTGAACCCGACCTGCGAGCTTCAAAGGCTCACGTCGCGACTACGCGCCGGAGAATGAGAGGGGGAGTCTGGGAGATGGGGAGAATGGGAGACCTCAGACTTGAATCACTTATCTTCCGCTCTCCCTGACTCCCCTTCTCCCCATCTCGCTTCAAAGCTCCGGCGGATGGACTCGAACCATCACTCGTCTCCTTAACAGGGAGCCGCCTTACCATTGGGCCACACCGGATTCTGCAAAGCGCCCAGTGGGAGTCGAACCCACACTTCCGCCATGGCAAGGCAGCAGGCTACCGCTACATCATGGGCGCAGAAATGCATCACTACCAAATTGTCAAAGATCGAAATAGCTTCTAGCGGTTAGCTATTAGCAGTTAGCTTTTTGGTTTGAGCTAGTCGCTAACAGCTAATTGCTAATCGCTTTCTTCAAGTGGGATCGGTGAGAATCGAACTCACATCGCTCGGATTAAGAGTCCGATGCATTACCTTGTCTGCCACAATCCCATGTGTCGTCGTTGTTTCGTTTCAGTCGGCGTGGCGGGAATCGAACCCGCAACGGTCGCTTTATAAGGACGCCGCTCTCACCCTTGAGCTACACGCCGATGTGTAGCGATGGGGCCGAAGGGAGCTCGCCCCTCACCGAACGCCCTTTGCAGGCGTTACAGCAAAGTCCGTCATGCTGCCAGTTACACCACAGCCCCGCTTTTTCAGTCGCGGCTATGCGTTTCAATCGCAGTGCAGACAGCATGTTGTTTCCTTTCGTGTCGTTGTCGTAAGTGGTAGCCCCGAGGATCGAACTCGGCACAACCTCGTTATCAGCAAGGCCTGGACAACCAGCCCTCGACTACCATCTGTCGTTTCAAAAGTCGGACACCTCGGAGTCGAACCGAGACCCTTCCGCTCCCAAAGCGGACGTGCTTCCATCTGCACCTGTATCCGATGTTTTGTTGCTTCGATCGCCGCGGATGGTTCCGTCGGCGCATCTCTTCCTTGTCAGTGGGCCGGAAGGCGCTCGAATCCTCGTCTGCGGTTCTTCAGACCGCCGCCCGCGTCAGCCAATAGGGCAAGCCGGCGTCTCAGCTACCAGCCCATGTTGGGTGCGTTGTTGGGTTTGCCCGTTCGATGCGGACACGAAAAAAGGCTCGCTGTCCGTATGACACCGAGCCTTCATGAAGAAGTCGTTCGCTTTGGAAAGCGAGTGTCACATCAGACGTGGATACGCCGGCACGGCGATCGCATCAAAATCATGCTGAGAACATGAGTTTCTCGAGGAAGTCGGTATTCCAGCCCGCTTTTTTTCGCTTCTGCTTGAGACTTCGCTTGGTAGTGTCCTGCTTGAGAAGCGTCGTCACATAACGACGGATGAACGTGAAATTCGCCGTCGCGTTCTTGGTCCGAATGCGGCTGGCATCGTCGTGGAACACGACATCCAACACCCAGTGCATGGACTCCACGCTCCAGTGACTCCGGACACTGATTGCGAACTCTCCTACCCGGGCAGGTCGACTGAGCAGGAAATAACGAACCTCGACATGGCACTCTCCATTTCGCTCCGTTTGCGTGATGGCTTGGCCGATGCTCGTCGCACCTGCCCAGAGATCTGTCATGGCTTTCATCTCAGGTGGTATCGGGCAAACAGCGTAGAATCGTTCTTCCTGTCGGCCACTCTTTTTTCCCACCGTCTTCTTCGACTTCACTCCATTGGCTTTCAGCCCTTCTTCGTGAACCAACTCGAAGTGTTCACGGATGGCATTGGCCAACTTGGGATGGTTGTCTTTGATCGCGAAAATGTAGTCGCCGCCATTACGATGAATCTTCTCAGCAATCGACTTCTGGGCTCCGATTGCATCGAGCGTGATAATGGTGCCACGGACATCAATGAAGTCTAAAAGCTCATCAATTGCTGTGATTTCGTTGGTTTTTGAATCCACTTCGGTTTGCCCAAGAGTGACTCCATGTTTGGAAGCCCAAGCGGATACAAAGTGAATTGCGTTTGATTTCTCAGCGTTGGTGTAAGAGCCGCGTGCGGTCTTGCCATCAATCGCAACATGAATGGGCAGAGACTGCTCTTCATCACGATCAAGCTTGTCTTCGGCGTCGCGATATTGCTGACAAAGTTGTGTGTGCCAGTCTAGCAAAGCTTGCTGAAACTGCTCTGGTTTGATCAGTGACAGGACTCGACCGATGGTGTCGTGCGAGGGGATGCCGTGAGGGAAATCTGCAAAGCGACTGAGCCAATCGAGTCGTTCATTTCCAAAACACTCGATCTCTTCGGGACCGTCGGCATCGGCGATCGTCGCAGCAACCACTAGGAACAAAATGGAGTTCAACGGATGCGTGGTTCGTCCGGGAACGCGAGGGTCTTCGACCTGATCAAAGCAGTCGTGAAACACATCGATTTGCGAAAGCATTGCCGTCTCCATAGCAGGGCATGAATCAAACGAGTTCACGCAATCTTTCGCAACAGGTCTTCACCAAGACAACCGGCAATCGAATACTTCTTCCGAAATTTGATGCGATCGCCGTGGATACGCCGGGGCATTGCTATTCGACGGCTCGCAATGGATTGCCAGCGAGGCGAAAAGACTGCCTTCGTGTTTCTGTTCGAGTCGACTGGATTCAATATTCGTTGACATCAGAAAGCTCTTTACTCGCTCGTCTGTTGAATGTGACTTGTGTGTTCTGAGAGATAGACGCGTTGGCCTCTTGAGGGTTCGCACAAAACCAAATATTTCGCGAAACCGAGAATACAGGGAACGCCAATGGTTCCTAGCAAAGCACACTCGCTTCCGACAGAGGTTGTGGCTTCCTGTCCCAAAGGTGTTGGCCATCCAACACTTGAATAGCTTGAGTCCAAAGCGATAGCAAACATAGTTCTTTCGCTTCCATCGGAAAACGAATCTTCCGCGTGAATTTTTGGAAACTGAATGGTTCGCTTAGAAACACGGACTGTGGTTTGTCGCTGCAATGACAATCAGGCAAGCCGTTCTAGAAACACTACTCGAAAATTTGAATGTGAGGAAGCTAAACGCGATGGAACGCTGCCGTGATCGCCGACAGGGGAGAAGGGCAAGTAGGCTCGCGAAACACCTTGGTGATCGATGCGGGGACATCTGTCCGGAAGGTTCGCTGGCTCTACTTCGTCGCAACACCATAAAGTGACGCTGCCCTGGAGCTCAATGCCTCGAGCGCATTCAGAACTGTCACTGGAACCAATTCCCTGGCGACACCATGTCTGAACACTCGAACGATGGTCCGCACTGTGAGGTGGCCTGGGTTTTGGGGGCCACGCGAGTCCTTAAACTGAAAGGAACTCAAGGAACCCCAGATGCCACGAAAGACCAAGCCTTCAGCTAATCCTGAACGACGCACCTATACAGACGAATTCAAACGTGATGCAGTTGCTATGCTGCTCGACGGTCACTCAGCGACATCGATTGTTGAGCGATTGGGAATCTCTGAAACGAACCTGCTTTACCGCTGGAAGAAGCAGCAAGTCGAGTCGGCCGGACCGGTTGGCGAGGTGCTCGATAGCCGCGTTGCCGAACTCGAGGCGGAACTGCGACGAGTCGAGCGTGAACGCGATGTTTTAAAAAAAGCTTTGATCATTTTCGGCCGAAACGAGTGAGCCAGCTCTATTCCGCAGCGGCCAGCATTATTCGCGATGGCACGGCATCGCAACGAGCAGTCGGTGAGATCCTTGGTTTCTCACGGTCTGCGTTTCAGCGATTTCAAAGCGAACCTTCAAGCCGAAGAGAACAGAGCGACATGGATGTCTTGCCAATGGTGATCACCACGTTTCATCGACACCGCAGACGCTACGGTGCCCGACGGATCGCTGCAGACCTGAAGCTACAAGGAGTTGCGATCGGACGTGAAAGGGTCGCCAAACTGCTGCGAATCGCTTGGCTATCGGCGTTGCAGCCGAAATCGTTCAAGCCGCGAACGACCGAAAGTCGGCACACGCTGGGCTACAACGAGAACCTATTGCTCAAACAGCCTGAGCCAACGAGTGTGAATCGTTTATGGGTAGGTGACATCACCTACATTCCTATCGTACGAACCGGATTCGCTTACATGGCGACCCTCATGGATCGCTTTTCCCGGCGGATCATCGGCTGGTCCTTGGAAATGGATATGACCGAGAGCCTGGTGATCAAAACGCTTCAAAAGGCGATTCGAAGTCGACAGCCTTCAAGAAATCTCATCCACCACACTGATCGCGGCGGACAGTACGCCAGCAAGAAATATCGTGCGATCATCCAGCGCAGTTCAATGCGTCAAAGCATGAGCCGAGCTGGTGACTGCTACGACAACGCGTTTATGGAATCTTGCTTTGGAACGATCAAGACGGAGCTGCAGATGACCGAATATGAGAACTATCGCGAGGCATTGAGTGAACTGACTGAGTTCATTGCCTACTACAACACATCGCGTCTTCATTCATCGCTCGGCTATCTCTCGCCGACCCGATTCGAATCAACCGTCCCCTGCTAAAAGAAGAGGACGCGTGGCCCCCAAAACCCAGGCCACCTCACTGCGTTTTCAACAGAAAGGGTGGAGAGCAACCAAAAGCGAATGAGCAGTCCGTAACTGTATTGTGAACTCGATTCGGCCAAGCCTGTCGGGGAGCCTCCTAGGAATGAGCGAACCCTTGACTGCACGCAATCGGCCAAGCGATGACCGATCCAGGTCAGCCCGACGACTGTGCGGGCGGTCGGTGCAGCAGCCACGACGATGAATGAACTCGGTAACGTGAGAAATCGAGCGTGGCGAAATGGCGATGCGGTGGTTGGAGACGGAATGTTCGGAAGTTCAATCGAGAGAAGCAGGGAGATCTCGGCGAGCAGCAGACCACTGAAGCTCAGCCGAGAAGTCAGAGCCTCCATAGTAGTGTCGACCACCGGGAACCAAACCCGGTGCAAGCGAAGGGAGGCAGGGAAGTGGATACGAGAAGACCATGCCAGCGAAACGTAAATCGAAAGACTACATCCCGGTGACAGTGCCGTTTTCGGCGGAATCCCCGTCGGCCAAGGCTAGCCGTGCTGGAGAACCTGAGAAGAAGTCAGCAATTGAGATTTCTTCGTGGGCGAATCGTGTCGTATGGACAGATCGTATGTTGAACGCACTCTCAGTAGGAGTGCGAGGAGGTAAATGGCATGCCTTGATTGACAAGGTGTACCGTGAGCTGAACCTGTTCGTGTCGGCCCGCAAGGTTGTCGGCAAGAAGGGAGCAGCGGGAGTGGATCGGCAAAGCACCGAGGATTTCAGTGAAAAGGAAATCGCTGAGATCAAGCAACTGTATGAACAGCTGCGAACCGGCACCTATCGCCCACAGGCGGTACGTCGGGTGCAAATTCCCAAACCGGGCAGCAAACAAACGCGGCCTTTGGGAATTCCAACGGTTCGCGACCGCGTCGTGCAAACGGCGTTGGTCAACGTCATCGAACCGATCTTCGACAACGAGTTCCATGAACGAAGCTTCGGCTTCCGCCATGGCCGCAGCTGTCATGATGCACTGCGAGTGGTCGAAGAGCTACTGGAGACCGATCATGTCTTTGTGGTCGATGCTGACCTGCAAGGTTACTTCGACACGATTCCGAAAGACCGCTTGCTGGCGTTGGTCAGCGAGAAGATTTCGGATCGCCGGGTATTGGATCTGGTGAAGCGATTCTTGGACCAATCGATCCTGGAGGAACTTCGCGAGTGGACGCCTGAGAGTGGCGTACCGCAAGGGGCTGTGCTTTCCCCGCTGTTATCCAATCTGTACCTCAACGAGCTGGACCACCGGATGGCCGATCTGGGCTACGAAATGGTTCGCTACGCCGACGACTTTGTGATCCTGTGTCGTAGTCAGGAGCAAGCGGAGTTGGCCCTTGAGGAAGTCAAACGTTTCGTCTGTGAAGCCGGTTTGACGCTGCACCCCGAGAAGACGCACATCGTTGACAGTCGGGTCAATAGTTTTGACTTTCTAGGCTATTCGTTCCGCGGGAAGCTTCGATTTCCGCGAGCGAAAAGTCACCAGAAGATGGTCGACACGATTCGACGGTTAACGCCCCGAAAGAGCGGCCAATCGCTGGAAGCGACGATCGTCCAGATCAATCGCGTGACGGTGGGTTGGTTCAGTTACTTTCGTCACTGTACGTGGAACATCTTTGACAAGTACGACGGGATGGTTCGCAAACGACTGCGGCGTCAGCTCTTGAAGCGTCATCGACGCAATCCTCAGCGGCTGTGTCGCACGCATCGTTGGCCCAATGCCTACTTCAGCGAGCGAGGCTATCGAAGTCTGCGTTTAGCCCACTCAGCTTACGTTCAATCCCTCGACGGGACCCACTGACTGGCGAGCCGTATGCGGGAGAACCGCACGTACGGTTCTGAGGGAGGGGAGTCCGGCTCAACCGGACTTCCCTACCCCTATACCGACCCACAGAGTTCCCAGATGGACCAAATTGAAGGGGATTCACGAGGCTCAATTGCTTACTTACATGAAGCTGGCGGGAATCCGGACGGGGCTCTTAATCAATTTCAACGTGACACGGCTCAAAGACGGGCTCCGTCGCTTTGTGCTTTGAATCTGATGCTGCCGGCTCCATGTGGGACAAGAGTCGATTGCAGATCTTCTTTCCACCACGAAGAAACGTAGCGGACACGAAGGATGATGTTCCTTATTCGTTGGCAACATGTTCGCTCCACACTGAACCTTCGTGCTCTTCGCGTCCTTCGTGGTGCATTTGCCGGTAAATATTCTTCACCACGAAGGGCACAGAGAGCACGAAGGTTTCGGTTCGGCTGATCTGCCGGATCGGCGCCGAAGCGGCTTGATCCGGCCTACGCGACTGCTGGAATTGTTAGCCAGCAATTATTGGTATGATGAGACGCTCAGGGTTGCCATCGTAGCGGTCCGAGGGTCACGTTGTGTCACCATGAACATTTTAAAGGAGGAAGAATTCGATGATCAAGATTGCCGCCATCATGCTGGCACCGCTCATCATTTGGTTTGTAAAGTGGTGTGTCTTCGATGATTAATCCTTCAAGAAGGATGATGAGATGGCAAATTTGAAAGACCCAAGATGGATTTGGTTCAAAGGCGGATTGTTCGTTGTGACGGGAGTGCTGGCTTCGCTGGTTCTGATCGCGAATTCTCCGAGCGTGCAAACGATTGTGTTGCTCGCCGTTGCGATCTGGTCATTCTGCCGAGCCTACTACTTCGCGTTCTATGTGATCGAAAGATGCGTTGATCCGAAATCCGTGGATGCGAGGGTTCGTGGTTGTTGTCGACCATCCGTATGTTGCGGCCAGTGATTCCGACGGCCGGTTGAAGATCGAAGGCCTGCCTGTTGGCCGAGAGCTCGTCTTTCGAGTTCGTCATGAAGTGGGCAAAATCGATCAAGTAACCATTGAAGGGCAGGAAGTTCAATGGCGGCGTGCTCGGTTTTCAGTTTTGCTTGATCCCGGTGAGAATGATTTGGGTGATATTCTGATTTCTCCTGAATCGTTTCTGAACTGATCGAATGAGTGACGTAGATGATAAAGGTTGCAGGTGGTTGTGAAGCGGTTTCGGATTTCAACGTTGCTCATTTTCACTGCGCTGTGCGCTGGTGCGTTCGTGGTGCTGCGCCCGTTTGATCCTCAAGTGCGAATTTACGATCCTGTTGATCTAGATCGATATCACGGTTACTACCACGGTGCCAAAATTTACGAAGTCTCGGTGGTGAACGCTGGTGGACATGCCATTTGGTTGCCGGACAATTCAGAGCCTTTTGCATCATCAGCGATCGGACATTTTGTTGGCGGCGTGAGAACCAATCGGGTTTTTGTTTGGGCAGAGGATCGGGGTTTCAAACAAGTTCAACCTGGTGAAGGCTTGGTCTACCAAATTTGCATGAGTGAGTCTGATGCAGATTTTGAGGTGGTGATCGAGGTTCAGGATTGGCGTGGCAGCAGCCAGAGAATCGACGATCGTGTGTACGTCTTGAAGCCGAGCGAAGCACGCGAGTCGTCTGCGTCGTAGTCTCTGATTGCTAACATTGGCAGCTCAGCAAATTGAAAGTGCGATGAATGCGAAGAAAGCATGGAAACCGACTGCAGTGGTTTGGAATCGGAGTGTTTATGCTTGGATCGCTTCTGCTCTTGATGAATGCTTGGCAAGGCCAGCAGTCCAGGAATGCGAGAGACAGTGTCCAAGATCGGATTGACGTCTTGGAAGCCTTCGTTGCGCGGGCTGAGTCAGACACGATGACAGCCCAAGAAATCCGTCAGCTAGGGAATCGGTTGGACTCTGTCAGCAGCGACTTGATGGCTCTGAAGCGGGAATCCGACTCACCGTGGTCAGCATTGAATGTTTCGTTCATGTCTTCTGTTGCGTGTTCGCTGATCGGATCTGTGCTGACGATTGTGGGATCGTCGCGGTTGCGTCGCGGCGGAATACCAGCGGTGGAAGGAGCGCAAGATGATTGAACCCGATTCACGCCAGACTCAGGCGGCTCCAGACCAGAAGGCGGATGTCGAACCGATGGAAGAGAGAGCGAACGATGCGATCGTCAACTTGATTGCGGGCGGGTTGCTGGGGGCCGTCGGCGGTGCGGGGCTGGGATTCTCGGTCTCGCTGGCTTTCACAGGATGGGCCGTCGTGGCGTTCTTTGCTGGCGGCGTTTTGGGTGGAGTTCTCGGGATGACCATTGGCTATGTCCGCGGTGACAGCTTCACGGAGTGGCTCAAAGAGAATCTATGGCGATTCTGGTAGTGAGATGGTGACGTCTGCGGACGCAAGGTGAATGACGTATCGCGACGCCCATCCGGCAATGGGTTGGTGTTGCGGTTTGGCTGTTCTGCCGGAGCTGCGCCGAAGCGGCTTGATCCGGCCTACGTGATAGGCGTTGTTCTTGTCGTCTATTCTTCGACTTCGACGAACGGGATGTTCAACGATTGAAGGGTGAGCAGATAGAGCATGTACAAGACGGGAATCAACAGCAGCACCAAGGCAGTCGCGAGCATCAAACCAAACGCAAGACTGCTGGCCATCGGGATCAGCAATTGAGCTTGGAAGGATTTTTCGGTTAACAACGGAATCAAACCTGCGATGGTCGTCATGCTGGTCAACATGATGGGACGGAAACGTCGTCGGCCCGATTCCAACAACGCTTGGATGGGTTCGTCGCCTGCTCGAACACGCGAATTGATGAAATCGATCAGAACGATCGAGTCGTTGACGACCACTCCGGCCAACGCAACCAAGCCGAACATGCTGAACAAGGTCAACGGAAGGTCGAGGAAGGCGTGTCCCCAAACCGCACCGATCATGCCAAAGGGGATGATGGCCAGAATGAGGAGTGGCTGCATGTAGGATCGGAACTGAAGGACCAACAGCACAAACATGCACAGGATCGCGACCGCGAATCCGACCATCAAACTGCCGACCGATTCACGGCTTTGTTCTTGCTGGCCTTCCCAGCGAATGGAAACGTTTGGGAACTGGGCTATGAAACCGTCCATTTGTTTCTGAAGGCTAGCGATGATCAGATCAGCGTTGGCGGTCGTTTCGTCCAAATCGGCGGAGATTGTGATGCTGCGTTGTTGATCGACGCGGTTGATCTCCGAAAAGCCACGTTCCAAATTGATCTCTGCCAGTTCATTGATCGGTCGTTGTGTGCCATCGGCGCCTCCGACGCGAATTTCTCGGAAGTTGACGAGAGACGTGCGTTCTTCGGGAGGGTAGCGAACCATCAACTTCACCTCGTGACGTCCACGTTGCAAACGCATGACTTCGGCACCGAAGTATGTGTTGCGAACGGTTTGTCCGAGGTCCGTCGGGGTGACACCGGTCGCGAGGGCTTTGTCTTTGACGCGAAATTGGAATTCCCATTTGCCGGGAGTGTTGTCGTCGCTGATGTCAAAGACGCCGGCGAACGTGCCGACCTTTTGTTTCATGACTTCCGTGGCCGCCAGCAGTTCGTCGACGTGTTCGCTGGAGGCGAGCAATTTGAACTCGATCGGCGTTCCTGCTGGGCCGGTTCCGATGCTGCCGTAAATGATCCGCTCGACGCCAGCGATCTCACCCACTTCGCGTCGCCAACGGGCGATCAGTTGATCGCTGTGAACCTCGCGGATTTCGGTGCCGTGAAGTTCGGCAAAGATCTGACCCGCGTTGCTGCCGCTGGAACCTTGCCCGCCCATGGGGCCAGCGGTGTTGGTGATTGAACCGACTTCGCGATAGGCAAAACGCACGGGGCCAAGGTAGTCGGCCTCCGGTGGTGGGTAGAGCGACTCGACGGGTTGGCGGGTTTCGGCGGCGCGTTCCAGAGCGATTTCTCGGCTGACTTTTTGCAGGGCACGTTCCATCCGCTTCGTGGCGGCCTCGGTCGCACTGGCAGGGGTGCCGTTGGGAAAGACAACAGATGCTTGCAAGTAGTTGTTGTCGGATTTCGGGAACAGAACCGTGGTC
This sequence comes from Rhodopirellula baltica SH 1, assembly GCF_000196115.1. Classification (NCBI taxonomy): domain Bacteria; kingdom Pseudomonadati; phylum Planctomycetota; class Planctomycetia; order Pirellulales; family Pirellulaceae; genus Rhodopirellula; species Rhodopirellula baltica. Next base: position 437,058 of record NC_005027.1, read on the forward strand.
ACAACGCCACCACGAATCATACCGGCCGTGCCGACGAACAATGCAATTGCCACGGCGATGGGCAGGACGGGGTTGAGCAAGCAGAAATGAAGCGACGGCACATAAACCTTTTCCGCGAACCATTCCATCGCGATGCTGGCTTTGGAATTGAGCCAAAACAACAACAGCATGAAGGGGCGAAGTGGATAGGTCACAATCGTGGCGACTCGGAAGAATCCCGAATGGCTGTGGGCCAAGTGACAAGGCAACACGAACGTGCTTTCCCACAGCGACACGAGCAGCATGGCGATCACGGCGAACGGAATCACCGCCATGAATTTGCCCATGACGCCGGACACAAAAAACATCGGAGCGAATGCGATGACGGTGGTGGTGATCGACGCCGCGACACTGGGGAGGACTTCCGTTGCACCGTCGACAGCGGCGTCGTGCAGCGATTTGCCCATTTGACGGTGAGCGTAAACGTTCTCGCCAATCACGATCGCGTCATCAACGACGATTCCCAACGCGATCAGGAAGGAGAACAAGGAAAGCATGTTGAGTGTTTGGTCGCCCCAAGCGAGTGCAGCACCCGCGCCCATGATGGAGATCGGGATTCCGAGCGCGACCCAGAATGCCAAGCGGACTTCCAGGAACAATGCGAGGACGAGGAAGACCAATCCCAAACCTTGGACGCCATTTCGTAGCAGCAACGCCATCCGGTCTCGGACGTCCACCGACGTGTCGCCCCAGAGGACGAACCGATACCCAGGTGGAGCTTCTGTTCGTGCGACATAACCGCGGACGTCATCGACGAGGTTCAGCAAGTCCTCGGATTTCGTTCGTTGCACGTTGATGACCATGGCGGGTTCGCCATTGATTTCCGCCGTTGCGGTGACGTCCTCGAATTCATCGCGAACGTTGCCAAGGTCGCCAACCGTCAGCACCACACCGTCTTGGCGAGTGATCAGCGGGATGCGTTCGATCTCGGGGCCGACGCGACCTTTGTTTTTCGCCCGCAACAAGATTTCTTGGCCGGACGATTTGAGTTGGCCGCCGGGCAATTCGACATTGTGTTGTCGGATTTCCGACGCGACTTGGTCTAGCGTCATTCCATAGGATCGCAGTGTGGCCTCAGGGATTTCCACGTCGATCTGGTAGTTCCGTGTGCCCATCAACTCGGCCACCGTGACGCTGGGCAGCATCAACAAATCATCTCGCACCGACTCAGCGACCTCGCGAAGTTTCAACTCGCCTCGACGTGTTCGGTCATCGGGGCCGATGATTCCCAAGCGAATGGCCGTGTCGCGGAACGTGATTTGTTCGATCTCTGGGTCTTCAGCCAAGTCGGGAAAACTTGGGATGCGATTGACTTCACGATCGATTTCCGACATCACCTTTTGAACGTCTTGGATGTCACTTTGCATCTCGGCAAGGACATACCCGCGGCCTTCCATCGCGATGGAGGTCACCTTTTTGATTCCGTCGATGGACCGAATCGCTTCTTCGATCTTTTGACAGATCGCTTCTTCCGCATCTTGAGGCGTGGCACCTGGATAGGGCACCGAGACCATCACGACTTCGAGTTCGAATTCGGGGAAGACCTCCCGACGCATACCAACGAATGCGGCAGCACCGATGATCACCAACGCCAGCATGACCACGTTCATGCCGGGTGCGTTTTCGATGGCCCAGGCGAGGACACGTTTCATCGAAGGTTCTTTGATTGAAAAGGAAGGAACAATGTGTTGAGCTTATTCGCGTGTTGAGTTTGTTCGCCAAGCGGAACCGGCGACGTCTGGTCGCGTTTGTGTCGTTCATCGCTGGCCAGGGTTTGAGCACGATAACTTGAGGGCAACGCCCAAACGGCTCAGTTGTCTTTGTTCGCGAAAGTCACGATGGTTGTGACTTCATTGCTGTCACAAATCAGTGATTGCTTCGGGGGAGGGCGAATCCAAATTGATCTCGATCGGATCGGTCAAGTTCGACTTCTTTGCACGGACCGGGAATGTGTCCGCTTCGATGCTGCCGAGCGGTGAGACAACGACAAAGCTGTCACCGTTGATGGATTGATCGGGTACTTCGCAGATCCAAAAATCAGAGCTTCCGCCGATGGAGGAAAGCAAATCGATCGGGCGAATGTCTTGGCGAATCACCAAACGGCCCGGCGACCATTCATCCGGAACGAAGGCAACTTCCGGTTCGGCCTCAGCTTCTGTGTCGGATTCGTTATCGGTCGACTGCGCATCGTCTTCTTTTGCGACGCTGTCATCGGTGTCGGTTTTGGCCACCGCATCTGAGTCTTCCGCTTTGGCGTCCTCTTCAGCGACGTCCAGCACCGAATCATCCGGAATGAATTCCCAAACTCGGTTGCCAGGTTTGAGGGCTTCGGAAGGCAAGATGACCAGTGGCACGGCAGGTTGAAGTTGCAATTGCAAGCGAACGAACATGCCGCGAACCAGTGCGGTTGGACCGGTCGAGATGACGCTCTCGTCGGTGGGACGCTTCGTCGATTCCTCATCGCCACGACGCTGGATCTCGAACATTTGAGGATGATCGACCACAACACGAACGGGGACGGTGCGAGTTTGTTCGTCCAATCCGATTCCGTCGTAACCGACCAATTGTCCATCCCAGACATAAGTCACATCGTCTCGGCCAGACAATTGGTACTGGACCTTCACTTCGGTCGGCGGCAATTTGTAACCGCGGTGAGCACCGTTGGCGGGTGCGTTGAGTTCTTCGATGGGCGATTGCGATGTCTTCTGGTTCAGCACCCAATACAGTTGATCGGTTCGCAAGCTGGTCGCGACTTCGACTTTGGATGTGTCTTCCATCGTGACGACCGGGTTTCCGCGAGCGACGAACGTGTTCAGCTCGGCTTGTTCGCTGGCGATGACACCGTCGATCGGAGCTCGTATCTCAGTGCGTTCCAGATCGATTCGAGCTTGTTTCAGTTGCGTCGCGGCAAGTTGCTCAGCGAGTTCCAATCGGGCACGTCGTTTCTTCAGCAAATCGATTTGATTCTGGTACGTCACCTTTTGTTGTTCGGCTTGCAGGACAGCGCGGCGGGCGGCGTCAACGTCACGGCGTGCGGCGAAGTCTTCGGGCAACGAATCAAGCCGCTTGACTTCTCGGCTTTGAAGTTCAATGTCAGCGTCGGCGATCTCCAACAGGCGACTGGCGTTGATCAATTCCTGGTCGATCTCGTTGATCGATTCGTATTCAGATTGCTGGGTTTGTTCCAGCCGACGAACCGTGAGTTCATAGTCGGTCGGATCGATTCGCATCAGCACCGTGCCGGCGGTGACATACTGACCGGCTTCGCATTGAGGTGACTTCTCGATAATTCGTCCGGCAACTTCAGTCGCCAAAACGACTTCCCGAAAGGGAACAACCGTGCCGTCGGTGTTCAGATGCAATGTTTTACCGCTGTCCGCGAGTGACTGAGTCGGGACGACATCGACGGCGGGCAATGCTTGCAGCCGACCGGCCAGAGATGTATCAGCGGCAGGTCGCGTGGATGGTTGGACGGCCCCGAGATAGACAACCAACGCAGTCGCTGCACAGAGCAACAACAATGGAACGCCAATGTTGAACATCAGCCACGAAAACACGTTGGACGAATCGATTAACTGAACCGTGTTTGTTTCCGTCGCGGGCGAATCGACTTCGATGCCATGTTCATAGGGCGATCGAGTCGGTTCGGCAGACGATGGCGCGGTCGTCGTCGACACCGGGGACGCTTTGGCCTCCGCGGATTGTTCGTCTTCGGTCATCGTGGTTGTCGGCTCATTATTGTTGACAAGAGACATCTTGAGGCTCGTTGAGCGGCGATGGTTTGAGAAGCTTGTGTTGATCGATCACGTTTTGGTCGCCACACGCTGCCAAGGTGGACGCGGTGATCTGACGACACAAAGAATCCAATCCGTAGTGTGTTTCAATCACTTCCGGTGAAATCAAATGAGCCATCACGGGGCGGCCAATTCGATAGTGAAGGCATTGCCCAACGACGCCGAGTGCTAGCTGAGGCACAAGGGCGTCGGTTTGCCAGCTGGATTTTGCGTCCAGCGGTGGAAGCAGCGATTCGATGGTTTTGCACAACGCGTCGTAGAGCGGTCGGAAGTAGCCGCGAATCATGCCTTCGAATGCGGGCGTTGGATGTTGCATCTCACGCATCATCAGCATGGCTTCCCAACCGGTTTCGTCGGCAGCAAGCATTCGCGAGAGCAAGGTGCGAATCAGCAGTTCGAGATCCTGTTGCGGCGTTTCTTTGCCAACCACCGGAGTCGGGTAGGCACGTTCGCGTTTTTCGCGGATCGCGGTGATGACGGCTCGGTACAAACCCATTTTGTCGCCGAAGTAGTAGCTGACTGCGGCAACGTTGACGTCGGCGATGTTGGCAATCTCTCGGACGGTCGCGCGATCGAAACCTCGCTCGGCAAAGACAGGCCCCGCCGCAGCCAACAATCGTTGGGTCGGATCGGTCACTGAGGTTTCGGGAGGATCTGCCATGAACGGATCAAATCGTGCTGACGGACGAGATTTACCCTGCAATCATGGTTCAAACATGCGTTTTAAACAAGTGTTTGAATCGAGATAAATCGCGGCCGAGTTTTGGCTGAATGATGAGCGAAACACTTTGCGAAGAGACATCCGCGATCTCAAGTCTGTTTGCGTATCGAATTGAATCGAGGCACGACGCTGCCACAGAACACGCGTTTAGGGCGTGCCGACTGCCGCAAGAAGCCCCAAGCGGTCAATCGAGCAGATTTGGCTCAGCCGCCAATTGGTCAAATTGTCGCTGAAGCCTCGGTCGATGGGCTTTGGTAACTAAGCAGCGGGAATCAAGTTCTAGGAACTAGGTTCTGGGCTTTGGGCACTCGTGCTCTCGTCACTGGATTGGAGCGAATTGCTGCCGCCCGGGTTCGCGGTGGATTGTGAGATGACCAAGAGGTTCGCTTCGAAGCGAGATTTGTTGAATAACTAACCGTACGATGGACTTCCAAGTCCGTCGATCCACCAACATCTGCGTGCTCAAAGAGTGTTCCTGGAAGGAATCGGCTCACCATTTGAAAGTTGGCGCGTTTGGCTGATTCAAACGATCCGCTCAGAGGGCTTCGAACATCCGTCGAAGTGCGTCGCGGTGGGCTTCTTCGTCGAACGGGTTGGCCAGCGGTTGTGGAGAATCGGTTGACTTGGTCTCGATGGATTGGCCGGACGTTTCGAATCGCTCGAACGTTTCGCTGTGTTCGAAGCCACGGGCGATACGTGAGGTCCCGTCGGATCCGTTCCACTGGGTCAGCGAGTCAGTCGTATGCCAAGTGCCGCCAGGTTGTGTGACATAGATGCGAACCGTGTCTTCGCCGCCGGCGGAGGCTTTGGCCGTGACATCGTCGAATCCAACCGCTGTGGCTCGGTAGCCACTGCTGCTGATGGTTGCTTGCGTTTGCGAGATCGACATCACGTCATCTGCGGCGGAGTCACCAAGGTCGGCGGAGTCATGGCCGCCGGCTTCAGCGTAGGCATAGACTCGTTCGAACCCGAACACGGCTTGTGTCTGCGTGTCGCTGCGAAGCGAGCTGAATTGTGGCCGGATGACCAAGCGATCATCGCCGGCTGAATCGTTGAGGTGTGCCGAGTCTTCGCCGCCGGAGGTTGCGTGGGCGAATAGTTTGGGAACGTTGTCCACGCGGAACTCAAAGCCGACACCGGACATGCGAGCCGTTTGGCTGGACGCGGTGAGCACGTCGTCGCCGGTGCTGTCGTACATTGTTGCATGATCGAGTCCGCCTCCTCCAACGAAGGAGATGTTTTCGAAGCCGCGGATTTCGATCACACCGCCGAGGAATGTCAGGCGACTGACTCCGTCTCCGCTGCTGGGTGGACGAAGAAGCAGACTTTCAGCTTCCGCGGATCCCATGATTCGAAGCACGTCACCGCCCTCGCCACCGTTGATGACAATCGGTTCGGTTGTGTCGAGCGTGTAACTGCCGCTCGCATCGGAGAGAAGCGTTTCGCCATTGATTCCACCGCCAACGGAAGACGTGAGGCCTCGCAGGTCCAAGACAACTTCGTCGGATCCGGAGGTGCCCTGGTATTCGCTGACCAGCGAATTGGCGGGCGGGGCGGGATCCGGCGTTGGGTTGGGTGATGGATCCGGAGTTGGTTCGGGCGTCGGAGTTGGGCTGGGATTCGTTGGCGGCGTTGGATCCGGCGTGGGGACAGGATCCGGTTCGGACACGCTGAACGCGAGAGCGGCTTCCAAGTTCAATGTTTTGTACTGAATCCCGGTGACCGGATCGGTGTGTTGATCCGCGGTTTCGTTGAGTCGAGCCAGGATGGAATCGACGGTTGGTGACATTCCCGCATCCGTCATGGCTTGGCGAACCAGCACAGAAGCCCCAGCGATTTGTGGGCTGGCCATGCTCGTGCCACTGAGCAATGCGTAGTCGTTCGCAAACCCGTCTGCGCCGTAAACATGTTCGGGAACGCTGCTGCGAACGGCCTGTCCACCAGTGGTCAAAATGCCGTCTTCGCGTTGTGAGAAATCACTGAGCATATTGTTCGGATCCACTGATCCAACGCCGACGACATATTGGCTGGATGCCGGGTACATCAACGCGTCAGCGTTCTGATGATCCATCGTCGCGTAGGAGTTGCCTGCCGCAGCGAAGACCATGATGTTGTTTTCATACAGCGTTTGCAGTTCGTCTTCGAGCATCGCCATCGCGTCGAATCGATTGGCGTCGGTGAGCTCGGTTCCCAGCGACATATTTACTGTCGTGATTGGGTTTTCGAACGTGTCGTGGTTTTCGATCACCCACTGTAAAGCGGATTCGATCCACTGAAGGTTGCCGTTTCCCGCATCGTCAAAAACCCTCAGTCCGACCAAATCGGCTCCGGGAGCGAGGCCTTGGAAGGCTTGGCCAGAATCCAAGTAGCCGTCTCCGCCGATTATCCCAGCCACGTGTGATCCGTGGTATCCGGCTGGAGCATCGTCGTATGGATTGTCGTCGTTTTCAGCGAAGTCGTAGCCGCCGACGACTCGGTAGCCGGGCCCGTAGCCACCTCCCAGTGCGACATGGTCATAGGCGATGCCGCTGTCGATGACCGCGATGGTTTGACCGCTCCCATCCAGTGCTCCCGTTTCAGCGTCCCCAGCGAGTGCCCCGCCTTCTTGCCTCAGCGATTGAGCTTGATCGAACAGTGATCCTGATGATTGCCCGTCGACAATGCTGTCGAAATTCAGGCCGGATGGACCGTCGACGGAGGTGTCTGTGTCGGAATGGCTCGGCAAACCGCCGTTTGAAGTGCCGGGAAACAGCGGGCCGACGGGAAAGGCGTCCGCAGCGGTTGCGCCGGGCAGTGGTGTGATTGCGGGGGCGACAGGAATGGAGGCGGGGGCCGCCGTTCCGGTGGCCGGGATCGGCAGCACATCGGCTGGGCAAGCTGGCAATGGTTGGGTCGGATCCGCCCATTCGGCCAACCAAGCTCCCATCAAAGACGCAGAGAGAGCCAATCGTTCTTCGCAGGGCTGGATTGCCGGCGATGGCAATTCCAGGGCGTCAGAATCCGTCAAGTTTGGATTCGATGGCGAATGAGATGAATTGGACATCGGGTGGGTCGGTTCGATTTGGCTGGCGCAGAAATGTTTTTCAAAGGTAGGTCACAGAACGTTGCCGGCACCCGAGAGCCGGGGGGCGAATAGTGAGTCGTGCACCTTCGCTGCGTTCCAAGCGAATTTTCGAGCTGTGTGGATTGGGCAAAGAGGGTGAACCGAACCGGCTGTCGTCAATTTTTTGGTTTTTGATGAGCCCATTTGGAACTTTTTGCCCTCACAATCCGTCCAACCGCGACCAACCCATCGTTTTTGTTCGCTCGGACCAACCAAAGATTGATAAAGGCGGTGGTCTAGGTAAGATGGCCTTGCTTTTCAAATTTTCGCACCCGCCCAAAGTTTTTGGATTACGCTGGCGGTCCCGGCCGTGGAAGCGGTTTGCGGGAGCCCGTTCTAACTTTGCGCGGACGCTGAGATGCCCGTCGATATCGGGGCATTTTGACGAACGCGAAGACCCATCACATCGACCCAGCCCAACCATTCGAATTGCCGAGAAAACAGATGAAAAATCTGCGTCAACTGCTTCGCAGCGTGAGCCCGTCGTCATCACGAAAGCGAAGCGAAGACCGGTCGCGCTCTAACCGTTCGAACAAGCGTCGTCTGCTAAGCGAATCGCTTGAAACTCGACAATTGCTGGCTGGTGACGTCCCCTCGGTGGTCGATGCTGCTCCGGAAGGCGAAGCCACATACGCTGTCGCTCACAACTACTGGCGAGCCTACGACGTTGACAACAACAAATATGTGACGGCACTGGACGCGTTGATGGTGATCAATCACCTCAACAGTCATGGCGAAGGCGAGCCCCTGTCGGGATCCGATGAGTTCACTGGTTTCGTCGATGTGACCGGTGACAATCGAGTGACGGCCTTGGACGCTCTGAGTGTCATCAATGCTCTGAATCGCGGTGAAGGCGAAGCCGACATGCCGTTGGTTGAGTTTGTGCTGGCAGCCCGCAACCTGGATGACACGCTGGTCGACAACACGACCGGCGCAACCGATGTCCTTCCTGACGACAATGTCGAACTGACCTACAACGTCGACGTCAACGAAGTCTTCAAGTTGGAAGTCGGCGTCAAGGATCTGCGTGGGTTCAGTGCCACGGGTGTCTTCCGAGCTGTCACCGACATCATCATTGATCAATCCGATGTGCTCGAGCCAGCCGTTGGCGAAGTTCAAAGCATCGTCTTTGACAACACGGTCCTAAACTCTCCGCTCGAAGGCAATATCACGTTCTCGTTTGCGGACAATCCGTCCGTTACCGTGACGCGGTCTTTGAACGACTTCATTGGCGGCAGCCTTGGCAATGGTTCGAACAATCTCGAAGAGATCATTGCTCAGCTAAGTCCTCTGGTCGGATCAGCTGATGATGTCGACGTGCAATCGAGCATCAACACGAGTGCGGGTGGTCCAAGTGGTGGTGGCTCCTACACGATGGAGATCAACTACAGCGGTCCTGACTTGATCAACGTAAACATGCCTCAATTGCAGGCTGTCTTAGAGGTCAACGGAACCGCCCAACCAGTCAATCTGTCGCAGATCAACGTTCAGAATCCGGACGGTTCTTTCAATAGCACCCCAATCCTTCGTGCGTTGGAATTGAACACGCGGAATGCAGGAAATGCCGGCGTCTATGGGCAGACCCGTTCGTTTGGCTCGTTTGAGCTCGGCGAGGACTTGGGAAGCGGTTTGGTCGATCTCTTCGATGAAATTGGCGTGCTCGGCCCTGGCGACAAAAGTTTGGCTCAGGAGTTGGGCTCTGAGTACAATCCAAATTTGGCTTATGATGCCTTCAGCATTCCAGTCCGTGCCGTTGTGCCGGCGACTGGCGTCAGCGTGAGCTTGGATGCTCCCGATGAAGGTGACAAGGTTCTGATTTACGGCACCGAAGTCGGAAAAGAGAGCGTGCCTGACAACATGATTCAGTTGGACGCTTCATCGCGATTCATTCTGAATGTTTCCGGTGTCAGCACCGGTTTGACTGCTGCGAATAGCACGCTGAGTTTGACCGAAGACGATTCTGCCACGACGATCGATTTGGCGACGCTGAACTCAGGTAACCCAGCCGGAACGACCTACGCGATCTCATCGACGACTGAAAACTTGGGTGACTTCGCTCTCAATGGCAGCGTCGTTACCTACACACCAGATGCCGATGCATTCGGCAATGGCGATCAACTGGTTTACACTGCGACGGACGGAACTGACACCGTCACCGGCACGATTGCTGTCACGATCGCGGGTGTGAATGATCCACCAACGTTGGTCGACGACACCGCAACCGTTGAACAGGGCGAAACTGCTCAGATCGATGTGCTGGCCAACGATAGTGCTGGCCCAGGCGAAAACAACGCTGACTTGGTGCTTCAAAGCCCGGCGACGGCGATCACCACGGCAAATGGTGGTTCGGCCATCATCGCCAACGGACAAATTAGCTACACCGCACCGGCTGGGTTCTCTGGTTCGGATTCGTTCACTTACACCGTTGCTGACGGTGCGTTGACGGCAACCGCGAACGTGGTCGTCACGGTCACGAACAGCCAAACCGGCATCAACGCGGCCAACAAGACCGTCACCATTGATGAGGACAACGGTGGTGGAGTCACAAGCGAAGTTTTGGTCGCCGACCTCAGCGATGACAATCTGATCACGATCAATACCGGTGGTACCACTATCACCCTGGACGATGCGGTCATCACATCAGGAAATGGCAGCGTCCGGATCGACGGTGACCAGATCTTCTTCACTCCGGCTCAAGACGATTTCGGTACCACGACGATCACTTACACCGCCAGCAATGACGGTACGGAAGGCGGCAGTGACACAGGCGTCATCACCGTCAACATCACGGCCGACAACACGGACCTGACCGCCACAGCGGATGACTTCAGTGTCAACGAAGGTGCAACGGTTACTTTGGATGTGCTGGCGAACGATTTCGATGGTCCAGGCGAATCGGGCGTTTTGACGATCACTGCGGTGGGCACTCCGAATTTCGGAACTGCGACAATCACCCAGAACGGCACGCGAATCAGTTACACCTCGACCGGTTCAGCAGCCGATGGCGATGACTCGTTCACCTACACCATCAGTGATGGCCAAGGTGGCACCTCAACGGCCGTCGTGAACATCGACATCCAAGACGTCTTGGATGCTCCGATTGCTGGCAACGGATCGGAAACCATCGATGAAGACTCCGGAACGTTCACGTTCAACCTGAACGATTTGGTCACGCTCGAAGGAACCGACTCGGTCACCTTCAGCAAAGTCAGCGGCACCGACGCAATCGGAACATCGACTGTCGCAGCGAACGGGACATTGACCTTCAATCCTGTTCTGAACGCTAACGGCACTGCAACAATCGTTTATCGTGCGACCAGCACGCAAGGGTCGCAGTTGTCCGATGAGGGCACTCTCACGATCAGCGTGACACCAGTCAACGATGCACCCACAGCCACGAACCGCACCGTTACGGTGTTGGAAGACAACAGCATCGACATTGACCTGAATGGCAATGTCGCTGACATCGATAGCACTGGTTTGGTCATCACCGTTGCGTCGAATCCGGGCAACGGAACGGCAACTGCGATCGGCAACGGCCAGATTCGCTACACGCCAGTTGCTGACTTCAACGGCCAGGATTCGTTCACCTACCAAGTCACCGATGGCAACTTGACCGCGACCGCGACGGTCACGGTCAATGTGACCGACGTGGTATCGCCACCGGTTGCTAACAACGGTTCGTTGTCGGCTACCGAAGATGCGGGAGCCGTGACGTTGGATCTGTCGACGTTGATCAACCTGGACTCGGGTGACTCGGCAACCGTCACGATCACCACAGCACCCACCAACGGCACAGCGAATGTCAGTGGCACTTCAGGCGATTTGACCAATTCGACGCTGTCCTACACGCCAAGTGCTGATTACTTCGGAAGTGATTCGCTGGTCTACACGGTCACCAACTCGCAAGGTGCGACCGATACCGGCACCATCAGTATCTCAGTGGCTGGTGTGAACGATGCTCCAGTCGCGGGCAACGACACCGCGACCACGGTTCGCAACCGAGCGGTTACGATCGACGTGCTTTCAAACGATTCACTTGGACCAGCCAACGAGAATCAAACCGCGACGGTTACCGTGCCTACTCAACCGGCCAACGGAACGGTCACGGTCAATGCCAACAACGAACTGGTCTTCACGCCAGCGACGGACTTTGTTGGCACCGCGACGATCACTTATCAGCTCAGCGATGGTGATTTAACCGACACTGCGACCGTGGAAGTCACCGTCAACGATTTCAGCCCATCGGTGATCTCCGGTCAGCTGTTCGTCGACGGGATCATGAACATCCGCGATGTGATCGACAACGGTGCCGATCCGGTCCGCAACGGTGTTCGCGATCCGGGTGAGACCGCTCTTGGTGGCGTCGCAGTCCGTTTGGTGTCGGCCGCTTCGCAAAATGAATTGGGCGTCGATATCGATCAAGTGGTGCTGACAAATTTGGACGGTGAATACACCTTCGAAGACGTTGCACCGGGCAGCTACCAAGTGATTTACAACTTGCCCAACAATGCTGTCGCCGCCGGTGAAGCAGCCGACGGAATCATTCCAATCGAAATCGGTTCCGATGGCGGAGCGTCACCCGTCGGATCGTTCGCCTTTGCGACATTGGGTGATGCCGGGCAAGGCAACAGTTCCATCTTGTCGACCAATACCAACGGCGGCAACGGTTTGCCAAGCGGCGTTGATCCAGGCGAAGGTGGATTCATCAATCTGGTCGACGGTGCACAGACAATGTTCTTGGCCGGTAGCGGGTTCGACGGAGTGGCTTACGCTGAATTGGCGATGAACCGCAACAATGATGCAGCCTTGCTCACGATCATCGAAGAAGACGGCGACGTCCGTACCGCTCAGGTCGACGGTGATCACTTGCGAGTGAACCGAAGCGGCACATCCGTCCAGTTGCTCGGCGGCGTGGATGATTTCGATTTCGACGCCAGCCTCGAAGATTTGATTGAAAGCGAATACCCCGCTTTCCGAGACGCGATTGATATGATCCTCGGCAACAGCTGAGTTAGATTTCAAACGACTAAATGACGAAAGCCCCGTCGGTTTAAACCGACGGGGTTTTTTCGTGATGTACACCTCAATGATCACCTTTGGTTTGTGAACAATCGTCACAACCGGCAGGGATGACGCGATCGGCTAGCTTTCCCAACTTGATTCGAATTACCCGAAAGGAAACAACTTCGATCCCCCCGGGTGCGAGTTATATAAGTTGCGACGTGGAGTTCGACTCGAGCTCCGGCAAAACCAACAGTCCAGGTAGAGGGGCACAACATTGCAATGGCCCTCGCTCTTTTCGAACCCTTTGAGGTAACCCCAGTGAAGAAGTTGTTTTACTCTTTCGCGATTGCTTTGACCGCAATGGCTTATGGCACGACCGCCAACGCACAATGTTGTGGCGCACCTGTTCCTGCACCTGCCTGTGGCGGATGTGGCGCAGTTGTTTCTGCATCGCCAGCCGAAGGTGCTCCTGCTGCTGATGCATCGGCAGCTCCCGCAGCTGTTGCTGAAGGTTGTGGCCCAGCCATGACGACTCAAACGATCATGGTGCCTCAACAGGTCACCGAGATGCAAACGGTCACCGTGACCGAAATGAAACAAGAAACGCGTCAGCGTAACTACACCGTTGTGAAGTCGGTTCCTCGCACTGAGACTCGCACTCGCACTGTCACCAAGCAAGTTCCTCGTCAAGTTGTCAAGACTGAGGAATACACCGTGATGGTCCCGTCGACCAAGACGGAAGAGTACAGCGTGCAAGTTCCCGTGACGACGGAAGTCGAACAGACTTACACCGTCATGGTTCCAAAGAAGAGCACCGTCGAAGAAACCTACACGGTTCAAGTTCCCGTCACGACGGAAGTCGACGTGCCTTACTCGGTTCAGGTTCCTTACACCGAAACCGCAACTCGCACCTACACCGTCAACGTTCCTTACACCGAAATGGTGTCGAAGAACTACACCGTTTGCGTTCCAGTGACTGAGCACGTCGAGCGTAGCTACACCGTTCGTGTTCCTTACACCGAACAAGTTGCTCAAACCTACACGGTTCGCGTTCCTTACACCGAAACCGTCGAGCAAACCTACACCGTTCAAGTTCCTTACACAGAAACTTTGACCGCTTCGCGTACCGTGTGCAAACGCGTTCCAGTCACGAAGACCCGTACGGTCTGCAAAGACTTGGGTAGCTACCAGTGCGTGACAGAAGAAGTTCCTGCCAGCAATGGTTGTGGATCGAGCTGTGGCGGATGCGGTTCATGTGGCGGATGCTCCGACGCATGTGGATGTGGCAGCAGCTGTGGCGGATGTGCTCAAACGATCACCAAACGCGTTTGGGTTCCAAACTTGGTCAGCGAAGAAGTTCCTTACACCGAGTATGTGAGCGAGCGTTCGGAAGTTCCTTACACCTACACCGTTACCAAGTGCCGCGCTGAAACTCGCACTCGTCCCGTGACCGTTTGCAAGTACCGCAACGAAACGAAAACCCGTATGGTCAACGTTACCAAGTGCCGTATGGAAACTCGTACTCGTACGGTTCCAGTGACTCGTATGACACGTGAAGTTCGCACCCGTCAGGTTGCTGTTCGCCGTTGCCGTCAAGAGCAACGCACGCAAGAGTACCAAGTCACCAAGTGCCGCACTGAGCAACGCGTTCGTAAAGAGCAACGCACCAGCTACACCAGCGAAACTCGCACTCGTTCGAAAGAAGTTTGCACGATGGTTGCCGAAACTCGTACTCGCATGGTTCCTCAAACGACTATGACGACCGAAGCTCGCACTCGTGAAGTCACCGTCATGGTTCCTGAAACCAAGACTCGTGAGTACACCGTCACCGAGTGTGATACCGTCACCGAAGAAGTTCCTTACACGGTCACCGTGATGGATCAAGTCGAAGAAGAAAAGACCGAAGACTACACCGTTTGCGTGCCTGTCCAAGTTCAAAAAGAAGTCGAAGTCACTAAGACGATCATGGTTCCTCAAACGGTTGAAGTTCCCGTTTCGAGCGGATGCGGATCGGCTGCTGGTAACGGCGGATGCAGCGGATGCGGTTCGGCCGCACCAGTCGCATCGGGCTGTGGCTGCTGAATAACGGTTTTCGACAACTCGTCGAATTAGAACGATCTCTCACGTTCGCGTGAGTTCGAATGAGGCCAGCAATCTTCGGGTTGCTGGCCTTTTTTCGTTTCTCGGTGAAGCGACAAACTCATGCTGACTGATCGATCGCTTTGATCGACCTCTCCGTTGGCTGATCCTGAGCGGCTCGCAGAAGATCGGTGCATTTGTGTCTCTTATTTGTGACTTTTCCCCTGCTCGTTGTTGCTGGTTCAATACGCTGGAGTTTTGCAAGGTTTGTTGACCTTCCCGTGTGGGTGACGAATCCTGTGATTCACTCCATTCCTTTGCGACCCACATCGGGGGCATTGCTGAATGAGTCACGCTTCGTTCGGATACGCCAAGCGGAAGCGTTAGAATGAAACCAACCCGACACAGCGACGGAGGGATAGCATGAAGATCACATTGGTCGGAACCGGACGAGTCGGATCGGCGATTGCTTTTGCATTGACAATCAATCCTCTGGCCAGCGAGTTGTTGTTGCTCAATCGCTCGCGAGAGAAGGCCGAAGGCGATGCGTTGGATCTGACGCATGCGGCGGCGCTCGTTGACAGCAATATCAAAATCTCCTCGGGTGAGATCGCGGATTCAAAAGACTCCGACGTGATCATTTTCACCGCGTCGGTTCCGTTTCGATACCCAAACCAAACGCGATTGGAGATGGGGATCGACAACATGCCGATCCTGCGCGACTGGATGCCAGGTTTGGCGAAGGCGAGCCCCAACGCGATTGTTGTGATGGTCAGCAACCCGGTCGATGCGCTCGCGTATGAAACGATCCGTTTGACCGGATTTGACCCCAAACGCGTGAT
This sequence comes from Rhodopirellula baltica SH 1, assembly GCF_000196115.1. Taxonomy (NCBI): domain Bacteria; kingdom Pseudomonadati; phylum Planctomycetota; class Planctomycetia; order Pirellulales; family Pirellulaceae; genus Rhodopirellula; species Rhodopirellula baltica. The sequence goes on from NC_005027.1 coordinate 452,643, forward strand.
TGGCACCGGCACTTTGGTTGACAGCATTCGCTACCGAGCTTTGTTGTCGACGGAACTGAAAATTCACGCGCAAGACATCCGGGCGTATATCCTGGGCGAACATGGTGACACGCAGTTCGCCGCTTCGTCGATTGCGATGACCGGCGGCGAACGATTTTATCCCAGCGACACGTCACGGCGAATGTTCGAAGAAACCAAAGCGATGGGATACGAGGTGTTCCGTCTGAAAGGGCACACGTCGTATGGCATTGCGATGGCGACCATCACCATTCTGGATAGCATCGCGTATGACCTTCGCCACACAATGCCGGTCAGTGTGCTGGTTGATGGGTACTTGGGCGTCGAAGACGTTTGTCTTTCCCTGCCTGCGGTCATCGGCCGCGAAGGAGTCACTCGGATTCTGCATCCAACTTTGTCAGAAGACGAGGAGGCCGCGTTTCGCAACTCGGCCGAGGTCGTCAAGCAAACGTTGGTGGAGATGGAAGCCGGACAGTGAGCCAGTCAGCCAAAACTATTGAGCTTGCGAACGCGAGCCACCGGGGCCGCCCGAGATTGGCCGGTCGAATGGAAGTGGGCGAGCGGCGGTCGCGAATCCGCGTTTGTACAAATGCTCTTTCAGCATTCGAAATGCTGCAAAGCTTTCGGGATAGACCCAGACCGTGATGGTCGTTTTGGATGGATCTCGCCCGGCCAATTCCACGTCCAGCAAACGGCTGGTTGTGAGCACTTGATCGATCGGTTGACCATGAGGTTCTTCCAGTGGTTCGATCACCATGCCGGCTAGTTGAACCCGGGTGCCCATGGAAGTCTTGCCGCCTTGAGAGACTCGGCCGGTTGATTTGTCCATCGCATAGTGTGCGACGTATCCTCGAATGGGACCGACAGCGGATGATGAACGTCCATCACGTGATCCACGAATGACGCGGCCGAAATCTTCTTTGATGGCTTTCAGGAGCGGCTCGATGGGCACGACTGACAATCGATCGCTCTTCAGTCGCAAATGAATTTCGTCGCCGAAAACGGTTTTGGCCATCGGTGTGGGCAAGTGTTCGACTGCGACGACGGGTGACTCTTGGCTTTCGAGCCGTTCCTTGGTGCCGGCCAGAGTCGCCAACTCCGCGCTGACTTCACGCATTTCGCTGCCGAGTTTTGCGGCGCGCACTTTGTCCTGATCGAGTTGTTTTTGCTTCTGCTCCCAAGCTTCTTCGGCGAGCGTTAGCAGATCGAGCAATGCACCACGTTCACGTTTGGCTTGTTCCAATTCCATGTCGTAGCGTTTGACCATATTCTCCAGTCGCATTGATTCACGCTGTGCCGCGGCTGCTCGCATGGCTGTTTGTGCAAGCTCTGACAACTGTGAATCGGTGGCCAGCTTGGGTTCGGGCGTTGGCAGTCCCTCTGGTGAAACCAACTCGCCGGGTTTTTGAGCGATTTCGTCAGGCGATGTGAGCGCACGGGTGATGCGTTGCGTTTGCGTTCCGAGAACCACCACCAGGATGATGAGGATCCCAACGAGGTTGGCGACGATGTCCAAAAAGGCATCGTGTCCAAGTTCTAGCGTCGTGCGTCGGCGTCGACTCATCGAATCCTCCTCGTGATTTCCACACCGCTGCCGTTCATCAACGTTTGCAATTCATGAAAGCGTTGATCAGCGTGTGGTGCGACGAGCACATCTAGCCGAGGTTGCCAGCGGCCTCCGGGAAGCGTGGCTCCCCAGCCGTCCACTCGATCACGCACGGCGGTGGCCAATTCCATGGTTGCGTTGTAGATCGAATTGTTTTCAAAAGGGAACGTCTCAACAACGACGTTGTTTTGAACCAACTCGTATCGGTCGTGATGACAAACCATCGCGATCGGACGGACCACTTGGGTGCCATTGATGCCAGCCATCGAACGCGGCAGCGCCCAATCTCGGCCCTCGCGACGCACCGTCTTGGTTGGCTGTTGTGGAGCCTGCATGTTGGTGCTCGGCGGTGGTTGATTGGCCGAGTCGGGTGCTTGGCTTGACGACGGTGGAGCGGCCGACGATTGAGAGACTGAGGCGGAAGCAGATTGGCCACCGCTGGCCTGCTGCATGCCAGCAATTTGTTCACCGTTGACCTTGGAGCTGGCACCACGAAAGTTTGGGTCGGTTTGGTCGGCATCCGACTCGCCGTCCGTTCCATCGGCTGATGGATCGTTCATCCAATTTGAGTTTGCCGAGGGAGTCTGGTTGGTGTCACTTTGTGAATCAGCAAGCAACGGATTGTCTTTTTGTGCCAAGTAGTCATTCAAAGCTTCGGACCGTGTTTCAACCGCCCCGAAACTGGATTGGCTGGAACCTGGAATGGGTTCGGCCAGTCCGCCGGCTGGAAGCGGAGGCCCCATGTCACGCGATGGCATGAAACCGTTCGCCCGTGCTTGGCGATCGAGTGAGCGAGCTGACAAAACGGGCAGCGGTTTTTCGGCGGGTTGCATCGGCGAGCCCGTTGCACCGCCTAGCTGAGACGTGGCACCACCGGCTTGCCCGGTATAGGGATTGTCGGTGGGACCGCCGTTGTTGCCGGTTCCGCCGCTGGCTAGCGTTTCGCTTGATGGTTTCGCACTGAATGCGTCTGCATTGGCGAAGCCGTTGCCGGATGGAAGCGAAGCGGCACCGCCCAACATGGTGCCGCCCATGTTCCGCGTTCCGCTTCCGTTGCCGCCGGCACCACCGCGGGCGTCGCCGATATATTGCTGGATGTTGCGGCTGGCTGCTTCGTGAACCGCCAATTCCATCTTGGGTTTCAAGACCCGGTCCGGTTTCGGAAATGCGAGGTCGACCTCCGCGGGGACCAACTCGTATCCATATTGGTCATCCCAATCTTGCATTGCCGCACGAGCGGTCACGAACGTTTCGATGCCGTCGGGACGGACGATCAACAATGGGTAGGGCGGAGCGCCATCGCCGTAGTTTTGAACTGCGTGTTGTCGAAAGACTCGAAGGGCAGCATCGAGCGGGTTCCGACTAGGAGATCCGGATTGAACGCCGGCGAGCAATTGCGTGTGAGTGATGCGTGTGTCCTCCGGCCAAATCGTCACGCCGTTCTCAGTGCATTCGACATACACGGGGCGACGAGCCGTTCCGTTGGGACCGCGGTGAGGGACAATGACCACGCGGGGTTTGTCGCCTGATTTGACTTCTTCCAATTCCGCGATTTCGCGACGCAACGTTTCCATCTCTTCACGCATCATCACGATGGCTTGCTCGTCGATCTTGGTTGCGTCTTCAGGAGCGATCGCTGCGTCCACTTCGTCGCTGAGTTGCTTCAACCGATCTCGCAACTTCTTTGTGGCGGTTTGGACTAGGGTCAGCTCATCGCGGCGACATTCCACTTTGCTGGTTTGCTTTTCCCGATGCAAAACCAATTGCTCAACGCGAAATTGTTCTTCTTCTAGCAACTGGATGGCGGACGCAGCAGTCATCGCCGGCGGCACGTCCGTGTCCACCAACGTATCGGCAGGGTTGTCGGTCGACGGTGCTTCGTCATCCGATGAATCGGGTGTCGGTGCAACCGCTTCGGAATGCTGAGCAACTTGCGGGACCGAAGTATCCTGAGCTTTCTCGGCCACGAGAGCCAGCAACAGGATCAAGGTACCCAGCGTGCAGACCAGCACCGCTAGAAACGGGAACAACGAGGGAGACAGCGAGGCGCGTCGCCGACTCATGCCGCACGCCTTTTGCTGGTGGAGTCATCTCGACCACCGGTCGTTTTTGCGGCCGGCAATCGTTGCGACAAGGTATCAACGGCGCGAGCCAATGTTCGCATTGCTTCACCCATCACGGGATCCAGTTCAACGACCGGAGCCTCGGTCTGGTTTCGCATGCTTTGCTGAGCCGCCAGTTCCGTCATCGCTTCGGTGTGAGTCATCAATGTGCGGCGATGGGTTTGCACTTCGACGGCGGTCGTGTGCATCGCGTCGTTCCATGCTTTGGTTTGATCTTGCAGCGTTTGGCTGACGCCGCTGCCGATCATGTCCAATCGAGACACGGTCGCTTCGATGCGATCGGCGTGACTGGTCAGGGCCGGTTGCAACGATGCTTGCATCAGTTTGCGGAACTGCTCGGAACCTTCATTGTGTTGGGTTCGCCATGACGCCTGAGCTTCTTCGATCGTCTCCCGCCACAGCTTTGCTTGTGTGGCCAATGATTCTTGCACGGCGACTCGAATGCCATCGCACAGTTGAGTGACCAAAGCGGTTTGGCTGTCCCCGGCATCGTCACTCGGCAGAGCTTCTGAAACCAAGTCGCGAACTCGTTGGTCAACGCTTGCCAGCAAACTCTGTTGGGACCGTTCAACAGGGAACTGCAAAAAGATCGCTAGCACCGACAACACCAAACCCAAAGCGGTTGTGTCGAAGGCGACGTACAAACCGCTCTTCAATCGATCGACCGCTGCGGTTCCGTCGGTGAAGTCCAGCCCGCCGAGCGTTTGCGTGATACCAATGACCGTGCCTAAGAAACCAAGCATCGGGATGGCCCACACGATGATGCGAATCAAGCCGAACGAATCGTGAGCCGCATCGGCGTCGCGTTCCGACATCTCCCGCAAATCTTGTGGAAGGTCGCCGGTTCCGGTGCGATGTGATTGTCGTCCCAACACTTCGTTCAGGCGACGTACCAGCAGCGAGTTTCTTGTCGAGCTTGGAAGCGAACGCAACGATTTACGCCAGGTGCGAGCGATCGCGCCGGCATCGTTTTGTTGCAACCAACGTTGCGCGGGCGAATCTGATGTGGCACCGGTCGCATGTGCCATCAGGTCTTCGTCGCGAAGCAATTCCAATTGGTGCCGATCGCGAGCGACTTGCACCGCACGGACAGCAAGAATCGCGATGGCGACACAGAACAAAATTGCCGCGGCGACAGCGACCGGGTGACCAAGGAAGTACCGGTTCAGCGGACCCCAATTGACTCCGAAGACGACGCCGTAAAACACCGCCGACAAAACCAAACCCAAGCCGATCGGACCGACGGATGCGACGATCTTCGACAACATGGAAGGTGAATCGACCAGATCAGTTGGTTGATTCGCAGATGTCGATGCGGATGGCTCGCCGGTGCTGGCCGGGGTGGTGGCCTGCAATTTCGTCAATGGCTCGACGGGTTCTCCCCAATGATCGGCGGGGGAAACGGTGTCGTTGGCGTTGAAATCGTGAGGCTTCATCGGACTCCTTCCGGACGGAACGGCGATTCATGGCGCGGAAAGGCACAGCCGATCGCACACGCCACATCGCTAGGATCGACCGTTACAACCGGCGGACTTCATCTAATCCGCACTTTTTGACATTCGGTTGTGACGACGGCCGGATCGAAGCGGAACTGCTTGTGGTGAACCGCAGAGAGTAGGCGGATGGAAGCCTCGCCAGGAAGATCGATCTGGGGTTGCGGCGGAGCGATCTGGACCGGGACCGAGCTGCTCATCTAGAGTGACGGAGTCGATCGTCATGATCTTGGCCAATGCCTCGGCGATTCGCTTGTTTTCGTCTTTTTTCCGGAGAAATCACCATGCGTACGAACCTGGTCGCCTCAATGGTTTGCGTTGGATTCGGCGTGTTGATCGGGCTATGCCTGTCTTTGGATTCGGCCGATCACGTTTTTGCACAAGACTCACCCGCCATCCGCCAACCAGAATCGCTGGCGGGCGTCCCGCATTCACTCGACGGTACCCCCACGCTGATACAGGCTCGACCGGGCCGAGACGTGGGGGCATCAGGCGAAATAATCGGATTTTCCCATGTGGATGAGTCAGGAACGCAAGTAATTAGTTTGGTAAACACAGGAAAACTGTGGATGGCTGTGTATCATGTGGGTCCCGATGGCGAGATCCGACTGGTGAGCAGCCGCGCTATCGATGCCGATTTTTCATTGGAACTCAACGCGACGGCGCCATTGCCCGACGACATTCGTCGAATGCAAGGGAAGACGAAGCCACGTTGAGGCGGCAATTCTGCATCTGAACGGCCCGTTTCTGTTGGCGATTCGCCGGAACGGTCATTAAGATGGGGATGGCAGGGAAGCTACATCATAACGACACCTTCTGACGCCCTCTATCCTTATCTCAGCGTTGCCATGGCCTCTTATTTGTCTCTCGAAGACGCCGCCAAACAACTCGGAATTCCCGCCGACAAACTGATTGATCTTCGCAGCCAAGGTCAGGTCCGGGGTTTTCGTGATGGTTCCAGCTGGAAGTTTCCTGAGGCAGAGATCGAGCGTCTAAAAGACGAACTTCCAAATATGTCCGGATTGGGTTCCGGAATTTTGGCTGCCGATGGCGGTGGATCAAAAATCGGATCCGTGATCGGCGGCGATAATCCGGCCAGCGACGACAGCGGTTTGGATTTGGATATTGATTCGCTCACTGGCGGCAGCGACGTCAACCTCATCGCCAGCGACTCCGGTGACGGCAGCGACGTGACGATCGTTCCCGGTGCGAAAGCGGACAGCGACGCACCGCTGAAGATTGACCTGGATGACCTCAATCTTTCGGGATCGGCAATCTCACACGACAGTGGCGATTTGGAATTGGAATCACCCACGCCGGGCCCACAATCGAACAGCGACAGCGACGAGTTCAATCTCGGAAGCTCCTTGGGCTTGGACAGCGATTCAGATGACCTGACGCTGGAACCAGTCAAAGGGACCGCGCCCGTCGAAGGTGCCAAAAGCCAATCGGATTTGTCCGGTTTGGGCGGAGAAGACAGCGACGGCCAATTGGATTTGGGCGATATCAGCTCGGACGAGCAAGCCAGCAGCCTGGAATTGATGGGCGATCTGGATCTGGACAGCAGTCCATCAGCGATTGAATCAAAGAGTCACGCGGGCAGCGATGTGCTGAGTGAACTCGATTTGTTGGCCGGTGACGCGGCGGGAAGCGGATTGCTTTCCGGAAGTGGTGACTTGCTGGGCAGTTCATTGATGTCGGCTGAATCTGGCGGCTCATCCGGAGTGGATGATGCACTGGCCGACGATGACGACTTGATCATTGCGGACGATGACGACGACTTGGTGGTCAGCGGTGCGGGAAGCGATATCTCAATCGCCGGAGACAGCGGTATCAACTTGATGAGCCCGTCCGACAGTGGCCTTTCCCTGGAAAGTGAGCCTCTGGATTTGGCAGGCAGCAGCATCTCCGCCCTCGACTTGGGTGCAGAGCTAAACGAAGGTTCGGGCACCGGAAGCGGTCACGATGGGAGTGGCTTGGTTCCCGCCAGTGAAATGGGATCGGGAATCGATTTCAAAGGTGACGATGAATTCCAATTGTCCGCTTCGGGAATTCAGATCGATGGCAACGAAGAAAGTGCCTCTCAAGTGATCGAAGTTGTCGATTCGGAATCGGTCGACATCGAAGAAGTTGATTTCGACGGTGCCGACCAGGTGGACGCCTTCGATGAAGCTGGCGACAGCGGTTTCGCAATGGATGATGACGTTGCGGAAGTCGATGCACTGGACGATCCAATGGACGGCGACGGTTTGATCGACGAAAACGCGGCGGTCGCTTCGGCGGGGGCTGGTGTTCGAGGCGGTTACGAGGTTCCGTTCACCCTGCTGCAAACGATCGGATTGCTACTGATCCTCAGCGTGATGAGTTTGGGCGGCATGTTGATGACCGACTTGGTTCGCAACATGTGGAGCTACGCCGAGCCTTCCGCTCCCGTCAGTGCACTGACCGACATGCTGATCAGCGTCGCCGGTTGGTGATAGTGATCTCATAGCGGCAGTTGGTTTCTTACCGGCTGCCCCTCTTGGCCGGCGATGAAACTCGCATTCTCAGCAAGTCGGCTGGTAATCGGGAAGGCGGATCGCCGCGCGATCACCTGATGGGCGGACGCTGCTTTCAAAGCGACACGCTCCATTCAATTGTTGCAGAAATTTCGCGTAGGTGATCCACGTCAATTTGTTGCATCCGCGAAAACCATCACCCGAAGCCTGAGACGGTTCAGATCCCGGGTCCTGGGTAGCGTTCTGTAACAAATCGCCGTTTGTGTCGTGCATGGCACGCTCAGTCGACGCCCTGATGGTGGGGAAATATTTCTTAGGGAAATCGTTTTGATGGCGAATTATTTGCCGCAATCGGGGTCCCAGGCGAATAATTTACGGTGAACGAGGGCACCGCACCTGGTATGTTATGGATGACTGGTGCGCGTTCTGGTTTGCCATGACGCGTTCTAGAGAGATGGAGTTAATTTTTGCGACATGATCGCTGTCCCTATCCGGTAAGGATTTACCCACCGATGAAGCACTTGTTTTCGCTCACTCTTTTGTTTGCATGCCTCACCCTCGCGTTTTCTGGTTGCGACAAGGCGGAAGTCGTTGAACCGACCGCGGCTGAGGAACCTGTCGAGCTGACTCCTGAGGAGCAAGCCGAATATGACAAAGAGATGGCCCAACAAATGGGGAACTAGTCGCTGATCATGGCGTCGGCGTTCATCGATCGTTTTATTTATTGATCATTGCGTTTCGGTTCTTCGAACCGAGACGCTTAGAGCCGCCCAGCGTCGTTCCTTGTCACTCTTCAATACTTTTTTGTTGTTTTCTTGTTCCGAATCGGAGACTTGTTTTATGTCGAATCGTTCTAAATCTCGTACCGGCTTTACGCTGGTCGAGCTTCTCGTGGTGATCGCCATCATTGGCGTCTTGGTGGGGCTGCTTCTGCCAGCCGTCCAAGCTGCACGTGAAGCTGCCCGACGCATGAGTTGCAGTAACAACTTCAAGCAGTTGGGCTTGGCGGTGCACAACTATCATTCCGCCTATAATCAACTCCCAACCAACTACGGTGGAACGACACCCGTCGCGCCACTGAACGCTGGCCCAGGTGGAGTAACCAACTGGTGGGAGAACAGCAACTTCGGAAACCACGAATTGCTGTCGATGTTGATCGGCCTGACCCCATTCGTGGAAGCTCAGGGAACTTGGGAGCAGATCTCAAACCCGTTCCCCGCCGACACGAACAATGACGGCACGATTGACATCACGTTCCCGGCGATGGGCCCAACGCCCACACCTGGTGGAGCTGACCGGAATTACTACTCACCTTGGATGACGGACCTTCCGTTTCTGCGTTGCCCAAGCGATCCGGGCCGTGGTGCTCCAACGATGGGACGTACGAACTACGCTCCATGTGTTGGTGACAACATGAACCGCTGGAACGGTGGTAAGAATGGTGACTTGACGGTCAACAACTGGGCGATGGGCGTGCAATCGCGTAACCGCGGTTTCTTCATCCCTCGTGATGTGTCCAAGTTCCGCGACATTCTGGACGGATTGTCCAACACCATCGCAATGGCTGAGATCGCCACTGACTTGAACGATGGTGACAAACGGACTTCGTTGGCTGTGACGACGGGTGGTACCTACCTATCGAACCCAAATCACTGTGAACAGAATTTCTTGGACCCTGAACGTCCACAGTTTTGGATCGATCCCGACAGTCCCGGATCCGGACAGTCTCCTGGTGACGAGCCTCGTGGGCTCGGTGCTGCCACTTCGCGTGGTGCACGTTGGGCCAACGCCCGGCCGATTTTCGCAACAGTGAACACCATTCTGGCACCAAACAAAGGCGTTTGTGCTGACAGTTGGCCAGAAAACGGTGCGATTGCTCCTCCCAGCAGTCGTCACCAAGGTGGTGTCCACATCCTGATGGGTGATGGTGCGGTGAAGTTCATTACCGACTCGATTGAAGCCGGTAACGCATCAGCACCTATGCCTAACCCAGGACAGAAAAGTCCTTACGGCGTTTGGGGTGCTTTGGGAACTCGTGCAAGCCGCGAAGTGATCGACACCGAATTCTGATCCTCCGTTTCCGTATCGTTTGAACATGCGAACCGCCCTTCAATTTGGAGGGCGGTTCTTTTTATGGGGGCGGGAGTCAGCCCTTATTGAAATTCAATTGGCAACTCGGATTGCAAATCTGGACGCCCTTCGCTTACTTGCCACGGGGTCTGACCAGTCAGTTGGCCAACGATCTTCGCTCGCACACTTTCGACATCCACTGTGTCATCCCGAGGCAGCGTCATTGCGATCGAAGCCCAGGCTTCCGCTTCCCAAAGCCGTCCGAGCTTTTCAAGTTCGACCGCGATGTCGGTGGCCAGTCGACGCGAAATGCTGCCCATTTGATCGAAACGCTCCATGGACGATCGAATTTGTTGCAGGCTTTCGAGGCGATCTGTGATTGAGCTGATCTGATCAGGTGAATCGATCTTCAAGTCGTTGGCGAGTTTAAGGATCGATGACCAAGGTTTTGTCAGATCGGGATTTCGTTGGCTCGCGTTCCAATAAAAACGCAACGCATTTTGGGGATCCTTTTTCGCGGCGGCGATGGTCGCTTTTGCGATCCAGTATTCGGCTTTGGTGTCGAGTGATGATGTGTCTTGTTTTGAAAGCCACTGTTCATACGCGTCGATGTCGCCACTTTCTGCGAGAGCCATTGCGTAGAGTAATTGAGCCGGCTGAAATTCAGGATGTTGCCCCGTGATCTGTTGAAGAAGCTTGGTTGCCTCGTCGACTTCACCGGAGTTCAGCAATTTGTTCGCCTGTCGCAACAGCGGTCGCTTGTCATCAGGATTTCGGCGAACCATTTCCAATGTGGATCCAAGATCATCTTTGGCCGAAGGCGGGATTCCGAGCGATAGCAAAAGTTTGGTGTCGAATTGTCGCTGGCGAACCAAGGTCCGTCCGTGTGGAATGGCTTCGGCACGGTTGCCGCTGTTGATGTACAGGTCGTACAACCAACGACGCGTGGCATGGCGTGATGGAACCGCTTCGATCGTTTCCTCCAGCAGGTCGATGGCATCGTAGAGGCGTCCGGCACCAACCAATGCAATCATTGCCTGGCGGACTCGCCCGTCATTGCTGAATGATTCCACTGAGCAGGCTTTCGTTAGAAGGTCGGCTACTTCATTGGGTTTCTCGAGATGCTGGGCAACCATCGCAACCGAAGCGATCGCGTCAGCATCATCCGGATGGGCTTTCAACACCGCGTCGGAATACTGCCACGCTTCGGCCCACTTTTGTTTTCGCATTGCCAGGCGAAGTTCACCCAGGGGGCGTTCTGGGGTTTGGCGTGCTTCGGGGGGATCTTGTTTTCCGCAACCGGTTGTGACGGTCAATGGAAATGACAAAAGGACAACCATTTCAAGCTTGCGTCGAGCGCCGGAGCGGCTTGGCTGTTTACTTGGATGCATGATGGTCTCGAGATGCTTGAACGGTATTCACGGTCGTCGATGCTCGGTGATCGAAGCGAGTTGGCAGAAGTATTCAGGCAAACTGCATTCCGGCAAACCGCTTGCATAGCCGTTGCCGCTGCTACCCCGTGCAATTGGGACGAATGCTCAAACGGATCGTTGCGTTCAACGCAGCCAGTTTCTGCCAAATTGGTTAGGAACATTCGTGTTTGCCGGTGATCAATAATGCCACCGAATGAGTGACGACCGAATGCGACGGACACTATAGTATTGTTGCCATGCAAAATCTTCGAACACACGCTGTTTTTGTCACTCTCGTGATGATGTTCGCGTCGATTGGCGGATGCCGCGAACGCGCCAATGAACCCGTTGCCAGTACGCCAAGTCCACCCACCGATGTTCAGACCGCATCGACTCAGCGGTCAAAGGAGTGGCATGAGCGTGTCGATCGCGAGGTGAAGGCGTTCTGTGCTGACTGTCACGTTTTGCCGTTGGCCACCAGTTCGGAGCGAGACCATTGGCCGGGGGAAGTCGACCAGGGGCTGAACTTGTATGAAGTTTCGGGACGGACTGATTTGAAGGTTCCCGCCCGCGATGATGTCATCGCATTTTTTGAAATGCAGGCGCCTGAAAAGTTCGATTGGTCGCCTTGGACAAAGTCCTTCCCCCAATGCAGGATCGATTTCAACACCCAGGCCGTTGGCTTGGCAAGCGATGAATCGACGCGTCCTCGACCGCCGGGGATTACAAACGTGCGGTGGCTCGACATCGGAATGAACGATGGTCCGGCGCTGGTCTACTGCGACATCGGGTCGGGCGCCGTTGTGGCTCATTGGCCCAATCGCGATGGAGGGACCTCGAAGCATCTCGCCACTCTCTTTCAACCAGTGCATGCCGAGGCATGTGATTTGGATGGCGATGGCTACAAAGACATTGTTGTCGCAGACATCGGGGAATTCGATGCCAACGATAGTGATCTAGGCCGAATCATTTGGCTGCGTCGACACCCGTCGCAGGAAGAATTTGAACAAGTGGTTTTGATGGAGGGGCTTGGCCGTGTCGCCGACGCTCGACCTGCTGACTTTGACAACGACGGAGACCTGGACCTCATCGTTGCTGAATTTGGTTGGCGACAGAGCGGACGAATCGTTCTCTTAGAGAATCAGATTTCGGAAGCCACAGTCGAAGTCGCTGATGGTAAGCAATTGGCAAAAAGCTTTGTCGCTCATGAGGTCGACAACCGCCACGGATCAATTCATGTTCCGCCCGTGGATCTGAATGAGGATGGCCTGATGGACTTTGTCGCGGCGATTAGCCAAGGATACGAAACCGTTGAAGCATTTCTAAATGATGGAGAAGGTGGTTTCGATCGTGAGGTGATCTTTGCTGCACCCGATCCCGCGTTTGGTTTGTCGGGCATTCAGTTGGTTGACCTGGATCAAGACGATGACTTGGACGTGCTGATGACCAATGGGGATTCATTCGACCGAGGTGTGAAGCCTTATCATTCCATTTGTTGGTTGGAAAACGAAGGTGCGTTTCCATACACGGTTCATGAGCTATGCAAGATGCCTGGGGTACTGTCGGCAAAGGCTGGTGACTTTGATGGTGATGGTGACTTGGACGTCGTCGCTGGATCGTTGATGGCGGGACCAATTCAAAAGCAGTTTGAGCAATTTGAGATGGCATCCATTTTGATGTTGGTCCAAACCGAACCGGGCGTGTTTCAGCCGACGTCGGTGCAACAACGAGCTCACCAACACGCTTCGATCGAAGTCGATGACTTCGACGGAGACGGAAAGATCGATTTTGCGATCAGCAACTTATTGCGTACTGCCAAGGGAAATGAACCGGACGTCGTCATTTGGTGGAATCAGTCGTCTGGTCCTTGATCTTTTTCGCGTGCTCTCGATCGACACGAATGAAATGATCGGCCATAGAAAGGGTCAGGCCTTGCAGTTTCATTCCGGCGAGGTCGTCGATTTGGGTGCTGGGCATGTGACACTGAACGCACTGGTCGGCAATGCTGACCGGTAGTTCCGGGCGCATCCCACAATGCTCGGCTTCGTGACAGTTCAAACATGCTTGGCGAAAGAATGCTTCGTCGCCACGCTGAGCGACGTGTGGATCGTGGCACGCCGTGCAGGTCATCTCTGAATTTAGAAAGCACTCACTCTTTCGAAGACGCGCCAGTTGGTTGCTGGTGTGAATACCGCTGTCGTCGAAATCAGGTTTCAGAGTGTGGTGAAAATCGCTGAGATCGTCGCCCGGCCGGAAACTGAAGGCGGGCTTCTTGAAATCGAAAGATCCTGAGTGGCACTGCCCACAAATATCCAGCTGCCTTTCCCGAGGAAGTTCATTCGGGTGGACAATGTGTTCTGCCGTTTTGGATTCCGGGTTTGCGATGTGATATTCGACGTGGGATTTTCCCGGGCCGTGGCAACGCTCGCAAGAGATTCCCCAAACCGCTGAGGACGATTGATAGTGGTTGGGTGGTTCGGTTTGCTCAATGTAAGTGACGTGGCATTCGAGGCATTCCGTGCGAATGACTCGGCCGAAGTTGGCATCGAGGTCTTCAAATCCGGGGCTGGTCAACCATCGGTCGGCACCGCTGAAATACGATGCAAACGATTGAAAGAGTCGATCCTCGTCCCAGTACAAGAATGTTTGAGCCACCTTGCCTGAGCCTGTGATGACATCCATCGGTACGTCAACGCTCCAATCGGCAAGTGAGACTTCCTGGACGACGGAGTCTTCCTTGGAGTGCATTGTCACAGAGAGGTCTGGATCGCTAGTTGTCAATTGATTGTCTGGCGACTCCAGCGATCCCAAAATGCGATTTTGTGTTGCGACACTGCTGGTCCGATGATGGGCGGTTAGCAAAAAACCGCTATGGCGAGTTTGGTGGCAGTCCGCACACGAATCCGCCCCGAGAAAGCCTTCTTCGTTGGCATGCTCAGCCGAAACCTCTCCCGGCGTTCGGCTGGCGGATGGACCGTCTTCCAGAGATTCAAACGGCAGGATCAAACGGGGGCGAGGTTTGTCTTCTTTCTGCAAAACCCACGACCCGGGAAGCACATCTTTTTGAGCTACCACCGTCGAGGTCACTCGCACCACATCGGTTGGTTGCTCGCTTTTGGGAATAACCGATGCAGGAGAATCCAGCTTTCGCGAAAGCTTTTCCACGAGTTCACTTTGATCGTCGGAATCATGGACGATGTATGCCACCGCGACGAACAGTCCGACGATGATCGCCGCGATCAACCAAACTCGGGAGCCTGATGAGTCAGCCAATGCAAACAACTTCGTAAGAGAGCGAGCAGCGAAATAACGGCGGGGAATAGGATCTCAGGTGCCCCTCGCCGCGACGGAAAGGACAATCTGGATTTTATCAAATTTGCTCGGGTGGCCTGTGGCCGGCATTCGACAAATACGACGAAAGTTGAACCCGGCCGACCGAACGAATTTTTGATCGCTGCGATTTGTGGCCAGACTGAGCTTGCCTTGACCTGATGAGGGATTGTGGGGTAATCAACACATTGTGAACTTCCCACCTTGTGTTCCCTACCCAGGAATCCCACCCCATGTTTCGTCTGGTTTTGTTGTCATTGATGGTTGCTGGTTTTTCGCTGGCCACTCCGTCCGCTGCTGAAGTTTCGGCTGCTGAAACCGTGAACTATCGCTGCAAAGAATGGAAAGCGAAGCACATTCACGACAAAAAAGCGGCCGACACAATCGAAAAGACGTTGAAGACCCTGAAGTGCGAGACTCAGCGTCACGCCCACAATGGTCACGATGACTTGAAGTACCGCTGCGTTGAATGGAAAACGCTGCAATTGAAGACGCACGACGAAGCTCACAAATGGGAAAAATGGTTGAAGGAATACGGCTTCGAAACTCAGCACAAACACTGAGTCGAGTCTTCACACCTTCCTCATTTGAAAGACGGCTTGATGGCTCACCGACCACTTTTGATGCCGCTGATGTCGCTGCCGATCTACTCCGGGTTGGCAATCCGTGCCGTTCAAGCGACGGGGCAGGTTGCTTCGCAGTGGATCGAATCCGCCGGTGATATCGTTGAGAATTTGCGTGAGCCAAAAGAGTCCGGGGACTCATTTGCAGACATTTTCGCCGGAACCGCCTCGGAATCTGGTTCGGGATCAAGCGAGTCGGAAAGCGGTTTGAACGCAATCCGCGAGACTTTGGGGAAATTTCTTCGAGACATGGGTTTGGCTCCCGGAACGGAAGTGAACCTGCAGTTGTCTGACGGTGAAATCCGAGTGGCATCGGACCACCCCCGAGCCGCCGAAATTGAGGATCGACTGTCACAAGAGACCACGTTGCTGTCGAAGATCCGGCAACAGATGTCAGGACAGCAACAATTTGAGTTCAACGTCGAAGTCGCACCTCGCGATGACTTGACGGGATGACGGCTTTTGTCAGAATGGCGCACAGGCCCGGAGGATAAGCGAATGGCTAGCAGGCTGATTCGAAATCAGTTGCCCAGCAATGGGTTGCGGGTTCGAGTCCCGTGTCCTCCGCTGTCAGAAAAAACCTCGCAAAGCAGATTGTTTTGCGAGGTTTTTTCGTAGGCTGGCAACCGCTTCCGAAGCCGCCCATCAAATCGCATCGTCCTTTCTACCGGTGCGAGACGGCTTGCTCGACCGTGCGGAGACGTTCCCGGCGGATGAAATTTGGGCATCGCGATCTCGATTCCGCTCAAAATCTCACCAGGTTCTCTTGTTGGCGACGCTCGCTGGTGTGTAGTAAAGCATGGTTGCAGAGTGGTCTCGGCATCCAATGCGCCTTCATGACGCAAACCGAATGCACGTGGCTCGCGGAAAATCGTGAGCCTGTCCGAGCCATCCCCTGCACTTTTGAATCAGAGCACCTGAACTCGAACGATGACGGGCATCCCCCTGCATCCCATTCGTTTATGAATATTGTCCGACTCATACCGCGGCTTACATTGCTTGGGTGCCTGCTGGCATCTCCGGGCGTCTCGGCTCAAGGTCCTGGCGGATCGTCGAGTCGGGCGAAAGCCTCTCAGACGACCGAAAAAATGACTTGGAATCCCAAGTCGATCAATGGCAAAAGCGTAGCAGACCCTGACGTTGTCACCGCCGGCGAAACGCTGGACAATTCTGATGTGGAAGGTGTTTCGTACGAGTCGTTCGGTTACGACCCATCAGGCTACGAAATTTACGAGGATGCTTATCGCGGTCCCGCTGTCACTTCGTGTGATGGATGTGGTAGCTGTGATCAATGCACGATCCGTCGTTCAGCAAGACGGTTCTGGGTGCGAGCGGAATACTTGCTTTGGTCGCTCGACGGAATGGATTTGCCGCCTCTCGTCACCACCAGCCCTGATGGCACCGACCCGGAAGACACAGGAGTGCTGGGGCAAGCCGGAACGACGACGTTGTTTGGCAACAACACCGTGTTGGACTCCATGCGTTCCGGCATGCGAGTGACTTTGGGTTGGAGCGACGACAATTGTGGCAACGGATTTGAACTGAGTGGGATGGGAATCTTCCGCGACGAAGAGACCTACCAAAGCAACCGAGGGCTGTTGGCTCGGCCGGTATTCGACACCGGTGCCGGTGCTGAGTCATCGATGCTGATCGCTCATCCGGATTTTCTTGCCGGGTCAGTGAACATCCAAGCCGAAAATGAGTTGGCGTCGTTCGAATTCAATCGCCGGCATTCGTTGTCTTCCATGCGAGGCCAACGCGTCGACTTCTTGTTGGGCTACCGATACGGAAGCCTTGAAGAAATGTTGCGGATCGATCAATCATCCGAATACACCGCGGCGCAGGGGCCGATCATCTCAGGAACGACAGTGGACCTGTTTGATCAGTTCGATGCAGAAAACCAATTTCATGGCGCTCAGGTTGGTCTTCAATTGCAACGATGTTCGGGCGCAACGACCTGGGACGCTCACGCCAAAATTGCCTTTGGAGTCAATCGAGCGGAGACGACGATCGCTGGTCAAACGACCAACACCGTTCCGGGCGGCGGATCGTCCACCTTTGCCGGTGGTCTGCTCGCTCAATCAACCAACATCGGGACATACGATGATTCGTCGTTCATGGTGTTGCCTGAGATCGGATTGAACCTGACCACCCAAGTTCATCGCGATATGAAGCTGACGATCGGATACAGCATGATGATTTGGTCCGATGTCGTTCGCGTGGAAGACGCAATCGATCGCAACGTCTCACTGTTCCCACCGGAAGCACCAACGGGAACGAATCAACCGGCTTATGATCTGACAACCAGTAGCTTCATTGCACATGGTTTGAACATCGGAGCAACGTTCCAGTTCTAAAAACTGGATGTTGGGACGTCGTCACACAAGCGGCGACATTTGGTACATCATCCGACCACCCAAGTCTGGACGAAGCCAGACTTGGGCGAGCCGAACGAAAACGATCACACAGTGGTCTCAATGGTGATCGTGAGCATTTCTTCCACGGCCAATCCATAGCGGTCCGTTGACAACACACGGATGCTGTAGCTGGATTGCGTGGATGCATCGGCTTCGAAGTTGGTCGTCAACACACCATCCACAATGGTGAACGATGCATTGTCGGTGTCTCCTTCGCCGGCTACAAATTCGAACGTGTGTTCGTCGAAGTCATTGGCGTCGGTCGCAGTGAACGTGCCGACCGTGGTTCCACTCGCGGCACCATCAGCAACCGTTGTTGCGTCCAACAAGATGGCGGTCGGGGCCACGTTTTCTTCGGTGACGATTAGATCCGCTGTGTCCTCAAAAGTGAGTCCATCGGAATCGGTCACGCGAACTCGGATCGAGTAGAGAGCTTGGATCGCGTCGTCGGTAGCTTCCGCGGTTCGCAATGCTCCGTCTACCAAGGTGAACTTGTCATTGTCGAGGTCTCCTTCGCCGGAAACGAATTCGAAGGTGAAGGTATCACCGGCGTCTTGATCTTCCGCTCCCAGATTTCCAACCAGGAATCCGCTGGCTTGACCGCTCGCAATGGCTGGGAAGGGCAGTGTCAGTCCTGTGGGAGCATCGTTGATATCGACAACAGTGATCACGAAGGATTGACTGACCGTTTCGCCGACGGCATCCGAACTTTGGATACGAACGGAGTACGACGATTGAGTTTCAAAGTCAAAGGTCGCGGCGGTCACCAGGTTGCCTCCGTCGATCGCGAACAAGGCGTTGTCGGTGTCACCCACACCACTGACCAACGAATACGTGAATGTGTCAGCCACATCCGCGTCCGTGGTGCTGAGTGCACCCACAACTGTTCCAATGGCAGCGTTTTCTGCGATCGTCGCGTCGTCAAGTGCGATGGCGGTGGGGGCAGAGTTGGTTTCCGTCACGGTGATTGTGAACGTCTGCTCCACGAATGAGCCGCCCGCATCGGTGCTTCGCACTCGAATTGAGTAGGACGATTGGGTGTCCATGTCGAGCGTCGTCGCGGTCACCAAGTTTCCGCCGTCGATCGTGAACGAGGCATTGTCCGTGTCACCGTCGCCAGCGACCAAGGTATAGGTGAACGTGTCCGATGCATCCACATCGGTGGTGCTGAATGAGCCAACCGTGGTGCCCGAGGTCGAATCTTCGGTGACAACACTGCTGCTGATCGAGATCGCCGTGGGAGCCTCGTTCACATCGGTGATCGAGATCGTCAGCGTTTGCTCGAAGGTTGCTCCGTCAGAGTCCGTCGTTTGAACTCGAACGGAGTAAGAATCCTGCGTTTCGAAGTCGAACGTTGTGGCTGTAACGAGGTTGCTGCCATCGATGGTGAAGGAGGCGTTGTCGGTGTCACCATCGCCGCTGACCAAGGCGTACGTGAACGTGTCGCCGGCATCCGCATCCGTTGTGCTCAACGCGCCAACGACGGTTCCCGAAGCGACGTCTTCGGCAACGCTGCTGTTATCAATTGCAATCGCAGTCGGCGTTTCATTGACGTCTGTCACCGAGATCGTCAGGACTTGTTCGAATGTCGCTCCCGCCGAATCCGTCGTTTGAACTCGAACGGAGTAAGAATCCTGCGTTTCGAAGTCAAACGTTGTCGCTGTGACGAGGTTGCTGCCATCGATGGTGAAGGCGGCATTGTCAGTGTCACCATCGCCGCTGACCAAGGCGTACGTGAACGTGTCGCCAGCATCCGCATCGGTCGTGCTCAACGCACCGACGACCGTTCCCGATGCGACGTCTTCAGCGATGGTGTCGTTGTCAATCGCGATCGCGGTTGGCACGGCGTTCGTGCCGGTGATCGTGATCGTCAAGACCTGCGTGATGGTTGCTCCAGCCGAGTCCGTCGATTGAACACGAACCGAGTACGACGATTGGGTGTCGAAGTCGAACGTCGTCGCTGTCACCAAGTTGCTGCCATCAATCGAGAAGGCAGCGTTGTCGGTGTCGCCTTCACCGCTGACGAGGGCATATGTGAACGTGTCACCAGCGTCAGCGTCCGTCGTGCTCAGAGCACCAACGACAGTGCCAGATGCCACATCTTCGGAGATCGTTGCGTTGTCAATCGCGAGCGACGTTGGAGCGTCGTTGGAATCGGTGATCGACAGAGTCAGGATTTGTTCAAACGTGGCTCCACCCGAATCGGTCGTTTGCACTCGAATTGAGTAAGACGATTGAGTCTCGAAGTCGAACGTAGTGGCTGTCACGAGATTGCTGCCACTGATCGTGAAGGCAGCGTTGTCCGTGTCGCCTTCGCCGCTGACCAAGGCATAGGTGAATGTGTCCGAAGCATTCGCGTCGGTCGTGCTGAGCGACCCCACAGTGGTTCCGACGGTCGCGTGCTCTTCGATATCCGTGTTGTCGATCGAAATCGCGGTTGGCGTTTGGTTGGCTTCGTTTTCCGTGATCGTGATCGTCAAGACTTGCTCGAAGGTAGCTCCGGCCGAGTCTTCCGTTTGGACACGAATCGAATAAGACGACTGGGTGTCGAAGTCGAACGTGGTTGCGGTCACCAAGTTCCCGCCGCTGATGGTGAACGCGGCATTGTCGGTGTCACCTTCTCCGCTGACCAAGGTGTAAGTGAAGGTGTCCGATGCATCGGCGTCCGTCGTGCTGAATGCACCCACCGTGGTGCCAGACGCGGCGTCTTCCGAAATGCTGCTGTTGTCCAGCGAAATCGCGGTGGGGACTTCGTTGGTGTCAGTCACGGTGATCGTGAGGACTTGTTCGAAGGTCGCGCCGGCGGAATCGGTCGTCTGAACTCGGATCGAGTAGGAAGACTGAGTTTCGAAGTCGAACGTGGTCGCGGTGACCAGGTTGTTTCCACTGATGGTGAAGGCAGCGTTGTCCGTGTCGCCATCGCCACTGACCAGGGCATAGGTGAACGTGTCCGACGCATCGTCGTCCGTGGTGGTGAACGAGCCAACCGTCGTTCCTGACGCGGTGTCTTCTGCAATCGTGCTGTTGTCGATCGCGATCGCGGTCGGAGCATCGTTCACGTTTGTGGCGGTGATCGTGAACGTTTCCACGGTCGACAATCCAAACGGATCGGTGCTTTGGATTCGGACCGAGTAAGACGATTGGGTTTCGAAGTCCAGCGACGCGGCGGTCACCAAGTTGTTGCCGTCAATCGCGAAGGATGCATTGTCGGTATCTCCCGTGCCACTGACCAACGTGTAGACGAACGAGTCCATTGTGTTGGCGTCGGTCGTGCTGAGCGTGCCGACGGTGGTGCCGATGTCTGCGTTTTCCTCGACGTCGTTGTTGTCAATCGCGATGGCGGTGGGCGCCACGTTGGTCGACGTGATGGTGATCGTGAAGGTTTCTTCGGTGGACAGCCCATCCGCATCCTGTGCTCTCACTCGCACCGAATAAGACGATTGGGTTTGCTGGTTGGCCGCAAACGCGGTCACCAATTCTCCATTGGAGATGGTGAACGAAGCGTTGTCCGTGTCGCCGGTTCCCGAAACCAACGTGTAGGTGATCGTGTCGCCGGAATCCGGATCATCGGTGCCCAGAGTTCCAACCGTCGTGCCGCTTGGTTCACCGGTTGCAACGTGGGTTCCCGACAAAGTGATCGTGGTCGGTGCTTCGTTGACGCTGGAAACCGTGATGGTGAAGGTTTCTTCGGTGAATTCGCCCGTCGAGTCGGTGCTGCGAACTCGGATCGTCAGCGTGCCTTGCGTTTCAGCATCCAAAGATCCGGCGGTTTGCAATTCATCGCCGTCGATTTGGAACAACGCATTGTCGTCGTCGCCTTCACCGGTCACGAAGGTGTACGTGAACGTGTCACCGGATGTCGGGTCGGTGGAGCTGAATGTGCCCACGGTATCTCCGGCCGATCCGTTCTCAGCCACGGTGGAATCGCTGAGCGAGATCGCAGTCGGTCCTTCGTTGCTTTGAACAATCGTGAAGACTTGTTCAAAAGTTTCGCCGCCCGAATCCGTTGTTTGGATTCGGATGCTGTAACTGCTTTGCGTGTCGAAGTCGATCGTTGTCGCCGTTCGCAGTTCATTGCCCACGATGGTGAACGAGGCGTTGTCCGTGTCACCAGTGCCGGATACCAACGCATAGGTGAACGTGTCGGATGCATCCACGTCGGTGGTGGTGAAGGATCCAACGACGGTTCCCGAGACCGAATCATCCGCAACCGAATCATCGCTCAGAGCGATCGCGGTGGGAGCTTCGTTGATGTCATCGACATTGATGGTGAAGGTCTGATCGAATGACAATCCGCCTTGGTCGGTGGTGCGAACCACGACGGTGTAGCTGCTCTTGGTTTCAAAATCGAGCGATTCTGTGGCGACCAACGAATTGCCAGAGATGGCAAATGTGGTGTCGGTGGTGCTGCCGTCGATCGAAACGATGCTGTAAGTGAACGTGTCCCCGGTGTTGCTATCGGTGGTCGAAAGGTCGCCAACCGAAGTGCTCGCCGCTTCGTTTTCAGCGATCGATGTGTCGCTCAGCGAAATCCCGGTGGGAGCGACATTTTGATCGGTAACCGTCAACGTGAAGACACGCTCAAGAGTGCGACCAGTCGAGTCGGTGGTCTGCACGCGGATGGTGTAGGTGTCTTGCACCGATGAGTCGAAAACTTCTGCGGTCAACAAAGTGTTGCCCGAGATGGTGAACGAACTGTTGTCCGTGTCACCTGTGCCAGAAACCAATGCATAGGTGTGTGTGTCGCCCGAGTCAGGATCCATCGTGGAGAACGTTCCCACGGAAGTTCCCACGGCAACATTTTCTGCCACGGTGGTGCTGGAAAGGCTGATGTTTGTCGGTGCTTGGGCATCCGGTAGATCCGGAATGTTTGGCGTCGACAATCCGACGACTCGTCGCAACAAATCGCTCGCGTCGAGTGGGCTCAGTCCGTCTTGTCCCGTCACATCACCGAGCAGGTTCGGGTCGATCGCGGCGAAAGGCACAAAGGTTTCGCCGGATGCGGTTGCGTCGGTGACAACAAAGCCGCTGTCCAAGTCGACTCCTACACGAGCAACCAACCGAGCATCTTCGGCGTCGTAACGACGGTTGGCGTTGACGTCGCCGGGGAACGCGACGACTTGAATGGCATCGTCCGCGCTGGCGGTCATGGCTCCCGCATTCACATCCAACGAACTGATCGTCAGGCTGCCAGTCGAACCATAAGGAGCGTCTTCTGGAATGGTCGCGATCAAGTCGATGATGTCGGCTTGGCCCGCGTCCATGGCCTCCAGGCTGAAGAACGTGATCGTTGCAACGCCGGGGGTGTCCAAGTTCGCTTCGACTTGGCTGCCGGTGGGGGCATCAGCACCAAGTTGAACGCCCGAGATATCAAGCAGTGCAGGATCGTACTGGATTGTCATGGTGACCGACGTCACGCCATCCGCATTGCTCAGTTGAATCGGCAGCCCGGCTGGCAATTCCGTGCCGCTGCCACCGACGGGCAACTGAACCGTTTGGCTGGGTCCGCGAACGATGTCGGGCAACCCAACAACCAACGACGCGGGACTGGCAACGGTGAACGTCGTTACAAAGTTGCCGCCGGCGGTTCCGTTGTCATCGCCATCAAGAAGCTCGCCGTCAGCCAGATCGGTGAAGCCGTCGCTGGCACTTCGAAGAGTCGCTGTGTAGGTGTCGGCAGCGAGCGGTCCATCGGTTGCAATGAATGTAACGGTTGTGCCGTTGATAACGAGTGAACCGCGCACTTCACCAGTCGTTGCACCCTGCAACGTCACGTCAGCGGCGCCCGCCGCTCCAGCTTCAGTGTCGTACAAGTTGATTTTTTGGACGCTGATCTCTTCGCTCAACTCAGCGGTGAAGCCGGATGGAGTGGGTGCGAAGGAAGCGATCGTGGCCGCCAAAACGCGACGTGACTCCAGCGATTCGACTTTCAATCGACGATCGCTCGATCCGAGATATCGGCTTTTGTGGCGGGAATGACGGGATTTATTCGAAGTCAGACGAGCTAGCAATCGTTGGACAGCGGGTTTCATAGATGGGAGACCTTGTTCGACCAAGGGTCGAGAGAAAAGCAATACTGCCGTCCCTGCTGAGGTTGGATTGTCACGCGGTCCCTGGCGACAAACGGAGTGCTCAATTCGAGCCCACGATGATTTTAAGACGACGCCGAACGAATTTCGTCACCGGGCTTTTGAAATTTTTTTAGAAATTTTGTGTGCGTTGATGCGTCAGAGGTATCGTTGAGTGAGACATCGAAACAACAAGAAAGACTCTGGCAAGCTCTGATGAAACCTTCTCGATCCCGTCGCCTTTCCGTTGAATCGCTCGAAGGCCGACGCCTTCTCGCAGCGGTCAATATTCCTGATGACCTCACGTCGGCACCCGATGCGATCGTCTCTGTTCCAGTGAACATTGACTCGGCAACCGGAGTGCGTGCGGCGGAGATTCGGTTGAGCTACGACACGTCGGTGTTGGATCTCGATGCTGATGACATCGACTTCGGCAGTATTTGGGGGGCCGGAAGTGACACCCAAGTCACTGCGAATGTGGACGACGCGGCGGGAACAGTGGTCATCTTTGTTTCTGCCTCCAGTGCGTTGACTGACGTTTCCGGCAGTCTGGTCGAACTTCCGTTTTCAGTGGCTAGCAACGCAGTGGTGGATAGCACCACGGTGCTGGACCTGACACAAGTCACATTGAACGAAGGACAAATCTCGGTCGATCCAGCACCCGTTTCCGGATCGGACTCAACCGACGGATTGATCACCATCACCGCGGCAGCAACCGGCGATGACTCGATCTCTGGATTTGTATACGCGGACGCAAACAATGACAACGTTGTTGGAACCGGCGAAGCCATCCCGGGCGTCACAGTCACTCTAACCAACACATCCACCGGCGCAGAATTTCAGACAACCACTGATGCCGACGGCAGTTACGAGTTCACCGATTTGGCACCCGGCGAATATGAAATTGTTCAGTCGCAACCAGTCGCTTACTTGGACAGTGGTGTCAACGAGCTGACCGTCACGCTTGTCGAAGGCACCGCGCCCGAAGATCAGAACTTCCGCGAACTGGGGCTGCTTCCTCAGTACATCTTCAATCGCTTGCACACGAACACGGTGATGCCCGTTGGTTCTGACAATTGGAACGACGCAATCAGCGAGATCAACACCTTCGCCGAGTCAACGAATAGCTCCAGTGCGACAAGTTCTGCGGCAGCAAGTTCCAGTGTCGTGGCGGCATCCACTTCGTCCGCTAGCGGGACCGAGGCAACCACCACCGCGACTTCGGATTCAACGGCCAGCGGCGAACCCTTGATGGATGAGTCAACCACATCGCCGGTAACTTCCACCGCATCGAGTGTTGCCACCGCACAAACGGCGGCGATGGGAACCCCCGTTGGTTCCGGTGACGACGACTCGGATGACACCGCCGCGGTCGATGAAGTTTTTGCAAACAATCTGTTTTAGCGAAGCTTTTGAATCCCGCGTTTCGGGCACGAACTATTTGCTCGTGCCATGAAACAGATTTCTGTTTGCAATCTGTGTTTCCGCTTCGCATTGCCCGCTAAGAAAACGATCTGAGTCACTTAGATGACTCTCAATGAAACTCGGTTTTGCGCCAGCGAATTCTTGCAGAGTGTTCGCTGAGTGACGTTGACACAAATGTTCAGCCTGGACTACTTCTTTGATTGAAGTCCCCAAGTTCGATTGGAGTTTCGAACTCCAATTGAATTTGCTGGGCGTTCATTGCACTCGCGATGAACAGAAGATTCCATTCGGAAACATACATGGGAGCCAGGATGGCCAAAACATGTCGCGCGTTGACGACCGAGCGTTTGGAAGGTCGACACTTGATGGCAAGTGTTTCGTTGGACCTCATCGGACCAGTTCCGATGCAAGAGTCCGTGGCTTCGATCCGAGTCGAAGATGCTCCCGCACTTCGAGCTGCCGAGATTCGATTTGAGTTCGACCCTCAGTTCGTGCAAATCGAAAAAGAAGACATCCGCCCCGGTGCGATCTGGAACAACAAAGCCGCTCTCATTGCGAATGTCGATGAGGAATCCGGCACCGTGGTTGCCTATGTGTTTTCCACTCAGCCGATCCTCGGCAGCGACGGCAACTTGCTCGACATCGAAATCGATCAATCGCGAAATGCGGCTTGCTTGACTCCGGCAAAGTTGGATCTCCAACATGTCCGGTTGAACGAAGGCACAATCGAATTGGAATCCGAACCCGTCGCGGGACCGGACCCAACGGACCGTTCTGCAATGCGTTCCGCACGCTCGACAGACATGTTTGCACCGCCGGAGACGAAGCCATTCATTGGCCCGGTCTTGCCGGACCACTTGAAACCCAGCCACGTGGACACGGTCATGAACGATATCTTCCGATCACCCGTTCACGGAAGAATGCTTGGCTTTCAACGCAACGGTTGAATGACCGGTCAACCGACAATCTCGCTGATCACACTTCCGTAGACATCGGTCAATCGGAAGTCGCGGCCCGCATAACGATAGGTCAACTTTTCATGATCCAGCCCTAGCAGGTGCAGGATCGTGGCGTGCCAATCGTGGATGTGGCATTTGCCTTCGACGGCTTCGTAACCATGTTCGTCGGTGGCTCCATAACTGAAGCCACCGCGAACTCCGCCGCCGGCCATCCAAGTGGTGTAACCCTTGTTGTTGTGGTCGCGGCCATCTCCGTTTTGAGCGTGTGGAGTTCGGCCAAATTCACCGGCCCAGATCACCAGTGTTTCATCCAGCAAACCTCGTTGCTTGAGGTCTTGCAACAACCCCGCGATGGGTTGATCGATCTGCGAGCAATGATCGTCCATTTCATCTCGCAAGTTTCGGTGGTGATCCCATCCGGGGCTGACGCATTCGATGAATCGGACGCCGCGTTCTGCCAAACGTCGTGCCATCAAGCACTGACGACCAAAGTCATCCGTGCCCGAACCGTTGATGCCGTACAGGTCCAACGTGTCCTGAGATTCATCGGACAAATCGATCGCTTCGGGCATCTCGGACTGCATTCGATAAGCCAACTCAAACGATTCGATCATGCCTTCCACTTGTGGCTGGTGCCCATCGCGATCGAGTTTGTTTTGATTCAGGTTTTGAATCAGATCCAACTGAATGCGCTGCAGGTCCGGATCCAACATGCGGTTGGTCAGATTCGGAATCGCACTGTCATCGCGTCCGGCGAATTGATCGCGGAAGGGACGGCCAAACGGACGCTGTTGCATCGATGAATCCATACCGCCCGACATCCCCATCCGCGACTCGGCATAGCGTCGGCGTCGATCACCGTTCATTCCCGATTGCATCCCGCGGCGCGTTCGACCGGGTTGATTCGAAGTGTTTGCACGCATCATGTTTTGAGCAAACCCGCCGCGGCTTCGACCGCCCGCTTTCATCTTGGTTCCCTGATAGATCGCCGGCAAGAATGAACTGGCATAGTTGCCGCTGTCACCAGGGGACGGATTCAAAACGATGAACCCGGGCAAGTTCTCGTTTTCGGTGCCAAGACCATAAAGCGTCCACGCCCCCATCGACGGCCGCGGGAACTGGAAGTTTCCCGTGTGAGTTTGCGTGGTCGCTTGTGGGTGATTGGGCTGATCGCAGTGCATGCCTCGCAGTAAACAAAGTTCATCGGCTTGCTTCGATAGTTCAGGGAATAATTCCGAGATCCACAAACCACTATCGCCTCGCTGACGAAATTCCCACGGCGATCCCAGCAACCGTCCGGTACCACCGTACTTGCCAACTTTTCCTGTGTCTTGTGTCAGTTGCGGTTTGTAATCAAACGTGTCGACATGTGACGGTGCACCCCGCATCGACAGAAAGATGACTCGCTTGGCTTTGGATTCAAAGTGTGGCTCTTTCACCTCCAGTGGATTGCTGGCGCGTGCTTGTTCGGTAGCCAATGCCGCAAACGCGAGGTAGCCAAATCCGCTGCTGACTGCTTTGAGTGCGTTGCGGCGAGAGAGATCGTTTGGCTCTGACATAACGTTGACCTGATGTGATTACGAAGTGGAGGAGTGAAGCTTCTTAGCGGAGCGGCGCAAGCCGCCCGGTGCGGCAATTCCCTGTGGCGTAGGTTTCCAACCTGGGAGTGAGGTCCACGAGCTGGAAACCCATTTCACATGATTCAGTTCAGACATCGGAATTCAGCCGAGGCGATCAACGCTTGGCAGAATGCGGTCATCGCAAGTTCTTGTGTTTGCAAAAAGCGGCTGGATCTTCTTCGAGCCGGCCCCACGAATTCTTGGAAGAAGTCCACGCAGCTTCGGATCTCGGAATCAGTCGCGGGCCGGCCATAAGTCGCCAGGAACGCTGCGGCAACGCCATCGCGAGTGTTCTTGTGCTCATCGAGCAATCGCCGGCCCAGCGCCTCCGCGTTCTGCAGGACAAACTCATCGTTCATCAAATACAACGCCTGGGTTGGAACGTTCGACACGTCCCGTTTCGCATTGCTGAGACTCGGGTCGGCAAAATCAAACAACGCCAGTGAACGCGGCACGGCATCACGAACGATCGGCAAATACACCGATCGACGATCGTTCAGTCCATCCAACAGCGAAGCGTCGAGTGTTCTGCCGATTCGGTTGTTTCCATAGCGAGCGATGGGCGATCCGATCGGACGTTCCAGATTCAGTCCACCGCCAATCGCAAGGATCGCATCTCGCATGGATTCCGCATCCAACTGTCGAGGACTGGCACGCCAAAGCATTCGGTTGTCTGGATCGACTTCGTAGTTCGCCTCGTCCATTCGTGAACTCATTTGATAAGTTCGCGACAACACAATGTCGCGAATTATTGACTTCACGGACCAATCCTTCGCGAACTCCATTGCCAAGTGATCCAGCAACTCGGGATGCGAAGGAGCTTGCCCGGTCAGTCCCCAATTGTTTGGCGTCGACACAATGCCTTCACCAAACAGATGCAGCCAAATGCGATTGACCATCACACGGGCGGTCAATGGATTCTCGGGCGAAGTCAGCCACTGTGCCAATTCCATCCGTCCACTGGAATCAGACGGGATCGAGAAGTCGGAACTGTGTGGGAGAACTTGAACGAAACCCCGTGGCACGCGTTGAGCGGGAGTCTCCACGTCACCGCGAACCAAAACCGCTGCGTCTTGGCAGGAATCGGATTCCTGCACACCCATCGCGAGCGTCCGCGGAGTGCCGTCGTCTTCGATCTCTGACAACACCCCTTGGATCAACGCGATTTGAGCCCGCAACCGAATGACCGTTTGCTGTTGCGATGGATTGTCACGGTCGCGAACCGCTTCGGCCATCTGAGAACGAACATCTCGCATTCGTTCGTTGAGGTCTTCAATTTCGTCGAGTGAATATTTTCTACCGGCGGGCACTTTGTCCTCAATCGGCAGTTGCAACAGATCCGATGCGTTTCGATTGGTGATCCCCTCAGCCGTTCCATAGTACGTGTTGGTGCTCTGAAAGATCCCAGCCATCGCGTAGTAGTCGGTTGTGGGGATCGGATCCAATTTGTGGTCGTGGCAACGGGCACAGGCAACGGTCAAACCCAAGAACGCTTTGGTCACCGTGTCGATCTGCTCATCGATGATGTCCGCTTGGACTTGCCGCGGATTTCGTTCGACCAGGTTCTTGGTTCCAATCGCCAGAAACCCGGTTGCGATCAGGTTTTCTTGCCACTGTTCGTCTGTTTTGACGGGCAACAAATCACCGGCGACTTGTTCGGCGATGAAGCGATCGTAGGGCGTGTCGTCGTTGAAAGAATCGATCACATAATCGCGGTAACGCCACGCATGCGGATACG
Organism: Rhodopirellula baltica SH 1; assembly: GCF_000196115.1. NCBI lineage: Bacteria > Pseudomonadati > Planctomycetota > Planctomycetia > Pirellulales > Pirellulaceae > Rhodopirellula > Rhodopirellula baltica. The sequence goes on from NC_005027.1 coordinate 482,042, forward strand.
TGTTGTTGGTGCTGTTGCCGCATGATTCGGCATAGCGAGCCACGTCCATCCAGTGACGTCCCCAACGTTCGCCAAAACGTGGGCTGTCGAGCAGTTCGTCCACCTTGGCCTCGATCGCCGCGTCGCGATCCTTGGCTGTTGCACGCAGAAACGACTGAACTTCATCGGGGGAAGGAGGCAATCCGACCAAGTCGAACGAAAGACGACGTAGCAGAGTCGCCGCATCCGCATCGGCCGCGGGTTCCAGACCATTGTCTTCCAATTTCGCGAACACATAGCGGTCGATCGACGACTTGGCCCAATCCGAATCCTGGACATCGGGAGGCGTTTGATCGAGCGGTTTCTGAAAGGCCCAGTGATCTCGACCGGCTTCCAAATCGATCGTGCTTTCCACCGTGATCGATTCGCGAATGCGTGGATCGGGCAATCCCATTTCAATCCATCGTTTGAAATCCGCCAGCACATCGTCGGGCAGTTGGCCTCGTGGTGGCATCTCCCAACCGTTGTACGTGATCGCATCCCAAAACGGACTGTCCTCTGGATGGCCGGGAACGATCGACGGTCCTGACTCACCGCCCAACAGCAATGCGTCTCGCGTGTCCAGTCGCAGGCCGCCCCGCGTCTTGCCCGATTCTGCTGAGTGGCACTCATAGCATTCGCGAACCAGCACCGGACGAATTCGATTCTCAAAGAACTCGAGTTGTTCCGGAGAGATTTCGGCGGTCTCTTGGGCCCGCAACTCAAGCGTACCGATCACGCTCAACGAAGCGACCAACATAGAAAAGACGAACGTTTTCATGGCGTCACGTGCAATCATGAAGTCTGACAGAGAAGAGATAAGAATGGGCATCCAATGTGGGATAGGCTTCCAGCCTGTCGTCCTTCAAAGCGAAACCCCCGGATCACTGACCGGCACCACCGGCGTCGGTCACCATCATTCGCCGGGGCGTTTGGGCTGCACGCCTTTGTCCTGGTTTCGGATCGCACGTTGACCATCAGCTCCCGGTCGCATCCCTTCACGGCCTTGGCCTTGCCGACCTCGCATGCCTTGCATTCGATCTTCGCGAATCGCTGTCAGGGCTGCGGCGAGTTCTTTTTCATTGAGAGCACCGTCGCCGTCCTTGTCATGGTCTTTGATCAATTTCGCTGCGATCTTGGTTGAGTCCAATTGCATACCGGCGCCCATCCGCCGTCTGGCTTGCGGGTCGCGCTCGCCATCTTTGGCCATGCGGTTGGGTTTTTGAGCGAACGCGACTGACGAGATCAGTGGCAGGGCGATTCCGCCGGCCAACAATTTCATCAAGAAGCGACGTCGCTGTGGGTGCTCTTCTGCAGGCTGACTCGAGCCAATGTTTTCGTTTGTCATGGTAAATTCCTGTTTGGGAACTGGGGCAAAAAGATTGATCCAAAGGAACGGTTGGTGCAAAGTTTCAGGTAACACGTCACGGAACGTCCTGTGGGACGCTTCGCACCAATGGCAACTGAAACTCTGCTGCTATGCATCACTTCGGTCGTCGAGGAAAGAACGGGCGGATGGATGCGTCGACGATCACTCGAACGTGATCGCCTCGACGGCCAAACGACATCAGGCTCAAGTCGATGGTTCGGCGGTCTTCGCTGAGCGTGATGATGTCGCTGATGCGCATCGCGTCCAGTTCCAAACCTTGTCCAAACGGCAGGCTGGCGGCACTGCGGAATGAGAACCGGCCATCGGTTGCAAACAACGTTTTGTCTTGAACGATCACGCCGAGAATCGGTTGTTGAAACGTGATGCTTCCCTCGACCAATTCCAAGTCGCGAATCATGGGGCGTTGGCGGTTCGTTGGTGCGTCGGCCGGAACCTCGGGATTGAACATCAACAGGAACGAACGCACGCGGCGATCGGTCGGAATGACCGATGGCAACAACTGCGTCGCCTTCGTGTATTGGCCAGGTTCTGTGATGTCGACTGAACAAGGCGATTGCAATCGAGTCGCATAACCTTCGGGCAAAACAAAGACGCGTCGGTCGCTTTGAATTCGGTTGACCAATCGCGGCCACGGTGGAGCAAACCGGAACGCGCCGGTTGATTTGACGATTCCCGAGCTGAACGGCCACAGCTTTTCGAAACGCTGGGTTTCAAACGCGATGTCACTCATGCTGCCGTCCGAAGACAGTTCGAGGCTTTGTCCTTCGGTCAGCAACCGCTTTTGATGATCCTTGTCCGTGACCACCTCCACTTCGCCGTCGAAGACCGACACCTTGGACAATCCCTCGCGGTCCAGTTCGATTCCAAACGCGGTTCCCAAGTCAATGACTTGCGCCGACGGTGTGTCGACACGAAAACCTTCGGCACCCGGCGGGACGGTGGCGGAAAGAAGCCCATAAGCCAATTTGGTTCGATCAATCGATTGCAATTCGTACGATGCCGGGCCTTCCAGCGTGACCTCGACGCCACTGTCGAACTGCACCTGCACGATGCCGGATCGAAGACGAATGGTTTGGGCGTCCAAACGGTCACCGGATTGCGAAGCCTGTTCGTCTTCCCACGTCGCATCGATGGACTGGACCAAAGTCGCAAACGTTGTATCGGGCTCGCCATCAGGATCCGCTGGTGCAACGGAATTCTGAGCGATGGATGGCCCTGTCGCTCCGTTGACATTGGTGGGTTCATCGGCCGTACGAATCGCCCATCCAGCCACCAACAAAATCGTGGCTGCGATGGCAGCAATCGTCCACACCATCCGCTTGCCTAGCGGAGAAGTCGCGGCGGATACCGGAGACGGCTCGATCGAATCCGATTTCGCCGAATCGGGATCCGTGAACTGTTGCCAACTCAGTTCAGCCGTCATCCGTTCGTCGAAGTGAACTGCGTCTGCGAATCGTTTCGCATGGTCTGGATTTGCGTTGATCCATGTTTCCAGTTCGGACAATTGATCTGGCGTTAGCGTTTCATCCAGATAGCCGTCGATCAGAGTTTGAATGGGAGTGCTCATCCGTTTGCACCCTCCGACACGAATTTGTCTTCGATGCATTCACGAAGTTGTTCTCGGATCCGCTGCAAGGCTTTGGATACCGAGTTGGCCGTCATTCCAATTTGTTCGCTGATCGCGATCGGCTTGAGTCCCTTTTGGTATCTCAGTTCGCAGATCTTTCGGGAGCGACCTGATAATTGATCGATGCATGTCGGCAAATGATCCAGTTCCTCCGGAGGCGATGATTGCTCGAACGTCGACTGCAAATTCGCGATCGTTTCTTCGTTGAACACCAGACGATCGCGTCGACGACGTCGCAGATACAAACTGATTTGGTTGCGAGCGACGCCAATTGCCCAGCCCTGAAACGCTTGCGAAGAATCGTAGGATTCGAAGGAATTCAAAACCGCGAGCGCTGTCTCTTGCAGTACGTCTTCGCGATCGCGGCGATCTCGAACCACCGACGCAACGAAAGCGGCCACCACCGGCTGAGCCGAGGTCCACAATCGGGTCGCATGGCGTGTTGAATCGTCCACTCGTAACTCCTGGAATTGGGTTTGCATCAGTTCCTTATCCGCTCAATTCAAATCATGACATGAAAGCGGCCGTTTTTTCGAAATTTGTGATTCCGCCGTCCTCCACGCGGCCAATTGCTCTCAATCGCTGGAGTACGATGGAGCCCCCATTCCCACCTCAGCAGACCGGCCTGAACAAACGTTTGCCTGCCTGTCCCCACCTCATGTACCCCACATCCAGATGACTCAATCTGAAATTGAAAAGCAATCTTCCACGCTCGATCGACGTTCGTTCCTGAGCAGTTCCGTCACGAAAGGACTTGCCGTTGGAGCGATCGGAACAAGCGGTTCACTTTGGCGGTCATTGGCGTCTGCCGCTGATGGAAAGACGCCCAAACGCGTTTTGCTTCGGTCGTCTTGGCAAACCGTCAACATCGGCGACATCGCCCACACTCCGGGGGTACTCAGCATTCTTCGCGAGCACCTGCCCGACGTCGAAGTCACCCTTTGGCCATCGAACGTCGACAACGGTGTGGAGGCATTGCTGCGAAAGGAATTTCCAAAGCTGAAGATTGCCAAACCAAGGTCAGAGGAGTTGAAGCGGGCCTTTCGAGAATGTGACTTCCTGCTGCACGGATCGGGAGCGTCCATCGTCGCCGAACGTGACTTGGTGCGGTGGCGAGAGGAAACGGGAAAGCCGTACGGCATCTATGGCATCACTTTCCCGATGAAGAAATCTTCTGCCACGACGGCTCGCAACGAAGAAGCAATGGCTCGGTCGGTTGAGGTGTTGAGCCAAGCCAGGTTCGTCTTCTTCCGAGACAGCAAATCGCTGGAACTCGCCAAGAGTCTTGGAGCGTCCGCCCCTGTGATGGAATTCGGGCCCGACGGTGCCTTCGCGTGTGATTTGCGAGATGAACCCGCCGCGGATCGATTCTTGGAAGAGAACCAATTGGAGCCGCAGAAGTTTTTGTGTTGCATCCCGCGACTGCGCTACACGCCGTACTGGACCATCAAACCCAACGTCAAATTTGATCCGGTCAAGCACGCTCGCAACGAAGCGATGAAGGAACACGACCATGCACAGCTTCGCGAAGCGATCGTGCGGGTCGTTCGCGAAACGGACCACAAGGTATTGGTGTGCCCCGAGGATCGAACTCAGATGGCGGTGGGCAAAGAAATGCTGATCGATCGTTTGCCAAAGGATGTTTTGCCGCGCGTCGTTTGGCGACCAAACTATTGGTTGACCGGTGAAGCGGTCAGCGTGTACACGAAGAGCGCCGGATTGTTTGGCAATGAAATGCATTCACCGATCATGTGCATCGGCCACGGCATCCCCGCGATCGTTTGCCGTTTTGAGGAACAAACCAGCAAAGGCTACATGTGGGAAGACATCGGCTTGGGCGATTGGTTGTTCGATCTGGATTCAGAAACGGATCGAAACCGCATCGTGCCAACGGTCTTGCAGATGGCAAATAATTTGGACGCCGCAAAAGCCAAAGCCAACAAGGCTCGCCAGTTCGTCGAAAAACGCCAACGCGAAACGATGGCGGTTCTGCGGAAAGAGCTCGCCAGCGTCTCCTGACGCCCGAGCGTGAGAGCGAATGGTCTCATCCGACGGAACGAGCCCGAATGGCTCCGGAGGAGTCTGCATCCGTAGCTCGGGGTGGAAGCCCCGAGACCGACACGCCAGCAACACACGATGTCGCCCCGGATGGGGCCGTCTTGCTTCACTCGGGAAGGAAGCCCCGAGAGGCCTCGAGTTCACAACCCGACGCGTGAGCGAGGGACCCACTCTGACGGGCAAGAGTGTCTTTTCATACCCCACATCTCGATACACCAAAGATTAGTGTCCGATCAGAGTGGATTAGTGTTCCGCCAGAGCGGCCGAGGGAACACTCATCTCCGCTGATCGAACACGAATGGTTCTTGGACAAGAGATGCTTGGCTTCAAAACGCCTGTGTTCCCAACGCAAGCGGCTCCCAAAAGAGGTGGGGTACAAAAAGGCAAGAGTGCCCATCCTACATGCGTTGAAACGCCGTTGAGGACTGAGTCGACCAGCCGTCACCATTTGGCGCTTTGATTGCGAATGATGGAGGCCGCTCGCACGTTGCGTGACAAACTGCTTCTCACCGTGTTGTATGCAACCGGTTTGCGAGTCGCGGAGGTCGCCCGTTTGCAGTGGTCGGATTTTGATTTCGATCGCCAACAAATCCGAGTTCAACTTGGCAAAGGCAAAAAAGATCGCTACGTCATGTTGGCCGACGATCTGTTGCCGCTGATGAGGCAGTTGTGGCGGCACACCAAAGGAGTTGGCTATCTGTTTCCTTCCGAAGGCAGGCGTGTCGACCGGCATCTTTCTCCGCGGACGATCCAACGTGCGGTCAAGCAGGCTCGGATTCTGTCGGGAATTGGCAAGGCGGTCACGCCGCACAGTTTCCGCCACAGCTTTGCGACGCATCTGATCGAATCCGGTACCGACATTCGGTTCATTCAAAAGCTGCTTGGGCACACCAATTTGGAAACCACCTCGCTGTACACCAAAGTCGCACGAATGAAAGCGACTGCGGTTGCCAGCCCACTGGATCAGTTGAGGGACGAACCAGGTTCATCGTCGGAGTCTTCCGGTCGGCAACCGAAGCCTCGGCCCTCCGTGGGCCGGATGCGGCTTGAGGTGGATCCGAATCCCGATTCAAACGGCGCGTATGCGGTGACGTTGGGCGTTTGGAAGGATGGTCAATTGCTTCCCCTGCCGGGAATGCGAGCGACGATGCCGCGCCAAGATTGGGTTTCCTTGCAAATCCCACTGCAAGACAGCTGGGAACCGACGCTGCGTTGTCTCCCCACGGCACAACGAGAGCGATTGGAGTCGCCCGAGTTCTTCTCGCAGGTGCAGCGAGAGGTTGCCAAGCAAATCCTGCGAATCAGAGACGCAGAACCTTCTCAGGCGATCAAGACCTAGCTCATTCGCAACTGCGAGTTGAATTCAGCCCCGCAGGACGTTCGTCTTGTCTGCCAGCGGGGAAGGTGTGATTGCCACCTGATTTTAGTGTGAAAAACAACGCTTTTAACACTCGTGCTTCTGTAGCAGCGAACGCAACACCGCGTCCCCGCACACTCGCCCGGTCGCTCGGTGCTGCAGACCGAGCCCCCTTCCGCTAAAATCAACACCCGTTCTCCCCCATTTCCAAGCATGTACGACACCCTGTCGTCCAGAACCCCGTTGTCCGCCGCAGGCTTTCCGTTGTGCCCAACTATTCGATTGGTTCCGCATACCTCATTCGCCAATCTGCCGGTGGTGAGTCGCTCGGTGGGCTGACACTAAAGCTCCGACGATGTCAGCCCGGTGATGGCGAGATCAACGTCGAGTTGACTGATTGGATGTCCGGTGAACCGCATCCTGACGCCGCCGAACTCGGCGAATTCGCTGACGCTGGGCTCGATGGCATCCGGTCGTTTGCGTCTGACAACGACATTGACCTATCTGGTCTCAACATCCTCGTACACCGGTTCGTCTACCATCCTGTTGACTCAAATCCACGCGTTTACCGACAGGCGGGCCGCAGTGCTCTGCGAAGCGCACTGGAGGCAATGGCGATGCGAGACCTTTCCTGAGCGTCAGCGGCGGACAACATGGTTTTTACGCTAGGCCTCCGGCACACCGCTGTCGTTTGTTCAAGCCTCCATCTGGTGGTAGAATTACTTGTAGTTCAGGCACCGTTCGCTTCGTTCAGGGCGGTGTCGTAAAAACCTTCCGTTAGCCGCCGCTAGTGTTTCCCAAACGCAAACATCTTCCGACTTTCGCGATCGTTGGCCTTCCGTTGGCTGGCGCGTGCGTCGGTGCTGCACTTTCTGCGATCTATCCGCCACGGAACCCAATCGACTATTGGCCCACCATTGGTTTTCTGAGCGTAGGGTTCGCCGTCGTAGGCCTGCTTTTCGGCGTTCTCACATGGCTCTGGTTGCGCGGTCGCATTCCTGCTGTCGTCGCGCTCTCTGCCGTTGCGATCCCGGCCTGTGCGTTCGGTTGGTTCATCAACGGCAAGGGTGGAAACTGGGATGCCGCGTGGTGGTTCGGGCTCGTTGGATTCACTGCCCTTGTTCTCTTTTTCGCGCGTTCGGCGGACTTGATCGCACGCCGTGATGGCGATGCCCGCGGCGGCTAACTATTTAGGATTTGGGGTCAGCGAGGTACGAGCCTGAACCCAAATCCTTGTTCAAGGCGAGTCGCTTTGCGGTGGGGACACTCCGGCGATGGTTCCCTAGTGGTTTTGTCCGCTGCGGCGTGCCCTGGCGAAGGGCTTTGTGCGAGGTTCGGTTCGGCGCGGTGGTTTGGGCAGCCGCTCTGGAAACGCAGAACGGTGTTTTGAATCGGGCAAGGGCGTTGATCGGCTGTTGGAATCGTGTGCCGGGATGCGTTTCGTGGCAGGTTTATGCGATGGGCGCGCAGGGGCAGCGGCGTCACCGATCAGATGACTTTGAAAGCGACGTGTTATTGGAGCGACGATCTGGATCATGGCGGCGCTCTGGCTGGTTGCGGCAAAGGTGTCGTGGCAGGGGTGTAGCCCAGGTTGATCATCGGGCCGCCGCAGTTGGGGCACTGCATCGCGACCGGTTCCGCCATCACGATCTGCTGGCTGCAAGCCAGTTCGTATTGACGCTCCAGTGAGACAGCGACCAACCAGCGAACCTCCTCGAGGGATCGCTTGCTGCGCGCGTTGGCGAATCCGTAGTGACGCACACGATGAAAGCCAGCCGGCAACACGTGCTGGAGCCAACGGCGAATGAACTCTTCCACACGCATCTGCATCGGCTTGTACTGACGCGTTCCGCTGCGTTTGACTTGCAGCGTCAAGCTGGCTCCTTCGAGCGAAGTCGATTCGTCGCACTGCGTGACGCGTCGATTGGCCACCGCACCTCGCATCACGTACGGGGCCAAGTACGCGACCGCGAATTCGCCGCTGCCGACCGCTTCGCTGTCGACGACGAAGCGTCCCTTCCAGACATCATCGGGGATCGAATCAAAGTACGATTCGGATCGCAGTTTGTCTTTCAGCTTTCCGCGAAACAACCTCTCCAGAATCTGCTCGGGCACGAACACACTGGCGCGACTGCTTTGCCAAACTCCGCCAGCGTCGATGCCGCCGGCGGGCACCACGACGTGAACGTGCGGGTGGTAACCCAGGTCACGTCCCCACGTGTGCAGCACGCTGGTGAATCCCGTTTCGCTCACGCCGACATGTCGCGGGTTGGTCGCTGCTTGCTGAAGTGCCTGAGCCGCCGCACTCATCATGGCGACGTACAGGACCTTGGGGTGGGCCATCGCAAACTCGCGTAATCCGGCTGGCAACGTGAACGTGATCAGAAAGTACTGGCACGGCAACAGGTTTTCTTGAACACTGGCGAGCCACTGTTGCTGACGCTGGTGCTGGCACGCTGGGCAGTGCCGATTGCAGCACGAGCGAGGCACATGAGTGACCTCACCGCAACCGGAGCAGGCATACTGGATCGTGCCCAGAGAATCTTCCCGGCACGCCATCACGGCGCGGAGGACCTTCTTCTGTTGGGCGGTCATTCGTGTTCCATGCTTCGCGATGTACTGGTCGCCATAGCGTTTCAAGACCATTGAAACGCCTTTCATGAAAGGCCTTGCTCGGCGACGTCCCCGTTCATGATCTGAGCGACGATCTGCCTGGCTCTTTCGTCACCCAGGCGTGTCAGGTGGAGGTAAGCCTCGGTTGCTTACAAGTTCTTGTGTCCGAGGTAGCCTTGCAGAACCTTGAGGTTGACTCCGGCGTCCAGCATCGCGGTGGCGTAGGAATGCCTCAGTGTGTGCGGAGTCAATCCGGAGTCTTGCCAGCCCAGCGACTCGGTGACTTTCGTGAACCCACGCTGGATCGTCCTGGCACTGATGGGTTGGTCAGCCTTCGACGCCGGAGTGTTTCTCTGCGTCGCCGGAAACAACCAGTTTGGATTGCGATGGGTTGCCCAGTGGGCACGAAACGCATCGAGGGTAGCTTGAGGCAGTGGGACTTCGCGTTGCCGGTGTCCTTTGGTGGTGCAAACGCGGAGCATCATTCGATCGGCGTCCACGTCTTGAGGTCTCAAGTGGCGAACGTCGACGCCACGGAGTCCGCAGGAGTACATGGCCCGAAAGATGACTTGCAGATGGGACGCCACGGTGGCGTCAATGAGTTGCCAGCATCGCTCGGGTACCAAGACCTTTGGGAGCGTGTTGGACTTGGGTAAACGGACTGCTTGCAGAGTGGGCCAGTCGCGAGGAACGGTCACACGAAAGAAGAATTTCAATGCTCCGACGATCGGCCGCATCGAACCGAGTTGCAGTTGCTGTCTTCGCAGCAAGACATACTGCCGGACCTGTGCTTCGGAGAGTTTTTCCGGGGAGCAAGCGAAGTGCTCAGCCAAGTGGGTGATCGCATTGCGGTAGCACGCGATGGTGCTGGGTTGCTTTCCGCTGAGCGCCAGGTCTTCTCGAAACCGCTTAGCGAGGTCAGAGTGAAAGCGAGTGAGCGTGGCCTTTTTTTGAAGTCATCGTCGAGTTCCTGACGAGGGAGTGAAGTGAAAAACAGGGGACACCATAGTCACCGAAGCAGTCTCCACCCCAACCCCGCCGCAAAGCGGCTCACTTGAACATGGTTTTTACGCTAGGCCTTCGGCACACCGCTGTCGTTTGTTCAGGCCTCCCTCTGATGGTAGAATCTCAAGTAGCTCAGACATCGTTCGCTTCGTTCAGGGCGGTGTCGTAAAAACCTTCCGTTAGGCGACCTACCGTAATGGATACCTCCGGGTTCTCGAACACACGCGACGGGTTCCCGATACTCGACTTTGTGGCCCAGTTTGTCGCGAAAACCGACACTTCAGTTTCGTTCCATCTCGGGCGCTGGGGTAACACCCTAGACTTCGCCGACAGTCCGCCAATGCAACTTAACTCGCCGTCTGTTTTTACCGTTTTCGGCTGGATTGACGTGCACCACCCCTGTCAGGGGCACATCAAGGCTCGGATTCGTGCCCTCCTTTCGGACGACTTGATGGCTTTTGAATCCCAACGTGAAACTATCCACGCCGTATTTGACGCGTTATCTATTCCTCGCGATGAGACTTACGAGGCAGATTTCCTGACTTCGGACAATCAACAGGCGATTCACCAAGACGTCGATCGTGATGGCATGTCTGATCGGATTTGACCGGTCGCCTAACTATTTAGGATTTGGGGTCAGCGAGGTACGAGCCTGAACCCAAATCCTTGTTCAAGGCGAGTCGCTTTGCGGTGGGGACACTCCGGCGATGGTTCCCTAGTGGTTTTGTCCGCTGCGGCGTGCCCTGGCGAAGGGCTTTGTGCGAGGTTCGGTTCGGCGCGGTGGTTTGGGCAGCCGCTCTGGAAACGCAGAACGGTGTTTTGAATCGGGCAAGGGCGTTGATCGGCTGTTGGAATCGTGTGCCGGGATGCGTTTCGTGGCAGGTTTATGCGATGGGCGCGCAGGGGCAGCGGCGTCACCGATCAGATGACTTTGAAAGCGACGTGTTATTGGAGCGACGATCTGGATCATGGCGGCGCTCTGGCTGGTTGCGGCAAAGTTGTCGTGGCAGGGGTGTAGCCCAGGTTGATCATCGGGCCGCCGCAGTTGGGGCACTGCATCGCGACCGGTTCCGCCATCACGATCTGCTGGCTGCAAGCCAGTTCGTATTGACGCTCCAGTGAGACAGCGACCAACCAGCGAACCTCCTCGAGGGATCGCTTGCTGCGCGCGTTGGCGAATCCGTAGTGACGCACACGATGAAAGCCAGCCGGCAACACGTGCTGGAGCCAACGGCGAATGAACTCTTCCACACGCATCTGCATCGGCTTGTATTGACGCGTTCCGCTGCGTTTGACTTGCAGCGTCAAGCTGGCTTCTTCGAGCGAAGTCGATTCGTCGCACTGCGTGACGCGTCGATTGGCCACCGCACCTCGCATCACGTACGGGGCCAAGTACGCGACCGCGAATTCGCCGCTGCCGACCGCTTCGCTGTCGACGACGAAGCGTCCCTTCCAGGCATCATCGGGGATCGAATCAAAGTACGATTCGGATCGCAGTTTGTCTTTCAGCTTTCCGCGAAACAACCTCTCCAGAATCTGCTCGGGCACGAACAGGCTGGCGCGACTGCTTTGCCAAACTCCGCCAGCGTCGATGCCGCCGGCGGGCACCACGACGTGAACGTGCGGGTGGTAACCCAGGTCACGTCCCCACGTGTGCAGCACGCTGGTGAATCCCGTTTCGCTCACGCCGACATGTCGCGGGTTGGTCGCTGCTTGCTGAAGTGCCTGAGCCGCCGCACTCATCATGGCGACGTACAGGACCTTGGGGTGGGCCATCGCAAACTCGCGTAATCCGGCTGGCAACGTGAACGTGATCAGAAAGTACTGGCACGGCAACAGGTTTTCTTGAACACTGGCGAGCCACTGTTGCTGACGCTGGTGCTGGCACGCTGGGCAGTGCCGATTGCAGCACGAGCGAGGCACATGAGTGACCTCACCGCAACCGGAGCAGGCATACTGGATCGTGCCCAGAGAATCTTCCCGGCACGCCATCACGGCGCGGAGGACCTTCTTCTGTTGGGCGGTCATTCGTGTTCCATGCTTCGCGATGTACTGGTCGCCATAGCGTTTCAAGACCATTGAAACGCCTTTCATGAAAGGCCTTGCTCGGCGACGTCCCCGTTCATGATCTGAGCGACGATCTGCCTGGCTCTTTCGTCACCCAGGCGTGTCAGGTGGAGGTAAACCTCGGTTGCTTGCAAGTTCTTGTGTCCGAGGTAGCCTTGCAGAACCTTGAGGTTGACTCCGGCGTCCAGCTAGGATTGGCCAGGGGTGTTCTTCAGGTCTTCGACAATCATTCGTTGTCTTTCGTCGGAACGGGAAGGTGGGATTGATATGTTCGTCGGTGGCGCGATCGCTAAATGACGGTTGCCGTCTTTCATCCCTACCGGGATTAAGCAGATACGCAGGAGTCATCCGGTTGAATGAGCCGTTTTGGGGAGAGCCACGGTCCCCACGCTCAACCGGGGCTATCGCCCAAACGGCTCATTTTGTTTCACCCAAGCGTTCCTGCCTATTTGCTTAGAAATCTCGCAACCATAGAGCTTCACAGCACCAAGCTAGATTTTGGATCTTTTCTTGGACCAAGAGTTCTCGGCAACGCCTGTTGATGCTCCTGACCTCTGATCGCAAGATCATACAGATTTGGTTGAGTTCATTCGAAATCTTTCCGTGGGATGCGTCGCCAACGTCACGTTCTATTGCCGCATGTTGGGAGACGCCCATGAATTCATTTCACCTCGGTGCGTTTCGGTTGGGCTGTTTCGAATTCCATGGTCCGTGGGAGTTGGAACACGTCGCCGGCGGCGTTGGAAAAATACAGGTGGGAGTGCGACGGTTTTCGTCCGTGGCCATCGGCCCAGATGGCAATGAAGTCAGGATGTGCGTCGAGGGCTCGGCGTACGTAAGTGTGGTTCATCTCGCTGCCATTTGTCATTTGCCGCAACTTGGTCCACGTCGCTCCTTGATCGACGCTCTTCCACATCGCCACTTCACCGCCAGGGTTGTAAGGTTGAGGACCGGATTCGGTCGGGCCAATCACCCGCCAGTCATCATCGGCCAACATCCAAAGTTCTCCCATGTCATAGTTGTTGTCTGAGGTGGTGATCGGCGAACGCTTCCATTCGCTCCCCGTCCAACGCGCCAGCATCCAAGTGCGGGGATCGTTCTTCGGGCCGGACTCGTAACCCTTGCTGGTGATGTACAGCAGGACTGGTCGATTCTTCGTGTCATAGCGAAGGTCTTTCAGGTACACGTTCAGACCTTCGGCTTCGTAGTCGTGGATCAAAGCCTCGTTGTGGACTTCCTTGAGCGGCAGCGTCAGTTTTTTGCCTTCGACCGTCGTCCACGTGTCGCCGTTGTCGGCTGTCTCGATGTAGTACAGGTTGGTTCGCCAATTGAGGCCTTTGCCTTGCGGATGATAGTTGAACATCGATCCCGCTTTGGACGCACCTATGCCAGTGATTTGGTAGTGCCCCTGCCCAATCGCCGACAGCTTTTGCCACGCACTCCAGTTTTGACCGTCAGGACTGTTCATGAAGCAGATCGTGCGGGCGGCAGGGTAGTTGTAGCGAGTGAAGAAAGCTTGGAAGCCGTTCTCTGAGTGCCACATCTGCATGTAGGAAAAGTTGGTGATTGGCGTGCGATTGTCTCCGTCGGCGCGGGTTGCCTCCACCAATTCGAATTCGTTGATGTCGAAGGGGCGTTTGCTGCGGTGGATGTAAGAAGGTCGCGACAAACCGTGTGAGGTTGAGAAGATCCAAATGTGACCATCATCATCGACGGAAATCACGGGGTTGTCGTGCGCGTCGTTGGTTTGTTTGTCCAGCAGAATGGTGGGGCGCGGCACGGTGTTGGTTTCGTGGTCGAAGTACGAAACCATGTGAAGCAATTGGCGACTGTCGCCCGCCGTTGCGCCGCCAAAGCAGAAAAACGTTTTGTTGACCTCCTTGCAGTAGATCGCAAACGGCTTGTGCTTGGCGCAGTAGGTCCCCAAGCCGCCGCTGTATTTGTAGACGTACTCGTCGCCGGACGGTTGATTCATGTACCAAATGCCTCGATAGCCATCGGCTTTCTGGTTCAATGTGACCGGTTCTTCGGCGGTGGCAGAGAGATCCAGGCTGGTCATGGTGGTGGCTAGCAACAGAGCAATCAGTCCGAGGCTTTTTTTCATGGCGTTTGTGAAGGGTGCAAGGTCGTGGGGATTTGGGTTTGAGATTTTGAGTGATGACTGGTTATTGACTCGAGGCAGCCGACGCGGCGCGGATGAACTCGCCTCGCGTGGTGGTGCCATTTGCCTGTGGAAGAACGTCGAGTGGCACGCCGATCGACGCAGCCAACGCTCGCCAGCGTTGTTCCAAGTCGGCGTCCAGCGTTTTGTCCAGTTCGACTGCGTGCCACGGAGCAGCCTCGCTGTACTGCCCGTGCAGTCTCTTCCCACGTGGTTTTCGTGGTGTCCCTTCCGGATAGAGCTTTAGCAATCCGCCAGCGGCACCCCACCACTGCACGGCGGTAAAGTCAGGCGAGCCCGGCAAGACATCGCTGACATAGATCGTGGCAGAACCATCCGCGTGAAGGTGGTGCTGCAGTTCCGAGATATCGACCTGTTGCACGGGGCGGTCGTGCTGCACGGCTAGAGCCGCTGCGTGCCCGGCGGCTTGTCCCAGTGACATCCACACCGGCTCCAAACGCAACGCACAGAAGCCGACGTGTGACGACGACACGGCACCCGGTACCAACAAATTGTCGACCTCCTTGGGTAGCAAGACTCCATAGGGAATCTGATACGGCGGCACCGGGTTGTAGAACTCACCGCTGTGTTTGCCGCCGAATCGCGGACCTTCGTGGTGGGTTCCGTGGCAGTTGTTTCCATAGTCCGCCATGGCAATCGAGTCGGGGTGAAACTTCGCCCGAGTGCCTTCCGCCGCGTATTCGCTGTCCGCCTGAGTGTAAACGTGGACACCCTGCATGCGGCGGGCTTCACGCACATACAGTTGTGGCGGCAGATGATCGGTGTCCAGGAATTCGTCTCGGCACCATCCCCATAGTTTGGCTTCTTCGCGAAACTCCGGGGGAACTTCCAAGTCGTTTTGCAGAAAGTACAGCAGGCCGACTTGGTCTCTCAGATGCTCGGCATGGATCGCTTGGCGTTCTTCGGGTGTGCCGTCTGGCCAACCAAGGTTTTTGCCTGGCAATGACAATCGCACCAAGCCTCGCGAGACATCGTTGATGTCGTATTTGCCGCCCGGTAGCACGGGCAGATGAGCCTTGAAAATGCACTTGCTCGGATAGTCGAAGACACGTTGAATTTTGTCCGACTCAATTGCATCCAGCACGCCCACGAAATCTTCGCGTCGGTAACCAGGCGGAGCAACGGGAGTCACCCGGTTGGTTTCATCTTGGGTCATGATGAAACGGAAGTTGTACGCTTGCAGTTGATCGTCCGCGGTTTCCGGTGCCAGCGATTCGCCATGTTCGTCACGTCCCTCCCGGCCGGCTCGCCATGGGACTCCTGCCATGGCCATCAAATCGCCTTCGTAGCTGCCGTCAATAAACACTTTGGCACGAACCGTTTGTGTGTTGCCTTGCGGATCGGCCAAGGTCGCTGATTCGATGCGATTTCGAGGTGACGTTTCAGTCTGGCTCAGTGTGGTGAGCCGGTGTTGATGGATCAGTTCGACGCGGGGTTGCTCATTCAACAAGGCGTGGAAGGCGGCGAGGTTGACTTTGGGTTCGCCAAACGTGCCGTGATACGAAGCCTTCACCTGCGGCGAGTCGACGCCAAAGGTTTCTGCATAGTGAGTCTCAACACGATTCGCAAAATCCAGGAACGCCCCGCTGAGACTTTCCAGGGAATGAAAGTCGGTGTGAGACAGACCGCTGGTGACCAGACCACCGATGCGGTTGCTGGGTTCAACCAGCAGAACGGATTGACCCGATTTGCCAGCAGCCACCGCCGCGGCAATGCCCGACGGTGTGGCTCCGTACACCATCACGTCAACGTTTGAATCCGCGGCCGCGTTTGGGACCAATCCAAAACTGACGAACGATATCAGGGTCGTGACCAGCCACGTGCAACGACTCATGTTGAAACTCCATCGAAAGAAACGCTACGAAGCCCAACATCATAGCCTCTTCGGCGGACGAGTTTTTGACAGGCGAGCCGGTTTGTTTGATGTTGGGTCGATGACCTTTGCATCGTGAGCTTCGTCACTTCATGCCATCGGATCGTCAAGAGATGATCCAACCGACAAGTCCTGCGAACAGCGTGTAGTAGAGGAACGCTGGAAGGGTGCGGCGTAATACCAAGCCTTCTTGCCCGAGCAAACCGACCACGGCGCAAGCGGCGACCACATTGTGAACGCAGATCATGTTGCCTGCTGCACCTCCGACCGCTTGGAGTGCGACACCCCACGTCGGATCCGTGCCGATGTGTTGGGCGACCGAAAACTGGAACTCGGAAAACATCATGTTGCTGAACGTGTTGGAGCCAGCGATGAACGCACCCAACCCACCGACCAACGGCGCAACCAGCGGCCATCCGTTGCCCATCCACTGTCCCGCTTGAGTCGCGAGCACGATGGGCATCTTGTCCAGCGTTCCGTCGCGACCGCCGTCGGAATGGATGAAGACTTGAACCATGGGAACTGAAAACAGCAGCGGAATCGAAGCCCGAACGATCATGCGAAAACTACGTCGCCACGCTAATCGAGTTGCCTCGATTGGTGTCCGGTGAAGTGCAATGGTCAGCAGCGAAACCACCACGAAAATCGACCCGGGCAAATACAACGGTTCGATGCGAACGCTGACCGAGGAAATACCAAAAATGGACTCGAAATTCCAAGCGACCGAACGGATTGCTTCCGCAACGGGTGCGAACAAACGCGTGAGCAATAACAGCAGCGCGACCAGCAAATACGGCGTCCACGCCAGCCAAGTTGGCAGAGCTTTTGTAGGCTTCGGCGACGCGAGTGTGTCTTGTTCCGAGTTTGCTTGCGACTCTCGTCCGGTCCATTCCTGTGGCCACGTGGATGAATCGGCGAACGTCCACACCTTTCCATCCTTTGGCATCATCCACCCGCGGCGGGCTGCCGTGGTCACCAAAGTCAAGCCAACCAAGGCACCGATCAGCGACGGGAATTCGGGACCCAGGAAGATCGCCGTCAAAACGTACGGCACCGTCATTGAAAGCGAGGCGAATAAAGCGAACCGCCAGACCGCCAAGCCTTCGGAGAGTCGACGATTGGCACCGAATGTTTTTGTCAGCACACAAACCATGATCAACGGAATGAACAAGCCGACGGTCGCGTGCAGAACCGCAACTTTGATTGCAATCAGGTGCAGGAACTCCGCCCAAGGAACGAAGCCTTGCTCTATCGCCAATGTTTGAGCGGCCGCTGATCCAGACAACCCTTTGTCGACGCCGACCAAGATGGGTGTTCCGACCGCTCCAAACGAAACCGGCGTGCTTTGGATAATCATGCCACAAAAGACCGCCGCCAAAGCTGGGAACCCCAGCCCGACCAACAACGGGACGCACACGGCCGCGGGAGTGCCGAAGCCGGCCGCTCCTTCGATGAACGACCCAAACAACCAAGCGATGATGATGGCTTGAACCCGAGCGTCGGGTGAGAGGTTGCTGAAAGAAGACCGGATGGTGCTGATCGCTCCGCTGACCGTCAACGATTCCAGCAGCAGAATCGCACCGAACACGATGAACAGCAAACTGACTGCAATGATCACGCCTTTGATCGATGCCGCTGCGACTTGCAGGATCGGCACTTGCCAGACCAACACCGACAAAGCCGCGGTCAAGAAAAATGCGACCGGCATCGCGCGAGACGCTGGCCAACGCAGCCCAACCAGCAATACACCAACCGTCAAAATCGGCACCAAAGCCACCAGTGCCAACATCAGTGCTTCACCCGAGTCGTCGATGATGAATCAAGTTGGTTTGTTTTCATTTTGGCAGGCTTCCGCGTGGGGAATCTGAATCGGCGAAACCGCTTTCGGGTTGAGCTTTGGAGACGTTCGGGAGACGGCATCAGAGAGGATTGCAAGGCGAGGATGGAAACCGTCGGGGCACATGCCATCCATTGATGTGCTAAGCACGTCGGCAGGAATAATCGGGCAAAACCATGTGAGCCGTTTGGGTGTTGGCCCCGGTTGTACGAGGGACAGTGGCGTTTGCCATCACAGTTCAAATGCTGAAATGCTCCTGCCGACCTGCTTGGACCGGTCCAGTGTTGTCCTTGGGAGTCAAGAGCCTGTTTCGTCGTCTAGGTCACCACTGGAGAAACGTTTCGCTTCCTAGGCTAACCGATCCACGGTCAGCTTGCTGATGTATCAGATCGTTTCATGCATTGTTGAAAGACCAATCCGACAGCGATCAATGACAAGCCGATGATCCAGATCTTTGGTTGCACCCAGAACGCTAGGCCGAGGCAGGAAGCCAGGCCAAGCCAAGGCACGATTGGTGAGAACAAGCGTTCGTCAGCAGTCAGGCGTGTTGCTGCGAGATTGGTGAGCGCGTAGTAGACCAACACGGTGAAGGCGCTGAACGACCACGTTGTTTCGACATCTCCGATGAGCGCGAGCGTTCCCACGCCGATGCCCACCGCGATGACAGCACCAGACGGATTTGAGTTTTGAGTCGAGACGGTTGCCAAGCCACGCGGCAAGTCACCGCGGCGTCCCATGGCGAAGACAACTCTCGATAGGCCGAGAATCAGGTTGAGGAGCACACCTAGCATCGCGGTCACCGCGCCGATGGCAACTAGTTTGGCGACCAATGGTGAGTTCAGATGATTTGCGACAAGTTGCAAGGGTGCGGTCTGTTGTGAGGTGGAGCTCCAAACGTCAATTCCCGCCGCGGCGACCGCGATGCCGCCAACGATTGCGTACAGCAGCGAAGATACAAGCAGTATTACAATGATGGCTCGCGGAATCGTTCGGCGTGGGTTGTGGACTTCTTCGCCGAGTGTCGCGATTCGGCCGTAGCCCGTGTAGGCGACGAACATCAATGCGCAGGCCTCCAGGAATTGCCGCGTCGCGATTGCTGGGGAATCCGACGCAAAAAAGGGTGTCAAGTTTGACGAGCCTTCTCGCCACGCAAACGGCAAACCGGCGATCACGAAGCTGGCCAGTGCGATCAGCGTCATGCTAACGATCGCAATGTTGGTCCAGTTGGATCGCCGAATACCGCCGAGCAGCAGCAACGTTGTCGCGACCACTGCACCAATGGCCAACGGCACGATCCAGTCGTCATGATCGAATTGGAAAAGTTGCAACGCGTATCCGGCAAAACCCAAGGCGGCGGTGGCGGCGGAAGCAGACTTGGCACACAAAAACATCCAGCCCGCCGTGAATCCCATCGAAGGTGTCAGCCAGCGGTAGCCGTATTCGTAGGTGCCACCACTGACGGGGTGAGCCGCCGCCAATTGAGCGCTGCTCAGGCCGTTGAAGGTGGCGACCAACCCAGCGACGAGAATCGCGAGCACGACTGACGGACCGGTGATTCCGGCCGCGATTCCGATGCTGACAAAGACGCCCGTGCCAACGATGGATCCCAGTCCCATCATCATCGCACCAAACAGGCCGACGTCACGTCGAAGTTTCGCAGGCTCGGAAGGGTTGTTCGGTCGCGAGTCAGTGTTCATGAGGACGTGCGGGAGAATCGAAGAGAAGTGGTGCGAGCGGCGAGTGTATCGAGTGAGAGCGCGAAGAGGGGGCGAACAAATGCCGTCGCTCCGCGACTGGGGGACTTGGTGTGATGGGCGGCTGACCTTGGGTTGAAAACCCGAGGCTTTCGGATTTCGTCGCTCCGCGACTGGTTGTGGGTGTCCGGATGGTTGAGCAACCGCGGAGCGGTGACAGGCGGCGAGCGATGAGCTGGGGGCGGATTGAAAAAGTGAAATTGTAAATTGTAAAGTTCGGGCGGCTGAGGCGATGACGGGGCACGGATCGGATGGGAACGGCGTCGCGCATGCCGCTTGAGCCTCCTTGATACGGCCTACTTGGTTTGGATGTGATGCCTGAATCTTGGGTGGCGACGAACAGGAAAACCAAGGCCACCTCAGGTGATAGCAGTCGTAGGCCGGACCGGAACGTAGTGGAGTTCCGGCAGGATGAAGTTGCCTTTGTTGGGACTTGTGCTGTTGCCGTAGCTGCGTCCCGTTGGTCCTTGATACGGCCTACTTGGCTAGGGAGCTGTTTTATGGCGGTGGCCGGGTTGGTTTGTTGCCGTTCGACCTCCCCTCGCTTTGCTCGAACATTCTGCCAGGATGGTGAAGTTGATTGCAGTCGTAGGCCGGACCGGAACGCAGTGGAGTTCCGGCAGGATGAGGTTGCCATTGGTTGGACTCGTGCTGCTGCCGTAGCTGCGTTCCGTTGGTCCTTGATACGACCTACTTGGCGGCGTTGGTTTGATACCGCTGGGCCTTCGCTCGCTTTGCTCGAACATTCTGCCAGGATGGTGAAGGTGATGGCAGTCGTAGGCCGGACCGGAACGCAGTGGAGTTCCGGCAGGATGAAGTGCCTTTGTTGGGACTCGTGCTGTTGCCGTAGCTGCGTCCCGTTGGTCCTTGATACGGCCTACTTGGCTGGGTTGGTTTGTTGCCGATCGACCTTCGCTCGCTTTGCTCGAACATTCTACCAGGATGGTGAAGGTGATGGCTGCTGTAGGCCGGACCGGAACGCAGTGGAGTTCCGGCAGGGTGAAGTTGCCTTTGTTGGGACTTGTGCTGCTGCCGTAGCTGCGTTCCGTTGGTCCTTGATACGGCCTACTTGGCGGCGTTGAGATTTCTGATCCGCTAGACTTAATCCCTTGCAAAATTACTTTCAAACATGCACGACACTCCGTCGCCCATGTATCTGTTGTGCGACCTAGCCGTATCCCATGCCCGACGATCTTCCATCGACTCCACGTGAAGCGTACCAACGAATCATCGACCAGCTTGTTGATCGGACGCCGGGAGTCACCGCAAAGCGTATCATCGCTGGCGACTCGCTCGCTGATGCTGACCCGGATACCGCCGCTGCTTTCACCGAATTTGCGGCATCACTATCGCAATCCCAACGCGAGGTTTTAGCCCAACTCTGCATCGCACAACGTCACGGTGCCATTCACGACACCTTGGCTGCATTGTCATGGTGGATAGATTGCGGCGGCGTTTCCCTTCGATACAACGACTCGGACATGCCTGTTGACATTAGCGGCATGGGGCTACACGGCGACTACGTTGGGCGCGGTCAGGGCTGGGATTGGCCGGATGATGATTGATACATCACCGGCAGTTCACCGTGCGTACAACTATTTAGGATTTGGGGTCAGCGAGGTACGAGCCTGAACCCAAATCCTTGTTCAAGGCGAGTCGCTTTGCGGTGGGGACACTCCGGCGATGGTTCCCTAGTGGTTTTGTCCGCTGCGGCGTGCCCTGGCGAAGGGCTTTGTGCGAGGTTCGGTTCGGCGCGGTGGTTTGGGCAGCCGCTCTGGAAACGCAGAACGGTGTTTTGAATCGGGCAAGGGCGTTGATCGGCTGTTGGAATCGTGTGCCGGGATGCGTTTCGTGGCAGGTTTATGCGATGGGCGCGCAGGGGCAGCGGCGTCACCGATCAGATGACTTTGAAAGCGACGTGTTATTGGAGCGACGATCTGGATCATGGCGGCGCTCTGGCTGGTTGCGGCAAAGTTGTCGTGGCAGGGGTGTAGCCCAGGTTGATCATCGGGCCGCCGCAGTTGGGGCACTGCATCGCGACCGGTTCCGCCATCACGATCTGCTGGCTGCAAGCCAGTTCGTATTGACGCTCCAGTGAGACAGCGACCAACCAGCGAACCTCCTCGAGGGATCGCTTGCTGCGCGCGTTGGCGAATCCGTAGTGACGCACACGATGAAAGCCAGCCGGCAACACGTGCTGGAGCCAACGGCGAATGAACTCTTCCACACGCATCTGCATCGGCTTGTATTGACGCGTTCCGCTGCGTTTGACTTGCAGCGTCAAGCTGGCTTCTTCGAGCGAAGTCGATTCGTCGCACTGCGTGACGCGTCGATTGGCCACCGCACCTCGCATCACGTACGGGGCCAAGTACGCGACCGCGAATTCGCCGCTGCCGACCGCTTCGCTGTCGACGACGAAGCGTCCCTTCCAGACATCATCGGGGATCGAATCAAAGTACGATTCGGATCGCAGTTTGTCTTTCAGCTTTCCGCGAAACAACCTCTCCAGAATCTGCTCGGGCACGAACACACTGGCGCGACTGCTTTGCCAGACTCCGCCAGCGTCGATGCCGCCGGCGGGCACCACGACGTGAACGTGCGGGTGGTAACCCAGGTCACGTCCCCACGTGTGCAGCACGCTGGTGAATCCCGTTTCGCTCACGCCGACATGTCGCGGGTTGGTCGCTGCTTGCTGAAGTGCCTGAGCTGCCGCACTCATCATGGCGACGTAGAGGACCTTGGGGTGAGCCATCGCAAACTCGCGTAATCCGGCTGGCAACGTGAACGTGATTAGAAAGTACTGGCACGGCAACAGGTTTTCTTGAACACTGGCGAGCCACTGTTGCTGACGCTGGTGCTGGCACGCTGGGCAGTGCCGATTGCAGCACGAGCGAGGCACATGAGTGACCTCACCGCAACCGGAGCAGGCATACTGGATCGTGCCCAGAGAATCTTCCCGGCACGCCATCACGGCGCGGAGGACCTTCTTCTGTTGGGCGGTCATTCGTGTTCCATGCTTCGCGATGTACTGGTCGCCATAGCGTTTCAAGACCATTGAAACGCCTTTCATGAAAGGCCTTGCTCGGCGACGTCCCCGTTCATGATCTGAGCGACGATCTGCCTGGCTCTTTCGTCACCCAGGCGTGTCAGGTGGAGGTAAACCTCGGTTGCTTGCAAGTTCTTGTGTCCGAGGTAGCCTTGCAGAACCTTGAGGTTGACTCCGGCGTCCAGCATCGCGGTGGCGTAGGAATGCCTCAGTGTGTGCGGAGTCAATCCGGAGTCTTGCCAGCCCAGCGACTCGGTGACTTTCGTGAACCCACGCTGGATCGTCCTGGCACTGATGGGTTGGTCAGCCTTCGACGCCGGAGTGTTTCTCTGCGTCGCCGGAAACAACCAGTTTGGATTGCGATGGGTTGCCCAGTGGGCACGAAACGCATCGAGGGTAGCTTGAGGCAGTGGGACTTCGCGTTGCCGGTGTCCTTTGGTGGTGCAAACGCGGAGCATCATTCGATCGGCGTCCACGTCTTGGGGTCGCAAGTGGCGAACGTCGACGCCACGGAGTCCGCAGGAGTACATGGCTCGAAAGATGACTTGCAGATGGGACGCCACGGTGGCGTCAATGAGTTGCCAGCATCGCTCGGGTACCAAGACCATTGGGAGCGTGTTGGACTTGGGGAAACGGATTGCTTGCAGAGTTGGGCCAGTCGCGAGGAACGGTCACGCGAAAGAAGAATTTCAATGCTCCGACGATCGGCCGCATCGAACCGAGCTGCAGTTGCTGTCTTCGCAGCAAGACATACTGCCGGACCTGTGCTTCGGAGAGTTTTTCCGGGGAGCAAGCGAAGTGCTCAGCCAAGTGGGCGATGGCATTGCGGTAGCAGGCGATGGTGCTGGGTTGCTTTCCGCTGAGCAGCAAGTCTTCTCGAAACCGCTTGGCGAGGTCAGAGTGAAAGCGAGCGAGCGTGGCCTTTTTTTGAAGTCATCGTCGAGTTCCTGACGAGGGAGTGAAGTGAAAGACAGGAGACACCATAGTCACCGAAGCAGTCTCCACCCCAACCCCGCCGCAAAGCGGCTCACTTGAACATGGGTTTTACGACAGGTCTTCAGCACATGTTCCTTGGTTGGT
Organism: Rhodopirellula baltica SH 1; assembly: GCF_000196115.1. Taxonomy (NCBI): domain Bacteria; kingdom Pseudomonadati; phylum Planctomycetota; class Planctomycetia; order Pirellulales; family Pirellulaceae; genus Rhodopirellula; species Rhodopirellula baltica. The sequence continues at coordinate 505,949 of NC_005027.1, forward strand.
CACGCGGGCCGGCCTTGGTACAATCTTTCGTCGTTCAGGCATCTCTCGCTTCGTTTAGGGCGGTGTTGTAAAAACCTTCCGTTATGCGATTGGGTCGAATGGAACCTTTTGTCCCAGCCATTTGGAATGTTTTGCATGACGGTGGCATCCAACGAATCGAAGGGACCATTCCCGGTGACATTCATGTCCACGTTTCGATCGAATACCTACGCGAGCGTTTTGGCGATGAGGGCGATACCATCATCGTCACACTTTTCGACTGCGATGTGTTTTCGCACCGGCTTAACAACGCCGAACATGCGGTCTCTGACCTTACTGCGATCGCGAATGAGTCGTTGACAATTCTCAGCACCGAAATGGAGGGCCCATTGTGTCGAGTCTTCACGGGTGTTGGTGTGCTGGAAGTGAGGTGCGACGGTGGTGCCATTTCTCTCGATTCCGGACGCAATGTTTCATTGGAAGAACTGATTTCCGTAGCGGAGGCGTATTGGGACGAATGGGAATTAAGGTCCAAGAGTTCTCGATAACCATTGGTCGCAGAGCATCGGATTGAATTTGGTACCTTGTTTCTCTTGCAACACCGAGGTCGACATTGTTGGAAAGTCCTTTCGAATCTACCAAACCTCGGATCTCGCTTGCTTCGTTTTGGCGAGTCGACTTCGCTGGGGTCCTTTTTGTTCGTTCAGATGACTCGTAAACCCGCCGCTCCATTCTTAGAATTCCTCTCAGGGCTGATTTTGCTCGTTGGGTTTGGCGTCGCGTTCTTGCTGCTCTGGTTCGTCACGCTGGTTTTGCTTGCTGGTCTCTTGTACGCAGGTTTGTCGGTGGTGACGAACTGGAGTGTGGTCGCGCGGATCGGTTTCAGCTTTTTCGCAGCGTTGGTCATTCTCAAGGCCGTTGCGTTGGTCGGCGCGGTCTTCGATGTGATCCCTGAATCTTGGGTGGCGACGAACAGGAAGACTAAGGCCACCTCAACTCTCCCGCCAGGAGAGCGAGGGTGATGGCCGTCGTAGGCCGGACCGGAACGCAGTGGAGTTCCGGCAGGATTCAGTTGCCTTTGGTGGGATTCGTGCTGTTGCCGTAGCTGCGTTCCGTTGGGCCTTGATACGGCCTACTTGGCTAAGGAGCTGTTATGAGGTGGAAGGCGGATTGGTTTGTTCCGTTGATGGCTGTCGTAGGCCGGACCGGAACGCAGTGGAGTTCCGGCAGGATGAAGTTGCCTTTGGTGGGACTCGTGCCGTTGCCGTAGCTGCGTCCCGTTGGTCCTTGATACGGCCTACTTGGCTGGGTTGGTTTGCTACCGCTGGACCTTCGCTCGCTTTGCTCGAACATTCTGCCAGGAGGGTGAAGATGATGGCTGCTGTAGGCCGGACCGGAACGCAGTGGAGTTCCGGCAGGATGAAGTTGCCTTTGGTGGGACTCGTGCCGTTGCCGTAGCTGCGTCCCGTTGGTCCTTGATACGGCCTACTTGGCTGGGTTGGTTTGCTACCGCTGGACCTTCGCTCGCTTTGCTCGAACATTCTGCCAGGAGGGTGAAGATGATGGCTGCTGTAGGCCGGACCGGAACGCAGTGGAGTTCCGGCAGGATGAAGTGCATTTGGTGGGACTTGTGCTGCTGCCGTAGCTGCGTCCCGTTGGTCCTTGATACGGCCTACCCGGCTGCGTTGATTTGTTCCGTTGAGCCTTCGCTCGCTTTGCTCGAACATTCTGCCAGGAGGGTGAAGATGATGGCTGTCGTAGGCCGGACCGGAACGCAGTGGAGTTCCGGCAGGGTGAGGTTTCCTTTGGTGGGATTCGTGCTGTGCCGTAGCTGCGTCCCGCTGGTCCTTGATACGGCCTACTTGGCTGGGTTGGTTTGTTCCGTTGGGCCTTCGCTCGCTTTGCTCGAACATTCTGGCTGGATGGTGAAGGTGATGGCTGCTGTAGGCCGGACCGGAACGCAGTGGAGTTCCGGCAGGATGAGGTTGCCATTGGTGGGGCTCGTGCTGTTGCCGTAGCTGCGTCCCGTTGGTCCTTGATACGGCCTACTTGGCTGCGTTGGTTTGTTGCCGTTGGACCTTCGCTCGCTTAGCTCGAACCTTCTGGCGGGAGGGTGAAGATGGTGGTGGGGGATCGCGATCGTTTGCTTTCCGCTTCGATTCCTTGGTTCCGATCAAGCGGCTCGTAGGAGCACGCGGTTGCGGGGGACTTTTTCGAGCGACTCGCCGCCGTACCGGGCGAGTGTTCCGTTGGCGACTTCGTAGCCGTGACGAAACAAAAGACTGAACTCTTGATGATTCAAACGGCGAAGCGTCGTTTCTATGCGTGAGACTCGATCGACCTCGTCGTCCGTCAGTGAGGGTTGTTCGGTCCAATGTGATTCGCGAATGCCGGATCCGTTTGCGTTGTCTTCGCCGGTGCCATGAACACGCAGGGTGGAGCGTTTGCTCTTCAAACCGAGACGCAAGTACGCACCGCTACCAGGATTTTTTTTGAAGTGGTCGATCAACATCCTCGCGCGTAGGCTGCGGACTTGATCGGTTGCCACGTCAACCAAACGCATGGAAGCTTTCAGGTATCCAGGACGCCATTTCGATCGACGCGATTCGCTGCCCAGTGGTCGCGATGCGTCGCAGACGATCAAGAAGTCGGTGCCGTCGACCAATCCGATGCCGGGTTTGAACAGGGCTTCCACGCCGAGGTTGTCGTACACGCCGCCATCCCAAAGGTGCAACCGTTTGTACTTGGCAGGGATGGAGTGCCACTGGTCGCCTCGCATCTCTTTCCAGCGATGGTGTTTGGCTTTGACAATCAACGGGCCAATCAAACCAGGCACGGCGGCCGAAGCGGCGAGTGCGTGTGAAAGGCGAAGTTTGGGATCGACGATGTATTTGGTTTGGTAGTCGCCCATCAAGTCACGTTGGAACCGCCAGTTCTTGCCCGTTTGATAGCAAGTCGCGTTGATCAGCCATCGAGGCGATTCGGGCAGGTCGGCAAGGTCACCGTTGATTTTCCAGCGACGTTCGAGTTCGTCACCTAACACCGCGGCGCGGCCGCTGAGGATTTGCCAAGGGAACATCAGCGATTTGATCACGTAGGATCGCTGCAGGTTCTGAGTGGTCAACAGATGCAGGATTTTCGGGACCACCTCGTGCAGGTATTCCGAACTGCTGGGCCAGCGATTGTTGGTTGCGGAAAACACCAGTCCCGCGGCGAGGCTGCCGCCGGAAACGCTGGAGATCATGTGGACGTTTCCGAGCAAGTCTTCTCGTGCGAGTCGCGCCAGGACACCCAGGTGAAACACGGTGGCGCGAACGCCACCTCCCGAGAAAGCCAGGGCGATTTTCATCTTGGTTTGCGAGTGGATATCCGGAAACACGGGCGAGAAGAACACGCTGAGGTTACCGGCGATGACAGTTTCATCGCCACGGCAATCCTGCCGGATTTTGCGGGCGTTCCAGGGGCTTGGGGGCGGGGTGCGCACAAAAAAAGGGCATCCATTGGTGAATGGATGCCCTTGGTTGGTCTCTTCACTGGCTGAAAGTCGATGCCACTTTTAGAGGCCCAGTGACTCGAGGGTGGGGGCCAAGGCGTCGGCCCAGATCTCGTAGCCCTTTTCGGACAGGTGCAGGTAATCTGGCATGATCGCGGGATCGATCGTGCCGTCTTCGTTCAGGAAGTGATCGCCCAAGTCGACGTAAACGATGTTCTCGCCATCGGCCATTTTTGCGATGCGGTCGTTGACGGCGATGTTGTTCAGTCGCATCAAGTCCATCTTGGTTTTGCCTCGCGGCATGATGGCTTGCAGCACAATCTTGGTGTTAGGCAACTTCTCTCGCAGGATCGAGAGGATCTCTTCGACACCCTCCGCGATCTGCGTTGGATCCTGCATGAAGTGACCGGTGTTGTTGGTGCCGATCATCAGCACGGCGACTTCGGGTTGGATCTTGCCGAGGTTCCCGTGGGTCAGACGCCAAATAATGTGCTCGGTGCGATCGCCACCGATGCCCAAGTTGATGGTGTCGTACTCGGCGTAGTTTTCCTCCCAAACCTTTTTGCCTCGGCCTTCCCAACCTTGGGTGATCGAATCACCGATGAAGGCCAGTTTGGGTTTGGCGGTCTTCGCCAGTTTGGACATCGCCATGTTGCGTTTTTGCCAGCCTGGTTCGTCTCCTCGCGTGGCGGGAATGGTGGCGGTGTTGACGTCATACAAATCACGTAGGTCGATGTAGCGTTTCTTCAGACCCGCCAAGATTTCAGCGTACTCGGGATCATCGTGGACCGATTTCATCTCCGTAGGATCCGTTTCCAGATCGAACAGGTTCCACTCGCGGCTACGTGGGAAGAACATCAGCTTGTAACGTTCGGTTCGCACGCCGTCGTGAACGGGGACCATGTGAACGGCTGCGTTCTCGTAGTAGGCGTAGTACACCGCGTCACGCCAAGTCGACGAAGCTCGGCAGCCGTCTTTCATCATCGAGACCATGCTGCGCCCTTGAATGGCCTCAGGGATTTCTGCCCCGGCGGCTTCCAGGAACGTGGGGGCGTAGTCGATGTTTTGGATCGGCGCGGTGCTTTCGGTGCCAGGTTCGATCACACCGGGCCAGCGAATCAGGAATGGCATGCGAAGCGATTCTTCAAACATCCATCGTTTGTCGTACCAGCCGTGTTCGCCGAGGTAGAAACCTTGGTCGCTGCTGTAGATCACGATGGTGTTTTCGGCGAGGCCTGATTCATCGAGGTAAGCGAGCAGTTCGCCCACGCTGTCATCGACCGCTTGAACCGTGCCGAGATAATCCTTGATGTAGCGTTGGTATTTCCATTTGGTGATGTCTTTGCTGGACAGTTTGCCAGCCTTCATGTCGGCGATGAACTTTTGGTTTTCGGGTTCGTAAGCGGCGTCCCACGCAGCTTTTTGTTCTTCGTTCATGCGGCGATATTCGCCGTTGCCCAGACGCGGCAAGAATTGTTCGGGGAACAAGCTCTCGCCGTGGAACTTCATGTCGTGGCCCCAGTAAAAATGGTTCTCCAGCGACATTTCGCTTTCGTGAAGCAACTTCGAACGGCCCGAGTAATCATCGAACAAGGTTTCTGGTTCGGGGACATCCACGCCTTTGTAAAGATCGAAGTGACGCGGTGGAGGCGACCAGTTTCGGTGAGGAGCTTTGTGTTGGCACATCAGCACGAACGGTTGGTCTTCGTCGCGTTCGTTCTGCAACCAGTTCAATGTGTTCTCGGTGATGATGTCCGTGACGTAACCGGTGTACCGCTTGCGTGATCCATCCATTTGGATGAAGTCGGGGTTGTAGTAGTTGCCTTGTCCGGGAAGGATTTCCCAGTGATTGAAACCCACCGGGTCGGTGCCCAGGTGCCACTTGCCGATCAGTGCGGTTTGGTAGCCAACGTCTTGCAGCAACTTCGGGAAGGTGACTTGGGATCCATCAAAGCGATTGCCGTTGCGTAGGAAACCGTTGATGTGGCTGTGCTTGCCCGTCAGGATGCAGGCTCGTGAAGGACCACAGATTGAGTTGGCACAGAACGAATTGTGAAAGACAGCACCTTCGTTGGCGATGCGATCCAGGTTGGGAGTCTTGTTGATCTTCGATCCGTAGGCGCCAATGGCTTGCAACGCATGGTCATCGGAGAACACAAAGACGATGTTGGGCCGTTTGGCTTTGGCCGGTTCGTCAGCGGAAGCTGCTTGAGGCAAGAGATTGCCGAGCACCGCGAGTGCAATCGACAACGCGACAAGGCGTTTCGTCATACGAGATGCTTGGCGAGAAACCGGAAGATGATTCATGGTGTTGCCGGAGTCAGTGGTGGGAAGGTCGGTAGGAAGTGGCTAGTTTAAACCGAACGCTGGCTCTGTTGTGGCACCGCCCGGTGTTTCTCGTTCGTCAATTCATTGAATGAACCACAACGGAACTGACACTCACACCGGAACCATATGAAGTGAAAATTTGGATCGATGCCGACGCCGCTCCTCGGGACGTCAAGGAGGTCGTGTTTCGTGCCGCAAAACGTTTGGACGTGGTAACGATTTTGGTCGCCAATGCACCTGTCGGAGTGCCGGCCAACGCGACGACGGTTCGATCCGTGGTCGTTCGTGAGGGTGCCGATCAAGCGGACCGGTATATCGTCAGCAACGGCGAACCGGGCGATCTGGCGGTGACGGCTGACTTGCCATTGGCGGGATTGTTGGTGGACAAAGGTTTGTTTGTGATCGATCCGCGGGGGGAAGAGTATTCGCCAGCGACCATCGCCAGCCGCCTGTCGATGCGAAATTTCATGGACGACCTGCGGGGTGCCGGTGTCGAGACGGGCGGCAGTGCGCCTTACGGTCCCAAGGACAAAAAGGCGTTCGCGTCGACGTTTGATCGTTTGTTGACAAAGGCCATCCGGATGGCGGAGACCTCCTCGGAGTAGCGGTTCGCGTTGAAACGCAGCAGCGACTATCCTGCGACGGTCTATTCTGCCCTCGACCGTTGGAATTTTGGCGTTTCCTCATCCCGGTTGTTGGTGGATTGAATTGCAAGGCGATCTTTGTCCGCAAGCCACAATCGAGTGAGTTCATTGAGATCTACCAATTGTTTGTGTCGGCTGATGCTGACCGTTTCGATGGCGTGTCTGGCCATCGTTGCCCACGGCCAAGATGTTCGCGGAGTCGCCCCTGTCGTGGGACTTCGCACCAATTCGCCGATCGACGTGTTGTTGACCGGTGCCATATTGGTGACCAATCCGGACTACTACTTGAAGGATTTGGGGGCGGACGAGTCGGCCAAGGATTCCGATGAAAACGTTGCGACGGGCGATGTGCTGATTCGGTCCGGTCGCATCGTCGCGGTCAGCGATTCCATTGAACCGCCGCCGGGTTGTCGAGTGGTGGATTGTTCGGGCAAGACGATCTACGCCGGATGGATCAATGCTTGGCAAGAAGTGTCAGGTGATTCGCTGACTTCCGGCGATGACTATTGGAACGCGAATATCGTCGCCAACCGCGAAGTGGGGGAATTGTCGAGCGTTCCGAACGCTGGCAAGCTTCGAAGTCAAGGATTCACCACGACGGTGCTGGCCCCGAAAGGACGCATCATCGGTGGACAGCCTTCGGTTTGGTCGCTGAATGAATCCAAAGACGAAGCCGATAACGCTCACGCCGGCCCGCAACGCATCGCAGATTTGAAATGGATGACGGCGGCGTTGTCAGTGCCACTCGGCAACGATTCGGGTGAACGCTATCCCAATTCACCCATGGGCGCGGTGGCGTTGCTTCGTCAGTCGCTTTACGACGCACAGTGGTACCGCGACGCATCGGCGGCCCATGATGCGAACCCGTCGCTGCCTCAACCCGATCACAGCGAGACATTGCAAACGTTGCATCAAGCTTTGGTTGGATCGACGTTTGTGTTTGATTGTCCCAACGAACGCATGGCATTGCGAGCTCAGAACATCGCGAATGAATTTTCGATGCGGTCAATCATTCGAGGATCGGGACGAGAGTACCGAGAATCGGAAGCGATTGCGGCACTGGACCGAGTGATGCTGTTGCCGTTGGATTTCCCAGAGGCTTCTGATGTGTCGACGCCGGAGTCGGCGCGAGAAGTGGATTTGGTCAGCCTGATGGATTGGAAGTTTGCTCCCACCAACCCGGCCGAGATGATCCGGCAGGGAGCAACGGTTTGCTTGACGACGGATCGCTTGGACGACCCCGGCAAGTTCCTGGCTCGTTTACGAACCGCTGTGGAACGCGGTTTGTCACGCCGCGATGCGATTGCGTCGCTGACCACCACGCCGGCTGGTTTGCTGGGTTTGGATCGAACCCATGGCCGCATCGCCGGGGGAATGGCAGCGAACTTGATCATCGCCGATGGCGATCTGTTCGACAAAGAGACAAAGGTTTGGAAGGTGCTGGTTGACGGGCAGGAGTTCGTAGTCAATGAGGAGCTGGAAACCAAAGTTGCGTCGTTGGTCGGTTCGTGGAAACTCCGCATGCCTGCGGATTCCGCTACGCAAGTTGAGTTGGCGATCTCGCAAAAGGATGGTCGCTTGTCGGCGGAGTTGATTGGCAGGACGCCAGAGGAAACGAGCGAAGAGATTTCAACCGACGAAAGCGAATCGGATGATTCAAAAGAAGGCGAATCAGAAACGGATGCTTCGAATGACGAAGACGCCGATGAAGGAGACACCGATAAGAAAGATGACGAACCCACGGAAAAGACCAGCAAGCAAAAGCTGAAGAAGATCGTTCAGCGATTGGATCAATTCGCTGGGCAAATCACTTGCGATGATTCCGATGACGATCTGTGCCAGGCCTTGGGGCTTCCAGAAGGCACGCATCGCGTTGTTATCCGATCGGGTGCCAAGACGTTGGCGGATGTCTCGAATGCTGAGCCGCTGTCGATCGAGTTCTATCCGATTGGACAATCTTCACGCCGATTCCAAACCAGTTGGATGGAGCCCGAACCTGAAGCAGATGACGATTCGGAGGATGAGGAGTCAGCGGATGAGGAGGCATCCAATGATGACATGGACGAAAGTGAAGACACTGACGATGCTGGAGCTGATGACAAGAAGCCGGAGGGTGAGCTTGCTTTGGTCGACTCCGCGAAAGAAACGAGTGAAGAAGAGTCATCAATCGATGAGTTGCAGATCGTTCGCCCGCTGGGGGCTTATGGCCGGTCCGAACCGGTTGCGCGGCCGACAAAGGTTCTGTTTCAAGGAGCCTTGGTTTGGACATGCGAAGATCGTGATGACTTGCAGGTTCCTGAGACACCGATGGACGTTTTGGTCGAAGACGGCCGGATCGTCGCGGTTGAAGAGCACATCACGGTTCCAACCGGCGATGACTGCACGATCATCGATGCATCAGGCAAACACATCACTCCCGGTTTGATTGATTGCCACTCGCACGCGGCGACGGACGGCGGCATCAACGAATCAGGGCAAGTCGTCACGGCGGAGGTGCGGATCGGTGATTTCATCGATCACACTGACATCACGATTTATCGACAACTCGCCGGTGGCGTCACGACTGCCAATGTCTTGCACGGATCGGCAAACCCGATTGGTGGCCAGAATCAAGTGGTGAAGTTCCGGTGGGGCGACTCGATGGATGACTTCCGTTTCAAGGATGCTCCCCTGGGGATCAAGTTCGCTCTAGGCGAAAACGTCAAACGTTCAACATCCAGGTATCCCAACACTCGAATGGGCGTTGAACAGTTGCTTCGTGATCAATTGCTCGCCGCACGCGAATATGCCAGTGCACATCGACGTTGGAATTCTGGCGAGCGAAACACGTTGCCACCGCGAGTCGATTTGCAATTGCAAACTTTGGTTGAGATTCAAGACGGCAAGCGTTGGATTCACTGTCACAGCTATCGGCAAGACGAGATCATGGCGACGCTGGATGTCTTGGACGAGTTCGGTATTCGGATTGGAACGCTGCAGCATATTTTGGAAGGTTACAAGGTTGCTGATCGAATGGCCGAGCACGGTGCGATGGCATCATCGTTTGCTGATTGGTGGGCGTATAAGTTCGAGGTCTATGACGCGATTCCGTACAACGGCGTGCTGATGCACAACAAAGGCATCGTGGTTTCTTACAACAGCGATGATGCGGAGATGGGGCGGCACTTGAACACCGAGGCTGGTAAAGCGGTCAAGTACGGTGGTGTTCCACCGACCGAAGCGTTGAAGTTTGTAACACTCAATCCAGCGAAACAGCTTCGGATCGAAGATCGCGTTGGGTCGATCGAAGTTGGCAAGGATGCGGACTTGGTCGTTTGGAGCGGTCCGCCGATGTCCACGACGAGTCGTTGTGAGCAGACCTGGATCGATGGTCGCCCCATGTTCCGTTTGGAAGATGATGCCGAGATGCAAGCTCGTGATGAAGCATGGCGAAACGAGCTGATTCAGGAGTTGCTTGATGGCAAGCCAAAATCCGATTCGGATGATTCTTCAGAAGACGACGAAGAGAAGTCGCTCTCGAATCGTCGCATGATGGAACTTGCCGAAGAAGACCGCTGGTTGCGATACGACGAGTTCTGCAATTCACGCGGTGCCCAACAGAGAGCCCAGCAAAACGCGATGTCACAAGGAACGGAGGAAGTCCAATGAGCGATTCAGAAAATCTGTCGTCCGCCGTTTTGGCATTCATTGTTGGGGCGTGCATGGTGTTCTCACCGGCAACGGCTCATGACATCGTTCCTGGTGCACCACAAAGCAAACCGATCGTGATTCGGAATGCGACGCTGCATTTGGGCAATGGTACGACCATTGAAAATGGATCGATACTGTTCGAAGACGGGTTGATCAGCGAAGTGGGAGCCTCGGTTCGATTGCCGGAATCGGCACAGGTGATCGAGGGAGCGGGCAAGCACGTTTATCCAGGCTTGATCGATGCGTACACCGACTTGGGACTTCGCGAAATCACGGCGGTCGATGTGACGATCGACAACGTTGAGCGAGGCGAATTGAACCCCAATGTTCGATCTTGGGTCGCCTTCAATCCAGACAGCGAATTGATTCCCGTTGGTCGGTCAGGCGGCGTGATGTTGGCTCACGTCGTTCCGGGTGGCCGATTGCTGCAAGGACAATCAGGGGTGATGCAACTCGACGGTTGGTCTTACCAAGACATGTTGTTGGAAGGTCCGGTCGGGTTGTGCGTGAACTGGGAATCCGTGGTGCCTCGCGGTGGCGACTCCAAGGAGAAAGCCGAACGATACGACGAGCAGATTCAAGAGCTGGATGATTTGTTCGAACGCGCCCGTCGGTATGGCGAATCGATCGCAGCGGAAGAAAGCGTCGCGACGGACGTTCGGTTAGAAAGTCTGCTTCCGGTGATCAACGGAGAACGTCCCGTGTTTGTGGAAGCGGATCGGTTGGGTGCGATTGAATCCGCCATCGCGTTTTTCACTTCACGACAAATTCCGATGGTGATTTGCGGAGGTGCCGATGCGATGCATTGTGTCGAGCATTTGACGGCTCATGACATCCCCGTGATTTTGGTCGCGACGTATCGATTGCCGCGGCGTCGGTCCGACCCGGTTAATGCGTTGTATTCGTTGCCATCGAAGCTTCGCGAAGCGGGAGTCCGGTTTGCGATCGCAGGCGAAGGTTCGGGGTATCCGGGGGGTGCGTCAAACATTCGGAATCTTCCGTATCACGCTGGTGTCGCGGTGGCTCACGGTTTGCCTCGCGAAGAAGCGGTGCGTGCGATCACTCAATCAGCGGCCGAAATCTTGGGCGTCGCCGACCGAGTCGGTACGTTGACGGCGAAGCGACATGCAACGTTGATCGTCGTCGATGGCGATGTGCTGGAGTCCGACACGCGTGTGATCGATGCTTACGTCCAAGGTCGCAAGGTTGACTTGGGAAACAAGCACAAACAGTTGTACCGCAAATACGAACAGTTGCCCTGATTCGGTCAGCGGTGGGTTGAAATTGTCGAAGGGCAAAGGATCGTTCCGGCGGCCCTTTGAGACCGGCGTGTTGATATACTGGCCCGCTGCGCAAGCGAGGAACGCGAATGCATGGTGTGCTTGCGACTGTGGCCGATCAGGTCTCGCGACGAGATGTCTACACGTGGAACGGAATGGTGACCGGATGAAAAAATTGTCTTTGGCTGGAATCGCCTTCCTATTGCTGGCGTGCAACAACTCGTGGGCACAGACTCCAACTTTTTCGGAAACCGATTGGCCATGGTGGCGTGGTGCCGGTCGTCAAGGACATGCGGTCGGTGAGCAGACTCCTCCGACCCAGTGGAGTGATTCCGCCGACGCGAAACAGAACATTGTTTGGAAAGTCCCGCTCGCCGATCGAGGGCACGGTTCTCCAATTCTGCTGGGCGATCGGGTTTATTTGCAAGTTGCCGACAAGGCTCGTGACTCGCAGTTCTTGGTTTGTTTGGATCGTGATTCCGGAGAATTGGTTTGGGAGGCGGTGGTTCACAAAGGTGATTTTGATGCCATCGACAAACGTGAACCCAACACCAAAGCCTCTTGGGCTTCCTGCACGCCGGCGACGGATGGCGAACGAGTGTTTGTCAATTTTTACTTCGACAAAGCCGTGTACACATCGGCGGTCAGTTTGGACGGTGAGCTGTTGTGGCAGCAAAGACTGTGTCGCTATCAGATTCACCAAGGGTACGGTTCATCCCCGACAATCCACGAAAATTTGGTCATCGCGTCGGCCGATAACAAGGCAGGCGGTCAAGTTGTCGGGATGGACCGAGTCACCGGCGAGGTTGTTTGGCGACACCAACGACCCGAGAAACCGAACTATGCGTCGCCTGTTGTCCTGTCGATTGCTGGAAAGGATCAATTGATCCTGACCGGATGCGATATGGTCACCAGTTTGGATCCGATGACCGGCAAGGTGAACTGGGAAATCGAAGGAGCGACGACCGAGTGTGTGACCACAACCGTGACAGACGGCAAGCACGTGTTTTCGTCGGGCGGTTACCCGGACAATCACATTTCCGCGGTTGTGGCGGATGGGTCGGGCGAGGTCGCATGGGAAGTCGGCACACGAGTCTACGTGCCTTCCATGTTGGAAAAGGACGGCCACTTGTTCATGACGCTGGATGCGGGCGTCGCCATGTGCGTTGATTGCAAAACCGGTGACACAAAGTGGAAAGCTCGCTTGGGTGGCGATTTCACTTCGTCGCCTGTACTGGTCAACGACCGGATTTATGCGGTCAACGAGGAAGGCAAGTGTTACATCTTCCGGGCCGACCCCGAACAATTCGAATCAATTGGTGAGAACCAACTGGGGGACTCTGTGATGTCGACGCCCACCATCAGCGGCGGACGAATCTATTTGCGAGTCGGCGTGCAAGAAGGCGGCAAACGCCAAGAGTACTTGTACTGCATTGGCGAGTGAATCATCCGTCATCCGGTTGTTTGGCAACCAGATGGCTAGGCTGCACCAAACGCCTATTCGGCGCTCGGTTGATATTGAGCCGGCAATTCATGGTCGTCTTGCGGGAGGAAACGCAGGACCGATCGCGGTGGATCTGAGATGCTGTCTGGTTGCTGGTGCATCACCCATGTGACCCCATTGGGGCCTTGAACCGTGTCACCATCTTCGAACGGTTCGTCGCTTTCGACCATGTGGCAAGTGATCAGGCGAAGCATTTCGTCGATGTCGTTGAAGTCATAGGCTTCCGCGAAAAACAACGCTTCGACGTCGGGCAGGTCCAGTTGGCCGTTGCCGACGGTGTCCATTGCGGCGAATCCATCGTCAAGACTGTAAAGCCGAACGTTGGCCCAAAGATCCAGCGGCGGGAAATCGTTGTCTTCCGATTCCTGGATGACTTGATTCATTCCTTCCAAGTTGCGGATCGTTTCGCCGGCGGGATTGAAGTACGCGATTGCTTGTGGCAATTCGGTCAGCGCCGCGGCGACTTCGGTGATCAGCGCGAGCTCATCGAACGGTTCGTATTCTTCCGGAACCAGTGGGGCATCGTTTTCGTCGGTTTTCAGAATGTAGCTGCTGCGGATTCGCAAGAAAGCGGTGTGCTGAGGGACTTCTTCTTTTCCCTCGTCCCATACCCACAGTTGTTCGAGCGAGCGTTGAAGCGAACCCGGAAAAGTCAACGGTCCGAATGAACCGTTGGACCAAGCTTGCCGAACCGCCGAATCGGCGTCATCGATCTGCATGTCGTCTGGCCAAGGTTTGTCGACCAAATCGATCGCCAAGTGGCCGGGTGTTTCTTCGTCCATATCCATGATCAGCGACGGACCGGCAATCGCCCAATCCGCCGTAGCGGGCAGGGGATCAGACGGTTCGTATTCATCGATCGCAGCGGCAATTTTGCGCATCGACACGCGTTCGCGCAGTAGGACAACGACGCACTGGGTGTAGAAGCCTTGGGGCATCCGAAAGAACCTTCGTAGGAGCAAAATCCGTTTGGCAACACAAGAAGTGCGGTGAGAACAGATCACCGCGGAGAAGTTCTTGTGTTGAGCGCGTTTCCAACGCGCCAGCGATGGACCAACCGAACAGTTTAGACCGCCGGTTGAACGCTCGAAAGCCGGGGCGCAGCTTGACACCGGAACGAACAAACACTTCGATTATTGACCTTGGGATCAGAATCACGGGGGATTGGCGATCTTCCGTTCACTCCAAGAAACGCGTGGGAACGCCCATCTCGACGCCGAGCGGAGTGGATCGTAAGGTGTTGGTCCGCTCATCCGACGTCTCGCCTCACTCTTGCCCCCCAGAATGCCTTGATCACGCCTCCGCACCAGCGACGTTCGGCGGCGATGGCATTCATCCTGTTGACGTTGTTGATCGACATCTTGGCGATCGGAATCATCATTCCGGTGCTTCCCGAGTTGATCAAAGAGTTCGTCGGCGGCGACACCTCACGTGCCAGTTGGTACGTCGGTGTGATTGGCGCGACCTATTCGCTGATGCAATTCTTCTTTGCCCCGGTTCTGGGAGCCCTCTCAGACCGATTTGGGCGCCGCCCGGTGATTCTGGCGTCGTTGTTTGGACTGGGCGTCGACTTCATCGTCACCGGTTTGGCACCGACGGTCGGATGGTTGTTTGTTGGACGGATTGTGGCCGGCGTGATGGGGGCCAGTTTCTCAACCGCGAATGCGTACATCGCTGACGTTTCGACACAAGAAACCCGAGCCCGCAACTTCGGCTTGGTCGGAATGATGTTTGGATTGGGATTCATCATCGGACCCGCGCTTGGTGGAGTGCTCGGCGGCATTCACATCCGGTTGCCATTCTTCGTCGCGGCTGGATTGTCTTTGGTCAATTGGTTGTACGGTTTCTTTGTGCTGCCCGAATCGTTGCCGCCGGAAAAGCGAGGATCGATTTCGTTGGCTGCGATGAATCCCCTGGGCACGATCGCGAGACTTCGCAACTATCCGATGATTGCCGGCTTAGCGGTCGCCTTCATGTTTTCATCGCTAGCCCAACGTGGATTAGAAAACGTTTGGGTGCTGTCGATGGGATATCGATTTGGTTGGAACGAGGTTACCAATGGGCTGACGCTGGCGCTCGTCGGTTTGATGGCTGCGATTGTTCAAGGCGGCATGGTTCGACCGACAATCAAACGCTTGGGCGAGCGACGCACCGCGGTGCTGGGAACCTGCGTTTCGTGTCTCGCATTTCTTGGTTACGGGTTGGCGTCTCAGGGTTGGATGATTCCCTGCATTGTCGTGTTCGGGTCGTTGGCCGGTTTGGCGGGACCGGCGATTCAAAGTTTGGTCGCCGGGCGGGTCAGTCCCGAAGAACAGGGCAAGGTACAGGGCGCACTGACATCATTGATCAGCCTCACAAACATTCCTGCACCGTTGTTGTTCACCAGCGGACTGCTGGGCTATTTCACTTCTGACCGGGCTCCGTTTGAATTCCCCGGGGCTCCGTTCGTGTTTGGTTCATTGTTGCTGGCCATCGCGGTGATCGTTCTGGCTCGCGTGTTCATCAAATTTCCCGCCAGCGGTGATCCTGTGGGTGACCCGAACGCGATCGTGCCCGCGGATCAGCCGCCGACGGAATTGGACAGTGGCGATGAGAACGATGCGGAGCCAACCCAATCACCGGCACTGGGGTCGACTTGATGCGCGTGGTTGTCACCGGTTGCAGCGGATTCCTTGGCGGTGAAATCGTTCGCCAATTGCTGCAACGTGATTGTGAAGTCGTCGGGCTGTCGCGTCGCGAAACGGCTGATTTGGTTCGAGCCGGAATGACGCATCATCGAGGTGACTTGCTCGACACCGAGTATCTTGCACGTGTGATCGCGGGAGCCGACGTCGTGATCCACACCGCGGCCGTCGCCGGGGTTTGGGGAAGTTGGCAACATTACTTTGACAACAATGTTGTTGCATCGCGAAACGTGTTGCAGGCTTGCCAAGAACTTGGCGTCTCGCAATTGATTTACACGAGCAGCCCCAGCGTCACGTTTGATGGCAACGATCAACGCGATGTCGATGAAGCAGAACCGTATCCTGAAACGTGGATGTGCCACTACCCGCACACCAAGTCGATCGCGGAACGCGAAATTTTGGCGGCGGATCAGCCGGGCGGAATGCGAACGGTTTCTCTGCGTCCGCATTTGATTTGGGGGCCGGATGACCCGCACTTGATTCCTCGTGTGTTGCAGCGTGCACGCAGTGGACGGTTGAGAATTATCGGCGACGGCAGCAATGTGATCGACACCGTTCATGTCATCAACGCAGCCGCCGCTCACTTGGACGCGATGGATGCAATGCAAACGCGTCCTGATGAGGCGGCGGGACGAGCGTACTTCATCACACAAGACGAACCGGTGAATTGTTGGGACTGGATCGGTAAACTTTGTCGTGTTCACGGAGTCGATCCGCCTACCAAGTCCATCTCGTTCGCGGCCGCGTACCGGATCGGTGCAGTGTTGGAAACGGTGTACCGTTTGACCGGACGCACCAGCGAACCGCCGATGACTCGCTTTGTTGCATCGCAGCTCGCCAAAGATCACTCGTTTGATATCACGGCCGCGAAAGAGCGGCTGGGATACCGGCCCCGCATCGACATGGATGCGGGGTTGCAGACGTTGACGGATGATCCCGCCGTTACCAACGACCGGTCCACTGATCGGTGACAACGATTCGTTTGGCTTCGTCGCTGATCCCGTACGTCAAGTTCGGTTGGTTGAGTTCCAGGAACACCGTGTACTTTTGGTGCACCGCGTCGCTGAAAACAACCGGAGCGTGAGTCAGGCGTAGGAAGTGAACCGGGGTGCCGTTCCAACGTTTGGTGAACACGCCGGCCTCCAGCGATGGTTCGCGAACCAAGCCATAGTGCGACTGAATCGTCGTCATCAATCGCGATGGGTCGCCGGTAAAACCGTGCAATGAGATTCGCTGGACCGAACCGGATCGATCGAAGTAGTACGTCAACGTGCCGGCCAAATCAGTGGCTTGTGTGCCGGTGACGATGGGCACGCGCAAGCCTTCGAGTTGCAGGTCCGCTAGGACGGTTGAAACGCGAGAGAATCGATTGAGGATCGCATGCGTGGTCAAATCGAAACGCAGAACTTCACGCAAGTCAGCAACGTTGTTGCCGGCGAGGGCGGGTGCCACGTCGTCGGAGGGAATCGCACCGAGCTTCTTTGCGATTTCCGGCTCGTAGCGATAGCGTTTGGACGCTACACCACGAAGCGTTTCGACTTGATGGTGTGAGTGAACCGGGTATCGATCCGAATCGGGCGAATTCGTGACGCCGCCAATCGGAGCTTCTCCGGATCCCCAGCCGGTCGCGGTGATGCCTTCTCCGCGAAAAACGTTGGTCACCGAACCGGCGGCATTCCGCCCCCAATCAGTCTCTGACGCGACGTAGGGTCCTCCCGCGGCGACGGCGAGCACCGTGATTTTGCCCAGGCGAGTGACGAGCATGACAAAAGAACCTGCGAACGAGTTGGGAGGAGATGGCGTGTCGTGAAGAGAACACCCTTCGTCGGTATCGGTTCTCTTGCCAGCAAAGTCGCCCCGTTTTCAATGACCCGGCAGAACCGTGAAGAACGAGCCAGCCGGTGTGTTCGTCACGTCGCGAACAAGCAATGCATTCGGTTTCGCATTTACTCTGACGATCAGTGGGACTTTGTTCATTCAGTCACGCGACAATCTTCCTCGTGATCGCAATCCGGAGTGGTCGGCGGATGCTGATCGGATATCTTGTCGGCATCATGCCTTTCAACGACGAAATCGAATCGCCGAACGACGACCTGAGCGACTCGCTGGATGATGAGTTCGATGTGGACTCTTCGGAAATCGAGGATGTCGTTCCGGAGGATGCGTCCTTGCCAGCCGATGCGTTGTCAGGGCGGCGAATGTTGATTGTTGGGCGACTGGGTGGCATGAATCGCCGCGAAGCCACCAACCTGTTGAGATCGTACGGGGCCGTCGTCGTTGAAAGTGAGGCTTCATCGGTCGATTGCATCGTGATCGGTGCCGAAGAATCACCCTTGGCGGAAGCGGAGTTGATTGAAAAGGCGACCGAGCGCCGCGGAGATGACTCGGATGTGCAGATATTGCATGAGACCGATTTGTGGCAACAGCTCGGGTTGGTCGATGCGGAACAATCGATTCGAAAATTGCACACGCCTGCGATGCTGGCTCATCTGTTGGGCGTTTCCGTGCGTGTCATTCGACGTTGGCATCGTCGAGGATTGATTCGGCCGGTTCGGACGCTGCACAAGTTGCCTTACTTTGATTTTCAAGAAGTCGCAACGGCCAGACGTTTGGCGGCTTGGGTGGCATCCGGTGCCAGCCCTGAGGCCATCGAACGACGGATCATGCAGTGGGTCGAAGTGGTTCCGAACTTGCGTCGTCCGTTGGACCAATTGTCAATTTTGGTCGAAGGCAAGCACGTTCTGTTGCGTCAAGGCGAAGGACTGATCGAACCCGGCGGTCAATTGAGGTTTGACTTCGACGCAATGGAAGACTCCGAATCGTCGATTGAATCAGATTCGTCAGACACGCCTATTCTGCAGTTCTCGCGGCCGAGTGATCCGTTCGAGAACGAATTTGGCATGTCGGCATCGAGTTCATTTGCCAGCTCAACCTCGTCGTTGCAAAATGTGGGAATTGGTGCGACCGATCACGGATCGATGCAGTTTCCTCCCGCGGACGAGTTGCCTGAGGAAGAAGACGATTTGCTCTTATCGGCGTATCAGGCTGAAGATTCCGGCGAGCTGGAAACAGCGATCGACTGCTACCACGCCGTGTTGGCTCGTGATGGAGCCCGGTCGGATATCCATTTTCAGATTGGTGAGTTGCTTTACCGAATCGGCGAAACGATCGCCGCGAGGGAACGGTACTACGCCGCACTCGAGGTCGACCCGGATTTCGTGGAGGCTCGTTCGAGTCTGGCGGGCGTGTTGGCGGAAACGGGTCAACCCGAATTGGCAGTCGCGGCCTATCGAGGTGCCTTGGCGTTGCACGACGATTATCCGGATGTGCATTACAACTTGGCCCGGATTCTCGAAGACCTGCATCGCAGCGTCGAAGCGGAACATCATTGGCGGCGGTTTCTGCAGCTTTCCCCGGGAAGCCCGTGGGCGGACGAGGCGCACGCGCGATTGGAAGAATTGCGTCAATCGGAACAGTCCGATTTCTAAACGGGTGGCGAGGCCGATGTCGCGGGCGTTTCCGGCCGCAGAAAGCTGGTCCGAAGACAGGTGAATCCGTGGTCCGACGGATTAGAATGGAGACGCTTCTCGTTCTTCATCTTCGCCAACCCTCGGATTTCCCGAATGGCTGACCGCTTTTTCAGTCGCCTTCTTGTCGCCAGTTTCGCTGCCCTTTGTCTGTTCGCGAATTTAGGCGTGCACGGCATTGTCGCCCAAGAGACGGCTGCCGATTCAGAAGAATCGACCCCGTTGCCACCCGATCCGGCAGTGGAACAGTTGATTTTGAAAGCCAGCGGCGGCCCCGAAGCACTCGGACGCAGTTTGAACTCGTTGGCACGAGTGCGCGCATGGTCGGCGATCAACGAATTGTTGCAGCCTCTCGCCAGCAATGCACCGGCGGCGGATCGCGCGGCTCGGATCGCATCCGAAATCAGCACCGATCAGCGGATTCGTATTTCGTCAGCGGAGGATGTGTCAGCAGAGGCCAAGAAGGCACTCGATGGATTCTTCGACGCACGAGCGACGACGCTTCGCGACCCGAGTCGTTTGCAAGCTGCGATCAAGCAATTGACCTCAACCAACGATGACGAAAAGCTGGGTGCCTATCGAACACTTTTTCGTGGTGGCGAATACGCCTCGGCAGCATTGATTGGCGACATCGTTCGAACTGGTGACCTGAACCAACGCCGTGAGGATTTGCGAGTCCTTCTGAAGATTGATCGAAGTGCCGGCATCGCTGGGCTTCGTCGTGTGGCTTTGTACGGGAACGAATCTGCAAGATCGAAGGCGATCGACGCCCTGGCGATGTTGGGTTTGGATGAAGTGCAAGTCGACTTGTTGATGCGTCGTTTGGAAGCGAGATCCGATGCGGCGTCGCGATTGCCCGCGTTGAAGATCATGCGGTTGTCCTTGCAAGACGCGATGGACGAAGCAGTCGCGAGCCAACATGATTTTGGTGATGTTTCAGTTTGGGCCATCAATCCAAAACGTGACGGAGTGGTGCCGACGCAAGCTGCGACCTGGGTGGTTGCCTTTCGGAACGCAGCGGATGCGGCTTCGCGATTGAGTCGAGTCGGTGACAACGATCCCGCCAGCATGGTTCAACAGTTGACCGCGCAGTTGGCCTACCGTGTCGCGAACGATCCCGATTGGGGCGACGCAAAAAATCGCGATGAGTTCATCAAAACCTTCTTCGGTGACGCATCGTCAGAAGACGTGCTGGCGGCTTGGGCGTTGCCCGTTTTGGAAAACAGCGTCGCGTCAGAGAACGATCCGGCCGCGATTGGTGTGTTGCGATTGATCGATGGTGAACTCGGTCGCGGTTTGTCGGCTTCGCTGTTGCGACAAGGTGCCGATGCGAGCGTGTTGGTGGAGACGGTTGACCATCCCAATGCAACGGTTCGCTATGAAGCAGCGGCCACGATTGCTCGCTTGATGGCAGCCGATCCTCAGCTCACTTTCGCGGGCAGTTCACGTGTTCGTGACCGTTGGCAGCAAATGGCAACTCTGGGGTCCAAAGGCGTTGCGATCATCTTGGAGAATCGACCGGAGATCATCTCGGCTTGGCAACGAATCATGGCCGGAGCGGGGTTTGAACCACGAATCGCTAATTCGGTCGCGGCTCTCGAACGAAGACTTTCTCGCGGTGATGACGTGCGATTGATCGTTTCGAAGGAACAACCCCGTGATGCTTCCGCGATTGAGATGATCGATGTGGTCCGGCGAATGCGAGTGGGCCGCGACGTTCCTCTACTGATTTATTCGCCCGCACCGATGACTGAAACACCTGAACAGATTGAAGAAGAGATCGACCAACGTACCGAGTCACAGAAAGAGTTTGATGCCAATCTGCCCGATCAATTTGGTGTTCGCGGCGGGATCGATTCTTTGGATATTGCCATCGAACGCGGGCTTATCCACGGTGCGGTGGATCGAGATTGGACCAAACGCCGAGGGTTGGATCTGCAGTTGATTGGTCAGACGCGTTGGGGCGATGAGTCTCTGCGAGCCGGTTTGATTCGTTCGATGCCGCGACCGCGATCGGCAGCGGGGCTGTACGAAATCCTGCTGGATAGTCGACGGCGCGCCCATTTGCCGACGTTGTCGCCGAGCGATCGGATGCGTTACCGCATGATCGCTTTGGACGCGATCGCAATGACCACCGAAGAGTAATGACTTCGTACGCCTAGCGGCAAAATTCCAAGGAGGCTTACTTCACTGTTTCTCGCAAACGCGAAGTGAAATCTGGGAAGGCCGCACGAACTCGGGTCCAGTTTGGAATCGACGGGTTGCCGCTTGGATCGGCCGCGAAGATTTCGCCGGCTTGAGTGACGCATTGGGCGAACGCTTCGATCGCCATTTCTTCGGAATGGCGGTCGTACTTCAACGAGTTGACGCGCGCGTCCGCAGCGTACTGACGAATGCAGTCTTGGGCGATTCGCAAGAACGAGGCACGCAGAGTCACAAAGGTCGATTCACCGAAGACGATTCCCTGGCTGGCCAATGTGCGATAGATCGTGGTCAGAATGTCGAGCGCCATCTTGATCAAACCGCTGGATGGTTGATCGACCGCGAGCGTTTGATGTTTGTGTTCGTAAAGGCGTGCCAAGTCGACTTGGCAAACGCGTTTATGCGAGGTGTTTCGGTACACGTCCGCGAGCGTCCCGACTTCTAGACCCCAATCACTGGCGACTCGGTTGGTGCGGGCGAGGTTGCGTGTCAGCGAGAATTCGCCCGACAGCGGGTACCGGAAGTTGCCCAGGAACCGTACGAATTGGTTCTCGGGGAAGCACTGCATCAGAGCTCTCAGCAGCGGTGCAACCAGCAATCGGACAACGCGTCCGTGCATTCGGTCGGTGACCCGTGCGTAGTAGGCTTTGCAAAATTCGAAATCGAGCCCGGGGTGAACCATCGGCAAGCAAAGTCGCGTGAGCAATTGGCGGTCGTAGTCGACAATGTCACAGTCATGCAGCACAAAGGTTTCGATGTCGGGATCGTCCAACAGATACCCGAAGGCCGTCCAAACGCTACGACCTTTCCCAGGCACGGACACATCAATGCCCGATTCGATCAGTTCGTTGTAGAGCCCTTGGACTTCAGGGCCGTCGGTCCAAAGGACCTTTGCACGGTCGCCCAACGGAGCAATTTTGGCGCACGTTTCGTCGTAATCGCTTTGATCAGGTGCCACACCCAAACTGACAACGATGGACGCGATGTAATCGGCCTGAGCCAACTCGCGAACGATCACATCAAAAGGTTCCGCACGCATGTCGGATGCGGTGACCGGCAACACGAGTCCGATGTCATGATTTCGAGTTGATTCCCGAAGCATCGACTCCAAATTATCCAATTTGGCTGATCGAAGATCGTGGATCGTCGTGATCATGTCGTGTTGATAAAAGTCTGGCATGCCAACCTGTTCCATCGTCGAGAGGCGAGTTTTTCCGGCACCAATGCCGCAAGCGAAGCAGTTTGATCGAATGTCGTCATATCGGCAACGAGTGCAAATTATGCAGATGCTGCTTGAAATGCTCGTGCCGACGGGACCGATTGTTCCGTCTATGGACTTCTCAAATCCGAAAGATTTGGGGGGGAAGCCATTCGTGTCTGCATATGGACTGTACGTTTGAATGTCTCCGTACCTCAATGGGGATATGCCCCCTCAATCGTGTGGTGCTTAAGCCAACAATGCTCGCTTCGGATCTCATCGCAATCAGTGTCTCGACGCTGTCGCCCTCATCGGCGATTGGTGCGGATCTGTATTGCCGTGTCGGATCGACGGATGAAGTGAAGCTTTATCGCGGTGCCAACTACCCGATGAAGCCGGAGGACCTCAACAAGTTGAAGTCCCGCGGCGTGACAAAACTGTTCATCGAACGTGAAGGCCGCTCCAGCTATCAGGAATACCTGCGAGATCTGGCGGCAGGAGCCGGCGACGATTCGGCCTCAAATTCCCAGCGTTCGGCAGCGCTCAATGAAGTCGTTCTCGACGTGTTGCAGGGAAGTTTTGCCAACAACAATGAAGACGAGACGGTCAATGCCGCGAGCGAGCTGGGCGGGATTGCGGCCAGTTTGGTTTCGCGAGAGGACTTTGCCGCGGGCGATTTGTTCCGCGTTCTGAATCACGACTACGCAACGTTCACGCACAGTGCCAACGTCGCTTTGTACGCCGGGATGCTGGCGAGCGAGTTGGGGATGACGCAACGCGAAGTGGAACTGGTCGTTGCCGGTGGGTTGTTGCACGACTTGGGCAAACTGGAAATTCCCGATCAGATTTTGACCAAACCTGGCCGACTGGACGAAGACGAATTTGCACTGATCAAGAAGCATCCCGGTGATGGTTTCAAGCAACTCGCTCTTCGTGATGATTTGACGTTTGGTCAATTGATGATGGTGTACCAACACCACGAACGAATTGATGGCGGTGGCTATCCCGTCGGAACTGTCGGCGAAGACATTCATCCATGGGGCCGTCTGTGTGCGGTGGTTGATATCTATGAAGCCGTCACGAGCCAACGTCCTTACCGGACACCTATGTCGCGCGAAGATGCGTGTAACCTGATTCGTCGCGAAAGCGGCAAAGCCCTTGACCCGGAGATGGTGGAATGCTGGATCTCAATTATCCACAGCACTATGCCGAAGTAGTCAGGGCAACCGATTGGAAGATTGATCTTCCAGAGGCATGGGCGGACTACTTTCATGAGTCCGGCGTGGCTCCGGTGAACTACTGCGACCAACGGCAAGCACAGCGCCGCATCGTCCGCACATGCGGATTGTTGTATTTTGAAAAAGCATTGCCGAGTTTTCCTCGAGCGTTCCATCCCGTCGGGATCTTCACCCGAGACTTCTCAAAGAACGCGTGTGGAATTCTCTCTCCGGTCGAACTGTTTCCAGAAGAGGAAGTTCGGTTGATCTTGCCGACGTTTTGGTTGCAGCTGCGAGTCGTTCGTGCCTACCGGCATCAAGCCAAGTGCTTTGAGATTGGCATGAGGTTGCTGCATCGCAACAGCCCGTCTCGCGACGCTTTTGTGGTGGGCGGTCGATTCGCCGAAGTCGAAAAAGGCTGAGTTGCTTTGATCTGACGCGGTGCTTCGTCAGTAGCGAAATCACCGACGCAGGGCCTGCATTGGGTACGAATTCTCCGACTCAGCGCCTGCGTCGGTTACAAATTTTTGATCGACCGTGCGTACGATGGACTTCCAAGTCCGTCGATCAACCTCGGCTGCGACGGACTTGGAAGTCCATCGTACGCAAATGGCTTGGTTGGACGTTGAACTAAGACTTGGTTCGTTCGCCAGTCCACCAGGATGATGAGCTGTCGGACGATCCGCCGGATTTGGACCGGGTGGCTTCGTTATGAACCAAGCTTCCGATCTCTTCAGCTTCGCTGACTACCGCTTGCATTTCGCGGTCCTCTTCGTCCAGCCACTGATTGCGGGCAGCTTCCGCGGCTGCTTCATCAGCATCGATCCGACCATCGGCGGGTTCGCGTTGGAACCAAGCCCAGCCGATCGCGTCCGGCGTGGTGACTTCTTCGATGACTTCGACCTTGGGTTCCGGACGACGAACCGGGCGCTCGATGATCAATTCCGGACGACGAACTCGACGGTGCTGGCGGGCGATGTCTTGGAACTTGTAGCGGAACTTCGATTTCGGTTTGATCGGACGGCGATCTTCCACGACCAATTCGATTGGTTTGGGAGCCGGCTTCACGACTGGCGGTGCAACCACGACGACCGGTTCTGGTTTTGGTGCCTCAATGACAATCGGAAGCGGTTCGGGCGTTGGATCCGGTTCCACTTCTTCGACTTCCATCTCGGGTTCTTCTTCGACGTATTCTTCCTCGTAGACGTACTCTTCTTCTTCGTACGTTTCTTCTACCGGTGGTGGAAGAATCTGAGCACGACCGGGAGTTCCCTGGGCGGGCATCTGACGCACTTCGACACCGATTTCGTGGAAGATCTCGACGATGTGTTCGTGGCACGTGAACATCATGACTTGATGTCCCAGCTCAGCGAACGTTTTCAAGGTGCGAGCGGCGTGTTCCGCACGCGATCCGTCGAAGTTGACCAGCACATCATCGAGCACCAACGGCAACATCACGCCACGACGTGCGTAGGCGGCCGCGAGTGATAATCGCAGTGCGATGAAGACGGCTTCTCCGGTACCACGGCTGAGGACGTCTAGCGGCAACGAATTGCCTTCCGAGTCGTCGATCTTCAGCTGATTGGAACCAAGTGGCGTCCAAATGCGAACGTATTTGCCATCGGTCAACTGGTTCAAGAAGGAAGATGCTTCGCGGAGCGTTTCGGGTTGGCGTTCATTTTCGACCGTGCCGCAGACGTCCTCCAGCAAGCAACTGGCCATCGAAAGCGTTTGCCAGCGACGCGAAAGTTGATTGAGTTGTCGTTCGACACAACCCAGTTCCAAACGAGCGGTCATCAACCGATCGTCGTCGCCGAGTTGCTTCATCGATTGAGCCAATTCACCTTGAGCGGTTTGGAGTGTCGCGATGCGAGCTTCGGTTTCGGTCATTCGAGTCGTCAGCGAATCCCAGCGACGCTCCAAATCGGTCGATTTGGCACCGTCGATTTCTCGAGCGACATCGTCGTATTCAACGGAGTTGCCGATCATTGATCGAACTTGTTGATCAATTGATTCGAACTGTGCGTTGTGCTGAACGAGCAACGATTTGCGATCGACAATTTCGTAGAACTGTTCGGGAGTCGCGACACCGCACTTGGCCCACAGGGCACGACGTTGTTGTTCGGCTCGTTCGATCGCACGCGAATGAGTCAGCTGCTGCTTCTTCAATTGCAGGTCGTGTTCTTTGAGTTGCCGACGTTGTTTGACCCAGTGTTGTTGACGGGCGACTTCTTCGTGCAGGTGATTGAGTTGATCCAATGGATTGGATCGCATCGTCACCGGACGTTTGCTGCGACTGTTCTCCGTTTCGCTGGAACGGTTGTCGTCCCGACGATCTCGATTGCGGTTGCGTTTGTCGCCGCGATTCTTCTTGGGGTTTTTCCGTTGCGAGCGAGCATACGATTCGCTGTAGTCGTCCTCGTCGGCATCCTCGTACTCGTTGGATTCATAGCCGTCCGAGTAATCGTCGTACTCGTTGGCCTGATTGGCGAACTCGTGATCGTCGCTGTCTTGGAGTGCCTTCAAGGCATCGTCAGATGCATCAATCGCTTCGAGATAGAGCGTTTCGATTCGTTTGGCGAGCGATTGCCGTTCGCGTTGACGTTGGCTGCGTTCCTCCTTCAATTCGGTCAAGCGACGCATGCTGGTTTGCAATGCTTCGTAGCCGTCACCGAGAACACGAACGCTCTTGGGTGACAATGTCGTCGATAGTCCGAGTCGATCGAGCGTGGCGGTCCATTCGCGACGAGCGGTCTTGAGACCTTCAGCGGCTTTCTGGGCTCGCTTGTAGGCGCCTTGATAACTTTGGTGAGCTGCTTCGTGTGCGTGGTACAACGGCATCGATTCATCAAGTTCCGCGAGCAGCGATTCTGATTCACGCAAGCGTGCTTCGAGTGATTCGCTGCTGACGGACAATGACGAATCCAGGTCTTCTCGTTCAGCTTCGATTTCTCGTAGTTGACGTTTGACCGAATCGATCTGACGTTCGCAATCGTCCAAATCGCGAGCCGTGTTGCGTTGACCTTTTTCGCGTGAAAGGTAGTAAACCAACAAAGCCATCGCACCAAACATGATGCACAACATGCCCTGCGTTGGGTTGGGTTCCGCCACAAACGTTTCGATTTGGAAGACGTTGAACATGCCGTAAAGAAGCAGCATGCCGCCGGCGATGAACGGCAGCGACAGCAACCACAAACGATCGATCGGCACAGCTTCGTCGGTGGTCAGTTCCACCGATTCACGTTCGAGATCTTTGTGGTGGCGTTTGAGTTTTTCGAGGTGCTGGCCAAGCTGGATACGCTGGCGCAATGTCGAGATATTGTCGTTCTCGCGACGGATCGCTTGTTGCAAATCGGTCGCATGGGCTCGCTGCAGAATCTCCTGCAATTGGTCTTGAAGCTTTTCTTTGCGAACCTTGTGCGTCTTGCCCTCGGCGCGAGCCTGTTTAAGCAAGAACATTTGTTCTTTGACGTGCTTGGCCGGTGCTGACAAAGCGGACAGAGTTGATCGGGAAAGATCAGGCAAATCGCCGTCGTCGCCATCGCCAAGGCGGACTCGTTCATCTTCTTCGATTCCCAATCGATCCGCATCGGCATCGACTTGATTGCGAGCCTTCTCAATTTGGTTGTCGAGCCGATCGATTTGTTCTTCGAGGGCTTCAATCCAAGTCGCTTGTTGCGAAGCGGCTTCGATGCGGCCTTGCAGATCAAAGAGTCGTTTGTTGATCGGAAGCTGTTCCGATTTATCTCGCAAGCCGCGACGTTTGGTTTTGATTTCTTCCAGTTTGCTGCGACGATCTTCGAGCATCGCTTCGATTTGAACGAGTTGCCCGGGGGCTTCGTCAGGCAATGCGGCTTCACCCTCGATCGAATCGATTTCGCTGCGGATTTGATCGCGTTCTTGCCATTTGTCATAGACGCTGGTCGCGATCTCGACGCAGCGGGCTTCGCGTTCCCAGGCGATCATGCGGCTGCGCAGGGTTTCGATTTCCTGGCTTTGGGTGCGACGCTGAGTCGCCAATTCGCTCCACCGGCGGGTGCTGCCGGAGAGTCGTTGAATCTCATCACGAAGCTTTTCGCGTTTGGTCATCATCGACGCGAGTTTGCCGATCGCGGCTTCGTTCTCGTCGGATTCCACTTCGCGTTTGCCGACGACTTCGTTGCGTCCGGCTCGCAGACTGCGCAGCACGTCGACCAGCGAAACTCGGTCCAGACCACTGCTGAGTTTGTACAGTTCGTCCGCTGCGGAGGTGTCGTCCAGCGTCGAGAGCTCTTGCAGTTCGCGAATGCCGATCGCGAAAACGTTGGTGAAGATTGGTTCGTCAATTTGCCCCAGCAACATGCCCAATCGATGTTGGCCTTGGGCCAATCCGTCCGACCCGGTCACGGTCAAACGGCCGGTCACATCGGTGTCGGTCAGTTGGCTGTGCCGGCGGACTTCGTAACCGCCACCCGGTCCGGTGACTCGGATCGCGCCACCGGGAGTGCCACCGTGAATGGGCGGCAGGTATTTCTGGCGGCGTTCTTCGGTGAAGCCATACAGCATCGCTCGCAGGAACTGCATGAGCGTTGTCTTGCCGGCTTCGTTCGGGCCGTAGAACAGTGTCATGCCTTCGGGCAGGGAGTCGACCGACAAACCGGTCCAGACGCCAAAACCGTCGATTTGGATGTCTTTGATCTTCATGATTTCCGTCCCCAAGAGGGATTGCCACCGCGAAGCAATTCGACGCCGAGCAGCGTGGCGTCAGCAAGGATTGCTTCGCGTTGGTCGGCGGGCACGTCACCCAACAAGGACGACGCGGTGCTGGACAGGTCCGAGTGTTCTTCCGTGAATGGCATCAAATCCAAACGATCACCGCTGGAAGGAGTCGTTGTCGCTTCGTCGGTTGCCGCTCCGCGAACGCGAGCACCCGCGAATTTTTTGCTGGCACGCAAAAAGTCACCGAGGATGGTGTCTTCGTCCTGCCAAGACTTTGGATAATTGTGCGGTGGTCGCACGGTCAAACGAGTCGTCCACGCGGCCGGATTCGTGGTGCCGTGATCGCGACGCAAATTGCGAAGCAGTTCGGTAGGATCGCCAACGGACGGCAACACTTCGGCGTTGTCCAAGGTGACTTCCCATGCGATCAACAGGTGTCGACCGCCGTGTTCGTTGGTAAGCGTTCCGATCTTTTGCCCGAGCAGATTGCGTAGGCTGCCGGCGGAACGAATTTCGTCGGAATCGATCGCGACGTTCAGGTAGCGGAACCGGTCCGTTTCAACCCGGCGAACGCGAGCGGTGTGTTCGGCGTCGACATCGACAACGACGTAACCATGCGGTCCGGATTCATCGCCGTTGCGACCTTGGGGGGAACCGGGGGCGATGGCACCGGCGGTCGCGCCGCCTTCGATTTCGGTGTGATTATGAGGTCCACCGAGAGCCCAGTAGTCCATTCGTGCACCCGACAAGGCGCTCGCGTCGGCGATTCCATGACCGACACCAACGGTGAATTCATCGGTGGTTTCCGTTTGGAATCCGGCAACGTGCAACGTCGAACGGCCTTCACTGCTGCGTCCGATCACCGAGCAAACCGTTCGTCCGGCACGTTGGTGCGGGATCGCGACGGCGCGGTCTCGTGGGAACAGCGTCACGTTGGGCGGTAACGGAACCGCTTCGGGCCATTGTTTGGGATCATCCGCAATTCCGGCGGCCCAGTAGACCGCGGTGTTGGCGGCGTGCAGCTTTTCAAATCCATCCAGCAGCAACGACATGCCGTGCGGACCAGCCGCAACGGGATGCATCAAGTCGCCGGAAAGGACCAAAAAGTCAATGTTTTCGGCCAAAGCGGCTTCGAAGACCGCCGCCGCAGCGTCTCGAGGAGCAGTCGCCATCGCTGTCCGCAATTGAGGCGGCAGATGGTCGAGATCACCCAGCGGGGTTTCGAGGTGAAAGTCGCTGGCATGAATGAATCGGAAAGATTCTCCGGGCATCGTTTCCTCCTTGAAACGGCGTTTTTCGGCCGCGCAGGCCAATCCTGGTCCTACGCTCGCGTGAAACTGTAGCGAAACATCGAAGATCCTGCAAAATCAATTTGCGGGAAACTCGCGGAATCCCGCGATCGGCATTTCGACCGAGTACAACGATTTTCTCGCTGTGGCGTACATGGTTTTGAATTCAGGACCACCAAACGTCACATTCGCGGGGATCTCGGGAAACGCGACGATGCCGCGAGCCTCACCCTCGGACGAGAAAATTTGGATGCCCAAATGAGTGGTGATGTAGAGGTTTCCATCCACGTCGATGGCCATTCCGTCGCCGCCGCGCGAGGTTTCTCCTTCGACCTGCTGGACCTTGCAAAGCACTCGTTGGGGACCGATTTTGCCGGGAGCCAAAACGTCGTAGGCCAACATCTCGGCTTGCATGGACGGGATCACATAAAGCGTCTTTCCATTCGGCGACAACCCGATGCCATTGGGTGCCTCGATGTCACCAGTCAAACGAGTGACCTTTGGATCGGTCTCAAAATTCGCGATGTAGTAAACGCAGCGTTCGGTTTGCGGCCATGGTTCCGGGGCCCGGTATTGCGGGTCGGTGAAGTACAGCCCGCCGTGGTTGTCGACGACCAAATCGTTGCAGGCGTTGAATCGTTTTCCGTTGTAGGAATCAGCCAACACGATTCGCTTGGCGGAATCACCCGACAAATCGTGCATCACGACAGCCCCATCCATCTCACAAGCCAACAGCTTTGTGTTGGACAATGGCCACAATCCGTTGGAGTGATTGGATTGATTGGTCAGTAAAGACAACTTGCCGTCCGCGGACAGGCGATGAATGGCGGTGTTGGGGATGTCGGTGAAATACAGCGTGCCATCGTCCATCGCCGCCGGTCCTTCGGTGAACTGGAATCCGGTGTGGACTTGTTGGACGGGACCGGTGGGCTGGATCGTTTGGGCGTGTGCAGTTTGGGAAGCAGATGTCCAGACAAGGCCAACAATCGTGGCAAACAACAAAGCGAATCGCGAGTTCATGGGGGCTCATGCGGGGCGGGGCAAAGTGGGGTGGGAAACGCCGCCATTGTAGATCAAGCCCAGAGGTCAAGGCGGCGGAGTGAGGTGGCCAGGGTTTTGGGGCCACGCGAGCCCATAAACAGAAAGCAACTGTAGCTCGGTGGTCCCCCACCGAGACGAGCACTGAATCCGCGCAAACGTTTGTCGTTTGGTGGTCCTCCACCGAAGTTCTCGGGATGGAGAGGGTGGTGGTTCACAATGGAGACCACCGTGCTACAGGTTTTTTATGCTTCCGATTGTTTTGCGAGTGGGGCTTCGCTTGGCTGGCAGGTGCGGCGCATGTGTTCGGCGGCCGATTCGATGTGGTGACGCTGGTGGACGGATTGCCGACCGGTTTCGCCCAAATTCGCTCTTCGGTCGGGATCGTTTTTCAAGCCGATCAATTCGTGGATCAATGCGTCGGTGTTTTCAGGATGGAACAAAATGCCACCGCCGGTCGATCGGACCACTTCGGTAAAGGCACCATGGTCGGGCTGGACGACCGGGATGCCGCACGCCATCGCTTCCAGCAAAAAAAGTCCCTTGGGATCTTCGTATGGAGCCGGAACGCTGAGCACATCCATTTGTCGTAACAGTTCGATTTTCGTCGATTGATCGGGGCTCTCGTGCACCACAAAGCGATCGGTCAGTCCGGCTTTTGCGATTCGAGAGCGCAATTCATCGAGATACGGAATGTTGTGTTCGCCGAGCCATCCAGCGGCATGCAGCGTGACGTTGGCATGTTCTGGCATCGCACCGATTTGAAGAAAGGCATCAACCAAATGGTGCAAGCCTTTTTCAGGTGCGAGACGTGCCAGGTATCCGATCCGAAATTCGCCCTTCGATTTGTCGGGCGTCTTCGCTGGTTGTTCGCTGACCTTCTTGTCGGAAGGCGGACTGGTGAACGGGGCGAGGTCGATCGATAGCGGGTGAATGTCAAAACGCTCGTGCGGGATGCCGAGCATCGCTCCCATTTTGTCGCGATAGAACTCACTGTGCGAAACAAACACGTCGACTTGTTTGGAAAGATCCGAGCACAACGCGATTGCTTTTGAACGAGCGTCGGCGGGTAAATGATCCAAGAAAATGTCGTCGCCCTGCAACGTGACCACCAAGCGTGTGTTGGGCAGTCGTCGGCGGATGGTTGGGATCGCGCCGCCGATCAACAGATTGCTGAAGATGATCGCGTCGGGTTGGATGTCTTTGGCTAACCAGTCCACCAACCGGCCGACTTCTTCGGATTGGCGTCCGTGTTCGCCCCGAAGCATCGACAGCGTGAGTTCGCCCAGTTTGGCCGGGTCCGTTTTGACCGCCCTGCGGGTCAACATTCGGATCAGGCTGGGGCGGTCCATCCAAGAACGTGTCCATCGTGGCAGCCAACGCAACCAAGGCATCTGCTGCAGCAGATAAACATGGATCCCGCCAAAGAATACTTGTTCGGATGCGATGGTGGATTCATCGGTCCGGATCGGTGTGTAGACCGGTTGAAGGAGAACGTCATCTCCACTCGCACGCAACGCTTTGGCGATCGCGTTGTCGTGCATGCAACTGCCGCAGTACATCCCTGCGGCACCGGCGGTCAGGAAGACGATTTTCAATCCACGGACTCAAAGTCTTCGAAGTCGTCCAGGTCGTCATCCAATTCTTCTTCGTCGTCATCGCCGGCGGTGTTCAATCCGAACTCGGCGCTGATCTCGTCGTCGATTTCGATTTCGTAATCATCCTCGAGTTCTTCTTCGAAGTCGTCATCGAAATCGTCGTCGAAGTCATCTTCGTCGATGTCGTCGAACTCATCCACGTCGTCATCGAGATCGTCGAGGTCATCGCCAACGCCGGGGGTGTCATCGCTGTCCGCGTCGTCGTCCGTGTCACTGGAGTCGTCGTCATCATCATCGTCGTCAGCCATCGAAGGGCTGTCGGCGGGGATTGCGATCGAGGTGTTGTGACCAGGATTGGGCACCATGCCTGGGATCACCGAAGTGCCAGGCGTGAGGGTGCCGGGCATGAGAAGCGGATCGGTTGCATCGATTCCCAAATTCGCGGGAGCAACAGAATCAGCAACGGGGGCGGTCAGGATGGCAGGCATGAACAGATTGTGAATGCGGGTGTGGAGGATGGAATTAGAGAAACTGGGGGATTCTCGCAGTCCGCAACGGTTTGGTGAACCGTGGGGGTTTCAAGGATTCCATCGAGGATCGGGTCGACGTGGGGTCGATCATTTTGCTAACTGGCACAGCATTCACAAGCCGACAAGCCGGAATTGTTTTCGGAAATTCGCTGACAGAACCCGTTCTGAATCAGGTTTTCCGGTCAATGACGTTGTTTCGGCCCACTCAACACCGGGTGATCGACCGCCATGGATGGCACTTTTCAAAATGAATCCGCACAAAACTTGTCGAAATCCGACGAGCAAAATTCTTTGGGCGAACCAATTTCCCGCCGGGGGATCCTCGCGGCCGCAATGCTGCGAATGACCGCGGGGGTCGCAATTGTAGGTTCCGGAACGACCGGGTGTGCGTCTCGTCGTTACGGGCATCTGCTCGCCAGCGATGACAAAGACATGGTCGGCAGCCACGAAGCGGGTGCCGCAACTTGGAATCCATTGGTCGATGAAGCGGTTGCAAAAATTTTGAGCCGATGCCCTCCGCCGAACGAATCGGTGATCTTTCCGGGGCAATTTGCAGCGAATGGGACACCCGCCCAAATGGCGAGCCATTCGCAAAGTGCAACCGAGTCGATGGTTGACCCCGCAACCGGCGAAACCATCATCGGATCGCAAGTCACGATGCCGGGATCGGCGCCGTTGGTGCAAGGTCCCGCGAAGGTTTGCTTCATCGGGATCGAAAACAAATCCGCCGAAGAATTGGTCGATTTCAAAGATCAGCTCTACGAACGCATCGATTCGCAGCTCAACTCGGGCGGATCCTTTCGAAGTATTAGCCGTCGAATGGTTGATGCGGCGTTGGTCGAAACTCGTTTGCGTCCCGATTCGTTGTTCTTGCCACAAAACCGTGGTGCCTTCGCGGCTGCACTTGGGCGACAAGGCACTCCGGTCGACTACTTGCTCTACGCAACGATCACATCGGGAACGACGGATCGAAACAAATCGACTCAGCGTGATTACCTGCTGACATTGGAAATGGTCAATTTGGAATCGGGCGACTACATCAAAGAGTCGTCCAAGATTCGCAAGGGCTATCACAACACGCGGGCGGGCAAGTGGTGGAACTTTGGCATGTTCGACCAAGCCGACGGATGATCTTCGCGATCGCTCCCCGAACGCTTCTGGTGATCGCCGCATTGTGCTCAACAACGCTGGCCGGATGCGCCGCGAAGCTTGCGCACATCGATACCGCCCGCGACGCCTTTGCCGCGGGCGATCCAACGACCGCTCGCGAAGTCTTGTCCAAGGTCGCCGACGGCGGCGGTCGTTTCGCGACGCCGGCGAAGCTTGATTTGGCGATGGTCGATTTAGCGGTTGGGGACGCGACTTCCGCCGAGAAGACGTTTCGGGAACTTCGCGACGAATTCGATTCGTCATTGAAGGTCGCACCGCTGCATGAGGCGGCAGCGATGGTGACCGACGACACCGCACGGAAGTTTCGTCCGGCGGGATACGAGCAAGTCATGATCCGCACGATGCTTGCGATGTGTTCGTTGGTTCGCGACGGCGATGACGCGGAAAGCTACATCAACCAAGCGGCGATGTTGCAGGCCAAACTGCAGCAGGAACACGACGAACGTCGCAGCAGTGTTTTTGGTGAAGTCGCCGCGGACAAGCTGACCGCCAACCCGCATCAGGAGTTGGCGTTGGCTCCGTATCTGCGTGGTGTTTTACGAGAAGAGAACCTGCACGATTTGGATGACGCTCGTCGCAACTACCAATTGGTCAGCGCGATCCGTCCCAGTTTTCTTCCCGCCGCGGATGATTTGAAACGCGCCACCGAAGGCGTGCATAGCAAGCCGGGCCATGGCGCGTTGTACGTCTTTTCGTTGGTTGGTCGCGGGCCGGTGCTCAAAGCGGTGGAGGCACCCGCCACGACCGCGGCAATGACCGTTGCCAACGCGTTGATGTTGAATCAAGAGAACCAAGAAGACGATATTGCTACGTTGCCGAAGATCACATCGGTCAAGGTTCCCAGTGTTGTGATTCCGCCCAGTGATGTCGCTGCGGTGACCGTGGCCAGCTACATTCCAACCGGGCCTGATACGCTGCCGCTGTACGAACTGCACGGTGCCACTCAGCCACTGACGGACGTGGCAGGAATGGTGCAGCAACAGGTCGATGCGGAGATGCCGTGGACAATTGCTCGCAGCATCATCCGGCAGGGCGGCAAAGAACTGGCGGTCGCATCGGCTCGAAAGAATCTTGGATTGACCGGACCGGCTGGATCGATGTTCCAATTCGCGACCTCCACGGCTTGGACCGCAACAGAAACCGCGGACACTCGATGTTGGGGGTTGTTGCCTCGTGAGATTCAGGTCCTGCGAGCCGAATTGCCGGCGGGCGATCACACGGTTGAATTTGCACCGGTTCGTTACGATGGCCAACCCATCGCGACGCCCAGTCGAGTGCCACTGCGAATTTATAACGCGAAGAACACGTACGTCTTGGTCGTTGCGCCGACCCAGCAGATTTACGTGGTGACGGCGAAACCCTGAGCTGATGGGTGGCGGTTTTTTCGCGATCATCGCAGGCGTTCAAACTCGCCGTACTTCCAGGGCTGCGACGATGCGGGTTCTTTCGCTAAGTTGTGGGGCAAATTGAGATGTCCATTTTCCCGCACCCCACTGACCACGATGCTCGATCGCAAATTCATTCTGCAAAATGCCCAGCTTGTCGCTGAAAATTCCGCCAAGCGTGGCGTTTCTGTCGACGTCGACGCGATTTGCCGTCTGGAAGCCGAACGGATGGACGCGCTGAAGCAGGCGGAGGAGCTGAATCGGCAGGCCAACGAAGTCAGCAAGCAGATCAAATCCGCGAAAGACAACGACGAGCGTCAGGAATTGATCGCCAAAGGTCGCAGCCTTCGCGAGCAAAAGGATGCCGCCGGTGCCGCGCAAGATCGCTTGGAAGCCGAAATCCTCGAGCTGCAAACGATTCTTCCGAACATGACCCACCCGGATGTGCCCGAGGGTGGTGAGCACGATGCGAACGAGATTGGCCGCGGCAAAACGCCAGTGCCTGAAATGGACTTCCAACCGCTGGACCATCTTCAGCTCGGCGAGAAGCACGATTTGTTTGACTTCGAAGGCGGAGCCCGCGTGGCCGGGTCCGGTTTCTATTTCTTGCGAAACGCCGCCGTGCGTTTGGATTTGGCACTGCAACAATTCGCGATTTCGCACTTGGCCGGCAAAGGCTTCACGCCGGTTTCAACACCTGACCTGGCGCTGACCAGCGTGCTGCAAGGCACCGGATTCAACCCGCGTGGTCCCGAGACACAAATCTACAGCATCGAAAATACCGAATTGAACTTGGTCGCGACGGCGGAGATCCCTCTGGGCGGAATGCTCAGTGGTCAGATTCTCGCCAGCGAAGAATTGCCGCTTCGTTATTGCGGGCTGAGTCACTGCTTTCGAACCGAAGCCGGTGCGGCCGGTCGAGCCAGCAAGGGGCTGTACCGAGTCCACCAGTTCACCAAAGTCGAAATGTTCGCCTTCACGTTGCCCGATCAGAGCACCGCGATGCATGAAGAGATGCGTGAACTGGAATGCGAAATCTTTGACGCGTTGGAAGTGCCCTACCGAGTGATCGACACCGCGACGGGAGACTTGGGCGGACCTGCGTACCGCAAGTACGACTTGGAAGCTTGGATGCCTGGACGTGGCGAATCGGGCGACTGGGGCGAAGTCACCAGCACCAGCAATTGCACCGACTACCAAGCTCGCCGATTGAATGTGCGGTCGAAGTCCAACACCCAGAAGGGAACCGACTTTGTTCACACGCTCAACGGCACCGCGATTGCAACCGGACGAGCCATGATTGCCATCTTGGAAAACCACCAACGTGCTGACGGAACGATCAATGTTCCTGAAATCTTGCGGCCATGGGTTGGCTGTGACGTTTTGAAATGTGAGTGATCGCTGACCACCTGAGTTCGAATTCATGTCCGCACATCGCGATGCGAAACGGAACCTTCCGACGAAGATCTGCCCGGTCTGTCGGAGGGAGTTCGCTTGGCGAAAAAAGTGGGCTCGCGATTGGGACCAAGTCCGCTATTGCAGCAATGCGTGCCGGAAAAAGGCGTCCTCGTCGAGAACCAATCCATGAGTTGTCGGGTACAATTGAATTGACCCGCCTTTGTGATGCATGATCCGATTGCAACTTCATCACGACCGATTCCTACACATCGAACCTGCCCCATGAGCCAACAGACCGCTGACGAAATCTTGGACGCGTCGTACCTGGAAGTTCGCGCCAAAGTCTTGGAACTGGCAGCGGTGCTGGATCGGTTGGACCGTGCCCCGGGCGGGAGCGAACGCTCGCCGCGCCGCGATCAACTCACGCAAGCGATTGAGATGCTGCTGGTGGATGACCCTGATCGTGCCGCGAAAGTCCAGCATTGGTTCTCTCGCCAGTACGATCCGGATTGGAAGACCAACCTCGGTGTGGGAACGCCGAGTACGAAGTGAGCCCCACGGCCATCGACCGCCATCGCTCCATTGCCCTCTCAAACACACTCCGACTGACTGACCAGCAACATGGATTTCATCGACCCCCACATTCACATGGTCAGCCGCGTGACGGATGACTACGAAACTCTCGCCCGAATGGGATGTGTCGCTGTGAGCGAACCAGCGTTCTGGGCCGGTTTTGATCGTGGCACGGTCGACGGTTTTCGTGACTACTTTGAACAACTCACCGCGGTCGAACCGAAACGAGCGGCTCAGTTCGGCATCCAGCATTACTGTTGGTTGTGCATCAACGCCAAA
Source organism: Rhodopirellula baltica SH 1 (assembly GCF_000196115.1). Taxonomy (NCBI): domain Bacteria; kingdom Pseudomonadati; phylum Planctomycetota; class Planctomycetia; order Pirellulales; family Pirellulaceae; genus Rhodopirellula; species Rhodopirellula baltica. The sequence goes on from NC_005027.1 coordinate 543,653, forward strand.
GAAGCCGAGAACGTTTCGCTTTCTCGCGAAGTCATCTCGATGATCCCGGAGTTTCTCGATCGTCCTGGCGTGCTGGGCATCGGCGAGATTGGGCTGAACAAAAACACCAAGAACGAAGCGACGGTGTTTTTGGAACACATGGAGTTGGCGATCAAGTACGACCAGCCGATCCTGATTCACACGCCGCACTTGGAAGACAAATACCAAGGCACGCGAATGATCTTGGACATGTTGTGTGACGATTCACGCATCAATCCGGATCGTGTGTTGGTGGATCACGTCGAAGAGCACACCGTCAGCGAAGTGCTGGACCGAGGTTTCTGGGCCGGCATGACGCTTTATCCAGTCACCAAGTGCACGCCCGATCGTGCTGCCGATATGATTGAACGACATGCCGGTGAGCGATTGCTGGCGAACTCGGCGGGCGATTGGGGCATCAGCAAACCGACCGCCGTGCCCGACTTGATCTTCACGATGCGACGTCGTGGAATGGACGAAGCATTGATTCGCAAAGTCGTGCACGACAACCCGGTCGAGTTCTTTTCAAAGAGCAAACAGTTTCACTACACGCCTCGGTGATTGAATTTCGTGAGCGAGCCAAGCAGCAGCGAATCCACGCTCACGCTGACCACACCGATTCAGTATCTGCCAGGCGTTGGACCGGCGCGAGCCACCAAGCTTCGCAAGTTGGGATTGCGGATCGCTCGCGACATCCTGTTTCTGTTCCCGCGGAATCACACATTCCCGCCTCCACCGACAAAGGTGGCGGATTTGGCGGAAGGCCAACCGGCGACCTTCATCGGCACGATCACCGATGCCGAATTGGTTTCGAGAACGCCCGGCAAATCGATCTTTGCCGCGATTGTTGAGAATGATTCGGGCGCGGTTCGAATCGTGTTCTTCAACCAACCGTTTCGGGCCGAGCAACTGACGTTCGAAACCCAGGTTCGAATCAGTGGCGCACCCAAGCTCGCCGGCCTGCGATGGGAGTTCACTCATCCTCAATATGAGATCGTCCAAGAAGGTGAGCTGCCTGACGAGGACGCACCCGGCGGATTGATTCTGGCGAACTACCCGTTGACCGAAGGGATCAAACAATCGGATCTGCGCCGTTTGGCTCGTCCGTTGGTGAACGAGTTGGCCGGGCAATTGACTGAGGTGTTGCCAGAACGTTTGCGAACCGAAGCGGCCCAGCGTTTGAATGCGGCCGGAATGGAGTTGCCCGATGTGTTGCCGGGAATTTCCGATGCGCTGCGTGGCATTCATTTGCCGGAAAGCGAAGCGGACCTGACGGCTGCACAAACACGATTGGTGTTTCAAGAGTTGTTGGTGATGCAGTTGGCACTGGCGATGAGACGCCGGTCGCTGACCAGTGAACTTCGAGCCCCATCGCTGGAGTGCACTGCCACGGTTCGCAATCGAATCCTGCGAAGATTCCCATTTGAGTTGACCGGTGATCAGCGACGCGTGATGGATGTGATCGCTGCTGACATGGCGCGACAGTTTCCGATGAACCGATTGCTGCAAGGCGATGTCGGCAGCGGCAAAACCGTCGTCGCCATTTTCGCGATGTTGGTCGCTGTGGCTGGCGGACATCAAGCGACCTTGATGGCGCCGACCGAAGTCCTGGCGAGACAGCACCACGCGACGCTCCAGCGGATGCTCGCGGACAGTCGAGTGCGGGTGGGGCTGCTGTGTGGTTCGCTGGGTGCGGCCGAGCGACGCGGAACCGTCGAGAAAATCCGCACCGGTGAATTGGACATCGTGATTGGCACGCAAGCCTTGCTGTATGGCGTCGAGTTCCATCGCTTGGGACTGTGCGTGATCGATGAGCAGCACAAGTTCGGTGTCAAACAACGGGTGACGCTTCGCGATGGCGGCGTTGATCCGCATTACCTCGTCATGTCTGCCACACCCATCCCGCGCAGCGTCGCGATGACCCAGTTCGGCGACGTGGACCTGAGCACGTTGCGGGAAAAGCCGGCTGGTCGTGGTGCGGTTCACACGTATCTGGCTGGCGACAGTTGGCGGGATCGATGGTGGGCATTCGTCAAGGAACGAGTGGCGGAAGGTCGGCAGGCATTTGTGGTCGCTCCACGCGTCGGACCGGAAGTCGAATCCGCAGACGAAGAACTATCCGAGCTGGTCGATCCAGCCGAACCGCCCGCCGAAGACATCACGTCGGTGCATTCCACCTATGAACAACTTCGCACCGGACCACTCAAAGGTTTGCGAGTCGGATTGTTGCATGGCCGCATGGCGTCCGATGAGAAGCAACAGGTGATGGAATCATTCGCGGAAGGCGAGCTGGATGTATTGGTCAGCACCACGGTGATCGAGGTTGGAATCGATGTTCCCAACGCGACCGTGATGGCGATCTTGGGCGGCAATCGGTTTGGGCTGGCTCAATTGCACCAACTTCGCGGGCGAGTCAGTCGAGGCACTCACGCGGGACATGTGTGCGTGTTTGTCGATGGTGACAAACCGCCGCAAGACGACGAACGATTGAAAGTGTTTGAACAAACACTGGACGGGTTCGAATTGGCCGAAGCGGACTTTCGATTGCGAGGCCCCGGCGATGTGCTGGGCCAACGACAAAGCGGCGATGCCCGCTTGAGAATCGCGGACTTGCATCGCGACGTCGAGATCCTGCAAGTCGCCCGAGAGATGGCCCAGGACTGGATCGACCAAGACCCCGAAATGGAATCCGAAGGGTTGGAAGATCTCAAGTCACAAGTCCTACGTCGGTATGGCAACCACTTAGATCTGAGCGACGGTGCGTAGCCAGGAAGCGTGACTTTGGATCAAGCTCACTTGATCGAGTTGGCCGTACGGCATTCGCCACGGTACTTTTCGCGAAAACCGTGGCGAACACCAAACGGCTACCTCAAGGTGGCGGTATTCAGATACCTAGTTTATGTTGCTGTGGTTACCCTCAGATTCCAGCCGGGAATTCGTGCGTCGATCTTAAAAGACAAGGATTCGTTATGAGAAATCAGCGGCGATGTCGCCGACCGCGGTCAGCAATGTTCCTGTGTTTGCTGAGCTGTTTTGTGTTTTTGCATTCGACGCACGCGGAAGAGCAGCCCGGCATTGTCCGGGTACCATTTGATTTCAACGGTCGGCAGATCGGAATTGATGTCGAATGGGATTTTAAGACCGTACATTTTCTTTTTGACACTGGGGCATCTCGACACATGCTCGAGTGGAAATTGCTCAAAACCTTTCCGCAAAGAAGAAAAGTTGAAATCGGAATCTCGCAAGCTGGTCTTCCTTTGGGAAAGCTCCCCGCATCTGCATTGGAGGACACACCTTTTGCAGAATTCGCGAACGGCAACGATGTTTTCTTTCACAGCACTGCGGAGATCGAACGCGGCCTTGGGGCTGAGTGCAGCGGGTTGATCGCGATTCCATTGAACAGTGGAAAGTCATGGGCTTTAAACTTCTCAAAGGAAGTTATTGAAGCTCCAGCCTCACCGGAGACGCACTCGGGAGATCCCTTTGAAATGACGACCAAACGAGACAAGTTCGGAAGAATCTATTTCACGAACATTGGGTTGCACCATTGGAAAAGTGGTTTTCTTGTTGATACCGGATCGTCCTCAGCTGTTACTGTCGTGCCATCAGTGTTCGGAGAATTAGCTGAAAGCGGCGAATTGTACGACGTCCATGCAGTGATGATTTCGAGGCTTGCGGAATCAAAGGAAACAAGAAGGGGCATTCTCAAACGGCTTAGTTTTTGTGGATTTCAATTTGAAAATGTTCCAGTCGTAGAGTCGACCTCAAACAAAATTGGCACTCAGCTTCTTTCGCGTTTTGATTGGGTTTTTAAGGACAATTTGGCACTCGGGTTTCCACGAGAGTCTGTGTCGGAGTCCTTTCAAGTCGACCGGAGCGGATTGACGCTTGATCGCGAAGGTGTTTTCGTTCGTGTGCACTCTGTTGAGGTTGGAAGTGCGGCTGATCTAGCTGGTCTTCGTCGTAGCGACATTGTCGTGAGCATTGATAGCGAAAACGTCGTTGCATCAGAGCTCCCGTCGATTCGCAGGCACATGGCGACTTATGATGACACAATTGAGTTCGTGGTTGTCCGGGCCGGAGAAGGGATCCTTCGGCGTAGTCTGAAGAACCCGGAGGCTGATTTGTTGTCCGCGGACAACAAATCGTCTTTGCAGAATGACACGAGGTCTGACGGTCCGAAAAATCCCGAGTGATCCTAAACGATTGAGCAGACCGATCCCTTGCAGGGTTGTGCCAATCGCCTTCTTGTCTTCATCGGTACGGCAACCAACTCGACCTGAGCGACGATGCGTCGCCAGACAGCGTGACTTTGGATCAAACTCACTTGATCGAGTTGGTCGTATGGCATTCGCCACGGTTCTTCCGCGAAAACCGTGGCGAACGCCAAACGGCTGATGTCCTGAGCAATGAGGTTGTTCCGCCTCCCTCTGTAGAGCCGCTGCTTCATTGGGTATTAACGCGATGCACTCAATGGATTGAAGTCTCGCTTGTATCGCGTGAAGCATCTGTTAATTGAGTCATGTTCATATTGAACATGCATGGATTGTCCCTATCCTCCTCGCGAGTCGCCGAAGTGAGTTCCCAAAGCTGTATCTTTGTGTGCTTGGTTGCGACATGGGAAGCCTCTCGAGGTTCCCGTTTCTTATAGATGCGAATCACTGGGTGGCGATTGAGTCGGTATGTCAACCGGCGTGGTTGCATGCCCAATGGATATTACTTGGACAATTCAGGGAGTATGGTTGATGGAGTCTCGATCTAGTCGGGGAATGTGTGGTGGTTGTGCGATGTCTTTTGAAAAACGCCGAGGCACGGACAGGGGCAACCGAGCCCCGGGGTTCACGCTGGTCGAATTGTTGGTTGTGATTGCAATCATCGGCATTCTGGTTGGTTTGCTGCTTCCTGCGGTTCAAGCTGCTCGGGAAGCCGCTCGCCGAATGCAGTGCTCAAACAACCTCAAGCAAATGAGTTTGGCCGCTCTCAACTTTGAGAGTGCCTATAAGAAATTGCCAGAGGGACCAATGGATGGCGACCCAGATGCCATCACATCGAGTGGAGATGCGAACACTGCCGGCCATCCTGAAAATGGAACTTGCTGCCGAGCGGCAACGCGGAAGGGATGGAGTGCGCAATACAAAATCCTGCCGTTCTTGGAAGGGAACAACATTTACGAGCTTGGTCGAGATGACCCGCCATACTGGCCGAACGTCGCGAACAATGGCGGGGAGGACGACGTCGCTCAGTCACTGGTTGCAACTTACTACTGTCCTTCGCGTCGCTCACCGAAGGGATACGGCAGTGCAAGATTTGGAAGAGTCGACTACGCGGGATGTGCGGGGTTTTATAGTGGTCGGCCAGACTCGACGATCGACTACATTCCAGAAGCTCCGCTGGGTGCCCCAGCCGTTTCGACGCGTTCCAAGACAAACGGTGGCCTGGAGTACTCAAAGGGAGGAGCAATCGTTTGGCCGGGTGAAGGAGGCAAGCGAACTCTTTCAGATATTCTGGACGGAACATCGAACACGATTGTCTTCGCCGAAAAATCGCTTCACACTTCTCAACACGGACGTGATGGAGGAGACAACGAACGTTGGAACAATGCTGGTTGGGACGAATGCGTTCTTCGTTGGCACTTCCCGCCGAAGCACGACAAAGATACCGTCGCCCCACTACCGCCAGAAGCTTATGACGCGTACACGAACTGGAATCGCTACTTTGGTGCGGCTCATTCAGCCGGTTTGAACGCTGCGTTCTGTGATGGATCGGTTCGATTCTTTTCCTACAGCGTTGACGCGACATTGTGGAAGAATCTGTGCGTTTGCGATGACGGTGAAGTCATTGGTGGAGAAGCACTATGAAACGGGCAAGCATTGGATTGGCTCTCGTAGTCGTCGCCATCTGTTTTGGCATCAGCGGATGCGGTGGCGAGGAAGCTCCGCCGCCTCTCAATAAGGACTTGCGACAGCAAATTGAGCAAGAAGACCAGCAGATCGCGGATGGGGAATCTGCGTTGTAGGCCAGCTTGTGCGAATGTTGACTAGCAAACTGGTATTTCAATCAGTTGCGTTTTGTTGGCCGTGGTACTCAGCGGAATGCCGCGGCCAACGTGCTCTAGTTCGGTGTTGTCTCGGATGAATCAAGGTCCCGCCTGCGCCAATGCGGCTGATGTACTGACGGGCTGTTGATTTCATAAGCCGCACCGCGTTAGCGGCGGTTGAGTAGATGCCAACCGGGGCTAACGCCCAACGGCTAATCGTTGTCATTCGGTATGCGACTGAATCAACAGCCTGCTAACAGACTCGAACCAACAGGCGTTGATCGCGAAGCGTTCGCTTGGCCGCTGGGGATTAAAACAGAAATTTGTCGTCGATGGGAAATGGAGCAAGACTCATAATGTTTAAGAATGTGTTTGATCGTGCTTGCTCGGCAAAGTTGCCGTCGGCTGTCGTGCTGTTTTTTTCGTTGTCGATGCTGGGATGCGAGCCCACGTCACCGGCGCCATCCGCGCGCGATGCGCGTCGTGGTGTGCAGAAGCCGGAGGGGGCACCGGATGTGCAGGAGTATACCGCTTGGCGGCCGTTTTTCACGACGGACTATGGCGTCGTGAGTGGAAGTGACATGGTTGGTACCGGATTCGCTTTTCGTTTGAGCGACGAATCCAAGCCCGTGTTTGTGACGGCTTTGCACTTGCTCGGCACAGACAATGGGTTGGAGAAAGATCTCCTGCCCAATGAATTCAGCGAGTCGATCGAATCAACCTTTCTGAGCGATGTCTTTGGTGCAACGGATGGCGTGAAGCAAATCGGTATGCCCTATCAGCCTTGTGATCCGGAGGATGAGAACGAGGCTATTGAAGCGGATGTTGTGGCATTTGATTTGGTTGGGAGATTCAAGCCTGAGTTCCTGAAACTCTCGGATGAAGCGGTCCAGCCGGGGCAGCGACTCTGGATGGTCACTGCGGTCTTTGCAGGTGCCTCGCCGAGTCAGAAGTGCCATGCCGTGAAGGTGAGCGATGTCGAAAATGGAAGGATTCAGTATCGCTTCGAGAACGAGCGTTTGTCTTTGCAAGCGACCGATGGGGCGCCCTTGCTCTTTGATTCCGGTCTCGTCGCGGGCATGCACCAGGGCGGCACGGCGGATGAGACGCAAGGCGTCTCAGGTTATGGCATCACATCCGATGTGTTGCGGCGTGCGATCGAGTCGATGTGTCTGGATCGTTCGTCGGGCGAGTTCGAGAGGTGAGATTTGTTATGCCAGGTAATTCGGCATTTTGTGATTTCGGCTTTTGATCGAGCCGGGGATCTTCAACCGGGATCGCGTTAGGGCGAAACCGTCGTTGGTTCTCGGATGGCGATCCCTTGAGGGACGTTGCGGCTTTCGGCTTCGAGAATCAGGTTGAAGTCTTGGGCTTGGTTGCTGCGAAGGACCAACTCGTAGTCGATGGTCTCGCCCGGTTTCATGGTTTTGATCTCAGTGAAGTACATCGTGTTTCCCTTTCGGTCCATGCCTGACAGCTCGGGGCTCTTCGTCTGGACTAATCTTTCGACCAGCACACCTGGTGGCAAATCAAAGTGAATCAGGACTTGCGAGTCGAGCAGGTCGGTGTCGTTGGTGATTGCGACCGCATAACGAATCGCATCGCCGACGCGAGGCGAGATGTCGCGTTGTAGCACTTGCAGTCGCAACACGCCGGCGCGGGCGGGGGTGTTGAAGCCAGGGATGGGTGTGCTGCGACCGGCGTTGGGATCGACGGGTGCCGTGCCGAGGCCGCCCGGGATGCCAGGCGATGGGCTGACCGGAGGCAAGGCAGGGCCTGGAGTCAATGGAGCGTTACGGGGGGCGGCAGGGAAAATTTGGATGCTATCGGAGACGCTGTTCGTTGCTCCCTCGTTGCTCTCCGCTGAGAACACAATGCGGCTGCTTTGAGCAGCTTCTTGAGCTTCGAATTCGGTTTCCAAAATGACCGTCTTGCCGGGAGCGAGTTCGGGAATCGTCCATGCGATGACGTAGGGTGTGTCGATGGCATAGGGATAGTCCGTTGTCGCCTGACGCGGGATCAATTGCACGTCGTACGCCATGGTCGCCCGCACGTTGGTCAACGTGACTTCGCCGGAGTTGGTGACTCGGCCCGTCGCGAGAATCAAGTCGCTGACCGCCATTCGGTCACGAACTTGCAGGTTCGCGGTGACGGCGGGTGTCGGCGGTGCTGGGTTGATGGCGATCACGCAGGATTGAGCCTGAGCCCGCTGGCCTCCCGCGGCCAGCGCGACAACGTCGATGCAACGCTGCCCCGAGTCGGTGGGAACAAACGTGACGCTGGTTTTCCATATTTCGCCTGGTTCCAATGGACCGTCCGTTTTCTGGTTGCCCACTTCGCGGCGGTTCTTTTCGCGATGAACCATGGCGTTGTCGCCGGTCACTTCCAGTTCCACTTCTCGCAGTGGTCGGTCGCCTGTGTTCTCGACTTCGAGATCAAACGTCGCTGGATCGCCCGCGGTCACTCGGTCGGTTTGAGGGCTCACACGAAGAGCCAACGCGGGACGGAAAATGTCAACGCGGACGGTGTCTTCTGCGATCAATCCTGAGTCGCCGATGGCGCGGAACGTCAGATTGAGTGCCGTTGGTGAAGTGAGCTGAACCGCCAAGTCCAATTGCTGCTGAGCGGGCATGGTGCCGATGTCCCACACGATCGAGTTCGTGAACCTTTGGGCAAACGCGTCGGTAGAAATGATGCGCACACCTGCGGGAAAACCAAGTTCAACTTTGACGCCCGTTGCGTCTTGGTCGCCGGGATTCCGCAGGTTCGCGAAAATGTCGAATGGAATTTGGTACGAGGCAACTTCGGGACCGCCGGCTCGCAGATCCAGTTGGGGACTGCTCCAGGTCACGTAGGCTTGGCCGCGTCCGAGTGTCAGGTCGGGCATGTTGTCGGACGTTCCACCAGGGCGAATCACGCGAACGTCGATGATGGCGTTGCCGCTGGTTCCCGCAATCGGTTCGAGCGTTGCACGAGCGTCACCGGAATCGTCGACGTTGACCTCAACCACGGATGAACCACCGGTGCCGGCGAAGGTGGCAAGCTCGGGGTTCATGATCTCGTAGCGGACTTTCCAGCCACGTGCAGGCAGGCTGCCTTGAGCCCGTGTGACTCGGGTGACCAAGTCCACCACCGTGCCGGCTTGGACGCGTTGCGGCGAGGGGAATTGCCAACGGGCGTCGACCCAGTAGATCGTCGCGGTGGCTTTCCGTTGATCCCAGCAATCGCTTTCAGGTGCCAACACGGTCACGTGGCTAGTCCCTTCGCTGGGGCTGCTGAGCGTGATGTAGGTTTGCCCCTTTTCCAGTTTGATGTCGTCAGCGGCATTGGCGTTACCACGTGTGATCACCATTTCTTTGGTGCTGGTCACTCCGCGAGCGAACCCGGGTGTTTCCTTTTTTGCAACTGGAACATTGGTCATGCGATGCACGAAACCAGGATCGTCATCACCGACTTCGATGATGTTGCCGACGCTGTCTTGCGTCATCATCCATTCCAGCGGTTCCGCGGTCAGCAAATACCCATCGGTGCCGCAGATGCCTGAAAGCAAGATGACTTCGCCGCCGACCGGAGCCACAATCTTTTGTGGCGTCAGCAGGATGCAGCCTCGGTCACCGCGAGGTGGCAACTGGCAAGCCTTTTGCGCTGTGATCTCGGTTCCGTAGAGAACCGCCGGAGGTCCGGTCAAGCAATCGCCGGAGCAGCCGGGCCCGGGAACGCATGGGCCGGTGTTCGCAACTCCGCTGCCGATCGTGGCATTGGGATCGACGCACTGCGGTGGATCTTCTGGTTCGGGAAACGCCGGGTTGGGTATTCCCAAGCTCGGCGACTTCAAACAGGTGCCCAATTTGCGGAGGCAACCCAAGCATCCGCAGGTGCCATCGTCTAAGCAACCCGGCAACGCGAGGCTGGTCGTGGTGGGCAGGGGAGCGAACAAGGTTTCGCCGGTGGGGTTGATCGCCGGCAAACGCAGGTTGGCACAACCGGAGGAAAGCAGTGCCGAAAGAAGGACGCTGGCCATCGTCAGAAAACGCAAGCGACCGACAACGGCGTGCTGGCCATTGCGGGGGCTTTGATCGTTCATGATCGTTTGCGTTTTCATCGATCCATCGGTCATACGTCGAGAAAGAATTCCGTCCGTAGGAAAGTTAGCACGCAGGGGGAACAGTGGCCGGATTGGCAAGGTGGAAAACGGAATTCGATCCGTTTCCTTCCGGCGAGATGAGCGATCAGACCGGTGGTGCCGATTGTCCGGGGGATCGGCTAGGCTTTCGGCAACGCATCCCGCTGAACGAAGAGAGTCGTTCTCTTTGAAACGCTTTGTTCCATCCGATTTACTCGCTCGCGACGACTGAACCTTTGCAGCCAGAACCCACCCTCACGGAAGATGAACGCCGACCGATTCGGTTTGGCATTTTGGGCACCGGCCGAATCACTCGCCGATTGGTGGCCGACTTGCAATCGACACCGGGTGTGAGCGTGACCGCGATCGCCAGCCGGACATCCGAACGCGCTCGTTGGTATGCTGATTCGTATGGAATCGCCCATGCCGTGTCCGGTTACGCGGAGTTGATCGCTCGTGATGATGTGGACGCCGTCTACGTTGCGTTGCCACCGTCACTGCATGCGGAGTGGATGATCGCATCCGCCGCGGCGGGCAAGCACGTGCTGTGTGAAAAGCCGCTGGCGACAACTTCTCAGGCGACGCAAGAGATGTCAGACGCATGTGCGAAGGCTCGAGTGCATTGGCTCGATGCGACGGCGTGGTTGCATCACGATCGGACAGACATGTTTCGGCAGTGGTTGAGCGGTGCAACGGTACCGCAAGGCGAAGCGGATTTTCGGCTCGGTTCGCTACGGCATGTCAGTTCAGCAGTTTCGTTTTTCAATCCGTTCCAATCCGGCGATCACCGACAAGACGCTGCACTGGGCGGTGGCTGTCTGCTCGATTTGGGATGGTACGCCGCTGGGATTCTAAGGCTCGCCAACGACGGACTACCAATCACGGTGAACGCTCAATCGGTGATGCGTGATGGCGTTCCGTATCGTGTGACCGCGATCATGAATTTTCCAAACGACGTGTCCGCGACAATGTCATGTGCATTCGACACCGCGACTCGAAAATGGTTCGAGATCGCGGGTGAAGAAGCTTCCATTGTTTGCGATGATTTCACACGACCTTGGCCGGACAAACCCGCACGGGGATGGGTGCACGAAGCGTCGGGCAAAGTGCATCCATTCAGCTGCGAATGCCACCAAGAGCACAACATGATTTCGCGATTGGTCGGTTGGATCAACGCGACCGAACAAGATGAACAACTTTGGGATTCACCATCGCCTCCTTGGCAAGCTTATCATCGGCAGGCGCTGGAGACGCAGCGGATGCTGGAGGCGATGGAAACTTCGATGACGACTGGCCAAACGGTGACGCTATGATTTTGATTCAAGCCATCATTCAACCGACCAAACTCTCCAACGTCCAATCGGCGCTTGATGAAGCCGGTTTCAGCGACACGATTGTCGGTGACGCTCTCGGGTATGGACGTCAACGCGGACAAACGGCGCTTTTTCGTGGCAACGAATACAAAATCGATTTGCTGCGGAAGGTCACGTTTGAGATGGTGATTGACGACGACGATTTGGAACCGGTTGTCGAAATCATTCGCAACGCGTCGCGAACGGGAACCGAAGGACAGATCGGCGACGGGAAGATCTTTGTCTTGCCTGTCGCCAATGTGATCGACATCTGATCGAGCCCTCTGAAAGAAGGCTTGCAGTTGCATTCAGGTGATGGCGATTTTTACTCACCAAATCGGTGCAGTGCCATCGCCGAACGCTCGCCATTGAGCGGTGTTTCGGCCATCCAAGTTCGCAACGCGGCAAGTGGGCTGAGCTTGCCTTCCCGCATCGCTTGGGTAATCGCCGTTCCGATTTGGTGCTGCGGGTATCCGGGCACCGCGGTTGTAGGTTGCAATCCCATCCATTGGCATCCGGCGACCAGGAACACTTCGCCCTGTTGCAGATACAAATGACTGCTGGTGATATCGACGTTGCCCAAACAGGTCGTGTCCAGATCGCTGGTTCCCAATTCGCGATGGTTGCGATCGGATTCTCGGTCCAGCCATCCTACGGGCCGGTAGCCAAATTTCGAGATCGCGAGCGTCGACCAATCCCCGGTCGACGCCATTCTGGTTTCACCCGTTTCAGGATCGATTTGGGCATACAGCAGTGATACGTTGCCGTGCCCTTCTCCGACGAAGGAGTGATCGCGGATTTGGAACAGCGTGTCATAGGCTCTGCGGACCGCATCGGACGGTTGGTGCCGATATCCCATGTGGGCCTGCAGAGCCGCTCGCACGACGGTCACATCCATCACATTGCTGAGATCGATCTTCGCAGTCGCTCCGCCATTGGGCTGGCAGATCGCGATGGCGATTTGACCATCGGGCAAGACGTCCCAGTGATGCCAGCTTTGTGCAACGTCCAGCGGAGATTCGATCATGCCATCGGCGTACCAAGACGGGCAAATCTTGGCACCCATCGGTAGCGTTTGGTGTTGCCAGATCGATACCTGATGGGCCAGGTCGATGTCCTCGGGCTCAGGGGCAACCTCAACCGCTTGATTGGTGAGGATGGAATGATCGTCTTCGCCGGGCTCCGGTGCACGTGATGGAAAATCACTGTCGAAGTCATCAATCAACGCAATGATGTCGTCGATCGCGTCGATGGTGTCCGATTCGGGTTTCGATGGCTCATCCAGTGTCGAATCGAACGACAGGACGCTGCCATGGAACGGCTCGCCTTCATCGAAATCGCTGGTGTCGGCGAAATCACTGCACATCGAATCGTCTTCGTCGGCCACGTGGCCATCCAGTTCGTCATTGTCCCAACCATGGTGGAACTCCAACGCGTCCGCGTCGAACTGATCGATCTCGGTGGGGTCATATTCGCCCGACAGAAACTGTGCGTCTTGGAGATCCAGCTTCGCTGCCAAACGCATCGTTTCTTCGTCGTAACCCGACAACAACGGCCATTGTTCCGCGTCTTCGCTGAGAGACGATGATTGGGCGGCATCGTCCGTCTCGGCGAACTCGTTGTCCAAGGCGACATCATCCAAGGCATCGTCATCCGCGACAAAGCCATACGTGGTTTTCTCGGGAACATCCAAATCACGCTGCAGGTCGGCGATCAATTCATCGCTTTTGACCAGCTGGGCTTCGATGGCGGATTCCAAGGCCGCATCCAACAAGGTTTCGTCGTCGATCAAGTCCAAGCGGTCCTGTGTGGCGGACTTCGTTTGGATTTCATCGGAGGAACCATCCGTGACGGGGGCTTTCACGGACACGGACGCATCGGCGGGAGGGAAGCCGATGTCATCCGCGGGGGGCGCGACGGTGTCGGGAGGGACAACACCGTCGGAGTTTTCCTCGACGAGGGCAGTCTCGTTGCTGGTGGGATTGTGCTCCGAGATCGTTTCCGAGTCGTCATGAGTCTCGTGTGGTGGAGGCGAGACATCACGGGAACGATCGAGGGTCACGTCGCTGGGCAGAATTAACCGGATGGAGGAATCCGGCGCGGCTTCTTGTTCTGCCAAGCGGAGCAACGTTTGCTGCAAGTTGGATGCGGCCAAACGGGCCGCGGCGGTGTGCACGTCGCTGAATGCCGTCACAGCGGCGGCATACAACCACATCGTGCCAATTGGCATCTCGGTTTCGCCCAAACAAACGCAGATTCCCGATGGGAAGGGTTCCGGTGAACGCCACGTGTTGATGGGGCCGAGATCCATGTCGTCAATCGCGACCAAGCCCTTGACCATTGCTTCCAAGTCACCACGAGCACCGCGAAGAGGACGCTGGGATCCCAGACGCTCGGCGGGTGACAAACCGAAGACGAATCGAGTTGCGAGAAACTCGGTCTCGTCGTCGAGCAAGTAAACCGCAGCCGCCGTCGTGCCGGTCGCCAACGTCGCATCGCCGAGCAATCGATCGATGCTCTCGGTCGGATCAGGACGTGATGACTGACCGGCTGCCATGGTGGCTTGGATCGCCAGTTCGACTTGCTGTTGACGCAGGATCGCTTGCTGTGCCTGCAATTGATCGGCCAAGTCGTTGGCTTGGGATGCCAAACGATGAGCGTCGCCGGAAGTCACCAATGCACGTTTGCCATGCGACTTCATCTGCCTTTGCTTGGAGGAAAGCTTGGCAGAATCTGATGCATGGTCGCCACGGTGGACACGCAGAAAATTGGATGGGTTTCTGGACACAGCAGGTACTGGGTGAATGACAAGGGAGGGAAGTCAACAATGGCTTGACATCCTTGCCAATTGCCGCCTACACGAATCGATCGGCCCGCCGTTGCCGTTTCACTGAGACGAATTGCCGGTAAGGTTTCGCTTGTTTGCCAAGACGACCGCGCAAGCCGCACAACCCGACTGAACCGGAGCGTTTGCGCTGCTACACTGCTCAGCTTGTGTCTGCGAAGCGGCAGTGTTCGGCAAAAGCCAGCCTCTTCCACGCTCGGTCGTCATTCAGAAGGAAGTCACTGCGTTGTTGAAGCGAGGGTTGAATACCGCCGGACCGATGTTGGCGTTGGTCATCGTGATCCTGTTCTTTGCCATTGCCGAATGGGCAACCGGTAGCGACGGAAACTTCACGTCCATGGCGTCGGTGCGATTGGTTGGCATTCAGAGCGTCAAGATCGGCATCGCTTCGCTGGGAATGACGTTGATCATTATTAGCGGCGGAATCGATTTGTCCGCGGGCACGGCGGCGGCTCTGTGTGGATGTGTCGCGGCACTGACGCTCGAAAGTGAATGGTCGATCGTTCCCGCTCTGGCCATGGCGGTCGGTGCTGGCGCATTGTGCGGGTTGTTCAATGGCATTTTGATCGCGGGATTGCGACTGACTCCGTTCATCATCTCGTTGGGATCGATGACGATCTTCATGGGGTTGGGCAAGAGCCTGTCCGAGCAAGGTGGCACGATCACACCGCCGGCGGAAAGTATCCCTGAATGGCTTTGGGCATCGGTCACGCCGTTTCCCAACCCGGAATGGATTGCCTACCCGTTACTGCCTAATTTTGGATGGGGCGTGTGGCTGACCATTGTGCTGGCCATCGCGACCGCGTTGCTGCTGCACCAAACTCTGTTTGGACGTCATGTGTTCGCGATCGGATCCAGCGAAGCGACCGCGAGATTGTGCGGCGTGAAAGTCCGGCAAACCAAGATCCTGGTTTATGTCATCGCCGGTGCCCTGTTCGGTTTGGCCGGTTGTGTCGACATCGCTCGGCTCGGCAAAGGCGACGCATCCGCGGGCATGGGATTGGAACTGGAGATCATCGCGGCGGTCGTGATCGGCGGCGGTTCATTGCTGGGCGGCCGCGGCAGCGTGGTCGGAACACTGTGCGGCGTGTTGATCATGAGCGTGATTGCACACGGATGCACTTCGCTGGGATTGGAAAATCACATTGAAAATATTCTGTTGGGTGTGATCATTGTCGCGGCGGTCTACGTCGATCGACTGCGAGCACTCAAGAAAGAATCCGTATGACAAAGAAATCGATTCGACTTCTTGGCGCAGCGTTCTGGTTGAGCTGTCTCGTTCTCGGTGGCGGATGGTTGGTTGCTTCCTCCCGCGACGGTGCGAAGCCATTGATCTCTTCGGTTTGGACGCCGACGGACTCGGTGATTTTGTCCGACCCGACATTGTCGCTGAGTGTCGGAGATGCCGCGTTTGCAAAGGACTCGGGCGCCGACACGTGGCATCAAGTCGGGCATGTTTTGCGAGTCAATCCAGAGGCGAAGACGGTCACGTTGTCGCTCTATGAGCCATTTGATTTGGAACGCGAAACACAGTTTTGGGATCCTGATCAATCGATCTCCGCGACGTTGCATCGATCTTCCGGCAAAGTCGACGACGTCATTGCGACCTTGTTGCCAAAACCGAAACGAGAGCAATTGGCTCAAAAGATCTCTGCCGCGATGCGTGCTCATGGCAAAGAGATCAGCGAAGCGATGTTACCTTTGGTTTTTGAAACCGTGCGTCAGAGTTTGCCGGTCATCGAATCAGAGTTGTCCGCATCATTGAAACGCCACGATGCGGAGGTTGAGGCCATCGCAGCGCGTTTTCGCGAAGACATCATCCAGGAACAAATGGTTCCGTTGGTTCGGACGGAAGTCTTGCCCGTGCTGCGTCTTCACGGACGAGAGCCGGCGGAATCGATCGGACGCGAAATTTGGGGAAAGGCGTCGCTATGGCGATTTGGTTGGCGAGCGTTGTACGACAGCGCGCCGCTGCCCGAACGAGAATTGGTTCGTGAGGAGTGGTCGCGGTTTGTTGAGCAGGAAGTTGTTCCGATCGTCGAGGATCATCTCGATGAAATCGCGGAAGCGGTCGAAGCGATTCTGCGGGATTTGGCCGCCAACGAAGTTTTGCGAGAACGACTGGGTGATGTCGCTCTTCAAATTGTCAACGACGACGAAGCTCGTGATTTACTACGGACAATCGTGATGGAAGCGATCGTCGACAACGAACGACTGCGTCAGGTTTGGGTGAATGTATGGACATCCCCCGAAGCGAGAGAAAAGTTGCGTACGGCAGGCGAAAGATTGGAACCGGTCATTCGCGAAATTGGTGACGAAGTCATGGGCACGCGACGCGAAGGAATCGAGCCTGGCTTTGCACGTGTGCTGCGAAACCAGATTTTGGGCAAGGACAAGGTTTGGATCACGCTGAAAAATGAACCCAATTTGGGGGCAGATCCTTCCCAACCAATCGCTTTGCGGGTCGCAACGGATTTTACGCCCTATCCGATCGTCCATCTGGCGTCGCCGGAGTGAATGACGCTTCGCGAGGCATCGTTCCTTGGTTAGGATGCGGGGTGTTGATTTTCATTTTTCCCGCCTTGTATGAATCCTATTGCTGCCATGGACTCACTGGACGAAGCCCCCGAAATCGCGAATCCGGAAGCGGAATTGCCCGACACGGTTGTCGACATGGCTGAGGACCAAGCGTCTCAAGCGGTGACCGATGAAGCGATCGCCGCCGCGGCCGAACATTCGGTGGAGGATTTGGAAGTCAAAGACGCCCATGTCATCTTCACCAACGTCTGGAATGACTTGGAAGAAGAGTATGGCCGCGAAAATTTGCGGTTCACCAAGGAGTTGATCCTCCTGGGTGGGGCACCGGGATCGGGCAAGGGAACCAACAGCGGATTCATTTCCAAAGCCCGCGGTTTGACCTGCGAACCAATCGTCGTCAGCAGTCTGCTCGACACTCCCGAAGCCAGACGCATCAAAGAAGCCGGCGGGATGGTCGGCGACACCGAGGTGGTCGGGATCTTGTTCCGAAAGCTCTTGGAAGAAGAGTATCGCGACGGATGCATCTTGGACGGTTTCCCGCGAACCCGCGTCCAAGTGGAATGTTTGCACTTGTTGATTCAGAAAATGAATCAGCTCTATCGTGAATATCATTCGACACCGCTGGCGATCAACTTTCGCAAACCCACCGTTCACGCGGTTGTGTTGTTCATTGATGAAAAGACCAGCATCGAGCGTCAGTTGCTTCGCGGGCGAAAGATCGCCGAGCACAACGAACGTGTTGAAACTGAAAATGATGGCGAGCCGCTTGAGCTACGGCTAACGGACCTGGATCCAACCGCCGCGAAACGACGCTATCGCGTGTTCAAGGAAAAAACCTGGGACGCGTTGCAATCGTTGAAGAAGATTTATCACTACCACTTCATCGACGCCGGTGGCGACATCGCGGAAGTGGAACGCAACATCCGCAGCGAACTGGAATATCAGTCGTCGTTGGAACTGGATCCGGAAACCTACGACGCGGTGCGGCACCTGCCGTTGGCGTCAGAACTTGGCGTGCACGCTCGTCAGGAATTGGTTCGCCGACTGGATAGTTACGAACTGGAACATCGCGAGTTGTTTCATCATGTGATCGAGATCATTCAGAGTCGGTTCATGCCGATTGTGCGTCGCCATGCGATTGCCGGTTTGGCGGTCGTCAACAGCGAAGATTCAATCTTTGACGATCCGATGACATTGGCGATGGTGATCGATGTGTTTGCTGAACGTGGTTTCCGTGCGGTCGCAAATATCAACTTGGCCGAAACACCGGATCACTTCGATCTGAAAACCGGCAAGATCACGTGCGTGACCAAGAAGATTTATCGTTTCCAAATTCGATTCTTGGGCTCGGAAATCCGCCGTGGCGGACGTTAATACGACGCTGCTGTTGATTCCAACTTCGGGTGAACGCTCGGAGTTGTTGAACCATTTGGACCTGAGTGCAGTTTCAATGAAAGGTTGGACCTGCGAGCTTTGTGGATTCGGATTGGTGGCCTCGGCAGCCGCGACGATGCGAGCGATCCAGTCGCAGCAACCGGCACGAGTTATCCTCGCTGGTATCGCGGGCGGATTGTCGGATGCCGCCTCGGTCGGTTCGGCTCATTGGTTTGATCAAGTCATCTGTGACGGGATTGGGGTGGGCGAAGGTGAACAGTTCGCTTCCGCAGAATCGCTTGGATGGCAGCAATGGCCGGGAACGGATGAAGCGTTGGTTCCGGCCGTCGGCGATCGAATCGATTTGTCACGCCCGAAGAATTTGTCTGGCGAGGATTTGCCCGAGGCCCGTTCCGAGGCAAACACTTTGATCAGCGTCTGCGCCGCATCATCGGACGGCGTGATGGCATCTCGTCGTGGAAGCCTTGCCAGTACGAATGACCACGACGGTGTGATTGCCGAGGACATGGAAGCGTTCGGGGTTGCGATGGCATGTCGAATGACATCGACTCCTTGCATGGTCGTTCGCGGAATCAGCAACGCCGCGGGAGATCGAGATCATTCGCGATGGCAAATCACCGCCTCACTACGATCCGTCGCGGACCGATTGATGCAATTGAACTGATTCGATGAAGTGAATCAGTTTGGCGGTGCGTCATCGACCGTGACCAGTTCTTCCACGCCGCCATCACCGGGATGGAATCGTCCGGCGAAGAAGTCGGCGACCAAGTGTTTACCAAGAACCGATCGTGGGCGCCGGCCAACCAGCGAACGGTACAACATCCATTGCTCGCTGCCGATTTGGATTCGAAAACCGGTGGCGATGTTGCGTGGGATCAACTGCAGGTCGTCGGCGACGGTCAGCGTTCGCCAAGTGCGTTTGCGATGGAAACGTCGTGATTGGAAATCGATCCACACGGGACTGTAGACTGCGCCGGTTCCTTCGGTGGTCACGATGACCGAATGAGATTCGTTTCCCGGGGTGCTGGGTTCGGCCGTGCAGTCGGTGGGACCGATTCGCCATTCAGCGGCCGGTAGCGGCAACATCATCGCGCGTCGTTTGTTGTCGTGAAGGTAAACTTCGCGAGTCTGCTCGTCCGGCATCGCGGAGACAGCGTCAGAAACTGGATAACGGGTGATGCAACGAATCCGCACGTCGGCAAGTGAACCAAAGGGGCTCGCCGAGTCAGTCGGCTGGCTCGAGTTCGCTTCCGAGTGTGCAGACGCAGCATCCTGGTTCGGTTCAAACTGGGCGGGCAAGACCGTGTCGGAGATCATCACGCAGCGATCATCGCGAATGACCATGAATTGTCGTTGCAACACCACGCCGCCGGTGAATGATTGTTCCAGTTCCAAGTAATGGATGTCATCGTCGGTGTATTCACATGTGGCTTGCCAATCGCCTTTGGGATCTTGGCAGACGCCGTCCAATTCGATGGATGTCTGCAACGGACCTCGAAACAGGGTGCGGCGTCCGCCCATGATTTCGATTTGCATCACCTTGTCGCTGTAGTCGATGAAGGTGCGCCCGCGGCGAACATCCCATTCCGGCAACATGGCAACCATCCCGGCCACGTCGCTGTGCCACATCGATTCGGGCAGCGAGATTTCCCACGCCAATCGGCCACCACTTTGGCTTTGGCCCAGCGACGCTGAGAAGGCGGGCAGCAATGAATCGGTGTCGTATTTCATCGCTCGTCCCATCAGTCCGGCGGGAGCGATCGGATTCGCTGGTTTGGTCGCCTTCGATGTGGATTTCTTTTTCTTCTTCGTTGCCTTGGATGCTCGCGAAACCAAACCGACGTGGTCGAGAGCGACGTCGCGTGACGTGGTTTGCGTTAGGACTTGTGAACCATCGACCCGGCTGGTCGCCGCGATCCAAGCCGCGAGTTCTTCCGCGGTGGCTTGATGCGACTTTTTGAATTTGCGTTTAGTGACGACTCGCATCAATTCTTCGCAGCGAATGATCGACGCCATCGTGGCTCGCAACGCATCCGGGGTCCGCAGGGCTTCGTCGATGGTGTCCTCATGATCCAAGTAAGCCTGGATGGCCGAGGCGGATGGCTTTGCACGGGCAACGCAGCTTGGGATGTCGGCCAGTCGATAGGCAAGCGTCAATCCCAGTTCGCCAGCCAGCAACAGGTGATGCGGCGAATCGGATTCGTCTTGGGCGAGCGTCGATGCGACCCGCCGTTGCAATTCGGCCAGTAGGTTCCACCAAAGTTCCAACGGCAGGATGGATGTCAGCGCAGGAAGCGACGATGCCCAGAGAACGCACCCCACATCGCCGGCCAAGTCCGATCGCCCATCGCGGGAAGCTTCCAAAAACATCTCCGCCGCCGGAATTAAATCCGTATCGGTCAAGGGAATTTGGATTGAATCGGCGGTCGCGAGTGTTGCCAATTGCTGGCTGAGTGGATCGACCGGTCCATGGAGCAAGGACGCCAATCCCCACAGGTAGACTTGGCCATCCAGTGCATCGTCACCAAACAGTTTGGTGGCGGGATTGCGTTGGCGACGCGCTTCGATTTTTTTGCGCAACGATTGCCAAGTCGCCGCGTCGGGCATTGGCGTGACACTCGTGAATCCATCGGTCGTCGCGGACTCGGCCACGGAAGCCTTTTTCTTGGACGAGTTTGATTTGGAGGGCGGTTTGGTCAGTGTCATGGACCCGAGATGCAACGCAGGGAATAATCGATGTTATGAACGGTGAATCCATCCGTGATTCTGAGACGGTCTTCTCCCAGTGAGAACGCCAATCGAAGGTTCTGGCCTTCGCGGAGTGATTGGGGTTCGTTCGCCGTCCATTGATCGACGATTCGACTGGCTACGCAGTCTAACCGGGCGACGCCGGTTGTTGACTCCCCGCACTTGAGTGATTGAGAAATTCATGTTCATGAAATCTGTTTCCGGCCTGCGACGATCTGTTTTGTCTTCCAAACGATGCCAGTGGCCCCCGGTGGCGGGTGAGGCAGTCGCTGGAATCAATCGAGCGGGCTGGGGAGTGCTGCTTCTCATGCACATCGCATTGGCCGGAAGTGCTTGGTCACCCGCTGTTTGTGCACAAGAGGACGCGGCGAAAACCGAGCAAGCTGCCCAGTCGCCCGATGAACGATCGCTGGGTGTTGCCTCGCCGGACGATCCAGACCCCTACGACGACGCTGCCATCCAAGCCGAGTTGGAGGAGTGGGACCGTCAAATGCGAGCGATGGCCGACAAATACGCAGCGCCTCCCGGGGCCAAGCAGATCACCAAACTTCCCGATTTGTGGATCGATCCCAAAGCCAAACGAATTTACATCGATGGCTACGTGACGATGCGAAAAGGTGCCCTGGAAATGTTCGCTTGCCCGGTCGGGACCAAGGAACACGAATCCGTCGTTGCCGCGTTCGCGAAAAGTAAAGAAGTTCACGCGGCTCTGCTCGCACTCGGAACCAAATCGGGGACACCGGTTTCTTACGATCCCGAATTCAAACCGCCGACTGGTCAACCGGTTGCCGTTTGGGTGACATGGCGTGACGAAGCTGGCAAATTCAAAGTGGCCGATGCCAGGACTTGGGTTCAGAACAACGAGACGAAAGAACCGCTTGCCGAACAATGGGTTTTCGCGGGAAGTCAGCTTTGGACCGACCCGGTCGACAAAGTCACTCATTACTCGGCGGATTCCGGTGACATGATTTGCGTATCCAACTTCAGCAGTGCGATGTTGGACGTGCCGTTTTCCAGCAGTGCTCAAGCGGGCAACTTGTTGTTCCTGGCTCACACCGAAAGAATTCCCGAACAAGCCACCTCGGTTCGATTGGTGCTGGTTCCTCAGTTCGAAAACGATCCGACCGCGACCACTCCGCCGGATGAAACCGTTTTGCCAGTTGCCAAAAAAGCATCTGAAAAAACGGCTGGGAAATCCGAAGCCGAGAAGACCGGCGATGCGAAAGCCAAGACGGACTCGAGCGAAAAAGCATCGGGAACTCGCTGATTGTGACGGAATCGATTCGAGTTTTGCTGGTCGGCGCCGGTGTGGTCGGTCGCGCCATCGCGACGGATCATTTGCTGGCCGGATGCGAAATCTGGATGGCGGACCGTGACGAGGCGGTGCTGTCCGAGGCATGCGACGCGGTGCTCCGGCGAACGGATGGGATCGCTGATTCGGCTTCTCCATGGGGAGCGGCGGTGCCAATTCCAGTCGTTCATATGATGCCGCATGGCCACGACGAAACGATCGGGGCATCGGATGCTTTGCCGACTTGGGTGGTGATCGAGTCGATCGCGGAGAAGTTGCCCATCAAGCAAGCTTTCTTTGCCGAAGTCGAAAACTGGTTTGCACGTTCGCCCATTTTGACCACCAATACATCGACGTTGCCCATCACCGAGATCGCTGGTGCGATGCGAACACATTCGGCGCGGTTTTGCGGGATGCATTTCTTCATGCCCGTCGTCGGGCGTCATGCCGCGGAAATCATCGTTCATTCGAGAACCAGCGAAGCAGTCATCGAGGCATGTGAAGGGCATGTCCGGCGTTTGAAGAAAGCCCCGCTGCGGGTGCTGGATTCACCTGGCTTCGTCGTCAATCGCATGTTGGCGCCGTATTTGAACCTTTCGATGCAGCTGCTGTGTGCTGGCGTTGCGGCATCAACCATTCGCGAATCGGCGCTGCGGTATGGCATGCCGATGTCACCGTTTGAGTTGATCGACTTGATCGGACCGCGGACCGCCTTTGACGGGGGGCGAGTGGTTTGGCAATCGTTTCCCCATCGAATGGATCCATCACCATTGTTGCCCGCGATGATCAAACGTTCTCTGCTCGGTGTCGCTGGTCAAAAAGGTTTCTATGAATACTCGGGCGACGGCGAACGTAGCGGAGATGATCTATCCGATGACGTAAACGCCTTGGTCGAGCGATATTCGCGTGACGACATTGGTGCGGCCGACATCCGAGGCGATGTTCAGTTGATCGCGGATATGTTTGCCGCGTCGATGTGGCGTGAGGCTCAGGCAATCGTCGCATTTCATGTTGCTGATATGGAAACGATCAATCAAGCGATGGCGGGCGGATTGGGGTATGTCGCACCGACCATTGAGACGTCTTGGCGAGAGCACATCGAATCGATTGGTGAGGACCGCTTCGAGCAGATTGCCGATCGCTTCCCGAAACTCAAATCGCTCCGTTAGGGGATGAGAAGGTGGGCCATCGGGACCAGTCGGGGGGCGGGACGGATCGATTGCGACGGGTACATTCGATGGATTGTGGCGTTCTATTCTTACCCAAGGGTCGTTTGGCGGCGATTTCAACGGTTTCAGCTACAATGAAAGCTGCTAGATCGGCATCTTCTCGCTTGTCAGATTGGTCGTGAACCATTCTGCATGCCATGCCGTGAATTAGCTGGAACGACTTGTCTTGGTGTGTGCCCATCACTGTGCATTGACTTCACTTGTCGGGACAAAGATTTGACTCCTCTTCAGATGGGATGATTGATGGCCACGGTTTCGGAAACGTCCTTGCCTGATCACGACATTGTTGACGCGACATTGGCTGATGAAGTGCCAACCGCGGAAGACGTCACTCCGCGTCGACGCATGGGGTTCTTGAAAGCCGCACCCGCTTGGTTGATCAGCACGCTGTTCCACATCGGCGTGATCCTGATTCTTGGTTTGGTCACGTTTGCTGACCCCGTCAAAATTGTGAACGTGTTGTCGGCATCATCCACGGGCGAAGAAGGTCCCGAGATTGAAGAGTTCCAAATCGAACAAATTGATCCCGGCGAAATGGTCGAGATGGACGAGTTCGCCGAACCGGTTGAATTGACCGAGGCTCTCGACACCACCGAAACATTGCAGGTCGATGTTGCGATGGAAATGCCTTCCATGCCGATGGAGATGTCTGAGTTGACGTCCGACATGGCACCCGTCGCTCAAACACTGCAAACGCTGTCCTCGGTGACGATGCCCGCAATGGACAGTCGATCGGTGGATATGAAGAAGAAACTGCTGCGGGAATACGGCGGGTCGGCGGCCAGTGAAGCGGCGGTGACGGAGGCTTTGAAATGGTTGGCCCTGCACCAGGCTCCCAACGGTGGATGGACGTTCCAGCACAATTTGGTTTGCAACGGCCAGTGCGGAAATCCTGGCGAACCCAAACGAGCCGAAGCCGTCAACGCGGCGACCGCGATGGCACTCTTGCCGTTTCTAGGTGCTGGACAAACGCACTACGCTGGTGAGTTCAAAAATGTCGTTCGCGGCGGGTTGTTGTTCTTGATCGCCAATGGAAAACAGGGCACCGTCCGTGGGTTGCCCGTGCTGGATCTGTCAGAATCATCCGGCAATGGAATGTACTCGCACGGTTTGGCCGCGATCGTGCTGAGCGAAGCCTATGCGATGACGGAGGATCCAGCTCTCGCCGTTCCAACGCAGCAAGCGATCAACTACATCGTCACGGCTCAGTGCGAAGACGGTGGTTGGCGTTATCGCCCCCGTGATGCGTCCGGTGGCGACACGTCGGTGGTCGGCTGGCAAGTGATGGCGCTCAAGAGCGCTCACATGGGCCACCTGATTGTGCCACCGCAAACGATTTATGGATCGACGATCTTCTTGGACAAAGTCCAATCCGACGGCGGTTCGATGTACGGCTATCAAACAAAATCCACGCGAGTCCGCCCTGCTTGTACCGCGGCTGGGTTGTTGTGTCGCATGTACTTGGGTTGGGACAAAAACCATCCCGGTTTGCAGAAAGGTGTCGAAAAGTTGATCGACATCGGTGTTCGCAAGGACAACATCTACTACGACTACTATGCCGCTCAAGTCCTTCGGCACGTGGGCGGTCCCGAGTGGGACAAATTCAACACTGAACTTCGTGATTGGTTGGTGGAAACCCAGTCTCAATCCGGTGGCAGCAAAGGCAGTTGGTACTTTCCTCAAGCTGCCAATCACACCGGCCCCAAAGAAGGCGGGCGTTTAGCAGCCACCTCGTTCGCCACGATGATCCTGGAAGTGTATTACCGGCACATGCCGTTGTACGCCGAACAGGAAGATGAAGACGCGTTCCCGCTTTAGGAACGCGTCTCCGATTTCGATCAAACCATGTACTGCGGTTGATCATTGGGTTGTTCGCCGAACCACCCTTTTCGTTGCAGCCACCTTGTTATTCGATGCGGTGGTTTGACAACAATCGCGGTGGCCGCGGTGATGAAAAAGATTCCAATCAATGCCAGCACTCGGCGTGGGTCAATGATTGTGAACACGGTTCCTTGACCGACTTCCACTTTGGTGGTCGAAGCGATTGGCAATCCGTATTGGTTTGCCAAAGCAACCACGTTGATCATGTTGATGACCGGCACGCCTGATGCCAGAAACCTGGTTGCGACACAATCGACCGCTTCGGGTGAGCTGGCTTTCTTTTGGATCGTCGCCAACTGCTTGGGCGTGATCAAACCTTCGCCAATGCTATCGTTGCCTTCGGTTCCGCCGACCGAGGCGTCACCGCCACCAACGTTGATGTACGCGGCGTAGGTCTCGTCTTCGGCGGCCTTGGAATAGGCAACCATCCGTCGTTCGATTGCGTCGGTGTCATCAACGCTGTCCATCAACGGAACACCGCTTCGTTCGATCGCAGCGTCCAAAATCGCGCGCGTGTCATCGCTCATGCCCGCGGCACGGTCGCGAAAACCACCTCGTGAAATTTCGAGACTGCGATAAGCCAAAATGCCTTCGTCGGCCAACAACTTCTCCATGTCCGGCCACATCATGTCAGCAGAGTTGGCACCGAATTGGCTGGACGCTGCGCTGCTGATGATGGTCGGACGGGCACCCAACGATTCGGCGGCACTGTAGACCGCGATGTTGAGCGCCGGAAACGATCCGGTGCAACCGATGGCAATTCGATCGCCAGGGCGAACGCCAGCGTCGACCAGCAAACGCATGGCGACGGCGGCAAAGTTCGGGTTGATCGAGGTTTGCTTGGCGGCCAAGTGACCGGGCAAGGTCGTCACGGCGGACATCGATGGACCGACCATGCCGGTGTCGGCGGGATCTTGAGCGTCCAACAATGGATGGCCGAGTTCCAATCGTTTGGCATGGATTGCATCGAACGCGGTGTCGGCACGTTCAGACGCTTCCAACATGCGGTCCTTCAAATCGGGAATGCCGTACAAACCCGCGACCATCGTGCTCCATCCGGCCATTTGATTTGGCATGGCACGAAGCGCGAGGACCGTGACCACCGAAAGGGCGGCAAGGAACAACAGTGAACCTGAAGAGATCTTCTGGGGACGGTAATACAGTTTCTTCATACCAGCGTTTCCACACCTGCGGTCACCAAGACCAAGTAAACCAAAGATGTCGCAATCACGAGCGGCGAGAGTGTTTGCACCACGCCACTGCGCGCAATCCAGAGAGCGACCAACCCTGGAATCACAAAACCGATGACCGTTGTTCCGGCCATCATCATCGAGGCGGCGGAGGTGCCTGCTTCCACGGCAACGCCCACTGGCATCGATGGGAAGGCGAGTTCCACCATTGATCGCAGCACCGCCGCGATCGCGAAACCGACCACCATCGTCAAAACGACTCGTCGGCGACCGAACAAGATCGCCCACCGATCAATTTGGTAAACGACCCACGCCGTCACCAAAGCGGCGGCGATCGTGGCAATGATTGTTGCCGGTTGATCGAACGCCAATGCCAAATAGCCCGGGACAATCATCCCGCCGACGCTTAGCCCAAATGCTTCGGTGAAAATCAAACTGACGACCAAGCCAATGCCGATCGACAAAGCGAGCCATTCCATCTCAAACCATCTCCAAGACTCGTGCCGGACGTGTCACAGGCGTGCGGAAACGTTCCCACCCCTGGTCCTGTCCGAAGTGATCGGCCAATGCCATGCCTGGGCCGGCAACGTTGCCGATTCCCATCAGCATCATGGCCGATGATTCCATTTCTTCCGCTCGCTCGGCGACCGCGGTGCCACTTTGGAAGTGTGGTCGTGGTGCGGTTGCCATGCGTTCTTCGCGGCGGAACGATTCCAACACCGACTCGACCAGTTCCGGACCGGACGAATTTCCTAAACAGATGACTTTGTCGGGATGAATCCCACGCTTGAGCAATCGGCGAAGAAAAATGTCGGTGCCCGAACCAATGATCACATAGCGATCCGCGGGCGCCCAAGTGGCAACGGCTTCGGCCATGGTGGTTGATCGGTCGGCACGGTCGACGCGGCAGTTCATCACCAGCACACGTTGCGTGACACCGGGGAAGTAGTTGTAGGCAGCGTCCCAAATTCGTGTGGTCGACTCAGGGTCGTTGGCGGCGAACGCGTTGACGAAGTGCCACGAATTGCCGTGCACCTCCTGAACGTGAACACGCATCGCACCGGGGTCGGGTTGCGCTTCCCACATTCCTTGCAGCGCCACGTCCCGAGCCACTCCCATCGACTGGCAAACTTTCAACGCCAACGCAACGTTCTCAGCGTGTTCGAGATAACTGAACTGAGCCAATTCGTCTTGGGTGATGTTGTTTGCATCGTCGGCGGTGGTGACCACCAGTTGGCTAGCACGGTCGTCGCAAGCTTCCTTCATCACAGACAAACTGTCGGCGCGGTCTTCCGCGGTGAACATGTCGCCGGAGATTGGCGTGGTCGCTGATAAGGCTCGAGCGACGTCCAAACGAGTTGGTCCCATCACGTCCAAGTGGTCGGCGCGTGCATTGGTGATGACTCCGTGAGTGGATCGTACCAACTTCAATTCACAAACCGATTGCAACAAAGGTTGCAAAGCCATGCACTCAATGACGAGTGCATCCGCGTTGTGTCCGACAGCGGTTTGAACGATGCGTTTCTGTTCAATGACGTTGGCCCGGTCCGGTCGAAAGATCGGAAGCTCTTGCCCATCGGGAAGGATCATGCGAGCCAATGTGCCCGTTGTTTTGGCACACGTCCGGATGCCACCGGAACGCAATCCCGCGGCGATCAAACGAGTCACCGAAGACTTGCCGCGAGTTCCATTGACATGGATTCGGAAAGGGATTTTGAGAAGTTGACGACGGTACCAGTACGCTTCGACCATAGCCGCAGCGCACACGGAGGCGGCAAATGCCACCAATGCAAGCGTGCCGTTCACGAACGGATCTTTCGATGGAGTGGGGGATGGGACGCAAACTAACTCAGGCCGGAATCGACCATCAGAGAAGTCAGTGCGTTAACGTCAAAACTGGCAAGGCGGTGAAGTGCCTGCTGGGTTCCCTGAAGATGGGGAGTAACATCCGATGCTGAAGAAAAGGCCAAGAGCCGGAGTCAGCGATCTCCATTTGGTTCTTGGGTGTGGCGAGAATTATTATTTTCGCGCGGTCCGAGTAAAGAGCATTCCCGGAAATTTCTCTTAGAATCCTCTAAGGACGTAACGAACGCCTAAGGAGGGCTTCTAAATGAGCGGCGGGGTCCGCAGAAAAGAATTTTTGCGACGCCGATTGGGGGTCGCGATGCTCAAGTGTCTCGCTCGAAACCCATTCCCAGATTTCATGTGAAGAAACCTTCGTTCATGCCACCTTTGGCGGGATCAAAATCCCCTGGTTTCTTAGCGTTCAGCCTGGTCGACGGCCGGTCGCCGCTAACCGATCAGCCTGGCCTGTAAGCGACCAGTCGAACTTGCCTCGAGTTGGCCGGCTGCGTAGTCCGTCAAGGCAATCGACGGGGCCGATGATGACATTGATCCGCATCCCGCCTGATTGATGGTTGCAGCTGAGGCAAATTTCACACGTTTAAGTAGGTCTGCGGTTTTCTGATTCCGCTTTTCGGCAGGTTTCCACATCGCTTGCCTTTCCCGAAAACGAGTTTGAGGAAAGATCGAGCGATGCCGCTCAGGCGTACGCGAGGGTGAGGTCCGGCAGGAGAAGTGGCGCGTGTTGCCCATGTATGGTTGCAGGCGTCCCGAAGAGCCATGAAACGACCGACCCCCGTCGATCGTTGGGCGTTGTTGCCAGCATCAGGCGAGTGGTTCACCCGCCGATTCGTTTTGGCTCACTCGGCTTCGCTGATCGGCGTTTCCTTTTTGCCGTCGCGAAGGTAAGGCTCGCGGGTTTGTTCGCCCGTGGCGGGTTGGAACTCGCGCACCCAAATGTTGCGGAACCGGACGGGGTTGCCGTGATCTTGGATCGTGATCGGACCCTTGGGGGCGTGGGCTTTGTATTCCGGTGGACGGTTGTAAGGCGTGTCGCCTTTGAGTTCGAAGTGGTTCAAGATCAGCACACCATTGTGAACCGCGGTGATCGCGGCGGGGCTTTCCAGTTCACCTGATTCGGTGAACCGGGGTGCGGTCCAGAAAATGTCGTACGTGTTCCATTCACCCGGCGGACGCATCGCATTGGCAGCAGGCGGCGTTTGTTTGTAGATCGCGCCCGCTTGGCCGTCGTGGTAGGTTTCGTTTTCGTAAGAATCGAGCACCTGGATCTCGTAGCGGCCCATCAAAAAGATCCCGCTGTTGCCACGTCCTTGTCCATTGCCTTTGACGGGGACGGGAGCCGACCATTCCACGTGGACTTGGCAGTCGCCAAATTCTTCCTTGCTGGTGATGGCTCCTTTTCCTGCGACCAAGTCATCTCCGTCGGTCGTCCAGTTGGAGATGTTCTTCCAGTTCTTCACATCGTCGCTCGAGCCAAACAAAACGGTCGCGTCCGATGGCGGATCCGCTGCAGTCGCACCCGGGGTGACGATCGGTGGTGCCTGCCAAGTGATCCCATTGAGGTATTCCTCACCAAACGTGGGGGAACAAAGGGCGGGCACGGTCAGTGTCGCGAGCGAAAGGGCGACGGAGGCGAGACAACGGCGGTGAAGCATGGCGTTTGATTCAGCGGGGTAGGAGGCGGGGAATTTTGATGCTCATTCTAGCCGAATCGTTTTCATGTGGTTCGGAAATTCGATGGCGGATATCGGAGGGCGAGTTGATATCGCCCAGGCGGGCAAAGGTTGGTCGCCTGGCCTGTGTCCGACGCCGTCCGGACGGATCCGCAATCCGGATAAGTCGCACGGTCGATTCAAAGGTTTCGGGGAGCGATCCCAATCGCCGGTCGGCCGCAAAGATCGCCTGAACCCGTCTTGCGGGATCCAGGTGGCTCCGACATAATTCGCGTCTCGATGGAGCCAGGCACGTCTTCCTTGTGAAGGCATTCCCCCCGCGAAACTATCTTCGCGAGGTCGCCAGCGGGTTCATCGACATTTTCAGAAGAAGCCGAAGTGGCGGAATTGGCAGACGCGCTGGATTCAAAATCCAGTTGGAGCAATCCAGTGAGGGTTCGAGTCCCTCCTTCGGTACTTCTTCGAACATCGCCCGGACCGAACGGCCCGGGCTTTTTTTATGCGCCGACCCAAAGTAGGCCGGACCGGAACGAAGCGGAGTTCCGGCAGCGATCCTGTACATCGCCGCGCTCGGGATCATGCTCCTGCCGTAGCTGCGTCCCGTTGGTCCTTGATACGGCCTACAAATTCCGGGGAAGAAAGCGGACGTGTTGTCAGCGGTCGTTGCGTTCTCACATGTTTTGGCTGAGGGACGTCATGATTGAACGGGCTCGGCTGTTGCGTCCTGTCAGCAACGCTGGCGGCAGTGCGTTGGCATTGAAGGTGGTGTAGCCTTCGATCAGCTTGGGGTCCAAGTCATCGAACATTCGGAATGCCATGGACCAATCCTCGAAGTTTCGTGATTCGATTCGGTCGTGGTACATCATGTCGACGCAAGTGTGACGTTCATCATTCGAGATGACTTGCATCAGTTTTTCGATGCACTCTTGCTCGCCTTCCAACAGTTGCATGAACTCGCGAGTCTTTCCGCTGTGCAACAGGATACCGGTCACATTCAGTCGAGCGTTGTTCTCTCGAGATTGTTCCAGCAAGCTGTCCAGTTCTTCGACCGACATCGCTTGGGTTGCCACACTGCAATAAACCAATTCAGTCAACATGGTTTTCTCTCTGACTCAGCTTCGTTGGCCTGGTCCGTTCGACCAGGATTGATTGGCGATGAAATAGGACAGGAGCGGATTGGGCGGATCCGCCGTCGGGTCACTCTGCGTCTCGTAGTGCGTTGGCTTCGTGAAGTTCCCAGTCTTTCAAGCGGTCGTCGGACCGGGCACTTTCAAAATCTTGAAGATCCAGCGAGGTTGGTAGTTCACTCGGCGGCAATGCCGACACCGTCATCGCTTGTTCGAGTGGATCCAACCCAAGTGCGATTTGCATCTGAGCCAACGCGGCGAACCAACTCTGTTGGGCCTCGATCAACTTGATCTCCGTCTCGTTGGCTTTCGTTTCCAACAAGTTCAGATAGATCAGATCAATTTTGCCGCGTTCAAACGCGAAACGGTATCGATCGAGTGTGTCGATGCTGGCTCGCAACGACGCTTCGGATTGTTCGACAATTTGGCCGGACAGTGTCAACGCGTTGTAGGCGGTTTGCAGTTCAACGCCGATCTTGTCACGCACCAATCGTAGTTTTTGATTCGTTTGTGCGATCTTGGCCGTTGTCGATTGAACTTTGCCGCGAGCCTTGCGACGTTGGATGGGAACTTCGCTGGTGAAACCGATCACCAATTCAAATTCGCCTTTGTCGTCGGACTTGGTCGCTGGTTCACCCATGTCCTGCGAGGCTTCGGCGATGAAATCAAAGCGGGGAAGCATCTCATTGCAAGCGAGCTGTCGATCGAGCTGGATGCCGCGAATTTGATACTGCAAAATCTGCGGTTCAGGTCGCCGTGAAAGGGCTGCGGCGAGGTCCGTTTGAAAGTCACCGGGCGGCGGTGGCTGAATCGCGGGGAACTTCTTGGGGATCCATTGATCTTCGGGAACAATTGGTTGCCCGCCATCGTCGCGAAGGAACAGGCCCAGTTTGAACGCGGTCTCACGGTACTTGCGTTCCGTTTCCAGAACCTTGGTCGAACGTTCGGCGATGAGTTGTTGGTTGAGGATCAAATCGATCTCGGCAAACTTGCCCGCTTCGACACCGGCTTCGTATTGCTTGCCCCGTTCTTCAGCCAACTTCAGCAATTCTCGTTGAGCTTGCAGACTGGATCCGGCGGCGACCCATTGCCAATAGTTCGTCGTGGCGTCGAGAGAGATTTGCAACAGTGTTTGCTGAACCGTTGGTCCGACGGCTTGCCGAGCCAGTGACGCTTGGAAGACGGCAACGCGTTGCGGGTCGATCGCGCGACCTTGCAATAAAGGTTGGATGATGGAGGCTTTGAATTCGCCAGCATCATCGGTTTGGCGTTCTTTGTACCAAGGTTGATAGTAGCCTCGTCCAACGCGATAACCCGCTTCGACGTAGCCGCCCCACCAAGTTTGCCGGGCGAGTTTCAAACCGTTGCGATAGTTCTCGTAATAGCCGGTGGGTTCTGACAAGGAGTACGCGTTGAACTTGACGTCGTAGGCACCGCGGGCGGACATGAGTTCGCCGCTGGTCAATCCGGCCTGTTGGCGAGCCTGGATGATTTCGGGGTAGGACCGATAAACGCTGGCGATGACGTCGGCCAGAACAAGCGCGTCCTCGTTGGTTGTTGCCGCTTCAGTAACGTCTGATGCTTCACCGGGTTCGGTGACTGATTCGGGGAGTTGTTCCGCGGTGGTTTCCGTGAGCGGATCGGTGTCGTCGTTCTGCGCGACGGTGAGGAATTGTTTGAATGACAACGAGTCAGACTCGATCATCGCTGGAGCCGATGGATCGTCCGCTTGGATCAGGGTGGTCGTTGCTAATTGCGACGGTGCCAGCAACGCCAACAGTGCAATGGCGAAACGATTTCGACGCGAGGAATGCGTTAACGTGGCCGCGACGGAGGCGGTGTCTTTGGCAGAGTTTGAGGCTTGGCCAAAGTTTGCCGCACGTGCGGACTCTAAGCCTTGGGCAGTTTGACCTTCGACGCTTTCTCTTGTGATTTTTCGGGTTCCTGGTCGGCGACGACCGGCGGGAATCCATTTAGTTGACGCCATATCTCTCGGCCCAGCGGTACACGGTTCAAAAGCACCCATCCATTTGCACGGACGCCCTGTCTGAGATATCGGTCATCAGGCCAACCATTCTCCCGATCAAAATGATTGTCCGGGGTCACCAGCACGCGAAAGTTTCCTTTGCCGTCGTCGGTCGGGAAGACTCGGTTGACTTTGCCGCCAAATGTGCCGACTGCGACGGATGGCCAGCCCACGAACTGAACCGCGGGCCAACCTTCAAATTGCAGGCGAACGGGGTCACCTTCGTGGATCAATGGCATGTCATTGCCGCTGACTCGCATTTCAACGGCCAACTCGTCCGTGTCCGGCACGATGACAAACAGTTGGTCGCCTTCTTTGATTGTGTCGCTGCCTTCGACGCCAAACCACTCTTGGATGCGGCCCGAACGTGGGGCACGGATTTCCAAACGGTCCAGTTCGCCGCGTTTGTTTCGCAGGTCCAGGATTTCTTTTTCGATCGTGTTGATCTTCTGCATCGCATCAAGCACCTTTTGCTCGGCGTCGCGATTCTTGATCGCGATGTCCTGCAATTTTGCCTCAATCTCTTCTTCCTTGGAGATCAGCGAAGCGGACAATTCGTGCACCGCGTTCTGAGCCTTCTGGACCTTTGCGACTTGTGATTCAACCGCTTGCTGTTTGCTGAACAATTCTTCGCGAGACACCAAACCTTTCTTGGAAACTTCTTCTGCAATTCGCAATTGGTTGCGTTTGTCTTGCAGTTCCGCTTCCATCGCGGTGACTTCGTTTTTAGCTTGTTCCCATTTTTGTTTGGCGGCTTCCAAGTCTTGTTTCAATGATTCGGTCAAACTCTTTCCGCCGTTTTCTTGCAACGCGACGGCTTGCTTGGCGACTTCGAGTCCTGAGAGAGCCGCGGCTTCTTTGGATTCCATCGCGATGATTTGGGTGTCGATCTGCGAAACGCCGTCGACCGAGAAAGGTGACAATCGCAACAACAATTCATCTTGTTCGACATAGCTTCCTTCACGCAGTCCTGGTTTGACGTATTCGACAACGCCCTTGGATGGGCTGCGGACCGGTTGCGGACGTTGTTGCGGATCGATGGCAACGACCGTTCCGATGCCACGAGCGGTTTGTTGCCAAGGCACGAACACCATCGCAATGATCGAAAGTGCAAGTCCGACGAAGGTGACCTTGCCGACAAAGCGAATCCAATTGCCGGTGCGGACCAATTGCATCGATGCGAAGTCGTCGGATGAATGAAGACTGTGAATCATGAGTTGGTGTGGGGTGAATGGATCAGTGATTCAAAACATTCGTGCGTGGTGTGTTCGCTAGGCAAAAGTTGCGAACAGATCATTGGCGGCGGATGAACAGGGTTTGGTCGCACCGCTGGGCGATGTCCATCCGATTGGTAAAGACGAGCAATGTCCAATCGGGGTTCTCGGGAGCGATGTGCTGCCACAACGATTCGCGAACCGTTGCGTCTAGCTCGTCCAACAACCCGTCGATGACCAAGAGTTTGGGACGAACCGCTAGCGCTCGAGCGATCAGCAACCGCAGGACTTGTTCCTGCGACAGCGGGTAGCCACCGGTTTGCAGCGAAGTTTGAAGACCGTTTTCGAGTTGTTCGATCGTGGCCGTCAAGCCAACTTGGCCGGTCACTTCGCGAACACGGTGTTGCCCGATCCCGCGACGACCCAAGTCAATGTTTTCGCGAACCGTGCCGTGGAAAACATCACGTGTACCGGCATAGCTGATCAGTTTGCCGGAGCCCGATGCGGCGGCCTGAGCGGCTTCGATGCCACAAATTTGAATCAGCCCCTCGGGTACATCCATCAGTCCAGCGATTGAACGAGCCAAGCACGAACGGCCGCTGATGTCATCACCGGTAATCGCAACCCGTTCACCGGGCTGGATGGTTTCGGCGGGGATTCGCGAGGACCAAGCCGTGCCGCAGAATGCAAGGTTCGACCAAGTCACCTTGGCCGGGCCTTCTTCGGTCGGTCCCAGTTCGATCTTTTGGTCCGCCGGGATGTCGA
This sequence comes from Rhodopirellula baltica SH 1, assembly GCF_000196115.1. Taxonomy (NCBI): domain Bacteria; kingdom Pseudomonadati; phylum Planctomycetota; class Planctomycetia; order Pirellulales; family Pirellulaceae; genus Rhodopirellula; species Rhodopirellula baltica. The sequence goes on from NC_005027.1 coordinate 578,968, forward strand.
CCAAGTGACCAACTTTGTCGATCCCGGCCATCAAGTCATAAAACTTCTCAAGTGATTTGCCCGCCTTTGCAAACGCACCGACGACGACGGTCACGATCAGTTCGCTGGCGACCAATTGTCCCAGCGTCAACGCGCCGCCAATCACCAACCAACCACCGAGAGCCAACACGGCGGTCGAGGCGAGTGTTTGAACCGCGATCGCAAAACCGACTTGCCGGATGACGACGCGAAATTGTCGTTGGCGGGCGGCGATGTAGTCTGCGGTCAGACGGTCGGTCCGTTGAATCGCGAGACCTTCGCCGCCACTGGTTTTGAACACCGATGGTTGTGCGATAACGTCTTGCAACCAGTGCGCGACGCGATACTTGGCGATCGATTCTTCGATCGATGTTCGAATGCCGTTTCGCCCGAGCAACCAGATGATTGAGACCATCGCGATGACGAGCACGATGTCAAATCCGAGCAAGAACGGATGGTAGAACGCCAAGACGATCATCCCCAAAACGGTGGTCAGAACGATCGAGACGCCATCAAGCAACAACACTGCGGTCGCTTTTTGAATCGTCATGATGTCAAAGAAGCGGTTGGCCAATTCGCGAGGGCATTCGCCGCGAAGATGTTGCTGGTTGGCTCGCGGGAATCGGTGGGCGAGGTCGCTGGCGATGCGGACGAATTGGCGACGCTGGATGATTTCCACTACGACGGTTTGCAACACTCGCAGCACACCGGCGATCGAGAGACACGTCAGCAGCATCATTCCCAAAATGATCAACGGTTGAAACTGCGTGCCCCAGCTGACCACGTTGACCAAGGATTCAACCGCGAGCGGCGTCGCGAGAGCCAAGACGCCCGCGACGAGCGCGAACAGCACGACCATCCAAATGTCGCGTCGGTCGAGGTTCAGCAGCGAGATGAATCGACGCAGTGGTGTCGGGTGTTCGTGATGGCCGGCGTGACCATGTGAGGTGACCGAGATCGAATCGCATTCGAATTGCTTGCGCGCGATCAGCATCCGAGGCGCGGGCGACGTCGAGAAAAGCTGGCTGAGCCGATGTCGGCTAATCACCTTCGAATTGACTTGGTCGTTCGTCGAGAACATCTCGACCGATCGCCAGTTCGCTTTCTCGAGGACTCTGAGTGACCCATCGTCGTAGGCCAACACGATGGGGTTGCCTTCGGCGAGAAATCCAAACGCTTCGGCACCCGATTGCAGTTGGGTTTCGTCCAGCACGATGCCGCTTTGCATGGCGCTGGTTTGCAGCACCCACAACGGATCTTCGTCTTCGGGCATCGAATCGTTGGACAACACATCGGCCAGATCGACCGGCAGCCCGAGGCTTTGCCCAATTCGAGTTAGCGCTCGCAGGATCGACTGGTCATCCGGAGCAATCGCGTCAGAAAATGGGGGTGAATCCATACGAGTCAAACAGGGGCAATCGAATGTCGGGGAGCGAAACTCACGAGGTCAAACGTCGCGAGAAGATCGTTTTTCGGTGGGCATACCACGCTGGTCAAACAGCGTGGTTTTCCCGGGACTGGGGTTCGATTGAAGTCGGGCATCGTCTGGTTCGCCGATCCGTGGGAACCAGCCCGGTGTGCCACTGCAGCAGGCCGATTCAGCACGTGCCGCCGACGACTTGCCATTCGCTTTCGGCCCGGGACGTGTTTTCAGTCCGCAGTTGAACCCAAGATCCGTCCGAGTGGTAGCGGTACTTCTGGCCAGAGTCGATGGCGACCATGTGCACCCAGCCGTTTTGCAGCAAATTACGAATGTTGGCATGCTTGGCGATGACCCGGTCAATGGATTCCCGGCTGGCAACCACGACAGTTTGAAGGCGTAAGGGAAGATGCTGCATCTTTAAGCCGCAACCAAGGGATTGGTTCGGCAAACCCGCTTGAAGATCGCCGCCGTTGCCCGACAAGACACCAAATTGACCGACAACATTGTGGATGGTTTTGCATCCGCTGCCGAAAAGAGTTGGATCGACGGTGGAGGCGTAGTATTGCATGTTGATCCAGTGTGCCACGACCATCGGAGCGGTGAGGATGGATTCCAACACGGCACCCTTTGGATCGGTTGTTTGATTGTAGCTGTGAAGGAAGACCCGCCCGTCGAGTGATCGTCCTCGGGTCAATTCTCGAGGCCCGATCAACATGCTGGCATTGCCCGCCAATCCCCATTCAGGACGCGTTTGCGACCAGTCGGACGCACGCGAAATCAGCGAATCGGTGCAGCTCTCGTTCAGCAGCGGCAACCGCTCTTCCCGCGTCAGATGACTGGCGGCATCGGCAACGTTTTGGAGCTCGACGATTCGAGACTGATGCGAGGCTGGAACCGCATCCAAATCCAACCATTCGATTTGGTCGGTGGTGGTGTTGTGCCAAGCGGCGATGACATGGGTCTCGGCGGGAATCTCAATCCCTCGATCCGACAACCGTTTCTGAATCCGTCGATCGTTCAGCAAGATCGCAGCCAGTCTCGCGTTGGGAGCCCCCGAGTGACCTCCGCAGGCACCACAATCCAATCCGGCGGCCATGGCGTTGTTGTCGGTTTGGCTGCCATGCCCGCAGAGAACGACCAAGGGTGCAAAGTCGTCGCTCAGCCCCATGCTGTTGAGGAGACCTTCCACTAAATCGGTTTGCTGATCCAAGTCGATGCCTTGTTCGACCAAGTGATCCAAATCCAGTGGTGTTGCTTCGACGTCGTGCAACTTGGATGGATGTTTGATTCGCAAGCTGTTTCGAAACTTGGGGCTCATCAACCGAGTGGCCAAATCGAAACCTGAGAACAAGCCGATGGTTTCCACAAACGAGAAGCAGCCGACGGCGGAAGTCTGAAGTCGCTTCCAGAGCTTCTTTCCGTTTCGAACCGAGACTTGTTTTTCAGCGGTGTCGTTTCGCGAAGTCGCACAGTCGCCGACGCATGGCGATGATTTTTCTCGCAGAGCAAACTTGGGCGACAACAGCACGGGGGCGTGAGTGTCGCCGGAAGATTGACCGAGCGGGACGTATTCAAATGGCAGTCCAAAGAATCCTGCAATACCGAGCGTGTCGACCGATGCGTCGACTTGCTCGAGGTGGCGTCGAAATCGTTCGGATCGGACGTCGATGCAGAACGCCATTTGCACGGCAGGTTTGGTGGCCAAGTTGGTTGGTTCTTCGAAATCTTCATCAGCAACGTGGTCGGTCGTGAGTTCGCGCACCGGCAACTTGGCGAGCAAGTCGTCTCGGTAGGCAATTTCCATCGCTCGCAACAGGATCTTCCGATCGGATTTGCAATCGTTGTCGGAATCCATCAGCGACAAACTTTGATGATCCAGAACCGACGACCAATTCACCTCGAACAGAAACGCTTCGGAAATCGCAACGTCGTATGCGAGCGACATGGCGAGCAAGCCACGGAAGTCATCAAACTGCATTCGGCCGGTCCCAGTCGGATCGGTCTGCAAACCTTGGTACTTGGTCCATCCGCTCCAACCGGGAAGCGAGAACGCGTGAGCCAAGAGGAACGTTTCCCACAATGCGCGTGGGATGTTCAGGCGTTGCAACAGATGCACGATCGTTGCTTCAACTGTGTGCGGCAGTTCATCAACGAAGTGTCGAAAGCCAGTCAGGCCGAGAATCTCGATCCCTCGATCGATTTTGGCCTTGTTTCGCCAAGCCTGATACAGCGGAAGGTTTCGCCACGGGCTGGCCCAAGTCGATTGGCCTTCGTCGTAGTGAGCCGAACAATGCTTGCCGATTTCGTCTTTCACGATCTCGGTCCAGTCCACTTCACCGTGGGCAGACAGCCGATCAGCAATGGTTGCGATTCTTGGAAGCGACGACTTTTCAGGCATCGTTTGCTTTGAGGCGTCTCCGGTGTGAAGTCTGGTTTGCAAAGCTTTCAGGACGTCTGCTTTCTTCTGCGAGAGATCCTTTCCAGGTGAGTTTTCCAGCAGAGCTGCTTCGATGTGCGACTCAGCAAAGCTGCCAGACTGGTAGTGCGCCGAGAAGTGATCCATCGATGGTAGCAACTCGCATTTCGAGAAGACTCGCAGGTAGTCTCGCGATTCGTGGAAGGAGCGTTCGGACAATCCAGCGTACGGATTCACGGCGATCCAATCTTTCAATGGCCAGACGGGAGAGACCACTTGGCAGACTTGGTCGAGCAACTCTTCGACTTGTCGGTAAACATGTGGATCTTCGTAAGCAGCGGGGACAAAGACGCTGAATGGTTGTGCGTTGGCTTTGGATTTCTTCTGTTCAGGAGCGAGCGTATTCATGATCGATTCGTTGGATGGAAGGTTGGCTTTGTTGGTCAAGAAAGAGCAGAGATGTGTTTTGTGATTCGCCGTCGTGCAGGGTTGGTCGGGGATGTTCTCATGAACCGTTTGGGAGTTGGTCGGTTCTTTTTGTGAGCCGTTTGGGCCTTCGCCCCGGTTCGTTTAGCTCTTCGTACTAGCCGTTTAGGCGTTAGCCGAATGGCACTTACTTCACCCTCCCTCTGGGAGGGTCGGCCCGCTTCGGGCCGGGGAGGGCGAACCTAAAACCCGGTGTGTAGCCCTCCCCTCGCTTCGCTCGACCCTCCCAGGGGGAGGGTGAATTTGTAAAGTAAGTGCCATTCGGCGTTAGCCTCGGTTCTGTGATGTCGGAACCGGGGCTAACGCCCAAACGGCTCACTCTTTGAACAACCGCTCATGCCGAGGCGAAGGCTCGAAAGACGCGTCGGATGCAGTGGTCGATGTAGAAACCGTTGGACGCGTGAATCTGCAGCGTTTGCAACCATGGCGTTTCGCTGGCGGAACGGATTCGCGACTGCAGGACCAGCAATCCGGCGAAGCCAGCCGCGATCGTGGATGTCACGACGAGGTTGTTGGTTGGCGTTGGCAAGCTCGGAAGACTGCCGGCGGTCAACGCGTCCGTTGCCAAGTAGCATCCGACGTAGAGCAAACAGATCAGTCCCGAGATGGCAGTGCACTGCACGACCAGCCACCGAGACCCGGACCGGATGGCTTCACCAATCCAGTGTGACAGGGCCAAGCAAAGAATCCCGCCGAGAATCAACCCGCCGGCTTTCTCGTTGGGCGAGACATTCAGCTGGATCGAGACGATTGCGAACAAGACGCACGCGGCGGTGATGGCGAAGGTTGTCTCATACCAAGTCAGTGGTTGCTTCAAATCGCTCGCGCCGGTGATCGCCTTGGCATCACTGACCACGCTGCCGGATCGTAGAAACGAGTTGGCTTTGTAGAGTGAGTGCGCGACGATGTGCACGGTTGCCGCGGTGTAGGCACCCAATCCGCACTGCAGCATCATGAATCCCATCTGCGCGATCGTGGAATAGGCAAGCGACTTCTTCACGCTGGTTTGAGTCATCATCACGGCGGCCGCCATCACGGTTGTGAACAAACCGATGATCGCTAAGACGTGCAGGTTGGTTGGAACCAACTCAAAGATGGGTGAGAAACGAATCACCAGGTATCCACCCGCGTTGACGATGCCAGCGTGCATCAACGCCGAGACCGGTGTGGGGCTGTTCAGCGTTTCTGGCAACCAAGTGTGGAACGGAAACTGAACCGATTGAATGACGGCAGCGATCATCAAGAACGCACAAGCGGCTAACAGCGTTGTCGGTACGGACTGCGAATCGATCACCATGTTTCCGACGGATGCGAAAATGTCTTGCAAGTAAGGGGAATCGAAGTGGACGAACAGCAGCCCGAACCCAGCAAGCAAAGCCACGTCGCCGACTCGGTTGATCGCGAACTTCGTCCACGCGGCGCGTTTGGCACCGGGTTGTTCGGGATGGAGCACCAACAATTGATGCAGGGCCAAGTTCATGGCGATCCAGGCCACTGCGAACACGACCAAGTGTCCGGATACCACCATCCAGCTGACCGCGCCGATCGTCACCGCACTGAAGCGATAGTAGCGTCCTTGGTTTGGCGATCCGTCCAAGTACTCGATGGAATACTGGCAGGTGACCCAACCAATGAAGGTGACCAAGAGCAGCATCAAACCCGACAGACCATCGAGCAGCACCGGAGACGCGACTCCGAGCTCTCCGGATGAAAGTTCACCTGATGCAAGAAGTCCGTCCGTTGCACCGGAGGCGACACCCCACCACCGGATAGCGAACACGACCAGCAAAACAGCGACCTGCGACGCAACCGCGATGTTGATCCACCGCCGCCAAGAAACCACGTGCCGGCGGGTCAGCGAGTCCGGTACCAAAACGGCTGCGACGAGCGCCGTTGGAAGGAGCATCGGCAAAAAGTTCAACCAATCGGACATCGCGAGCTTCCTCAAAACCTAGAAACGTGAGACATGAAACCGGAGACACGAAAAGTAAAGCACGACAAATATGTCGTCAATTGGTTTTCGTCAGTTTTCTTTGTTTGGTTGAGCCTGATTTTCCTCCTGAACGACGAATTTGGACCGGTTTATGTGGGAAATGGTGCGTTCAACGTGTGGTTTCGATGTCACGAAAAAAAAGACGTGTTTCCGATGTTACAATTCGGAATCACCAGACATTCTGAGGAGTGGCTCAGCTCAAACACTTTGAAATCGCAGGAAACCGCGGCCCAGGCGGACCCAAGACAATGGCAGCGAAGAAAGTCAGTCGCGGAAAGAGTTCCGCACGAAAATCCAAGACCGATCCGGCGACACCGGCGGCCGAGCCAACCGCCGAAAAGAAGTCGTCACTTGATCCTGGGACGGCAGAAGAACGTCGTTCCAGTGCACGCTGGACGTTTCTGACCAACCACGCACACGTGTTGATCGCGTTGCATGCCCGACCGGATTTGGTGCTGCGTGAAGTCGCAGTGGAGGTCGGGATCACCGAACGAGCGGTTCAGCGAATCGTCCAGGACCTGGAAGAAGAAGGATTCATCCGACGCGAAAAAGTGGGACGCAAGAACCACTATGAAGTCTTGCCCGACCAAGCACTGCGTCACCCGATCGAAGCGCACCGCAACATTGGCGATCTTCTCAGGCTCATCACTGGTTGATAAAGACCGACGTTCATCCGCCAAGTTGAACGCTGGACCTTTAGCGAGAAAAACGGTTGAGGTGTTTCGTTTGATAGCAGTTGAATCAAGCGACGGCAGACGATGACGATTCCAACCATTCATGTTTATTGGCAATCAAGCAAACAACTTGGATGAACGAATCGACGTGCATCTTCCGCAAGATGTTTGCGCGATGGGCTTCCACCGTTTTGACAGAGATGTCGAGCTGGGAGGCGATCTGTTTCGACAATCGCCCGTCCATCACCAACGCCAGTATTTCCCGCTCGCGGGGACTCAACGAGTCGATCCGTTTCAGCACGCTTTGATCCGCCAACCACTGCTGACGCAATTGATCGTCCTGTTGTAATGCAGCGCGGACGCGTGTGATGAACAACGAACCATCCAGTGGCCTTTCGAAGAAATCCTGGGCCCCACTTCGCATCGCACGAGAGAGGTCGCAAGCGCGTGGTTCACCTCCCACGATGATGTAGGGCGGGCAATAGCCCTTCTCGGAGATCTGTTCGGCGAGCGTGATACCGGCGACCAGCGAGATACTTAGGTCCATCACCATGCATCCGGGGATGCGAGGATTGTACGACTCGTAGAACTGGCTGGGATGGTTGAATGTTGTGACTGCGAAATCATTCGACCGCAAGAGACTCGACACCGAGTCCCATCGCGATGATGACTCTTCAATCAAAAAGACAGTGGATTCCTTCACGTGAGTACCCCTCATCGTTGAAGCGCGAAACGGACTTTCCGCACCGAAGTGATTGACGTTTTTCTGCTTTGTTCCAGTGGGGGCACTCACTAGAGAACGTGATTTTAAAGCAAGTTTGCTTTTTCGGCACGCCCGTCACAGTGGTAGATTCATCGTCACCACATTGGGGACACGAGAATGAAAACACAATGAAAATGTGAAAATGCAGTGTTAGATGCTTCAAAAGTCGCGTGCGGTTGGTGAGGCGGATTGTCGCGATGAATCTCGTGCTTTTGCGTTGGCACGCACTTGGACGACTCGGAAAAGAGGCGGCCAACGCGAATGACAAAGCCAGGAACGTACTAAACGCGATGCCTCCACAATGGATCCGTTCCCGGAACGTTCGCAGATGCGAATTCATTTGTGATGCGGTTGCGCAAGTGCGTCGCGGAACTGCTGGTCGACGCAACTACCGGCTCGCTTAGACGCGGTTCGCAAGAAGAAAACAGTGGGCGGAAATTTGCTGAAAGCGGTCTGAAGCGATGGCTCACATCGGCGGCCGATCGCAGCAAGTGGCTCTCGGTTTGTCCATTGAATCAAGCGAGTGTTGCTTCCCAACTGTCACCGATCATCGCCGCGATGTCGTGCCTCGGTTGGCTGTTGTACATCACAAAAAACGTCGTGTTGCAAGCGGATTCAACATCGTTGGATCGCTTTCGAGGAGTCACTGCAACGCGAGAACCTAGCCAGCGGGTGGTCGGTTGCGCAGCGGGGAATGCGCGTCCGCTAAAAGACCCGAATGCGGTTTCAGAGATACATAGGGAGAACTACCAGGGGGTTTCCCTATGGTTGAAATGAGCGGCGAAACGCGTCGCCTGAGTGCGAAAGGTTCTAGGGTTGTTAGCCAACGACACGGAGTCGCCGGCAGTAACGCCCACCCATGAGCGATGCGTTTGAAAGGAGTTCAATGTGTCTTGAACGAAGAGTGACAAATGGAAACCTGGATCCTGCACGAGTGCGATGACAAAGCGAATTCCCTTCGCAAAGGAATTCGAGACTTGGGATTGGAATGTCCGCCCGAGCGATCAGTCGAACTCTGTCCCGATAGCGACACGACCGTCGATCCGTTCATCGGTGAGCGGTTGGTCTTCTTGGTGCTCAGTCAAATTCAACCGGAACACTTCGCGGTCCTTCATGCGCTCAAGCATGCCGGCGATTGCAAGGTCGTTGTGGTAGCGACGGTCGTGAACCCGGATTCCATCTTGGAACTGTTCCGTGCCGGAGCGACCGACTTTGTTCGCTGGGGTGAGCCCGTGATCGATGAAGTTGGCAAAGTCATCTCACGTTTGAGATCGGAAACCATTCAGAAGCGATGCGATGGCAATATGCTGGCCGTGATCCCGACCGCATCGGTCAGCGATTCGAATTTGTTGTCTTGCAATTTGGCAGCAACCATCGCCGGTCAGTTGGGCGGATGTGCATTGATCGATATGCGTTGCGGCGGTGGGGATCTCGCGGCGATGTTGAAACTGGAACCCGAACACACGCTTCGATCCTTGTTGAATCAAGATGACGGTGTCGACCAATCAATGGTCGAACAGGCGATGAAGTGTCATCCATGCGGGATCAAACTGCTGGCCAGTCCGCCAATTTGCAGCCGGATGAGTGAACTGAAATCGCAGTGGTGCGAGACCATTCTCAACATGGTGTCCGCCGGCCACGCATGCTCGGTGGTGCAACTGGACGACCCCATTCAGGCGGAAGACCTGGGCGTGTTGGAATCGTTTGATGCGATCGTACTTGCCACGCGGCTCGACGTGGTGTCGCTGCTGAGAACGAAAGAGTACCTGCGTTTTCTCAAGACCAAACAAAAGTCGGATGCTTCGATTCACGTCTTTGCGATGGGAACCGGGCACGCCGGTGAGTTGCCGGTGCGGTCTGTTGAAAAGCTTTTGAAGCTCAATGCGATTCACTGCGTCCCCGACGATCCCGTCGCGGTGACGATGTCATTGAACATGGGCAACCCGGTTGTCTTGGAGTCCTCTTCGTCGCCGATCGCGAAAGCAATTCGTGATGCGACATGGACCATTCCGACCGTCCGCGGTTTGGTCCGGTCTGACAACCTGTGCCCCCCACCGCGGCCGAAGGGTTTGCTCAACAGCATCGGGCTGTCCTTGGTAACCGGTTTGATATCGCAACCGAACCAAGCGGCTAGGCAGGAGTCGTTCGGCTTTTGAATTGTCCGAGCCAGCCATTTTGAAACTGCGATTTCATCATCGCTGGCTCGGACAAATCGAGTCGTTGTAAGTACCTCACCAAAAACAATCACCACTTTTGCTAGTTGCGACGGATCGCATCCATTTCCGAAGGGAACCAGATGATTCGATCAGCAACGATTGATCCCGAAGCCCGCGAAAATCGCTTTCAACAATTGAAAGCCGAGATTCACGAGAAGTTGATCAGCGGGATCGACATGGCCGTCTCACGTTCGGTCAAAGAAGACCGCTTGCGAGAAGAGCTGCGGCGAGGTGCCGAGCAATTGTCTCGCATGCATTCCGATCTGTTGTCCCAAGCCGAACGTCAGCGACTGATTGACGAGTTGGTGGACGAGACGATGGGATTGGGGCCGTTGGAACCATTGATGCGAGACCCTTCGGTCTCAGACATTTTGGTCAATGGTCCCGACTGCGTGTATGTCGAACGGGGCGGCGTGTTGGAACCGACACCGATCAAGTTTCGAGACAACGATCACTTGGTGGACATCGTTCGCAAGATCGCGGGGCGTGTCGGACGTCGGATCGATGAGTCCAGCCCAATGGTGGACGCTCGCTTGCTGGACGGCAGTCGATTGAACGCGGTGATACCACCGTTGGCACTCGATGGTGCGTTGGTATCCATCCGACGATTCTCAACCAAACCAATCACCGCCAAATCGCTGATCGAGTCCAATTCGGCCACGCCGGTCATGTTGGATTTTCTTGCAGCCTGCGTGCGGGCACGAATGAACATTTTGATCTCGGGAGGAACAGGCAGCGGAAAAACAACACTGTTGAATTTGTTATCCGCCTTTGTGCCCAAGGAAGAGCGGATCGCAACCATCGAAGACGCGGCGGAATTGCGTCTGCAGCAACCGCACGTCGCAAGGATGGAAACTCGCGTCTCGAATTTGGAAGGTCGAGGACAGGTGACCGCCAGGGACCTGTTATGCAACGCCCTTCGGATGCGGCCGGACCGCATCATCATGGGCGAATGTCGCGGCGCGGAAGCGTTTGACATGTTGCAAGCGATGAACACCGGCCACGACGGTGGCATGTCGACCATTCACTCGAACGATGCCCGGGAAGCGGTCCATCGACTGGAGATGCTGGTCAGCATGGCGGCCACCGATTTGCCGATGTGGTTCATTCACCGTCAGATCGCCTCGGCGATTCACATCATCGTGCACGTCACGCGAATGCCAGGCGGAGAACGAAAGATCGTTCAGATTTCAGAGGTCACCGGTGTGAACGGCGAAACGGTCAACATGCATGACCTGTTTGTCTATCGCCAGACAGGCATGGACGAGCACGGTCGATCGCAAGGCCGTTTTGAGGCAAAAGGGATTATCCCCCAATGTCTGGAGCGACTGGAACGTCGAGGTTGGAAAGTGTCACGTTCGTATTTTCGTGAAGGTGTTTTGTCTGACGGAAAACTCAATGGTTTGCGGGGGTCACGATGAACGTTTGGATCATATGTGTTGGCATCTTCTTCACCGTTTCGGTCGTGGTCTTTGTTTCCAGCACAGTATTTTACCAACGTGTGTTGCGATATCAGTTTGGAATCCACGAACGATTGGCAACGCTCAGCCGCGAATTGGATGAAACTGATTCGGCGTCATTGTTCAAAGAGTGGTCGCAGGCTGGTTCCACCGGAATGTTGCTGGGGATGTTTGGTGGTTCGTCACTGACGACGCTGTTGAACCAAGCGGGCATCAAATGGACGGTCAAACAATGGTGGGTCACCGTGTTGGTGATCGCAACGGTCGGAACGTTGCTCGGTGGTTACTGGGACATTCGGCTCGGGATCGCGACAGGATTGATTGGGCTGCTTCTGCCGTTTGCATTCCTTTTCGCCAAACAGAACGCACGGAACCAACAACTCAGTCGACAGTTGCCGGAAGTGTTTCAATTGATCAGTCGTGCCGTACGGTCCGGCCAAACGGTGACTTCGGCACTGCAAATGATTGCGGAGGATTGTCCATCACCGATCCGAGAAGAGTTTGCTCTTTGTTATGAGCAACAGGAACTCGGCATGTGGCGGGAGCTCGCGTTTCGAAAACTTGCCGAGCGAAATCAGGTGATGGAACTGCGGATCTTTGTCGTCGCATTGTTGGTGCAGAACCGATCGGGAGGCGATTTGGTCGAGTTGCTCGACAACCTGTCCAAGATGGTTACCAAACGATTGCGATTGCGTGATCGCATCAAGGCGTTGACGGCGGAAGGCCGGATGCAGGCCTTGGTTTTGGTGGTGCTGCCGTTTGTGGCACTGGGAGCCATCGTTTTGTTTTCGCCCGAATACGCGGAGACGCTTTTGGAACGCCCACGATTGCTTGTTGCAACCGGTGTGTCGCAAGGCATCGGGGCGTTGTTGATCCGTCGAATCGTCAACTTTGAGTATTGAACATGTTTGATTTCTTCATGGCTTCTCAGTGGATCGCTCTCGTTGGCATCTTTGCAACGGTATCGATACTGTTTTACCTAGCATTCCTGCTGTGGGATCCGTATTGGCGGATCGTCGATGGTCGCGTTGCCGAAATGCTGCGTGAAGACGACTCGGAAGAAGCGGGCACGGACCAGTCGACCGACTTTGGTGATCCAAAAGAAACGCCCAAGTCAGGCACGACATGGTTGGGTGGCAAAAGTGCTCTGAACTTGGAAAGCCAACTGATCAACGCGGGGATCCATCATCATGGGATGCATCGCAAATTGACGATGCTGCGTTGGTTGTTGTTTCTTGTGCCCCCGATTGTTTTTGGTTCGCTTTGCTACCGAGGCGAAATGCCGCTGAACTGGGCGGTGATGTCCAGTTCGTTTCTCATGCTGTTGGCGTATTCGTTGCCGGTCATGTGGTTGAAACGAGCGGTCCGCAAATATCACCAAATGCTTCGAGCCGCGTTGCCGGATTTCTTGGACCTGATGGTGGTCTGCTTGGATGCCGGATTGAGTCTTCAGGAAAGCATCAAACAGGTGGGTGAAGAGCTCCGTTGGATCCATCCCGCGTTCACTCATGAGATTGACTTGGTTCAGCACGACATTGATTTGGGATCGCCGGTCGACAAAGCCATTCGTCGTTTCGCCGATCGCTCGGGTTACGACGCACTTCGCACCCTCAGTTCGCTGATTCGCGAAGGCCAACGTTTCGGGACCAACGTTTCGGAATCACTCAGCGGGCATGCCGACATGCTGCGATTTCAACGAGAGCAGGCCGCCGAAGAGAACGCTCAGAAGGCATCGGTCAAGATCATCTTGCCGACGATGCTGTTCATCTTTCCCGCGATTTTCATTGTTTTGGTCAGCCCGGCCGCCTTCAAGATTCAGGAGGCGTTTGCAGCGCAATGAATGTCACGCGATCGAAGACTCACCGAAGTCCGATTCGGAGCAAGCATGCTTTGCATCTGAAACGCGCGGGAGCGACGGCAACGGAGTTTGCCATCGTGTTGCCGATGTTCTTGCTGCTCGTTTTTGCATGCTGCGATTTCGCGAGGGTGATTCACTTTCGACAACTCGTTGCCAACGCGGCTCGCGTCGGTGCCACCCATGGTGCGTTGAACCGATTCACCGCCGCCACGGAATCGGATTGGCGAAACGACGTCGTAAATGTGATGCGAGAAGAACTCGCCCACCTGACGTCAACCGACCCGAACGATTCGGTGATCGATGTCCATTTTCGCGATCTGTCCAGCGGTGTTCGTGTGGTGGAAACCGAGGTGACTTTGCCGTTTCGGACCGTGGTGCAGTGGCCCGTGCTCCCAACGGAAATTCAAGTTCATCACCATGCCGAATTTCATCAATTTCGATAGGAGCCCTCGATGTTGAAGTCCAATCACCGACGGTCGAAATCACGCTCCACCAAACGCCGTGGAGCGAGCATGGTGGAAGCCGTGTTCACGTTGCCGATTTTCCTTTGGGTCTTGTTCGCGATGCTGGATTTGGGCATCGCGGCGCTTCGCATGAATGCATTGTCCGATGCGGCTCGTCGAGCAGGTCGGAGCGCTATGATTCACGGATCCATGGTTCCCGATCGCACGGGAAGCTGGGGGCCGACCGCCTACAGCGGCGCGGTCGCCGATGGTTCCCCAATGGTGTCATCGCTTGCCACGTCCATCCCCACGATGGAACCAGATGATGTCAGCGTGCAGATGGCTTGGTTGGACGGCGACAACCGACCGGGCGACCGTGTTCGGGTGACATTGCAATATCAACACACGTCAATCGTTCCGGGGCTGTTGCCCTGGGGACCGTTTGATCTGGAAGGTTCCACAACGATGACGATTTTGAACTAAGGACCGAGCGAGAAAGAAGTGGCATAGCGGGCTGTTGATTTATTAAGCCGCACCGCGTTAGCGGCGGTTAGTCAGACGCCAACCGGGGCTAACGCCCAACGGCTAATGATTGTCATTCGGTATACGACTAAATCAACAGCCTATGCCACACCTGCCGCCTGACACTTGTTTTTCGATTGTTGCTAGGCCGATTGGCAACAGCCTTATTTTTGATGAACCCGACGGGCTTGGAAGCCCATCGTACAGCTCTTTTACCAACCGTTTTCAAACGCTCATTTACCTAACGAACAATGATCCACTCACTACCACGATCTGGGGAACATGACTCGTCGACGTTCTGTGTACGAAGGTCACGGCGTGTCTGTCGCGAAGGCAAGATCCTTGTGTCGATGGCGATCTTGTTGCCGACTTTGTTGGCATTCACCGGTTTGGTATTCGATGGTGGATTGATCGCGACGGACCAGTGGGTGCAACAACACGCGACCGACTCAGCCGCCACGGCCGCGGCACTGAATGTGCTTTCAGGGCAATCCGATCAACTCTCTTCGATCGCCACGGATGTGGTTGCAAATGGGCATTCGCTGCCATCAACCAGCGTCGTCGTGCATCGGCCCCCATCCCAAGGTGCCTACCAGGGCGACATGAAGTATGTCGAGGTGGTCACCACGGGCACCTACGGTTCACGGTTCATCAATTTGTTTGGTGGATTGCGGGAGCATCCGATGGTGACCCGATCGGTCGCTGGGGTCGACTCGGTCAATCCCGGAGCGGCGATCATGATTTTGGATCCCGATCCAGCACCGCTGTCGATCGCAGATCTGCCGACGTTGTTGCAGGATTTGGGACATTTGGAACTGAGAAGTCTGGCGGTCAACCAATACGAACTGGGCTCAATCTTGGACGCGGTTCCGCTGTTGTCAGCCGTGATCGACGGGATGCTGCAAAACGAATTGCTGCAATGCACTTTGGATGCGACGACGGATGTGCTTGATGAGGTCGCCTCCAACACGTTGACGTTGCACTTGCCTGCCCTGACCGCCGGTTTGGAGATCGAAGGGCTGGGTTGTTTGGAGGTCGATGGATCGGTGCATGTCAACAACGCGTGGGGCGGCGTCGATGAACGCGGCAGATGTGTTGGCGGTGATCCGGGGTATCCGAATGCCGTGGCGTGCATGCCATTGTTGTCGACCACTCGATTGAAAGCCGAACACATCCGAGTGGTTGGGGGAGTTGACCGGGAGCATCTGTATCTGCCCTTGGACGATGGCGGCCACTGTCCGCTGCAAGCCAACCGCGCACCGGTGCCCAATCCACTCGAAAGTTTGCCTTCCCCGTTGATGCTTGGTGCGGTGAGTGGCGTGTCGGCTCCTGAGACGGACATCGTTGGCGTCACGTTGTCAGCGAGTGGTGCAGAGGTTGTGCTCGATGAAATCCTCGGTGGACTTTCGTTCTTGTTGAAGCCTGTGTTTGACACGGTGCGGGATCCCATCGAACACAAACTTTGCAACACGACTTACTCGCCGGGCGTGTATCGATCCATGACCGTGATCGCTCCCACCGGAGGCGTGACATTCGAGCCGGGCGTCTATGTGATCTGCGGCAAAAACCCGGTCACCGAGATATCGTTGTGCTTGCTGGGGCCGATCCAAGCCGAAGGGGTGCTGTTCTACATCACCGACGAGGCATCGTTCGATTCCGATGGCAACTTTGTGGAGGAGACGAGCGGCGACGGTGCACCGGGGTCTCACGGAGTCACCAACATCGTGCCGAGCGTGGTGATCGCGCCGTTGCTACCCGGCGGAAAGCTGACGGGATTGAATTCGCCTGGCAACCCGCTCAACGAGATGCTGATCTTTCAACATCCAACCGATCGTCGCCCCATTGTGATGGAGTGCCAGCAGTTGCTTGGCAACAATGCTCTCGCGGGAACGATCTATGCCAAGTGGGGACACGTTCAGTTGGTCGCCGCGTCGGCGGAATTGGACCTCAAGATTGCATCGGGAACGGCTCGCGTGGTGACCGTGGGAACAACACGGCTGTCGCCCAATAATTTGTTTCCGGCAGCGCAGGATGTTTTCCTGGTGGAGTGAATCCGGGGGAAGCAGTGGACTGGAACGTCCACCGCACGGGAGAGGCGTGGGGGCAGGCGGGCAAGGACGCCCGCTTCACGCTTCACTCCTCGTTATTCACTCGGGACGGCGGGAGTGTCTGTAGTAACTTTCCAAACAAAGCGTGGCCATCGACGTTGTGTAGACCGTGCCACCGTAGCCACCCCACAACGATTGATCCGACCAAGACCCATCAGGTTGTTGCGTGGACAGCAATCGTTGTTTCAGCGCCGCGTTCCAGATTTCCCAGGCGTCGTCCTGCAATTGATGCAGCGCCATCGTGGCGTAGTACCAGTAGTAAAAGTTGTCCGGGCCGTTGCCTTGGCCGGGCAAGTTGGCCAGCAGAACGGACTCGGCTTCGCGAATGGTTGCGTCAGGCAGCTTTTGACCGATCAGCAATCGTGTCGCGAGGGCTTCGGCGGTCATCGTTGGCGAAGTCGGTTCGCCGGGGCGATAGCAGGCTTGTCCGCCCGAGCGTCCCCGCCGGACCGAATCCAGGAAGCGTGCAATGCCATCGGACATGCGACGATTCTGCGGAACGGCACCGGATCGATCCGCGGAGTCGATCAACAACGCTTGCCAACCAAGTTGACTGAGGTCGCCCGTGTCGCCTCGGTTGTATCGCCATCCACCGGTGACGGGATGTTGCATCGAACGGGTGTAGGCGACCGCTCGGCGAGTGGCTTCCATCGCGGATGGGTCGGCGGTCATTGCAGCGGTTTCGGCGAAAGCCAAACCCGCCATCGCGTGGCTGTAGTGAGCCGCGTAAACGGACGCGTTGCTGGCCAGAGACCCATCAGTTCGTTGTCGAGACAGCAAGAATGCGAGGCCGCGATAAACGGTGTCTCGATGTTCGCCTTCTTGATGAGTGTGTCCGGAACCAAGCATCGATAGCAACGCCAACCCGGTGATCGCGGTTTCGGCGTTGCGTCCAGCACCACCACGATGCAGTCCCAGCGGCGCGCGTTCTTGGCCGGCACCAGTTGTCTTGGGATCCCAGGCTCCGTCGCTGCGTTGTTGCGAGGCGAGGTATTTCAGTGCCGCTTCGACGGCCGCTTCGGTGTCGGCGTTGCCGCCATTTTGAATCAAGGCTCGCGCTTTGGCGGCACCGGCTCGCGAAGCGAAATCTTCATCGATGGTTCCGGCGGAATGTTCTTTGGGAAGCGAGGCCGCCGGGCGAACCGATGCAATCTTTGCTATGGCGTCGTCATGGGTGGAACGAACCGTTTGAGATTCGCCACTTCGAGAAGATGGCGAGGTCATCTCTGGAGATGACTGCTCCATCGTTTCTTTGGCGGGTTCCTCCACTGGATCCGCGAGTGCCGTTTGCAGCCAATCGTCGATGCTGGAATCAAGAGCGTCGGTCGCCGCCGCTTCGGTATCGACGGACTCCGTCGGTGCAGGCTGAGTAGGAATCGCTGCCGACGCAAGTGTCGCCGGCATGGATGGCAATGGGATCTCTACCGCGGGAGGTGCAATGTCGGAATCTGGTTCGTGATTGGAATCATCGGTGGCGAGCGGTTCGGACGATTCCACATCCACTTCGCGTTCAGGAATCAGTGGCTCGGGCAACTTCAACGCGGCCAAAGGCGATGCTTCGACGGGCGCCTCGGAGGAATCCTGCAGCGTTTCCAGCATCTCGGGATCGAACATCGACACGGCGATATCGGCAGCACCGGCGTCAGCGGCTGAATCAGAAACCGGACCGCCACCGGACCAAAACACAGACAATTTGGGCACGTACACGATCAGCACGCCGTGCAACGCAACCGACAGAATCAAGCAGACAATCGCGGCACCGCGTCCGCTGGTTTTGCGGCGGCGAAACAGCACGATCGTGATGACAAGAAACGTCACCGCGACCAGGGCGACACCACGAACGATGTTGGGGTCGGCCCAGAGAGTTTCCAGGTTGTTCCACGAAGCGACCGACGGCGTTTCAGAAACGCCTGCTACCGGAATCATCGGCGTGGTCGAGACATTTGGCATATGCGAAACGGAAAAGGGTTAGCGTCGTTCGCTGACGCCCATTTTTTGCACGCCGGCGAGCTCAATCTGACGCATGACTTGCACTACGTGATGCAGCGAACTGTCGCTGTCGCCACGCACGCTGACTTGCAGTCCGGGATAAACCGAACGTTGTTGCTTCAAAGTTTCGGTGAGTTGATCGGATGACATCGGGATGCCATCCAGTAGGAGCGAACCATCGCTGCGAACTTCCACGATGCGTTGGTCGGGCGTACGAGCCATCGACTGCATGTCGGCCGAAGCCACGTTGACTTGCACGCCGCTGTCGTTGGAATCCATCTTGCTGCTGACCATGAAGAAGATCACCAGCAAGAACACCACATCGATCATCGGTGTCAGGTTGATCGTCGCGTCTTCGGTTCCGCGATTGCGTTTCATCAGGCTGCCCGTCGTTTACGAGGAGCCTTTGCCGTGCCCGCGTTCTCCAGTCCTTCGGCGGAGATGCAATCGATCACTCGTTGGCAGAGCTTGTCGATCTCTCCAAGGTAACCATCGGATTTGGCACCGAAGTACATGTAGGCCAGATACGCCGGAATCGCCACGCTCAGCCCGCCAGCGGTGGTCATCAGCGCGGTGCTGATTCCCGATGCCAGCAAATCGCTTTCACCCGCACTGGGATCCGCGATGGTTTCAAAAGCTTGGATCATTCCCAAAACCGTGCCCAACAACCCGATCAGCGGTGTGACGTTGCTGATCGCGTGGAAGACTCGCAAGAATCGACGCAACGAATCGCCGACACGATCGCCCGCGTCAATCACGGCTTGTTCGATTTCCAACATCGGACGACCCCAGCGACGAACCGCGGCATGGAACACTTCCGCGACGGGGCAATCGAATTCGTCGCAAATCGAGGTGGCTTCTTCGTAGCTGAGTTGTCCGTCTTCGACACACTCGGTGAATCGTCGAACAAACGGTTTGGGGATCACACGGCTGCGACGCAGCGAGATCAGGCGTTCCATCGAAAGTCCCAAGACGATCAGCGAGCAGATCGCGAGCGGGATCATCAGCATGCCGCCCTCGGCGATCTTGCTGATGAAGGCGGGCGGTTCCCAAGCGGCTTCGGACTCAGCGGACGGATCGCCTTCTCCGGCGAGTTGATCGGTTGCGGGGGCTTCCGGGATCGACATCCCACCGGTGTTGCGAGCCGCAATTTGAGCAACCGGTTCGGACGCACCGTATTGCCCGCCACCAAAGTTGTTTTGATTTCCGGCGGCGCCGTATGGATCGTTGTAGTTGTTATCGAAGCCGTTGTTTGTTCGCGGTTGGTTGTAGCCCCGGCTGCCGAAGTTTTGAGCGATGGCCGAAGCGTGCCAGTTCGACCAAATCGACAACCCAACCGTCAGAACGACGACCGGTAAAAATCGCGACGCGACCGCAAGCGTTGGACGCAAGCGGTTGGCGTTGGGACGAGTCTTGTCTCGATGTGAATTCATCGTCGAAGTGGGGATTCAGAGGAGGCGTCCGGTGACAACGCGGCCAATCGGCGGCGGGCTCCGGTCGCATGTTGGCTGTTCGCAAAGCGACGCACCAAGGTGGAATAGCAGACAGCGGCCTCGCGTGTCCGCCCCAATTTTTCAAACGACTTGCCGGCTTGCACCAACGCCGCAGCGGTCCATTGGCCTTCGCCGCTGATACCCTCGACCAATCGGTACGCGTCAATCGCTTCACCGAACCGTTCTTGCATGTAATAAGTTTCGCCGATCATCCATTGGGCTCGACCGCGAGCGTCCTCGTCAGCTGATCCGAGTCTCACAACGCTTTCGAGCAGCGCACGACCGCGATCGAAATTCAGTTGTCGCACCTCCACGTCGGCGGCCAACAAATTGACCAGCGCCGATTGCGGTGATGTCGGTGAGATCGCGGCTCGAGCAGCGGCGATTCGTTGTGCGGCTTCCGTGATCGATCCGGATGAGGATGCCGTTTCTGCAAGTCGAAGAAGGGTCGGGAAGTCGTCGGCCCCGCCTTCGTCCACGATGCGTTGCCACCATTTCAAGGATGACTTGGCGTCACCGGTTTGAAGCAACGCTTCGGCAAACAAACGTTCGACGTGCAAGTTGCGTCCGCGAAGTTCAGCGGTTTGATCGTTGCCATCGAAGAAGGACTCTTCGTCTTTGGCCGCCATCGCAAGAATCGACCAGTTCGATGTACGCCCGGCCCAGCGACACGCCGATTCGCGAACGCCGGCGGTAATGATCGGGTCGGCGTCTTGGCCGGTGTTGGGTTGTTTCGGTGCAACGGGCGAGATCCATCGCATCGCAATGCGTTGGGCGTCGGCATCGAGGTCGTTGCTGGTCAGTTGTTCCAGGATCGCCGCGGTCATGTCGCCGGTTTGATCTCGCGTGGCGATGGCACTCGCATAAATTGATTCCGCGTTGGCGTCGTTTTTATGAGCGGACACCAACAAACCAATCGCGGCAGGTTTCAGCGTGGAGGTGAACTGAGGCGACGCGATTAGCTTCTTCGCGTGAGTGATCAAGTGATCGGCCAGCGGACCATCGCAAGGTTCCAGCGGATGGTTGCCGCAGTGCGATACGATGGCTTGCAGGCACGCACTGGAATCCGCGTGTTGCGTGAGCAATCGCTCGAGTGTTTGGTCAGCTGATTCGGATTGCCCCGTTCGAAATTGACACGACATCTGCATCAACAACGCGGAAGGCACGTCGGCGTGTTCCGAATGATGTTTTAAGAATTGATCGATCGCTGTCAGAGCGGCTTGGTCGTCTTCGCCAGACATGGCTGTGCACCACGCCAATCCCAATCTTGCCGTCGCCAGTTGAGGGCTGTCGCCGCTGTCGATGACCATGTTGTAGGTCGATTGAGCCAATTCGAGTTGACCGTCGTCCAACAATCCCGATGCGACAGTCATGCATGTCGCCGTCCATTCAGGGCTGGTCACGCCGAGTTGGCTGACCTCACCAAGCCAACGATGGGCGTCGGTGGGACGGCCGGATCGTGACAATCCGTTGGCTGCGCTCAGCAACAGGTTGGCCGTTTGTTCGGCGCTCAGTGAGTTTGGATCGCTTTCTCGCAACCGCATCACGGCATAGGCGGCCATGTCGTGAACATCGGCGGCGTTTTCAACTTGGTTGCCGCTGGAATCCAACCGGCGAGCCAGTTGAACCAGAGCGGCGATGGATCGAATCGATGAACCTTCGTTGGCCGCGATTGTGCGAGCGGTCGCGATCGCGTCGTCCCACTTGGCACCGTGCGTTTGTTGCAACAGTTGGCCGGTTGCAGCAGCGAGTTCCGAATCGTCCGCGGTCGCAAACGTCGGGGCCGGCAATGCAAGCAGCACGCAAACCAACCCGATGGATTTCCAACGAGTGGTTGTTTGGCGAAGGGAATGTTTCGACTGGTTTTGAGTCACAGTCATGGCTGAATCGAAGAGTCGTGATGAGGGATTCAGAGAGCCGTGTTCCATGAAGAGCGGGCGAGTGTCCGAAAGTCGGCTGACCCTGGAGACTCGCCCGTTCGAAACGAGTGATTGGATCAAGCCGCCGCGCGGTTGGCTTGTTGAAAGAACGATGCCACCGAGTCGACGACGCGAATTTGTTCCGCTTCGGTCAACGATGGGAAGATCGGCAAGTTCAACACTTCGGCACTGGCCGCTTCGGTGTGCTTCAAACCGTCGTGACGGAATGGAACATCTTGGAAGCATTCTTGTTGGTGCATTGGAACCGGATAGTAGATTTCCGATCCGATCTTGCGTTCGGACAAATGGGCTCGCAGTGCGTCGCGTCGACCGCCGGGAACTCGCAGCGTGTATTGGTTCCAAACGTGTCGAGCGTTGCTGTCGTGGTATGGCGTGCCGAGTTGGTCATCGCCAACCAAACCGGCTTCGGTCAACAATCGGGTGTAGCGATTCGCGTTGATCGTGCGAGCTTCCACGGCGGCATCAAGGTGACGCAATTTGACGCGGAGCACGGCGGCTTGGAACGTGTCCAGTCGGCTATTGATGCCAACGACTTGGTGGTAGTAGCGCGGTCGCATCCCGTGACCGGCGAACAATCGCAGACGATCAGCAAAACCAGCGTCGGTGGCGGTCAAGATTCCGCCGTCGCCCATTCCGCCCAGGTTCTTGGTCGGATAAAAGCTGAAGCAACCTGCCGTTCCCCAATTGCCAGCCGGGCGATCTTTGTACGCCGCACCGATGGCTTGGGCAGCATCTTCGATGACGGGAATGTCATGCTCGGATGCAATTTCGCAAATCCGATCGATTTGGGCACATTGGCCGAACAAGTGAACCGGAATAATCGCGGCTGTCTTTTCGGTGATCAGTGACGCGATCGATTCAGGATCGACGTTGTATGTGTCGGGGCAAATGTCCGCAAAGACGGGAGTCGCACCCAAGCGGGTGATGCAGCTGACCGACGCAAAGAAGGTGAAGCTCGGCACGATGACTTCGTCGCCCGCTTTGATGTCCAATGCCATCAAAGCCAACAGCAACGCGTCACTTCCGGACGCACAACCGACCGCGTTGGGCGTTTGGGTGTAGGCGGCGACTTCGTTTTCCAATTCGGTCACGTCCGGACCAAACAGGAAACGTCCACTGTCGAGCACTTCGGTGAGTGCTTCGAGGAATTCGTCGCGGTGCGGGGCGTTGTCGCGATTGACATCCAACAGAGGGACGCCGGGGGTGCTATCAGTCATGGCGAGACTCATCCGTGAAATATATGCGGGATAGTCGAAAGTCCATTTTCGACCGTGTTGACGCACTGACGCGTTCAAACACTTCTGCTTCAATACGAGGCGTCACAGTAAAACGTCAAGACCGAACCAGCGAAGACGCACTCCAAGATCCTCCCCACAATTTCACGAAAACCACATGGCGAAGAACAAAAAAGCCAGAATCCCACACAAATTCCTGCCTTGGATCGCAATCCGAAAACAATACAGCCTGACCCACGCCGAAGTCCAAATGGCTCGGGAATTGGGTTTGGAGCCACGCAGATTCCCGAGCTACGCGAATATCAAGGACCAACCTTGGAAAAAGCCGCTCAAAGAATTCATCGCTGAGCTGTACCTGAAACAAACCGGCAAAGAACAACCCGAAACGGTCTACTCGATGGAGGACCTGGCGGCTCAACATGTGGCTCGTCGACTGGCGAAAAAACAAGCCAAACTCGAACGTCTCGCATCGGAAGGGCCCGAGGACGAACCTGACGAAACCGTCTGGCCAAACGCCGAGTCGACCGAAACAGCAGCGGAAACCGCCGAATCAGAAGCGATTCCCACAGCCGAAGCTGAGACCCAGCCCATCGCCCAGCCCGTCGCTGAGTCAACGCCTCCGGTCGCCGAACCCGAGCAACCTGCACACGTTCCAGAGCCCATTGAAGTCGAAACGTCGACAACCGAAACGGAGTTGGAGACACCCGAGCCACAACCGCAGGCACCCGCCGCTGACGTGGTTGTTGCGGATCCCGAACCGGAAGCGGATCCTGAGCCGGTTGCGGCGAAACCCGATCCTGAACCCACTGCCCAACCCGTGCCGAAGGAAGCTCCGCCGGCGAAACCTGCCAGTCCGTGGGAGGCGGCCAGAGCTCGATTGAATGCGAAATCGGAAGCGAATCCCGACGATCCGGATTTGACATCGGGCCCCGCGGCGACTTAGCCTGATGGTTTGCAAACTGCGTCAATTCACCGCCACGCACCTTTTCGCGGCGGTCACTGCCCTTGATTGGAAAGAGTTAAACGATGGCTAAACGTTGGATCTCAGCTCTGGCTGTCCTGTTGGTCGCTGCCACCACCGTGGTTGCTGCGGACGCCGTGGAGAAAACCGTGGACCTGAAAGACGTGAAGTGCGTCGTCGCTCCACGTGATGCTCAAGCGAGCAAGTCAGCCGAATACAAAGAAGGCAAGGTGTTCTTCTGCTGCAACGGTTGCGAAGGCAAATTCACCAAGACACCTGAGAAGTTCGCAACTCAGGCCAACCGCCAACTGGTTCAAACCAAACAGTACGAACAGAAGGCATGCCCATTCAGTGGCGGCAAAGTGAACCCTGAAACGTTGATCACTGTCGACGGAGCCAAGGTTGCTTTCTGCTGCAACGGCTGCAAAGGCAAGGTCGAAGGCACCGAAGAAAAGAAGCAAGCTGAATTGGTCTTCAACGACAAAGCGTTCAGCAAAGGTTTTCAAAAGAAAGCCGACAAGACCGACGGTTGATAGACCGTTGCATCGCTCGAAAAACGAAACCCAGTTGGAATCCCCAACTGGGTTTTTTCGTAGCAACGTTTCTTCCCCGTCAACGGCTCCGAATCGCGACAAAGCCCGCAACTCCAATTTCACCCGTCACCGACAGACGCCCCCAGTCATCCCGCTCTGTCTCCGCCCCAATGACCCGTAACCGACTGAGGCCGTCAGTCGCCCCACCCTCCCTTCACCAAACACCCGTAACCGACTGAGGCCGTCAGTCGCCCTACTCTCCCTTCTCCAAACACCCGTAACCGACTGAGGCTCTCAGTCGGCCACCCCCATCTCCGCTCAACCAACCGTAACCGACTGAGGCCCTCAGTCGGCCCGAGCGCAACCCGCAACCGCCACCTCGTCCCGCACCAACCGATCCAACAGACTGACCACCTTCGCCTCGTTCGGATTCCGCACATGCGTGTCGATCTCCGTCGTCTTCACGTCGTTGTGCCCCAGCAACTGCTGAATCTGACGAATGTCGGTTCCCTGCCACAGCAGCAACCCATGTGGCTTAGGCTTCCAGCCTGAGAATCCCACCTCACAACCCGCTGCACAAGCGACGCGTGAACAACAAGTCACAATGTTAGCGGTGCGGCGCAAGCCGCCCGGTGAGGAACCGGAGGGCTCGCGCCCTTCCGCTACGTCACTCGTTGTTCACGTGGTTCCAAGCAAGGCCTCCCAGCATCGTCGCAGTGGTCCGCTACTGGTTAATGTTGTTCCGGTCACAACCCGCCGCGTAAGCAAGGCTGCACCCACAACACGCCACATGTGTCAGGATCCAGTCACAACCCGCAGCGTAAGCAAGGCTGTTAGTCCCAACCCGCCGCGTAAGCGACGCGTGAACAACAAGTCACGATGTTAGCGGTGTGGCGCAAGCCGCCCGGTGAGAAACCGGAGGGTTCGCGCGTTTCCGCTACGTCACTTGTTGTTCACGTGGTTCCAAGCAAGGCCTCCCAGCATCGTCGCAGTGGTCCGCTATTGGTTAAAGTTGTTCCAGTCACAACCCGCCGCGTAGGCAAGGCCTCCCAGCATCTCCTCCTCCTGCCGATCAAACATAAAATTCTTCCAGAACGCTCAAACGCAACCAGAGGCAACGCCTCCACATCAGCCACCAAGACTGTCTCGAGAGCGTGAACAAGCTAGGCGAGAAACTCGCTGAAACCACCGCTCAAAGCGTGCGGTTTTGTCCACCGGTTACGAAAATGTTTGCAAGCGGGGAGCGGATCCCCAAGAATACGATGGGAATTTCACTGGACACTTTTGCGAGCATCAAAGGCTGCGGTCCTTTGGCTCGCGTTCTGCCGTCAAATTGTCAATTGAGATCAATCCGAGGACGCAACGTCCTGGAAGTGTCACGGTGAGAACAAGTCACCCACGTGGACGAAGTCCGCACCGACCGATGAGAACAAGTGCCCGGAAGGCAACTTATTCCCACCGGCAAACCGTGTAGAATAAACCTCACCACTTATTCCCACCTGTCCAACAGGTGATAAACAAGTTATCCGACTAAGCCATCATCACTCCTGTATCTCAAACATGATTTCCGAACCTTACCTTTTCTTTTCCCTCGTTGGTTGGCGGTTCATTGTTCTTCGCATGGCTCGCGTTGCCCTGATTTTTGCGGTGGTTGAATTTTTGCTGCACCACGTTGGCTCTCACCCAATAGAGGGCTATCTCGGCCACTTATGCTTGTATGTATTGGGATCGTTTGCGGCGGCGATGGTTCCGCGCCGGGTTGCTTTCGACGGCCACACCTTTTCGATGCGACTCTACGGAAGCTGGATTAAGAACGCTACGAGCGCGCCAGCTATGCCCATGCTGCTTAAGCAAGAACTCTCTGGTGACCTCTACCGAATCGTATGTATGTTCCCACTGTCCCCCGATGCGAAGCGCCACGTCCCTCTCGTTGACCTGATCGTGAGATCGCAGGACATCGCTACCCTCGATCAGTGGGCTGCAACTTCGCCTGGCTCCAAGACCGAGCCGACAAACCATTCACACGCGGCCGGAGTACCTCTTTCACTATTCTGACACGCCACCAAATACGGATAACCAATAAGGATTTGACTTCGCGTGGATGCGGCGGTTGAGTCACTTTCTCTTTCAGTTTTCTTCGTTCGCCGCGGTTTAGAACGCGTCGCCTAGCCGAAGCTCAAGTCCTCTGTTCAAGATGCCCGGGGGTGAATGACGAGGCGTTGATTAAGTCTCTCTTGGGAATTGCTTCCCGGCTGCGTTCTCTAACGAAGAGGCGGGTTGGCTCTGAAGCAGGTGACTTCCTGATCGGCCGTTTGCTCTCGGCCAGTTTCGCTGGGGAAGAGTTGCATGGAAGCGGATTGACGCTGATTGCCCGATGAGTTTTGAGCTTGAGATTGCCGTCGCGACATATCGCCCCCATTCGCCCTTCTGAAGACGTTCGAATTCGCTCGGTCGTTTCGCTTCCCTGGTTCATGCGTTAACCACTGTCGTAGTAAGTCAGCCCGTGCTCGGGGCGGATGCCCTGCGACGACAACGAGGTGTAGCTGACCTCGATCACTCGCATCACACCGCCGCACAGGCGACACTTCATCGGCACGGTCAGTGGTTCATCCTGTGGCGCGTAGCCGCTGCCCAGCCAGAACGTCCAGCCAAGCATCAGCCAGACCATCCACTTCACCTCCTCGACCTTCACCTTGCTGTTCCCGCTCATCCAACCGTAGTGGCGGATCTTCATGAAGTTCGTTGGCAGCACGTGCTGCAAGAAGTTGCCCACGAAGTCGTCGCCGGCAACGGTCTTGCTCTGCATCACGTTCCCTTTGCGACGGATTTGGTACGTCACCGTTTCCGAATTGACATCCATGATGCGACTGTCGTTGATCGCGACTCGATGAACGTACGGTGCCAGGTACTTCAGCGTCGGAACGCCGTGCCCAACCGGCTGGATGTCGACAACGAAGTCTTTCGACCAAGCTTCACGATCGATTTGGGCATAAAGACCTGCCGCTCGAAGCTCTTCGGCAAGCTTCGCCTTATAGGTGCGGATCAACGTGCCGTGATGGAACAAGAAGTTCTTCGGTGTGCTCTGCCATGACAGGGCGTGGCCAAGCTCATCCAGTTTCACTCCGCCGCCAGGAACGACATAGTGAACGTGCGGATGATAGACGGCCGGATCGCGACCCCAGGTATGAAGCACGCCGAAGAATCCAAGTTGGCATCCTTTCAGGCTCTTGGTTGCCGATCCCACATCGCGAATGCTCTGACTGCTCGCATTGGAATTGCCCACGAAAAGTTGACAGTGGGCCGGCGCACGTCAGACTTCTCTGACAGGAGAACCGATCCATGGACAAACGTCGAACATTTAGCCGCGAATACAAGCTGGCCGCAGTCAAGAAAGTCATCGAACAAGGCTTGTCGTACACCGCTGTCGCTAAAGACTTGGGGATCGGGGACAGCTTGATTCGCAAGTGGAAGAAGTCTTTTGACGAAGACGGAACATTCCAGGCCGAAGTAGTTGGTAGCCAATCCATTGAAGCCGAGCTGAGACGACTTCGCGAAGAGAATCGTCAACTCAAGATGGAACGCGACATTTTAAAAAAAGCGACGGCATTCTTCGCCAAAGAAAGTCACTGAGGTTGAAGTTCATTGGAGAGTGCCGCGATCGCTGGCCGATCGCAGTGCTCTGCCGAACCCTCGAAGTCACTCGCGCCGCTTATTACCGATTCGCCGGTCGCGGTCCCACAGCCACCGAGATCAAGCAAACCCAAATCATTCAAGCCGTCAAGGAAATCCGACTGGAAAAACATCACGATGCGTATGGAAGCCCGCGAATGCAACGAGCAATAGTCAAACGCGGTGTGGTGTGCTGCCGAAATACCGTCGCCAAATGCATGCGTCATGCGGGAATACAAGCCAATCGCCGCACCAAATTCAGAATATCGACCACTGACTCCAATCATGATCAGCCCATCGCCTCAAATTTGCTTGGCCAAAACTTCACGACCGAGGCAATCAATCGCGTCTGGCTAACGGACATCACCTACATCCCAACCCAAGAAGGCTCCACTTACCTCTGTGCATTCGTTGACCTGCATTCCCGCAAGATTGTCAGCTGGAAAACGAGCCGGAACATGGATTCGGAATTGGTGGTCGGGGCATTCGATCAAGCACTTACTTTTCGCAAGCCAAACGCGGGCCTGATCGTTCACAGCGATCGTGGCTCCCAATTCGCGAGCGATCATTTCCGCAGACGCCTGGCAGCCAGTGGGCTAGTTCAAAGCATGAGCCGTCGCGGGAACTGCTACGACAACGCACCGATGGAATCGTTCTTCAAGAGTTACAAAACCGAGGAAGCACAGCAGATTTACGACACGCACGAACACGCCACACGCGGCGTATCTGACTACATCGAACGATTTTACAACCCTCATCGCTTGCACTCGTCGCTGGGCTACCTCAGTCCAATCGATTTCGAGCAAGCGATCAAAGAACCGTCACTCGTAAGTGAGTCCTGACTCACAGGACTCACCGTTTACCTTTCCCTTAAGACCGGTCCACTGTCAACTTTTCGTGGGCAATTCCACATCGAACAAGCATCGGTAACCGTCACGTTGGTGAACGCGCAGCACCAAGCCAACCTCCCGGGGCACCGTGAAAGTGACCAAGAAGTGATGAACCGGCATCAGCTTGGCAGCCTGCGTTTCAATCCACGCCTGCGTCCGCTGGTGACCGCAGTTTGGGCAGTGCCGATTGCCACACGAACGTCCGACCCAGTGATCGCTTCCGCAACCGCCGCACTGGTAGTGAACACCACCGAGCGCACCGGTGCGACAACGAGTGATCGCGCCAAGAACTTTGTCTTCGGCGACCGAGATCGAATCGGCGTGTTGCTGCAGGTATGCCGGTGCGAATTGGCGAAGAGCCTCCGCAACCGTGGGCATTTGCGAGAGCGGGTTTACTCGCCGCTGCCAGGTAGACTACCGAACAGCCTTTCGATTTCTTCGCGAGCGTTGGCTTCGGCCGTATCCGTCAGATGCAGATAGACCATCGTGGTCTGCAGCGAAGAATGCCCCAAGTACTTTTGAATCACCTTCAGTCCCACGCCCGCTTCGAGCAAGTGCGTCGCATAGGAATGACGTAGCGTATGAATGCTGACCTTCTTGCCAAAGCGGAGGTTTTTCGTGATCTGCTTCATTGCTCCTTGAACGGCCGTTTCGCTCATCGGGGTCGTCGCTTCGCTGACGCCGTCTTTGGCGAGGTCATGCTTTCGTCCATCTGCCGGAAACAGAAAGCTTGGATGTCGATGACTGGCCCAGTAGTTTCGCAGAAGTCGAACGGTCGTCGTCGGCAGTGGCACGTACCGGTCCTTGGCTCCCTTGCCACGATGGACATGAACCCAGCCTCGCTCGGCGTCGATGTCACTGACCTGCAGATGCAACGCTTCATTGAGTCGGAGTCCCAGCGAATAGACGGTCCAGAAATAGACGAACATTCGCTGCGTGGTCGCTGAGCCGATCAGTTCATGAACCTGCTCGATCGTCAGCACCTCCGGCAACGTGGTGATGTTCTGGAGCTTGAGCATTTTGATGATTTCCCAGTCACGCTTGCAGGTGTGCGTGAAGAAGAACTTGATGCCCGAGAATGCCACGCGGAGTGATCCATAAGCAAAGTTGCGATCGTTCTTGAGGTGCAAAAAGAACTGCCGCACATGCTGCTCGGTCACCTGATCGGGACTGCAACCGGCGAAATCGGAGAGCTGCCTGACCGCTCGAATGTAGCCATCGTGAGTTCGTTTGGCCTTACCAGTCAGGTGCAAGTCTTCGGAGAGTCTCAGGCGAAGACTTTCAGGGAAGTGGGCTCCAGGTGCATTTTGCGGACTTTTTGAGCTAGAATTGGACATGTTGGTTTCCTTTTCAGGAGGAGTTGCTGAGCCGTTCTCAGCGAACAGCTCCTCCTGAAAGGATGCTTCCAACAATCCGCAACGCGCCCGTTCCACCACCAAACCGAAACCGCCGCGCTAGCGGCTTACTTGAACCATCGCATGCAACGGAGCGGCGGTGGAGCGGTCTTAGAAGTGGTTGCCCAACTCTCGCCGCCCGCTGATGCGTACCGTTACCGGATGAGATCGAATTGAGATAATTAATGCAGCGGCAAATTTACACATTGTTAATAATACTGCTTGCAGGTGTTTGCTATGCACAATCGCCTATCGCGCAAGGGACTGACGAGGACAAACGTTTCGTCTCGTCCGATCGGGTTTTCTCCTTGAAGTTGGCGGGGCTCGCTTAGAAGACGATTGTGCCGCGCGAGAAAGTTACAAGGCCAAATATCACGACTGTCGTTCACCTTGAAGGCGATGATCAACTTAAAGGTGCGATCGTGTACACCAAGATTCGTCCCGACTACCCTCAAGGGGACAAATTGCTGGATACGCAGAAGCCACGTTTCGAGGCGATGCAAAACGCGATTGGTGACAATTTCAAGCTCATAGACTCCAAGAATGAGGACGGCCGTTTTCTCCGCTACACCTTTAACGGAGAATCTTACGATAAGACTGTATTCCCATTTGGAGTAACCCGTTACCAAGGCAATGGTCCGCCAACGACGATCGGTGGACATCATTTTATCGTTCGCAACGGGTATTTTTTTGAGATTGCAGTCGTACTTGCGACCGACACTACCGACGCTGATAAACGTCAAAAAGAAGTTCATCGCGCACTGGATCGTATTCACAACGCGATGGACACTTCACCAAAAGACCGGTAACCAAGACGTGAACCGGAGAACGGCTTGCATGGTTTCACAGATGGAAAGTCAACTGTCCGTTCCCGGTTACGGGATCCGTTACCCGACTGATTCGACGCAATGATCCGTGACGCATCTAATGGTGACCTTGGCTGTCTCGCCGACGCTCTGGTTCGCGTTCAGCATCTTCATGCCGATGCGTACCCGTCCATTTACCGCCGCTTCACCCGCGCGGACGCCGTTTCGCACCTCGACGCATCACTAGCAAAGCCGGACATCACGATCCGGGTTGCTTGCGACTCGACCAAAATCATCGGCCATTACATACTTGCAATTGAATCAACTTCCGAATCGATTTTCAAGCATCCACAACGTTTCGCGCACCTGCACCAAATCGAAGTTGATCCTAAGTATCGTCGACGCGGCGTCGGAAAATGTCTTCTTGACGACGCGAGCTTGATCTCTGCTAAACTGGGGTTGTCTCGCGTGGTTCTGGATGTCTGGGCGTTCAACGCTGTCGCTCGAAGGCTGTTTGATTCGGCCGGTTTTTCCGCTTTCGGATCCAAACTTGTGCTTGACATCAAATCGAACCAACACGACGGGGTAGCCATCGGGTGAACCGGAGAACGCGAGCTGAGCGACTTGGCCGTTAGGAACTTTTCCGGGCGTTCCCGGTTACGCGTAACGTTATTTGGCGCGCAATGGAGGCGAGCATGAGATTGACGATGCCCATCATTATTCCGTTGCTCGCAGCCGCCTTTGGATGTCAGTTCTCGTCTCATGCCCCGAATCCGCAATGGCTCGCTGATTTTCAGAAGACAGACTCAATTCTGATTCGCAATCACGATCAACAACATGTGATCGCAGACGCGGAGGCAGTCAATCGATTGCGGAACGTCTACGAAAACGCAAAATGGAAACCGTATTGGCACACGTTGCCCGGAAACCTTGGTGATCGGACAATTGATCTACAGAACGGTGAAACAAATCTGAGGCACTTCAGCTACACTGGATCGCTGTGGGAAACTGAGTCATACACTGAGAATCGGACGGCTGAATTGTCAGACTCGGACGCACGATGGATCGAATCTCTGTTCGCCCTTGTTCCTGACGGTGAATCGCCGCAACTCCCGAAAAGCCAAATAACAAAGCCGTGAACCGGAGCACTCAATCGCGCGGCAACTGAAATCAAAGTCTTCCGTTCGTGCCCGGTTGCGGCAGGCGTTATCCGATTGAAATTTGAGAAGCCTCTCAATGTCGCGCGACAACAAATGCCGGGCAGTTACTCTAGTCGAGCTTCTTGTCGTATTTACCATCATCTTCATTTGCATGGCCTTGCTGTTACCCGCTGTGCAGTCGGCACGAGGTGCCGCACGCCGGACTCAGTGTGCAAGTAATATGCGTGAGGGCGTTCACTTCTGCCCTGACTCAACCAACGGATATAGCTATTTTAACAATCTCGGCATCTACGATGATCCGCTTGTGCACAACGCGACTCATTCCTCGATTCGAGTTATGGAACACAATGACGGTCCACTGATTCTCGATCCAAATTCTCCACCCGACATGAATCCTGACACCTGGTTCACGACGGCGAACATCGACGCTGGACTAGTTCCCCCGATTGTCGACAAGTACATCGCTCACAGGCGACACATTGGCGAAACCGCAAATTACCTTTTCCTCGACGGCCACATCGAGGTTATTGAATCTTCGGTTATCGAGGGGTGGGCAAAATCTGGTTTTAACTTCACTGCTGCTGGGATGGGTCTACCACCAAACTGAAAACGGATAACGATTGCGATGAACCGGAGGCAGTGTGCCCTCCGCTACGGCGGGTTGCCTTCGGCATTTTACCCGCCTCCGCTACGCCCCCACTATCGCTGGTGTTCCCCGACTGAAAAATGATGCCTCAACGTATTCGCTTCTCGCTACGTGCATTGCTGCTTTTGACCGGCGGAGTGGCTCTTGCGATTTCACTATTCTTCGCCTGGCCGTCAAGCGGTGCACTGATTGGACCTTCGCTCTTCCTTCTGTTCTTTCTCTGCTCAACGGCCCTACTCTTCGCCCGGAAAAACGCCGGGTGCAAGCGTATGCTTCGGCTATCCGTTGCATCACTGGCATTCATTGTGCTGCTCTATGCGTCCTTCGGCCCGGCCTCGTGGGCGATGGCTCGCTTCAACACGCCCGGCTCAAAGATTCCGTGGGCCTATGAAGCCTACTCGTATGTCTATCGGCCGATCGCAACGAATCTCATTTTTTCGCCTGCACCGATACGCTCTGCATCAATCCGATACACTGCTTGGTGGATGCCTGACGGGGCGGAATTTCACGACTGGGGCATTGGTCTCGGCTGGTCTGTTCCTGGCTGGACATACACCGTAATACATTACTGAACCCAAACGTGTGAATTCAAACCCGAAACTGAATTTTTAGAGCTTTGAAAAAACGAAAGGTTTTTCAACGCCCCCTGGCGAAAGACCGACTGAGCCCGCCAAATTGTTTGGAGCTTCAAATCCCAACAACTCAGACGGACTCAGTCAGCTATGGCACATCTTACCTTTCACCAACGCGTTGTCATCTCTGTTATGCAACGAGACGGCAAGAAACAGAAAGAGATCGCGGAAGCAATTGAAGTATCTCCCTCCACTGTTTCTCGTGAGCTGGCAAGGAACCACATCACAGGCAAGCACTATCACCCATTGCATGCCGAACGCCGAGCCAACTTCCTGAAGAAGAGGCCATCGGTCATCAGCAAGTTGGAGGACCCGGAGCTCTTTGAGGTCGTGTCTGAGAAGCTCGCTCTCAACTGGAGTCCAGAGCAGATCAGTGGGTATCTGAAAGCCGCTATGCTGCTAAACCTATGGCCTCGTAAACGGCACGGCTATCAGGCACCGGCGTCGCTCTTCAAGTGATTTCGCGAAAGATTGCGCTTCGGATTTGGATTCACAATCGTGGGGGATCATCCCGTGCACCGGTGGCGGGTGATGTTCGCACGATGAGATGATGCGTGTGCTTTTGCCCCCATCGCCTCGTCTTCGTCAGGCGTCGACGAATTTGCTTTTGCCGGAACTTCGCTTCGCTTGGTCCGGCCTACTTTGTTTCGGGCGGATTCCCAGCGCATAGCCCTGGCTGAAATAGTAATGCGTCCGTGGGGCGCGTCCTGCATGCGCTGATGCGTCGTTGACGAATCAACAAGCCGTAGTGGGAGGGGACGCGTGCCAGCTTCTCATCCTCGCGTACGCCTGACCGGCGTCGCTCGTTCTCTCCCCGAACGACGTTCCGGGAGAGGTTCGCAAATGAAGAAACCCGCCAGAAGGTATCACCAGATAACTGTACGTTCTCGCAGATGCGAAGACTGCCGGGCTTCTGCAGGCTACATTGAAGTCGCGTTCAAAACGTTGAGTTGGCAGGGGGGCCGATTTGGTTAGCGCGCGGGCTTCACGGCATTCTTCGGCAACCATTTCGCGAGCTCATTCTTGACGATTTGGAGCCCCGGCTTATTGGCCAAGTTTTCGTACTCGTACGGGTCGTTTAGGCTGTCGTACAGTTCTTCGTCGCCGTTGGCGTATCGGATGTAGCGATACTGTTCGCTTCGAACGGCATGGTTCTCATAGCCGTGTGTCGTGATCGCGGGAACGTTCCAGGCTGCATTTGGGTTCTGGAGCAACGATGTGATTTCGCGTCCTTCCACGTGATCCGGAATGGGCACTCCAGCAAGCTTGCACAGCGTCGGGTAGACCGACATCAAATCCACGGTCCGTTCGCATCTTGCCCCCGGCGTGGTCATTCCGGGGACGACCCAGATCATCGGGGTTCGTGTGGGTTCTTCCCACAAGGCGAATTTACGCCAATGCTGCTTTTCGCCAAGCGACCAACCGTGATCGGTCCACAGAACGAGAATTGTGTTGTCCTTTTGTGGACTGTTCTCATACGCGTCAAGCAATCGACCCAAGTTCATGTCGGTGTATGCACATGTCGCCAGATAAGACTGGATCGCCGCCTTCCAGCGTCCTGACTTCAGGAATTTTTTGTGGTCGCCATCAGCACCTGCCATCCGCACACCCGCCGGAGGCAAATCATCCAAATCATTTTCGCGGTGAGGCGGAAGCTGGATGGATTCCAGCGGAAAGGCCTCGTAGTATTTTCTCGGTGCAACGAATGGCAAATGCGGTTTGTAAAGACCGCAGGCGATAAAGAAGGGTTGGTCGGACTCCGAGTTCAAGCGTTCGATGCAGTAGTCGGTCGTGTGCCAATCGATCAGGTCTTCATCCTTCAAGTCTGGATGAATTTTGTCGTTGTGATATCCGTCCATCTTTTGAACGCCGGGACCATTGGACGAGAACCCTTTTTTGGACATGTAGTTGGTCCATTCGGAGGGATGAAAATCCATCGAATGATAAATCTTGCCCGCACCGAACACGTTGTATCCGGCGTTCATGAATTGAGCCGCCATGCCATCGCCGGCGGGTTGGTACTTCTTCCACTGGTCGCCGTTCTTGTAGCAACCGGTTGTCCAAGGTCGACGCCCACCCATCAACGCGCATCGAGATGGTTCACAAGCGGGAACGGCGCAGTAGGCGTTCGTGAACGCCACGCCCATCTTGGCCAGCCGATCGAAGTTGGGCGTTTGAGCTTGAGGATTCCGCCCCATGAACGTCAACCAATGATTGAGGTCATCAACCGCCACCATCAACACATTGGGTTGCTTCTTTGGCACCGTTTCGGCAGCGGGAACGTACGTCTGAAAAGAGAGAAGCACAATGCAGAGAACGATCCAGAGCAATCTGAAAGACATGGCAGAATTGATAGGGAAATGTGGGGAGAGGAAGGTGGGAACCGACGATCCAGCTAAGCAGGTTGGCAGGAATGAACGGGCATATCCGTGCGAGCCGATCGGGTGTTCGCCCCGGTTGTACGTGAGAGCAACCACGCTCGCCAAAACCGTTTCAATGCCGAAAGACTTCTGCCGTCTTGCTTGGAGGCTCAGATTGTAGATGAGTACTTGGTGCCGCTGGGAACCTGTTCGAGGTAACGGAAAAGCGTTCGATGCGACATGGAACGAATCAGAAGCTACGCCTTGACTTGGGTGTGGTCGTTCTGACGGCAACTGCGAGAGGGCAAGCAAATATCAGGGCGGTTTCTGATCGTTTCTACGTGACTTCGTTGCATTCAAAGACGCATCTGTGAACGAATTAACAGCACGGGTTAACCCTCGATCTTCAAATTTCTCTGCTTTCCCCCTACAAAGAGTTGATAGATTGAGATGGCCAGGACGTTCAGGCTGACTTTTCTTTCAAGGTTAAGAGGTTTGCAAATGAGGTGGTTTTTATTGGGATGGTCAATCTGTGCCATCATGTGTTCGGCGGGAAATGCCCAAGCTGCCGTAGTCGGAGGCAATAGTTCGTCCGATTTCCTTACTGCGGATTTGGAATTGGCTCTCTTGCCACTTGTAGTAGGTGGTGTTGTGGTCGATGCCGAACTTAGTGGATTGGCATCTTCGTCAGGAGTGTCACCAGCGCCCTACAGCGAGAATCCCTCGGCGGTGTCTATCAATGCCAATGCAGGCATTATCCCGGGCGGTTCATCGGGCGACGTTTTGGACGTTACATCAAGTGCGGTTACGCCGTCAGTAAGTTCGAATGTCGACGGCTTGTCTGGCATCCGCTTCGCGAATTCCAGTCACTCAATTGCAAATCTCGACTTGTCCGTGGTTGAATTGGCCTCTGCAGATCTGATTTCGATCACAGCAGTTGCAATTAATGTGACATCGGCCGTCAATGGTGAATTCGGCTCGCTTGATTCAGTAGGGACAATGAACGTTGAGGATCTAGTGATTCGTGTGGGGAACTCAGTTGTCGCGACGCTGGATGGGACGATCGCCCCAAACACAGGGATCAACCTCTCGGTATCCTCAGGAGGGTTACCGCTGGACATTGAGGGGGCGTCGTTAATCCTCAACGAACAAGTGACGACCGGAGATGGAACTAGCAGTTTGGGTTTGGCGACCAATGCTATCAGCTTGAGATTCATTGAAACTGAAGTTACCGGTGTAGGTGAACTCAATGGGAGCGTCCTCGTTGGTCAAACAACTGCGGGGCTTCAAGCTTCGGCAGTTCCAGAACCCTCTTCGCTGGCTTTGCTGGGAGTCGTTGGTTTCGGCGGTGCCTTTTGGAGAGGCCGACGCAAAGTTGCTGGGTCGGCAAGCCAAGTATAAGGAGTTGGTCCAGATTGGAATGTCGCCCATTGAGTCCGAAGGATGATCGGTGTTTTCCGATCACAGGAATCGATGGGCGATTTCGGTGCGCCGCTTTCAAGCGGGTACTCAGACTCAGGCCAACACTTCGCCGCGGATTTTTGTGAGCAATTCGATTGCGTCGCCGATCTCTGCTTTCTGACGTGCCGGGTCTTCTGGGATTTCGCGTTCGATCGTCAGTGGTCCGGCGTAGCCGATTTCGCGCAGCGTCTTCAGATACGTTTCCATGCCGACGTCGCCTTGTCCGAGCGGGACTTCGCGACCGAAGGTGATGCCTGGTTGGTCGCTCCACACACCGTCTTTGCAGTGGACGCTACGCACGTGCGAGCCAACTTTGCGAAGTGCTTCGATTGGGTCGCCGGATCCGTACAAGATCATATTGGCGGGATCGAAGTTGATCTTCAAATTGTCGCGTTCGACTGAATCGATGAACGTCAGCAACCCGTCCGCTGTTTCTTGCCCGGTTTCCAGGTGCAAGAATTGTTCGTTGGACCGACAATGATCACACAGTTGTTGGGTGACTTCGACGATGCCTTCGTAGTCCGCGTCCGCCGGATCGTGCGGAACGAATCCGATGTGCAACGCAACGCAGTCGACGCCCAACACGCGAGCGAAGTCGCTGATTTCCATCATCTCCTTGAGGCGAGCCTGACGTGTCGCCGGCGGAACCAACCCCACTGTTTTGACGACCGTTGGAATGTCGGCGTAGCTTTCGCCTTCGAAGCCACCGAAGACGGCAGTGCACTGGATGCCATGTTCATCGAGTTGCGATTTAAACTTCTGAGCGGCTTCGGGAGTTCGGTTGTCAGCGTGCGGGGCGTGCAGCTGGATGGTGGGCAAACCAAGTTCGCGAATGACCGGCCAAGCAACTCCTAGGCCCGCGTCGATGGAAGCGAATACACCAATGGGCCAAGACGACATAGATCGGTCCTTTCAAAGAGTTGCTCGATGAATTGAGAGACGGTGAGAAGCAACGAAGCAAGCGAGCCACCGAGCGGATGGTTTCACCGGTTGGGCGGAATCATCCGAGCAGAACGCGGGCAACGTTGATGTAAATCACGATGCCTAAGATATCAACAATTCCGGCCACAAAGGGGTTACTCATCAAAGCGGGGTCCAATCCCATCCGTTTAAACAGAATTGGCAGCGTGACACCGCACATGCAGCCGCAGAAAATCACGGACAGCAATGTGCATGGGATCACCAATGCGGCCCACGCCGTCGGAGCGATCGCCAAGGCGACCAAAAAGCCGATCAGCGCCAAAAAGCCGCCCAAGAGCAGCGAAACCACAAATTCTCGCGAAAGAACTCGGGGCAGATCACTGTTTTTGACTTCGCCGCCGGTCATCGCGGTGATGACCAAGGTCGCAGATTGGCTGCCCGAGTTGCCGCCGGCACTGATGATCAAAGGGATGAACCACACCAGCCAAGCGAATGTTTCCAGTTCTTCTTCGTAAGCTCGCAGTGCAAATGCGGTGAGCAATGCGGCGAAGAACAAAATCGTCAGCCAGATGCCGCGTTTGTACGACAGTTTGAACAAACCGATTCGCAGGAAGTCATCTTCGAGCGGCGCGACCGCGGCGATTCGTTGGGCATCTTCGGTCAATTCTTCTCGCACCACGTCGATGACATCATCGTGCGTGATGATGCCCAACAGTTGGCGGCCCGAGTCGACCACGGGAATGGCCAGCAAGTTGAACCGCTCAACCTTCCCGGCGACTGATTCTTGGTCTTCGTTGACCAGAGCGACGACGACGTCGGTTTCCATCAAGTCGCCAAGCGTCTTGGTCGTGTTGCTGATCGCTGAAACCAATTGCCGTGCCGAGACGATGCCACGCAACAAGTTGTTGTCGTCGACGACATACAGATAGTAAATCGTCTCGAGATCGCTGGCCCGGCGTCCCAGTTCTTCGAGTGCCTCGCGAGCGGTGAAACGCTCGGCCAACTTGGCGACGTCGGTCGTCATCAACGACCCGGCGGTGCCTTCGACATACGAACGCAAACGTTCGATGTCGCGGCGGTCGATTGCCGGCAACAGCGGCAAGATGTTCGCGACCGTTTCCGCGGGCAACGCGTGGATCAAGTCGACACGGTCATCGGGCGGAATTTCTTCGACCAACGCGGCGGCCTGATCGGCCGGTTCTCGCGTCAGCATTTTTAGTTTTCGGTTTTCTTCGAAGTACCCGAAAATCTCGGCACGCCGATAAGGCTCGGCGTACTGCAACACCGCCCAAACTTCGGCGTCTTCCAACCCTTCCATGAACTCGGCCGTGCGTCCAGGATTCAGCGTGACGCAAAATTCCCGCAGATCGGTTTCCTGACCGAGTTGCAGCATTTCGCGAAGTTCGGGCAGGAAGAGCGTGTTGACCATGGGGACCTTCTAAGACCGAATTCACGATGGAATCACAACGGTTCCAACTCAGCAACAACAAGGTCGAACGTCTCAAAATCAGTTGTTGACGCGTTCGACGTACTCGTTGTTGAGCGTGTTGATTTTGATGATGTTGCCTTCTTTGATGAAACCAGGAACGTTGAATTCAGCTCCCGTTTCCACCATTGCTGGCTTGGTAACGTTGGTCGCCGTATCGCCTTTGGTGCCCGGGCCACATTCGGTGACTTCCAGCTGAACGTGTTGCGGTGGTTCGACGATGATGGCCGCGCCGTTGTACAACGTCATCGAGCACTCGGTGCCGTCTTTGAGGTACTTCCAGATGTCGCCAGCGACTTCGTTTGGCACTTCGTATTGTTCGAACGTGGTGCCGTCCATGAACACGTAGTCTTGGCCTTGGCGATACAGGAATTGCACCGTGGTTGTTTCCACGTCGGCAGCTTCCAGTGAGTCACCGCCTTTGTATGTCCGGTCCAGCGTGGTGCCGCGAATCAAGTTTTTCATCTTGCACTTGTACATCGCGTTGCCCTTGCCGGGTTTGACGAAGTTCATTTCGGTTATCAAATAAGGTTCGCCGTCGATTTGAACCTTCAGTCCTTTGCGAAAATCGCTGGTGTTGTACGTTGCCACGGTGGGCTCCACTATCAATCGGAAAAGCCAAACGGATAAAAATCAGTGAACCGAGTCCTGGAAGGAAACGTTCGTGCCGGCAGTTTAGCGGCCAAAACGGAGTTTGTCCCGGTGGGGGAACCGCCCAGAAACCAAGGTTCCGGCGATGTTTTTGGCCAAAATCGCGAAGAGTTGAATCGAGAGTCCTTGCAAAGCAAAACACAAGACGAAACGGCGAATTGGCGGGGCTCGATGAAACGGGCCATCCGCTCGGCGGGTGAGCTGCGCAGGCATCTGAATTTGGACCTGTCTGCTGGCGAATCGAATGGTACCAATGCCGAAGATCACGGTTTTCCCGTTTTCGTGCCGCTGGAGTTTGCTGCTCGGATGAAGCCGGGCGATCCGAATGATCCGCTGCTTCGACAAGTCCTTCCATTGCCCGAGGAAGCGAATTCGCCCGACGGATTCAGCAGCGATCCGGTGGGCGATTTGCACGCCGCCGTCGCGCCGGGGTTGCTTCACAAGTACCACGGTCGAGCCCTCGCGATCACCACCGGTGCGTGCGGTATTCACTGTCGCTATTGTTTCCGTCGCGAATTTCCATACAGCGAAAACAGCAGTCGCGGTGATCACCTGGAGTTGGCACTGAAGTATCTGCGCGAGAACGATTCGATCGAAGAAGTTTTGCTTAGCGGCGGCGATCCGCTGACGCTGACCGATGATTCGGTTGCCAAACTGATGCAGCAGATCGAATCGATTCCGCATGTGCGTCGTCTGCGTTGGCACACTCGAATGCCGATCGTCATTCCTTCGCGTGTGACGGACGCTTGGATTGTAAGAATGCAAGCATCGCGATTGACGTCTTGGGTCGTCGTTCATTGCAACCATCCTGCTGAGTTGGACTCGGAGACCGGTGCGGCGCTCATGCGATTGGTCGATGCCGGTGTTCCGGTTTTGAACCAAGCGGTCCTGTTGCGAGGCGTGAATGACGATGTGGACGTGCTGGAATCGTTGTGCCGACGGCTGATTGATTTGCGAGTGATGCCGTACTACTTGCATCAATTGGATCGAGTCCGCGGGGCGGCCCATTTCGAAGTCGACCAGGAATGTGGTCGCGCGCTGGTCAGTCAGTTAGAATCGCGTCTGCCCGGTTTTGCCGTCCCCCGTTTTGTTTGCGAACAAGCGGGCCAAGCATCCAAGACACGTCTCTGATTTGGCCACATGAGTTGTGGCATCGCCCTCGTGGCAACTCGCGTTTCTTTCCCGCTCATTGTTTACCCGCTCATTGTTTAGGCTTTGTCCGAAAACGGGACCGCCCCTTTTCGAACGGTGCCTCGTCGATCGCCACTCAACGAGAATTGCATTGAACAAGCCGATCGCTGACCCGCCGCTGTCGTCCGTTGCAAACGCAGATGGAACCGTAGCCAATCCGGTCTCAGCGTGGATGCAGTCAATGGTCGCTTCGGTTGTGAACACGTTGCGGTTCAACCCGATCGCGGCGTTTCGCAACAACCCGGTGTTGCAACGTGAGTTGTTGGTCAACTTGCGAACGAATCGATCGTTCCTTTTGCTGTTGGTCTATCAACTGGTTCTGGCCGCCGTGACGTTGGTGGCTTGGCCGGATGATGAGCGATTGAATTTGAGTCAAGATCCACCATCGGCACGTCGCTTGGTCGATTTGTTTTTTCTCGGCCAGTACGTGATCGCGTCGTTGATGGCTCCCAGCTTTGCTGCGGGGACGATTTCGGGTGAAAAGGAGCGTCAGACTTACGAGATGTTGCTCGCCAGTCCGCTGAAACCCGGCGCCATCGTCCTGGGTAAATTGGTTGCCGCGCTCACCCATTTGGCTTTGTTGATCGTCGCATCACTGCCGATCATCGTGCTGTTCTTGCCACTTGGTGGAGTCAGCGTTTACGAAGTTGCGGCAGCGTATCTGGGGCTGTTCGTCTCCGTGATTCTGTTCGGCGCCATCGGCGTATTCTGCAGCAGCTATTTTTCGCGAACTAGCAACTCACTCGTCGTCAGCTACTTGCTGATTTTGCCGCTTGTGATTGGCGGTGTCTTAATGTGGCAAACGCTGGCAGGCGACGGTTTGCTGCGGCTCAAGGTGGTTGTGCTGGTCGTGCCCGCGTTTGCTTTGGCGGCCGTCACGTTGATGTGCGCCGCGGCGGCGTCGCGAATGTTGTACCCGCCGGATGTGGGCAGCGAAGGCAAAGAGGTGATCGATCTCGAACAAGAAGCCGCCGAAGCGGTTGGTTTGGTGATCCAGCCCGATCAATTCCCGGACCGCTTGTTCGCGCCGCCGCGTCGGGAAACGTTGATGGCCGACGGTGCCAATCCGGTTTATGACAAAGAGATCCATGGCGAGATCTTCAGTCAGGGCACGTTGATGCTGAGGCTGGTAATTCAGATCAGCATCTTGCTCGCGATCCCGTTGATGGGGGCATTGTTGTTTTGGCAAACGCCCCACGCGCCGTGGTTCGCGGTTTATGTGATTGTGTTCAACATGTTGGTCGGGCCGGTGTTCCTCGCCGGGACGATGACCAGCGAGCGTGAACGGCAAACGCTGGATTTGCTGATGACGACAACGTTGTCGCCGTGGAAGATTTTTTGGGGCAAGTTCGTGGTGGGCTTTCGAGTTGCCTTCGTCCTGACAAGCTTCCTGGTTTGGCCGATGTTGCTGGGCGTGGGGCTGAACACCGACTTCTATTCCAGTTGGTTTTTGATTGTCGGCATGTTTGCGATTCCGGTTGTTGTCAGCGTCGTCAATGCTGTCATCGCGATGACCGCGTCGTTGTACCAAGAACGAACTTCGATGGCGTTGATGACCACCTATGTGGCGCTGATCGTGTTGTATGTCGTTCCGCCAGGCGCCCGTGTGTTGGCGTCTACGTTGGGATTGTCATCGACCGTTCAGCAGTGGATCGAATGGACGGGAGTGGCCAGTCCCTTTTCGGCGTTGTTTTCGTTGCCGATGGATTCGATCTTGATGAGAGGCGACCAGCCTTATCCGGGTGAGCCCATTCTGGTGTTTGGATACTTCGCGTGCAGTTTGCTAATCATCGCGTTGGCATCCGTCATGATCGCATGGAAGTTGCGACCGCAGCATTAGGAAGAGTGGAAAGAGGCTCAGAGACTCAGGGCCACAGGTGAGGTTTTCTTCCGGATTGCAATCTCTCAATTTGCATTGTTCATTTTGCAATTTGCAATTCACCCGGCCCGACCAATCGCGATGCCATAGCAAACCAAGCCCGGGCCAATCCATTCGCACCTTGCGTAAGGCTCGCGAAAATGACAGTCTACAGAGCCCGCGAATTCGCGATCCCGATCCGTTTCCTTTCACCTTTTGCAGCGATTTATGAGCCTCGTCACGACTCCATTCGGCCAAACCAAGGACGGGAAACCGGTCCAGAAAATCACGCTGACCAATTCGCACGGCCATCGTGTATCGGTCATGAACTGGGGAGCATCGCTGCTGGAAGTCGAGGTCCCTGATCGCGACGGCAAACTGGCGAACGTGAATATGGTGTTCGACTCGATTGATCGCTACCTGGATTCGCACCCGGGTTTCGGGAGCTCGATCGGTCGGTTCTGCAACCGCATCGGTTTGGCGAAATTCGAGATCGATGGGGAGACCTATCAGGTCACCGTCAATCATGGCAAGCATTGCTTGCACGGCGGCAAAGTCAATTTCTCACACAAGTGGTGGGACGCCGATTTGATCTCCGGCAAAGATGCCAACGGCAATCCGGAGATTGGTGTTCGGTACAGCTTGGTCAGCCCGGACGGAGACGAAGGTTTCCCGGGTGAAGTGACTGTGACGGCGGAGTACCGCTGGAACGATGCCAGCGAATTGACGATCGAGTTCACTGCGACGACGACCAAGCCGACCCATGTGAACTTGACCAACCACAGCTATTGGAACTTGGCCGGCATCGCACCTGGTGACGGCGGAGCAAGCTCCATCCATGATCACGTCGCGCTGCTTCACTGCAACGAAACCTTGGACGTCGACGAGGACTTGATTCCAACTGGAACGACCTCGTCGGTCGAGGGAACGCCTTTCGATTTCTTGCATCCTGAAACCTTCGGCAAACGCATCGATCAACTGCCCGCCACCAAGGGCTACGACCACTGCTACGTCGTCGCGGGAGAACCTGGCAAGCTGCGACCAGCGGCCCGCGTGGTGGATCCGAAATCGGGCCGAACGTTCGAGATTGAAACGACTCAACCAGGCATGCAGCTTTACACCGCCAATCACCTGGGCGGCAACGCGTCGTCAGCCGGACACAGATCGCACGAAGCGTTCTGCTTGGAAACGCAGCATTACCCCGATGCATGCAATCACCCGAATTTCAAAAGCACGCTGTTGCGTCCCGGTGACAAACTGAAGG
Organism: Rhodopirellula baltica SH 1; assembly: GCF_000196115.1. Taxonomy (NCBI): domain Bacteria; kingdom Pseudomonadati; phylum Planctomycetota; class Planctomycetia; order Pirellulales; family Pirellulaceae; genus Rhodopirellula; species Rhodopirellula baltica. Next base: position 623,888 of record NC_005027.1, read on the forward strand.
AAACGACCGTGCACCGATTTGGGGTGGAAGCTGGTTGATTGGTTTTGGGGAATTGAAAAAGTTAAATTGACAATTGTAAATTTGAAATTGGTTTGTAGGTGGTGGGGGGCGTCGCAGTGCACCTCTGGAAATGAAAAGCTTACGCTGACCGTGAAAGGGTCGCAGAGTCTTCGACCCTTTCAGGGTCGGGGATTGTCGGGAGCATGAGTCCGGTGGTGTTCACTGCGTTCAAACCACCGGCTACCGTCTGCGATCCCTTCGGGATGAAACTTTCGAAAGCCAACATGCCCCGAAGCCCCGAACGTTTCGCAGGTCAGTATTGGGCTGGGCTGTGTTTGGGAACCGTGGCGACCGCAAGGTGGCTCACAGAGCCAAAGACTCTTTTGTGCGTGCTAACCGGGCCTAACGGCCTGCGGCTGATTTGATTGGTGCGGTAGCAAAGAACCTACAACCACCATTTTTCAATTTACAATTGTCAATTTAACTTTTTCAATTGCGACCGTAGGCACACCGACGGGAAGCTCGCATTGCTCGAGGCGTTTCGCCGGCCTTCTCTTGGCGGCTCGAGCCAGTACGTGTTAACCGGGCCTAACGGCCGACGGCTGATTTGGTTGGCACCGACGCTTTACTTCAGATGCTGAAGAATAAAGTTCGTCATCATGGTCCGCAGGTGGTAGCGTGTGCTTTCGCCTTCGCTGACCGAGTGCGTTCGTCCGGGATAGGCCATCATTTGGAACTGCTTGTTCTCAGCGATCAAGCGATTGATCAGGCGTGCGGAAGATGCGTAGTGCACGTTGTCGTCGGCGGTCCCGTGGATCAGCAGCAGAGGATCAGACAAGCCGCTGGCGTGCGTGATGGGTGAACCCTGGACGAACGCCTCACGGTTTTCGGTGACCAGCCCCATGTAGCGTTCTTGGTAGATCGTGTCGTAATCCAGTTGGTCCGGCACCGGAGCGACGGCGATTCCCATCGAATACAGCTCTGGGAATTGGAACAGCCCGTTGAGTGTCGAGGACCCGCCACCGCTCCAGCCCCACAATCCAACTCGCTCGGGATCGAGAGCAGCAAAATGCTTCAGCATCGCTTGCGTGGCATGAGCTTGGTCGGAGATCGAAATGCGTCCGATTTGTTTGTAGATCGATTGCCGGAACGCTTTGCCTCGGGGCGCGTTGGCGCCGCGGTTGTCGACGCTCGCAACAGCAATTCCATGTTGCGTCAGCAGGCGGTGCCACAAATAAGTCGTCCCGCCGTATTGGTCCAGTACGGTTTGTCCGGCTGGTTCGCCATAGACGTGCACCAGCAACGGAACGCTCTTGGGCGGCAAGCTCTCGATCGAGTTGCCTTCGCCCACCGGCATCATGATCCACACGTCCAGCTCCATGTCCTTGGACGCTGGATCATCCGTGAATTCGCCAATCGGCAGTCGAACGAATTCCGTGTGAACGGGAGCGAGCTTTTCGAGGTTCTCATGAAGCTTCTCGTTGTCGTCAAACGTCTTCAATCGCTTGTAGGGATCGAGCTGAACGAGCCGTTGCTGCGGAGCGGAATTGAAATCGGACCAGGACTCCAGTGCGTAATCCGCCGTGGGGCTGACCGAATAAGAAAATGTGCCGCCTTCGTCTGGCGAGATCCGCTCGGGTGTCGTCGCCAGTTGCCCGCTCAAGCCTTGCTCGAGCGACACGCGATAAAGTGCCCTTTGGGAAGGCTGCTCTGGCGACGCGATGAAGTCGATGTGGCTGCCGTCCTTCGCGACGGCCGCAATCGAGATCACATCCCACGAGCCACCCGTCACCGGCGTGATTCGTGAAGGCAGATTGGATTCTTCTTCGAGGGAATCAGGGGCAGGGATTTCAATGGCTTCGATGTGTTGCCAACCTGATCGTTCAGACAACCACAGCAGGCGCGGCGATGAGTTGTCCGACGCATCGTTTTTGAAGACGGTACCTGGCAACCAGTGCAGTTCACGAAGATGCCGCACCCAAGCGTCGCTGACTTCCGTGTGAATGTTGACGCAATGACCGGTTTCGACATCGCAGAGGTAGACGTGATTCTGATTCTGTTTTCGATTGAGTTGCTGAATCAGCAATCGCTCGTTGGCGTGTGTGAACTCGCTGGGCAACCAATCAACCGCGGCGATGTAATTTTCACGTGGATCACCGGGCAGATCCAACCACACCGTTTTTTTGCTGGTTCGGTCCCAGACGCCGACCTTGGCGGCGGAGTTCGTTTGGCCGACTTTGGGGTAAGCGAACTCAATCGCTTTTGCGTATCGCTCGGACGTGTTGTCGATCATCGTTTGGATCGGAACACCGTTGCTGTCCAGTTGCCAGAACGCCAGCTTTTGACTGTTGGGGCTGAATCGAAATCCATTTCGCAGGCCGAGCTCCTCTTCGTAAACCCAGTCAAATGTTCCGCTGATTAATTTGGGGTCGTCCGAGCCAGCGACCATTTGCAGATCACCTGTTTCGCAGTCCTCTAGGTACAAGTCGTTGTCACGCACGAAGGCGATCGATTGCCCATCAGGAGCAAAGGTCGCGAACATGGTTTTGGCGTCGGGAGCGTCTTCGCCGCCAATCTTTCGCCATGTTGCTTCTGGTGAATCATCGCTGAGGTCACGCAACCAATAATCGCCGCGTGTGTGTTGCCGCCAAACTCGACGGGTGTTGTTGTACACGAGCAAGTAACGTCCGTCGGCGGAAATCGTCCATTGGCTGACCTCGATCGGCTTGGGACTGGCCTCTTCGGATTCCGAGTCCGCTGATTCTGCGTCGCCGTCAACCTCGGCTTCTGTCGCTGGTAATAAGAAGGTTTCACGAGGGACGATGGTGGTGGATTCGAGATCGGGAACAGAAAGCTGGTTCAGTGCCGGTCCTTCTTTCCCGGACTGGCGTTCCCACAGGATGTCTTCGTTATTGTCCCAGGTCAGCGTGCGCGATTTGGATCGGAAGTCGGATGTCTTGAACAGGCGGCGGAGCGAAAGGACCGCCGGATCGGTTTTTGGCGGCGTCGGTGGTGCCTTCGACGTTTCGTTGGAATTGGCAAGCGCGGGTGTGGTCGTGGTGGAAAGTTGGCTGAATATGCCAAGGGTCAGAGCCATTGAGACCAAAAGAAAACGTCGGCAAGCAAGCATGCGGCACCATGGTGAGCGGAAAGCGGAGCACGCATTTTGGCTCGCCAGGCCAAGCGTTTCCACCAGGACGCCAAGAATCCGAAGCAGCGGAAGAAACCAAGCCAGCAATCACCACCGAAGGTGAACGGCGCGACGCGCCGTATCGGTTGGACGGTTTGTCGTGCGGCCATGGAGAACGTGGCCGGTGCTTGTTTCAAAGGATTGCGAGCGGGGGCTGGAGGGGAGATTGCAAATTGCAAATTGAACAATGCAAATTGGCAATTGGTGGTGGCATGTTTGGCACCACCTGTGGCCCTGTGGTCCTGAGCCACTTTCCTCTCTCCGCGACCTACTTCCGTTTCGGCTTGTAGATCTCGGTCGCGGTTCCGAAGTGGACTTCGCCGGCGTTCATCAACGTTTCGCTGAGCGTTGGGTGGGGGTGAACGGACTCGGTGATGTCGGTCACTTCGCAGCCCATTTCGATTGCCAGGACCGCTTCGGCGATCAATTCACCAGCACCGGTTCCAACAATGCCGCAACCGAGCACGCGGTGGGTTTCTGGATCGACCAGCCATTTGGTCAGTCCGTTCGTCACGCCGATGGCTTGAGCACGACCGCTGGCCGCCCAAGGGTAGACTTCGACGTCGACCTTTCGGCCGGCTGCTTTGGCTTCGCCTTCGGTCAGGCCGGCCCAGGCGATTTCGGGATCGGTGAACACGACGGCTGGGATGGCTGCTTTGTCGAAGGCAACATTTTTGCCGGCCAAGACTTCCGCGGCGACGCGGCCTTCGTGGGTGGCTTTGTGAGCCAGCATTGGGTCGCCGGCGACGTCACCGATGGCCAAAATGTTTGGGTCGGCCGTGCGTTGTTGTTCGTCGCAAACGATGAAGCCTCGTTCGTTGACTTCGACCTTGGTGTTTTCCAGACCCAGTCCACGGGTGACGGGACGGCGGCCGATGCTGATCAGGACTCGGTCATAGGATTCGGTGCCAAACTTGCTGGGGCCTTCAAAGCTGACCACAACCTTGTCACCGTCTTCGGCTAGCGAGCCGACTTTGGTGTTCAGGAACACTCGGCCGTCGCACATCTTGTCGATCTTCTTGGCCAATGGTTTGACGAGGTCGCGATCGGCCCCCGGCAGCAAGCCTTCGCCAAGTTCAACCACGCTGACCTTGGAACCCAAGTGAGCGTAGACGGTTCCCATTTCCAAACCGATGTAGCCGCCACCGACGACGAGCAAGGTTTCCGGGATGTCTTTGAGTGCCAGTGCACCGGTGCTGTCCATGACTCGGTCGCTGCCGATGTCAAAGGCGGGCGGCATCGCGGGGATGCTGCCTGTTGCGACGATGCATTTGTCGAAAGTTAGCTTGCCGCCTTCTGGGATCGACTCATGGTCGCCTTCGAGCTTCAGTTCGTTGGAGCTGACGAAGGAACCGCGAGCTTGGATGACGGTGACGTTGCGACGTTTGGCCAGTCCGCCGAGTCCGCCGGTCAGGTTGTCGATGACTTTGTCTTTGCGAGCCCGGACGACGTCGACGTCGATCTTGGGTTCGCCCGAGTACTCGATGCCCCACTCTGATTTCAGTTCTTCGACTTCGCTGATGACCTTGGCGACGTGAAGAAGAGCCTTGCTGGGGATGCAGCCACGGATCAGGCAGGTCCCGCCGAGGCGAGGTTCTGCTTCGACGATTGTGACTTCCATTCCTTCGTCAGCTGCCAAGAAAGCCGCCGCGTATCCACCGGGGCCACCACCGAGAACGACAACCGGAGCGTGCATGATTGAAACCAGAGCAAAAAAAGAGACGATTCGGGAAAGGAAACGGCCGCGTGAAGAACACGCGGCCGATGAGTTGCAATCCGTTGTTGACCCGCGTTAGCGAGACAAGAATTCGACGACGCTGTTAGCGTCGACGGGCAGGCTGATGTCAACCGCGCCTGGCAGCGAAAGGACGGTCGCACGCAGCGTTTCGCTGTCGAACGAGACCCAATCCAGTCCGTCTGGTGGCGAGTTGGCGATCACACCACGGTACAGGTTCTTCAAGTTTTCGCGGCCGCGAACTTCGATCAGGTCGCCAGCGCGAAGCATGTAACCGGGCTTGGTGACCTTCACGCCGTTGACGCGGAAGTGACCGTGGGTGATGCCCTGACGAGCTTGTGGGCGAGTCTTGGTGAAACCAACGCGGCGGACAACGTTGTCCAAACGGCGTTCGCACATCAGCAACAACAATTCCCCGGTGTTGCCCGATTTACGGCCAACGTTTTCAAAGTAACGACGGAGTTGGCGTTCGCCCAAACCGTAGTAGTGTTTGATCTTTTGCTTTTCCATCAAAGCCGCACCGTAGTTACTCGGGCGACGACCGCGAGTGTGCATCCCTGGTGGTTGCGGACGACGGTCCATCGCACGGGCTGCGCCGGCTGTTTCGTAAAGCATCGTGCCGAGGCGGCGGTTGATGCGGGCTTTTGGTCCTGTGTAACGTGCCATCGTGACTTTCACGGTTGTGCTAAACGTCGCGTCTGATCGACTCCAAACCGGTCCCTGAAACGCGATTGCTCAACGGAAATTCCGTGTGCGATCCAATTCAGTGACCCGTTTCGCGAGCGAATCCTCGTTCAAGAACGAGGCTGCAAGTGCGACGTGCAGCGGGGAATTGCGGCGTGTTCCTTCGTGTCGTCCACCATTGGACTCACGTGTTCACGCCAAAATTTTGAAAACGGGGCCGCAAGTGTCGTCGTTGGGCCCCGTTTTGACAAGAGGAATGAAAGTCAATCGATCACAGAATCGACCGGATTTCAGCTCGCCGCGTGGGTTTCGGCTGAAAATCCTTCCCGCGACTTGCGACTCATCAGCCCATTGGCTTGCTCGTCGTCGACAAATCGCTCGGCTTTCGGGTCCCATTTCAATTCTCGGCCCAACATCAACGCAATGTTGCACAGGTGACAGGACGTCATCGTGCGGTGGTGCGACCACACGTCTGAGATCGGCTGACCGCCGTCTTCAATGCAGGCAAAAAAGTTGGCCATGTGGCTCATCGCCGCTTTTCCTTTGCGAAGCTCAGCGATTTTCGCGTCGAGCTTGGCGTTGTCTTCTTCGGTCAAGTTGTCGACCGGAGCACCAGTCAGCTTGCCGCGGTTGACGAAGATTCGACCCTTGTCGCCTTCGAACAGGATCCCGTTGGGGAAATCGATGTTCTCAGCTTCTCGTTTGTAATGGTTGGTGACGACCATTTTTGATCCGCTGTCAAAGGTCAGCTCGATGTTGAAGCTCGTCGCGGTGTTGTAGCCGTTGGGCAGCGAGGCTTCGCCGTTGAAGAACGAGTTCCAATTGAAATCGGCTGGAACGGTTTTGGGGAATTCGCCGGTGCCCTTGATCGTCGTGGGGCCGTCTTCACCAGGAGCGAGCGCCCACTGAGCGATGTCGATGTGGTGAGCGCCCCAGTCAGTCATTTTGCCGCCGGAATACTCAAAGAACCAACGGAAGTACTTGCGGCGTTCTTCGCAGTAGTCGGCCTTGGCTGCGGGGCCGACCCACAGGTTCCAATCCAAATCGTCGGGGGCTTCCGTGGTTTCGAAAGGTCCGTCACCAGGGGCTCCGCCGATCGCGATGTAAGCGTTGACGTTGTCGCCGACGTAGCCCGACTGGACCATCGCGATCGCTTTTTGGAATAAATCACCCGAGCTGCGTTGCTGGGTTCCGACCTGGAACACGCGGCCGGTTTCTTCGACGACTTTGCGAATCTGTTTGCCTTCGTCGATCGTCAGCGTCAGCGGTTTTTCGCAGTAGACATCCGCACCGCTTTGCAAACACGCGATCGCGATCGGCACATGCCAGTGGTCTGGGGTTCCGATCGTGACCACATCGGGTTTTTCCTTTTCCAGCATCTCGCGGTAGTCGCGATACTTGTTCAAGTTGCCGCCGTGCTTTTGGCTGAATTCTTCGGTGTGCAGGTCATCGACATCGCAAACAGCGACCATCGTCGCGTATTTGGCCGCGTCGTTGGCGATCGAACCACCGCGGTTGTAACGCCCGCGACTGCCGCCGACGCCGATGGCTGCCAGGCGAAGTTTTTTGGTCTCCTCCGCCGCCATCAGCTTGGAAGTGGCGGTCACGGTCGAACCAGCGACGGCGCCTGCCAGGGCGCTGGTTTTCAAGAATCCACGGCGTGAAGGTTGCATCGAAGGGGCTCCGGATAAAGGTCGGGGGCGAGGTGGGGTGGGAACTTGATTGGCATCGAAGACGCCGCTCGTTCCAGTTTGCAGGAAGAATGGTAACCCAAGAGGCCGGGTGACGGGAATCGTCTACAGACTTGGGTGGCGGGGCGGGTTCGGGTCGATTGCAAATTGCAAAGTGGACATTGCAAATTTGAAATTGGGTGGGTTGATGGGGGGAGAGCAACGATGTGAGCCGTTGGCGTTAGCCTCGGTTTCGAGCATAGAACCGTGACTAACGCCAAACGGCTGATATTTTGAGGGGACAACCGTGGCTAACGCCAAGCGGCTGATGTTCAGGGCGACGAACCGTGGTTAACGCCAATTGGCACTTACTTCACCCTCCCTCAGGGAGGGTCGGCCCGCTTCGGGCCGGGGAGGGCGAACCTAAAAACCGGTGTGTAGCCCTCCCCTCGCTTCGCTCGACCCTCCCAGGGGGAGGGTGGATTGGGGAAGTAAGCGCCATTGGGCTAACGCCATGCGGCTGATGTTCAGAGCGAAAACCGTGGCTAACGCCATGCGGCTGATGTTCAGGGCAAGAACCGTGGCTAACGCCATGCGGCTGATGTTCAGCGAGGCGAACGATTTGCGATTTGCATTTGGAAATTTGCGGGGAAGCGTCGAATCTGTAGGCCAGGTCGCAACTGGCGACCGTGTGCAATGCTTGAAGGGGAGGGAGGCGTTGCGAGCGGTCCACGGGCCTCGCGAGCCCGTCATTGGTCGGCCGTTGACCAATCCCAGTTGTGACCTGTCCTACGTCATTGGCTTCGGATCGCTCCGTCGATCCAAAGCCACAAATCGCGTCGAGCTGCCGAAGCTGGCCAGTTCGATCAGTCCAGTTCAACCATTTCGACGGGCATGATCACGTCGTCCGCGTCGAGCAATTGGAAATTGCTGCAGCGTGAAAGATGGAATTGACGAGGCTCTTCGCGGCACAGGCACAGGCCGAGAAAACGGTCGGAGGCCGCGAATCGGATGGGGCTGACGGTTCGGCGAGTTCGCTTGCCCTTGGAATCGACATAGTCCAATTGCACGACGAATCGGTCGCTGTCCGCCATCGCGGCTCGCAAGACTTTCGCGGGGCTCCACTTGGAATTGGCTCGATCGCAAACTCGGCCGTGGGATCGAGCGAACGTTTCACCGGAAGGAGCGAACGCGGTGGTGGCTTGTTCGCTGGCGTCGAATGTGGCGGGTGAAAGCGTTGCGACTGACATGGAAAGCGGTCCGAAAGAACGGGGCGGCGGTGAATCAAACTTCGATGTTGATATCATCGCCACCGCCGTGACACGTTTGGTCACGGCGGGTAAAGAGCTCAGCCTTTCGGGCTTTCCACTGCTCGCGGATCAGCGTTTTCGCTGCTTCACGTACTCGACCGCGGCCTTTTCCAAGTCCGGATCCAGCAATCCGACTTGCTTGCCTTCTTGGATGGCATTTTCCAGTGTTTGGCGGCCATCCAGGACTCGGTAAGCGATCCAGATCGCACCGACTCGGTTCGCCGACGCACAATGCAAAAGAGCTTGGTTGTCCGGGTCGGCCGCCTGAAGCAGTTGGCAAACCGCGTGGATTTTCTCGTCGGTCAATTGCTGGTGGCCGCCGAAACGAATCGCATGGAATTCCAGGCCGGCGTTTTTCACCAGAGCTTCATCGTCGAAGTCCAATTCGCGCTCGCTTCGTAGCGTGATCACTCGCTTGACGCCCGCCTTCTTCGCGGCCGCCAATCCTTCCGCGGTTGGTTGCCCGGCCAACCAGATCGGTCCAGCCCGGTGGACTTTGCGTGTGCCGGGCAATTCCGCTTTTACCAGCTTGTGATTGGCGTCTCGCTTGCCAGCGTTCTTCCATCCACCCTGCGGCACAATCTTTTTCGCGTCGGCTGGAATTTCCATCGAGTCACTGGGAGGCGTTGTGGGAGTCAGGCGTTTGACAAAGAAATTGCGATAACGAATTTCCATCGGCGGACCCACGTGAACTTGCACGCCGATGCGACCGGAGAGCGAGCGGCCGTTGGGATCCAAATCAAAGTGCTCGGCGGTTTTTTGTCCATCGATCCAGTGTTGGTGATGGTTGCCGACCACGCGGACTTTGTATCGGTGCCAGGCTTCCGGGGCGAATTTCGGCGGCTCGGACGATTCCACGACCCAGCCTTGCCCGTCAGCATCGGTGACGACTTTTTCGGCGGTGTGACACAAGATGCGGCGGCCGCGTTCCTCGTACAGCATGCCGTTGTATTTCGGAGTCGCCGCGACGACATCGCATTGGTAGCCAACCATCACGTTCGGCCCCAGGTCTTCTCGGACCTCGCTGCGGTACTGGATACCGCTGTTGCCGCGAGCACTGACCCAGACGTCGACTTCCAGTTCAAAGTCCTCGACCGGTGCGATTTTCGATGTGATGAAGCGATTGACCTTCACCGAGCCGTCCGTTGTTCCGATCAAGACGCCATTCTCCAGTGTCCAATCATCCAGGCTGCCTTCCCAGGAATCCGCCAGGTTTCCCTCCAGCAAAGATTCCGCCCCAGCCGGTGTGTCACGAGGTGTTCCGGCAGCGGGATCGGCCGCGAACGTCGGTGAGAGTTGTGACGCCGTGAGCAGAATGGTGGCTAGCAGGGCGAGCGTGGTTCGCCGCGGCTTCGGTGACGGGGAACCGGAGGGCTCGCGCCCAGCCGCTATCAATTGGCCGTCAATCGCTGGGGATTTTAGTGGAAGGGCGCGAGCCCTCCGGTATGTCTGCCTGCTTCGATCAAGAGGAAGTTGTCGCGAAAGATTCATGCGGTAGGGCTCGTCGAAAGGTGGGGAGATCGGGGTGGGAGGGACACAACGCCAATGATAGCCGGTGATTCCGCCGATTGACCCCTTTCGCATTGACCATCGAGCGCGATAATGCGGGATTCGCCTGGCGGTCCGGGTAGGCGGTCCCTTATCTCGGGGCCCTCACTGGACCGTATTTCAGAAACACCTTTCATCACAACGGAATTGATCCTCATGGCAGGAACCGAACGTCGTCGCGAAATTTCTCGTCTGCGAGCTCGTCGCAAAAAAACCATCAACCTGTTGCAACGCGTCAAAGCCGGCACGATGGAAAAGACCGAAGCCGCCCGCAAGCTGCGTCGTCTGACTCCCGGTGCGGATGTCATCATCAAACGCGAAGGCCTCGCCTGAGTTCTGTTCGGCCCGCGG